>NZ_JBWWVS010000005.1:0-318220 GCF_056675615.1 Xanthomonas sp. NCPPB 2864
TGTCCTTGCTGCTGGGGGAGTTGTAGAAAGCGTGTCGATCAGCCGGCGTAAAGCGGGCTGACCACATGCAGGTGCTTGAGGAAGTGCTGGTAGTGCTGCTGATACTGGGCCACGCGCTGCGGATCCGGGCGCGCCGACAGGCTGTCGTCCACCTGCAGATGCTCCAGCACCACATCCGACAACGCGTGCGTAGCGCCGTCATCGCGATCGCAGGCCCACAAGGCCTGCAGCGCGGCACCGAAGGCAGCGCCTTCGGGCTGGGTCGGCACCACGACCTGCAGGTTGAAAATATCGGCCACCATCTGCCGCCATTGCGCGCTCTTGCTGCCGCCGCCGGTGAGCAGGATGGTGTCGAACTGCAGACCCGCCGCAACGAAGGCATCGAAGCCGTTGCGCAGGCTGTAGGTCGCCCCTTCCATCGCGGCGCGATAGAAATGCGCCGGGGTGGTGTTGTGCAGGTCCATGCCGAACAGGCAGCCGCGGGCGGCCGGCAAGTCCGGGGTGCGCTCGCCGTTGAAGAACGGCAGCAGCACCAGCCCATCGGCGCCCGGCGTGGTACTCGCGATCAAGGCGTCGGTCTGCTCGCGGGTGATCGAGAACATGCGCATCACCGCCTCGGTGGCGACGGTGCAGTTCATGGTGCAGATCAGCGGCAGCCAGCCGCCGCTGGACGAACAGAACGCGGCCCAGCGTGCCTCGTCGTCCACCACCGGGTGATCGGCGTAGGCGAACAAGGTGCCCGAGGTACCCAGGCTCATGGTCAGGCGTCCCGGCACCACGTTGCCGGTGCCGATGGCGGCCATCATGTTGTCGCCGCCGCCGGTGGTGACACGCACGCCGGCCGGCAGATTCAAGGCATCGGCGGCGGCGTCGGACAAGGCATAGACCGCGCCGGTCTCCACCAACGGCGGCAGTGCCTCGCGCAGGTCGCGCTGCGCGTCCACCGCGCCGAGCATGCGCTCGGACCACTGCCGCGTGCGCACGTCCAGCCAGCCGGTGCCGGAGGCATCGCCGACTTCGGCAAAGCGCTCGCCGGTGAGCCAGAAGTTCACGTAGTCGTGCGGCAGCATCACCGTGGTCATCGCCGCATACGCCTCGGGGCGATGCTTGCGCGTCCACGGCAGCTTGGAGGCGGTGTAGCCGGCCATGATCGGGTTGCCGGCGGTGGCCACACTGCCTGCGGCGCCGCCTACCGCATCCATGATTTCCTCGCATTCCAGTGCGGTGCTGGTATCGCACCACAGCTTCACCGGTGCGGTGACGCTGCCATCGGCGGCCACCGGCACGAAACCGTGCTGCTGGCCGGAGACCGAGATGCCACGCACCTGCGCACGCTGCTCGCCATCGAGCTGCGCGAAGCAATGCACGATGCCGTCGATCCACCACTGCGCCTGTTGCTCGCGGGTGCCGTCGTCGCGGCTGATCAGTTCCATCGGCGCGGCGATCGTGGCGACCACGGCGCGCTCCTGTGGGTCGTAGGCCACCAGCTTGACGCTCTGCGTGCCCACATCCAGTCCTACGTACAAGCTCATTGCGTCACCAATCGGTTGTTGTTGAGGCCCACCTGCCGGGTGCGGCCGGCACCCAGTTCCAGGTCCAGGGTCTGCCCTGCGTAAGACAGTTGATAGCGCCCGCCCCGCTCGCTGTGCACGCGTGCCTGCTGCAGGCGGCCGCCCTCCCAGTGCAGGTCCACGCTGGCACCGCCGCGCACGCGCAAGCCACGCACACTGCCGCGCGGCCATGCCTTGGGCAAGGCAGGCAGCAGGAACACGCTGCCGCCCCAGCTTTGCAGCAGCATTTCGGTGATGCCGGCGGTGCCGCCGAAGTTGCCGTCGATCTGGAACGGCGGATGCGCGTCGAACAGATTCGGGTAGGTGCGCTCGGGCGAGATCAGCAGTTGCAGGATGCGGTAGGCATGCTCGCCATCGGCCAGCCGTGCCCACAGATTCAGCCGCCAGCCGATGCCCCAGCCGGTGGCGTTGTCGCCGCGCGTTTCCAGCGTGCGCTTGGCTGCG
Source organism: Xanthomonas sp. NCPPB 2864 (assembly GCF_056675615.1). Taxonomy (NCBI): domain Bacteria; kingdom Pseudomonadati; phylum Pseudomonadota; class Gammaproteobacteria; order Lysobacterales; family Lysobacteraceae; genus Xanthomonas; species Xanthomonas sp. NCPPB 2864. The sequence continues at coordinate 2,016 of NZ_JBWWVS010000005.1, forward strand.
GCGGCAAGCTCGGGCGTATCGCGCAGATTGATCTGGCTCGAAGGATGCAAGGCGTACAGATGCGAGACGTGACGGTGATGGATCTCCGGCGCCTGCATGTCCCAGTCCTGTTGCCACTCCTGCAATTGCCCCGCCTTGCCGATGCGGTTGGGCGGCAATTGCTCGCGCAGCGTGCTCAGTTGTTGCGCGAAGGCGTCGTCGACCCTGAGCAGCTTGCTCATCGCGATGCATTGGGCGAACAGATCGCGCAGCAGCTGCGCATCCATGGTGGGGCCGGCACACAGCGCAGCGTTGAACGGATGCTGGTTTTCCGGCGACATCGACGGGTTGGTCACCATCGCGCCGGTCTGCGGATCACGCACCAGCGTGGCGACGAAGAACTCCGCCGCGCCCTTGAACAAGGGGTAGATCCTGTCCAGATAGGCACGGTCGCGGCCGTAATCCCAGCGGTCCCATAGCTGTTGCAACAGCCAGACGCCACCCATCGGCCACAGGCTCCACTTGGCGCCATCGATCGGCCCGGCCTGGCGCCACAGATCGGTGTTGTTGTGCACCACCCAACCCGGTGCGTCGTACATCGCACGTGCGGTGTGCGCGCCGGTCTTGGCCAGATCGAACAACATGGATTCCAACGGTTCGACGCACTCGTGCAGCGCGTTGGCCTCGCTGGGCCAGTAGTTCATCTCGGTGTTGATGTTGATGGTGTACTTGCTTTCCCACGGCGGCTGCATCAGGTCGTTCCAGATGCCCTGCAGATTGGCCGGCTGGGTGCCGGGCCGCGAGCTGCAGATCAGCAGATAACGGCCGAACTGGTGATACAACGCGGCCAGCGCCGGGTCGTTGCCCTGCGCAAAACGCTGCACGCGCTCGTCGGTGGGCAGTGCCGCCGCCTCGCTAGTGCCCAGATCGATCGCCACGCGCCGGAACAGCCGCTGGTGATCGGCCAGATGCGCACGCAGCAGTGCGGCATAGTCCAGCTTGCCGGCCTTCTGCATGCTTGCTGCGGTCAATGCCAACGGATCGCCATCGACTGCATCAAAGCGTTGGTAGCTGGTGGCGGCGGTGAGCAGCAGCACCACTTCATCGGCGGCCTCGATGCGCAGGCGGTCACGCAGCCCGCTGAGCGTGCCGCCCTTGACCTGCGGCAGCACGCGCAAGGCAAAACGCAGCTTGCCGTCGATGCCGGCGAAGCTGCCGTTGCGGCCGCTGAACAGCAGCCCGTCCTGCTCCACCGTGACCGCGCCGGTCTGCGGGCTGTCGATGCCCACGCGCAAGGAAATCGCGCGTGTCCGATCGCAGGACAGGCGCACCACGATGCATTGCGACTGTGCCGACACGAACACTTCGCGCTTGTGCACAGCACCGCCGGAGCGGAACGTGGTGGTGGCGACGCCGGTATCCAGATCGAGCTGGCGGCGATACTCGCTGATGCCGTCGGCACGATCGAAATCCAGCAACAGATCGCCCAGCGGTTGATACGGCATCTGCTTGAGCGGACGCGAGAGCATCTTGGCGTCGGCCAGGGTTTCGGCTTCGGCATAGCGCCCGGCAAACACGAGCGCGCGCACCTGTGGCAAGGCCGCCAGCGCGTCGGGGCTGGTGGCATCGTACGGGCCACCTGCGTACAGCGTGTCCTCGTTGAGTTGCAGGCGCTCGTGGGCAATGCCGCCCCACACCATCGCGCCCAGCCGGCCGTTGCCGACCGGCAGCGCCTGCACCCATTCGTTGGCCGGTTCGCGGTACCACAGCTGCAAGGCATCGCCCGCAGCAACGGCAGGCAGCGATTGCTCGCCGGCAGCCTTGGCCGGCGCAGCAATGACGGACGCAGCCGGCGCAGCGCCCAGCGCCGCGAGTGCGGCACCGGTTGCCTTGCAGACTTCCCTGCGGGTCAGCACGTGCACCACCGTGCTGCATGACCGGACCTGCACGCCCGAGCCTTGCGGCGATCCGGCATCTGCGCACTCACTGACTGACAACGAGTTGCGATCATCGACGACGCGCTTTGCCGGACGCAATCTTGCGCTGCAACACGCTGACCGGATTGCCGTCGTACTGGATGCTGGCATCGGTCCTGGGCTCCAGCGCACCGGCGTCCTCGCGCGGGCCGTCGACAAAGCGCACATTGACGGTGCGCTTGGCCTGCATGCCGGTCCAGCTGCCTTCGCGCTTGCCGATGCTCAGCTCGCCCTTGGCCTGGTTCCAGCGCAGCGGAATGCGGCTGAACTCGCCCTTCTCGTAGCCGTAGCCCTTGCCGTCGTCCTCATACAGCGAGAACTGGCCGTCGGCGCCGGTGTAGACCACCACGGTGAGCGGCGCATCCGGCTTCTGATCCACGTATTCCTGCACCGGGCCGGTCGGCACGATGGAACCGGCGCGCACGAACAACGGCATGCGCTCGATCGGCGCGGCCGCCTCGATACTCTGGCCGCCTTCATAGCGCTTGCCGGTGGCGAAATCCAGCCAGCTGCTGCCGGCCGGCAGATAGACCTGACGCGAGGTGGCGCCGAAGCGGGTCACCGGTGCGACCAGGAAGGCCGGGCCGAACAGGTACTGGTCGTTGATGTCGCGGACCTTGGGGTCGTTCGGGAAGTCCATCATCATGCCGCGCATGATCACGCCATCGCGCTGATAGGTGTCGCCGGCCAGGCTGTAGATGTACGGCAGCAACGCGTAACGCAGGCGGTTGTAGTACGCCATGCTGTCGTAGAACGGCGTGCCTTCCGGGGCGATGTTCCAGATCTCGCGGTACGGGAACTGGCCGTGCGAGCGGAAGATCGGCACGAATGCGCCGAACTGGAACCAGCGCGTGTTGAGTTCGCGCCATTCCGGCAGGTGTGCCGGGTCCTGGTTCTCGTAGCGCTTCTCCACCGCAAAGCCGCCGATGTCGAAGGTCCAGTTGGGCAGGCCCGACAGCGCCATGTTGACGCCACCGGAGATCTGGTCGCGCATGTCGTCCCAGCGCGAGACGATGTCGCCGCTCCACACTGCCACCGCATTGCGCTGGGTGCCGGCGTAGCCCTTGCGCGAGAGGATGAACACGCGCTTGTCGTCGGCCGCACGGTCGCCCACGTACACGCCATGGGTGTGCGGCAACGGGTAGGAGTTGAAGTATTCGGTGGACGAGCCCAGCGCGTTGGGCGTGGTGCGCGCCTTGCGCTCGCCGATGTCCAGGTTGGAATGCACGTCCGGTTCGTCGGCGTCCATCCACCACGCATCGAAGCCCTTGCTGTTGAGCTTTTCGTTGACCTGGCGCCAGTAGATCGCCTGCGCCTTTTCCGAATACGGATCGTAGAACGAGTTCTTGTAGCCCTTGCCGATCCAGTCCAGCTCACCCACTTCCACGTTGCGCTTGAACATGAAACCGGCCGCGTCCAGTTCCTTGTAGTTGGCGGTGGTGGGATAGAACTTGGGCCAGATCGAAATCATGATCTGCGCATGCATGTCGTGCACCGCCTTGACCATGCCGTCCGGATCGGGGAAGTGCTGCGGGTCGAAATCGTGCGAGCCCCAGGCATTCTCGGGCCAGTACGACCAGTCGAGCACGATGTTGTCCAGCGACAACTTGCGCTTACGGTATTCGGCCACCGCGCCGACCAACTCGTCCTGGCTCTTGTAACGCTCGCGGCTCTGCCAGAAGCCGTAGGCCCACTTGGGCAGCATCACCGACTTGCCGGTGAGCTCGCGGTAGCCGGCCACGGCCTGATCGTAGGAATCGGCCGAGACGAAGTAGTAGTCGATCATCTGGCCGGCTTCTGACCACAGCGACAGGTCCTTCGCTTCGGCGGCTGGCAGCGGGTCGCGGTGCAGCAGCGCGATGTAGCTGGGGTCGATCAGGTCCCATTCGACCTTGACGGTGTGGCGCGTGCCCGGCTCCAGATCCAGCGTGAACTCGTGATTCCACGGGTTCCAGTTCTGGCGCCAGCGATCGACGACCAGCTTGCCGTCCACGTACAGCTTGGCGTACTCGCTCGAATACAGCGAGAAGGTGTGCTCGCCACCGGTGAGCGCTTCGATCTCGCCCTCCCAGGTGACCTGCATGCGGCTGTCCTTGTCCTTGGTGATCGCCTTCTTCGGATACTTGGTCAGGTCGCTGAGGTACTGGTAGTTCACCTCGCTCTCGCGGCGTTCCACGATCTGCTTGCCGTTGATCGCATAACGCGCGGTCAGCGCACCGGCCTTGCCCTTGGCGTCGTACAACTTCAACGTCTTGGGCAGCGGCTGCAGGCCGCGCGGGTCGCCCAGGCGGCTGATCGAGTTGTTGTCCCACAGCAGGCCGTAGTTGCGGCTGGACACCAGGTACGGCACCGCCATGTCGATATTGTTCTGCTGCAACTCGATGTTGCGGCCCTTTTGGTTCATCCAGCCCTGCTGGTGCTGGCCGAAGCCGTAAAGCGCTTCGTCGTCGGGCGACTGGAAGCGCTGACGCACGCTCAGGTACTGCTTGCCCTCCACTTTCAGCGGCGCAAAGCTGCGCCCGCCGGCAACCTCCGACAACACCGGCTTGCCATTGGCATCGGCGAAGCTGACATGGCCATCGACGGTGGACACGGTGGCGGTGACCTTGCCGGTCTTCAGCTGCACGCTGTCGCCCTGCTCGGCCAGCTGGAAGTTGCCATCGCCCTGCACCGGCACGCGCATCAGGCTGGGGCTGCGCGCGAAGTCGCCGTCCGGGTCGGCACTGACGCGGATGATGCCGGCATCGACCACCTGCAGACGCACCGGTGCGGCGCCCTTGGCGCTCGGCACCACGGTGACGCCATCGGCGGCCTTGCGCACTTCCTGCGCGTGCGCGGCATTGGCCAGCAAGGCCAGCGACAACGCCAGGCACTGCGCAAGCGGTGTACGTCGGGTGGCAGGCGCATGGCCGGCGGAACGGTTGATGGTTTGCATGTTCACTCCCTTGGAATTACGAAACGCTGCCGCGGGGGCGGCAACGCATGGGTTCATTGCGTTCGACCTGGAAGCGGGCCTGCTGCGCAGCGATCTGGCTGCGCAGCAAGTGGCCGTGCAGGTTTACTTGTAGGTGGCCAGCTTGATCTTCAGCAGCTGCGGCGCGCTGGAAAAATTGACGCCGTAATCGGTCTGGTCGCCGTTCCAGTTGCGCTCGAACTTCCAGTCGCTGCCGTCGTACACGCCTTCCTCGACGCGGTCGTAGAGCATGTTGGCGGTCGCCTCGCTGGCCGGATGCAGGGTCACGCGCACGTGGTAGCCGGTGACCAGGAATTCGTCCGGGCCAAGCTCGGCGATCAAGGCCGCGCCGATCGGCTCGGGGTTGCCCGGCGGCTCGCCCTTGAACCAGAACTGCGGCACGCCGTAGGTGATGGTGGCGCCCCAACGCTCGTTGAGCTGCAGCTCCTGCACCGCCTGGCCGGGTTCTTCGGCCGTGCCGTGCAGCTTGCCTTCGGACGCGGCCTTGGCGAACGGACGCATGCCGCGCTTGACCAGCTCGAACCCCAGCGCAAACGGGGCCAGGGTTTCTGCGTTGACGTGCTTGGCGCCCAGCGGATAGTTGGAATAACGCGTGTAGTCCATGCCGAACGCCGACCAGCCGATGCCATCGTGGCCCAGCGTGGGGAACAGATAGCGCGCGTATTCCGGGCGGTTGCCGGTTTCGGCGACGAACAGCGCATTGTCCGGGCGGGCGTAGCGCTCCAGTACCGTGGTGTAGGTACGGTACTCGGGCATGTAGATGTCCGGCGCCAGCAGGTCGATATGCGGGCCGGCGGCCTTCCACACATCCAGCACGTTGTCGGTGGGGCCACCGCTGGCGTACTGGCCAGGCTGGCCGGGATTGAACGGGCCGCGCAGTGCGGCGTTGACGTACATCGGCAGCGGGTATTCGGCCTTGCCGGCTTCGGCCACCTGGTCGATGTAGCGGCCGATCGACCAGGCATGGAAGATCTCGTCCGCATCGGCACCGAACACCTGTGCCCAGCTGCCCGGCTGCTTGTTCAAGCGCTTGAGCAGCTCTTCCGGCACCGGGCCGTCGAACAGCTTCTGCGCCATCGGCGAGAAGTCGCGCACGCTGCCGTAGGTGCCCGGCTCGTTCTCGGGCTGGATCATGATTACAGTGTGCTGCGGATCGACCTGCTTGAGGTGCTGCATGAAGGCGACAAAGGCCTTGCGGTCGGCATCCAGGGTGGCCTGCGCATGCGGCGACAGCGACCCGATCGCCTTGCCCTCGCGCGTCACCACGCGTGGGAAGCGCTGGTTGTCGGTCTTGACCCAATGCGGCGCATACGCCGGGCCGTTGTTCTTCCAGGTCGCAAACCACAGCAGCACCAGCCGCACCTTGTGCTCGCGTGCCTGCGTGAGCAGCGTATCGACGAAGGAGAAATCGAACTTGCCTTCTTCCGGCTCGACCTGCTCCCAGGCGATCGGCACCTGCACGGTATTGGGGCCCAGCACCTGCATCGCCGGCCACACCTTGTCCATCACGCCGGGATAGTTGCTGGAGTTGTTGACCTGCGCGCCCAGGATCAGGAATGGCGCGCCATCGACCATCAATGCGTGCTTGCCGTCCTTGCTGACGAACTGCGGCATCGGCGTCTGCGCAGCCGGCGCCGCTGCCGTGGCGGGCGCGGTCGCTGCGCTACCGGCAGTCGGTGCGACTGCGGCCGGTTTGGCTTGGTCGTTCTGCTCGCCGGATTGGCACGCCGCCAGGGCCAGCGTCAGCGCGGACAGCAGCAGCGGACGCAGGTATCGGCGTGCAGGGGAAGGAGCGATCACACGTGCAACGGGGGAATGCATGGACATAAGACTCCGTGTCACCAGGTATCGGTGCGGAAGGGGGAAACGGGAAGCTGTTCGCGATTGACCAGGTTGGCGTCGTCCGGGTTTTCGCTCCAGCCGTAGCGCACCGCGACCGGTGCAGCCACCGCGTCGCTGCGCACGATCACGCGATCGCCCTCGATGCGTGCGGTGGCCGGATGGAAGTGTTTGTCGGCACCGGCGACGCGGAAGCCCTGCACTTCGCCACCGTTACGCACCTGCAAGGCACTGCCCTGCAGATCGAAACTCAGCATTGCCTGACCATCGACAAAGCGCGCCTGCTTGAACACGGGCGCGCTGTACACCAGCGTTTGGCCGTACGCCACATGACGTGCAGCAAGCGCAAGGCGATGGCCGACATCGCGCTTGTTGGTGGGATGGATATCGGCGGGGTTGCCGATATCGATGATCACCGCCTGCCCGGTCGCCGGCAGCGCCAGCGTCTTGGACTGCGACTCGCGCAACAGTGCCCACGGACTCAGCTCACCCTTGTCGCCGCCGGCCTTGAAGTTGGCCAGCTGCACCCACAGGAACGGCAGCGTCTTTTCCCCGCGTTCGGCGCGCCATTGCTGGATCATCGCGGCGAACTGTTCACGGTACTTCACCGCGCCGGTGTCACTGGCATTGGTTTCGCCCTGGTACCAGATCACGCCCTTGACCGGGAACGGCTGCAGCGGATGGATCATCTGGTTGTACAGCAGCGTGGGCAGCTGATTCTTGTTGTCGACCAGCGATACACGCACGGCGGCCGGGCGGAATTTCCAGCCGCCCAACGCGCGTTTGGCACCGGCGCTGGTCTGCACGAAGCGCTGCTCGTCCGGACCATGCATGCCGCCACCGCCACTGAGATCTTCCACCCGCACCGCGATGTGGTTGACCCCTGCATGCAAGGCCGAAGCCGGCACGCTGTAGACGCGCGGCAGGTTCCACTGCTTTTCGGTCGTGCCGACCTGCTGGCCATTGACGTAGGTGATGTCCGAGTCGTCGATCTGTCCCACGCCCAACGTGATGCCGGCCTTGGCTTCGGCAGCGCTCAGGGTGACCGTGGTGCGATACCAGGCGATCCCGTCCATGCCGTCATAGCCGCTGGATTCCCACTGCTGGGTGGTCGGGATGCTGTCCCAGTCGCTGTCGTCGAATGTCGCTTCGCGCCACTGCGGCATCTCGCCATCCACCTTGGGCCAGCGCGCGATGCGCTTGCCGGTGGCCGCCTGCGCAGCGGCATCGCGCTGCTTGATCGCTTCGATCGCGCCCTGGTTCTGCCCGGCATCCAGGCCCAGCGAGGCCGCATCCATCCACGCCTCGATCGCGCTGCCGCCCCAGGTGCTGTTGACGATGCCGATCGGCACGCCGGTGCTGGCGCGCAGCTCCTTGGCGAAGAAATAACCGACTGCGGTGAACTCGCCGGCGTTGTCCGGCGTGGCGGACTTCCAGTCGCCGCCGGTCAGGCGCGCTTCCGGCTGCAGCGACCACGACTTGGGCACCTTGAAGTGCCGCAACTGCGGGTCGTTGGCCGCCGCCACCGCCTGCGGGCCATCGCTGGCCTGCGCCAGCGGCCACTCCATGTTCGATTGACCGCTGGCCAGCCACACATCGCCGACCAGCACATCGCGCACCTGCAACTCGCCGCCGTCGCCCTGCACGCTCAGCACATAGGGGCCGCCGGCCTTGTGTGCGGGCAGGCTGACCTTCCACTGGCCTTTGGCATCGGCCTTGGCGGTGGCCCGCTTGCCGTCGAAGCTGACCGTGATGGCGGCATGGGGCGTGGCCCAGCCCCACACCGGCATCGCCTGGTCGCGCTGCAGCACCGCGCCATCGGCGAACAACAACGGCAGGCTCGGTTGCGCCAATGCAGCAGGGCTGGCGAGCACCAGGCCCAACAGGCAGCCACGACGGATGAGGGAAACAGTCATGCAGTGATCTCCAGGGTCGGCGCGGCCACTCGGCGCGCAGCGATGCGACGGCGCATGCCGCCGTACACGGTAAGACAGCGCGATGACGCGCACAGGGACGCAGCGCTCATCGTGGATCGCCGTAGAAGATGCCACGCCCACCGGTGGCGAAGTACACGCGCCCGGGGAGGCGCGGGTCGCCGGTGACGCTGTAGGGCTTGCCGAACCGGTGCGCGTCGTCGTTGATGCGCAACCAGTGCGCGCCTTCATCGTCGGAGCGGAACACGCCGTCCACTCCATCCACGCGGCCGGCCAGATACAGCGCCGGCGGTGCGCCATCGCGCAGTGCCTTGCCGATGCCCAGCGAACGCGCCTCATCCGGCCTGGACAAGGTCTGCAAACGCCCATCCTGCCAGCGCATCACGCCCAGCGCGGGGCTGGCCAGATATACCACCCCCGCCCGCCACGGATCCGGGCGCAGCTGCGGGCGCGCCCGTTCGTCGCGCGCCGGGTTGCCGGCCTGTGCACCGGTGTCGCGAAAGCTCGCTGCACCATCGCGGCTCTCGTACAAGCGCCCGCTGGCGGTATCCACTGCATACCAGCGCCGCGCATCGACGCGATCGGCCACCGCCAACGCTGTCTCGGGCAGGCCCTGCACACGTTGCCAGTGCTTGCCGAAATCGGCGGTGCGCCAGTTGCCGCCTTTCTCGGGCGCCCACACCACATGGGATGCATCGGCGGCAATGGCGATGTTGCCGGCGCCCTGCCCGGCTGGCGGCTCGCTGGCGAACGCCGTCCACTGCGCGCCGCCATCGCGCGAGTACAGCGCACGGATCTCGTTGTTGCGGCGATCGCGCACGGTACCGCTGCGCACCACCCACTGCGCGGCCTGCCCGGCGGCATCGATGCTCTCGCCATTGGTCAGGCGCGGACCGGCGTATTGCAGCTGCGCACGCTCCAGATCGTCGTGCCGGAAGCCGTCGATATCGCCCAGCGCACTGAGCAGGTGCGCGCCCTGCATCGGGCTCAGCAGATCCAGCGGCACGGTCTCTTCCAGCCCACGATCCTGGAACCACCACTGCAACGGCTGCTGCTGCCTGGCGAAATCCTGCAGGTTGCGCGAGGCCCAGATGCCGTAGCCGGTGACAAACAGCGCGTGGTTGCTGTCGAACGGATCGATCGCCAGCGCGCCCATCCAGTGTGGCGTGGCCTGCGCGGTCCACGGCGCTGCGCTGTGATCGAACTGCGCGCCCGCCAGCAACGGCGTCCAGCTGCGCCCGCCGTCGACGCTGCGGAATAGCTCATCGCGCGGGCTACGACGGCGGAAGGTGCTGGCCAGCAGCACCTGCGGCTGTTGCGGATCCACCGCCACCGCGCCCCAGCCGAAACCATCGCCGCTGGCCGGCTGCGCGATCGGGCTGATCTCGGTCCAGCGCCCCTGCGCCGGGGTGTATTTCCACAGCGCGCCGCCGGCCATCAGGTCCGGCCCGGGCTGGTCGCCGTAGCTCAGGTACCACTGCCCATCGCTGCCGCCGGCCATATGACTGGGACGCAGGCCCTTGGGCTGCCCGGCCACTGCCGACCAGCTGCGGCCGGCGTCGTCGGAAACATACAGACTGGTCTGCGCGGTGGACACGCCGACATAGATGCGCGGGGTCGGACGGCCGGGGCGGCCGCTGGCGGCATCGAAGACGACAAAGGCGATGCCCACCGCCTGCTCGCGTCCGACATGATTGCGCGCCGTCGCGCCCGCCATTGCCTCGGCGGGAAATGCATCCACCCGCGCCCAGTGCGCGCCGCGATCGTCGCTGCGCCACAGCCCTGCATCGCGTGAGCCCAGCAACAGCACACGGCCATCGTGCGGGTCCACCGCCAGCCGTTCGCCATTGGCACGGCCCAATTGATTGCCGCCGAGTTTGAACGGCAACTCGGCACGCTCGAAACTGCGGCCGCGATCGAACGAGCGCAGCACCGCGGCATTGCCGGCGCGCTCGTGCATGTAAGTACCTGCAGCCAGATACAGCGCCTGCGGGTCGGCAGGATCGACCGCGAATGCGTCGATCCCCATCAGGTTCCAGTCGTCGGCACCCAGCCAGTCGGTCAGTGCCACCCACTGCTGCGCGCGCGCATCCCAGCGGTACGCACCACCGACATCGGTACGTGCATACGCAAGGTCGCGCTCGGCGGGATGAAACAGCACACCGGTGACGAATCCGCCACCGCCGATGGCGACGCTGCGCCATTGGTAAGGCCCCTGGGACGCCGGATCGGCGGCCTGCAGCGGCAGGATCGAAAGCGACAACAGCACCAGCAGTGCCAGCCATACACGGACCGGCCACATCGCTGCGGTAACGCGGCGCACAGTAGGCGGATCGATCACAGCGATCATTCCTCCGGCTCCTCTTGCGATCGACGGCCTGCCGTCGATAGGAAAAACACCGGCCCGACGGGCTGCCTGCACAGCTCGCCGGACCGGAGACGCACTTCCTACGGCGCGTTCTACAGGCTGGCCCGCAATGTCAGGCCATACCGACGATCGTTGATCACGAAGTCACGGTAGCGCGACTCGGTGCCCAGATAGCTTTCGCGACGGGTATCGAGCAGATTCACGCCATCGAGCGAAATCGACCACACATCATTGATGTTGAAACGCAGCGAGGCATCCAGCTGGCCGAAGCCCTTGTTATAGACCGGAAGGTTACCGGTGCCGTTGCCCGCGGTGGTCACCAGCCAGTCGCTGCGCCAGTTGTAGGCCACACGGCCCTGGAAGCGCGAGGTTTCGTAGCTGAGGATCGCGTTGTAGCTGTTCTTGGACAGACCTTCCAGCGGCACGGTCAGCGCCTGGCCGTTGGTGTCGGTGGCGGTGGGGCTCGGCGCCTCGCTGTCGACATAGGTGTAGTTGGTCTGCAGGCCGAAGCCGCTCAACCAGCCCGGCAGGAAGTCGAAGAACTGCGTATAACCCAGTTCCGCACCGCGGATCTTGCCGGCATCGCCGTTGACCGGACGGGTGATCTGCCAGACCTGGCCGTCGTAGACCTCGTTGAAGACGGCATTGGCGATGAAGCCTTCGACCTTCTTGTAGAACAAGGTGCCGTACATCATCGAGCCCTGGCCGAAGTACCACTCCAGCGCGGTGTCGAACTGGTCGGCCTTGACCGCTTCCAGACTCGGGTTACCCGCGGTACCGGTGAAGGTCGAGGCACCATTGGAGGTGCCGGTGCTCAGGCTCAGGTTTGGGTTGAGCCGGTCGAAGGTGGGACGGGAGATGCCGCGCGAGGCCGCAAAACGCCACTGCAGCTGATCGCTCAGCATCCAGCGCAGGTTCAAGCTGGGCAGCACGTCGGTATAGGTCTGCTGCGCATCCACCGGGATCAGTCCGCCGCCTTCGCTGTCGGTTCCGGTGCGCACGCCCTGCGAGCCCACCTCGGTCCGCACCACGCGCACGCCGATGTTGCCGTCGAACGGAATCGAGTCGCTGTCCACGCCGAAGCGCAGCACGCCATAGGCCGCGTAGGTCTTCTCGTTCTGCGTATTGATGTTGTTGGGCGCAAATTCCAGCGGGCTGGCGCCGAAGGTAGCCAGGGTCTGCTCGTAGTTGGCCACTGCCGAGTCGGCAGCCGTCAGCGTGCGGCCGAAGGTGCTGCTCTCACCGCGGAAAAAGTCGGTGATCGGGTTGGTCACCAGACCGATGGTCGGGTACTGCGAGAACGGCGTGCCCGAGCAATCGTTGATGCACATGAAACGGTAGATATTGCCCTTGGTCTCGGCATCGCGGTCGGTGTAACGCACACCGGCCTTGAAGCTGCGCACGAAGTCGCTGTCGAAGGCCAGGTCCATGTCGGCGCGCCAGGCGAACTCGGTGCCCTTGTTGTCGTCCTTGTTGTCCAGGTGCCAGCGCCAGCCGTCGTAGTTGTTGGCATCGGCCAGATAGCCTTCCGCGCCGCTGGCATCGGTCACCGACAGGCGCGGCAGATCGCCACGGAAGTCGACGTTGAACTGCGGGCTGGTGTCTTGCCCGGTGGCGACGATGTAGCGCGTGCCCTTGGTGGTGGCATCGACGTACTGGAAGTCGGTGCTCAGGGTCAGCTTCTCGTTGACCGTCCACTTGGCGCCCAGCGAGTAATCGGTGGTCACCGAATGCCGCTCGGTCAGACTGGTGTTGGATTCGGTCGGCACGTTCTGAAACGAGCCATTGACGAACTCGTTGCGGTCGTTGACCTGGATGCCCGGCAAGCCCTGCATCGGGTTGGCGCCGGTCAGGGCGAAGAACGAATAGTCGTGCCAGCTGAAGTCGTAATCCGAACGCAGCACCTGCGTGTAGACCTCGACCGAATCGTTCGGACGCCACTGCATCGCGAACGCACCGGTCTTGCGCTCGCGCTCACCGATGGTGGTGTTGATGCCGGCGCCGTGCGGCACCGACACGCCCTGGCCTTCATAGCCCGGCAGATCGGTTTGCGTGTACCACGGCTCGATCGAGATGGTGTCCTGGCGGAACGGGCTCTTCTGCTGCGAGTAGTTCACCAGCAGGCCGATCTCGCCGATGCCGGTCTGCCAGCGATCGCTGAACAGGCCCGAGAACGCCGGCTTGCCGTCGTCGGCCAGGTCGTAATAGTTGTATTGGACGCTGCCGGCGATCTTGCGGCCGTCATAGTCGAAAGGCAGGCGCGTGCGCAGGTCGACGGTGCCGCCCAGGCCACCTTCGATCATGTCGGCCGAGGGATTCTTGTACACGTTGACGCCGCCGAGCAGTTCGGCCGACACGTCCTCGAAGCTCAGGCCACGGCCATCGTTGGCGGTGAAGATGTCACGGCCATTGAGTTCGGTGCGCACCTGGGTCAGGCCGCGGATGGCGATCGAGCTGCCTTCGCCGTAGTTGCGCGAGATCTGGATACCGGAGATGCGCTGCAGCGCCTCGGCGACGTTGTTGTCGGGCAGCTTGCCGATGTCTTCGGCAACGATGGAATCGACGATCTGCTCGGCGTTCTGCTTGACCAGCTGCGCCTTGGTGACGCTGCTGCGCGTGCCGGTGACCTGCACCGTGTCGAGCTGCTGGGTGGTGGAGTCCTGAGCCGGGGTGGCTGTGGTGGTCGCGTCCTGCGCGTAGGCCTGCGTGCTCAACAGCGTGGCCACACTGAGGGCCATCACGGAGCGGCGGAAATCACGGATCGAACGCTGACCCACAGTCCGGCTTGCCGGAATGTGGCGATGTTGCACTGACATGGTGCTCCCTCCCAGGACGCATGTACTTCTAATTTTTAGCGGGCCGGTGCGCGAACGCCCTGCCCGTCGTTGGTGCTGGCCCGCATCCGCCCACGACCGGAAGGCCGGGCGGTGCGATGCGTGGTAATCCTGACAAGGCTTACCTAGCGGCTGCGGCCGGAGCATAGGGCGGCGCTGTCGTGCCACACCAATGAAATATTCCTGGAAAGCTATTCGTAAAAACTATAGCAACGCCGACAAACCCGCTGGGTCTGGCATTGCGGATCCGGACGGCCGGAGCGGCCAAAGCGGGCTCAAGTCTGCGAGCCCGCACACGGCAGTTCCGTGATGGCCTTCGCTTACCAGTTCATGCGCAGCACCAGCGAATAGCGCCGGTCGTTGACGAACGAAGAGCGCGTATACAGACGCGGATCCACCTCGCCGCCTTCGTACGAGGTCGGCCCCATCAGCACCTTGGTCACCGTGTTGGTCAGGTTGTTGGCCTGCACGCCCAGTTGCAGGTGCTCGTTGAAGCGGTAGAAGAACGAGCCGTCGAGCTGGCCATAGTCGTCGGCCCAGGTCGGCAGACGGGTGGACGCATCGCTGGTGGTCAGCAGGTAGCGCGAGCGCCAGTTGTAGGCCAGACGCAACGACAACGGGCCCTTCTCGTAGATACCGGCCAGGTTGTAGCTGCGCCGCGACAGGCCTTCCAGTGGCAGCTCGACACCGGTGACGGTGGTATTGGTGTACGGGTCGGTGGCGGTGTTGGCGCCGCCCTGGCTGTCGACGAAGGTGAAGTTGGCATTGACGCCGAACCCGCTCAGCCAGCCCGGCAGCTGATCGAAGAACTGGGTATAGCCCAGCTCCGCACCGCGGATGGTGCCCTCGTCCATGTTGTACGGGCGCGTCACCAGCCAGGGGCGGTTGTCGTAGATCTCGCTGCGGGTCTGGGTGGAGAAGTAATCCTTGACCTTCTTGTAGAACAGCGTGGCGTACAGCATGTCGCTGGTGTCGAAATACCACTCCAGCGCAGTGTCGAACTGGTTGGCCACCATCGGCTTGAGGTTCGGGTTGCCGGCGGTGCCGACAAAATCGGTCGCCTGGCCGGCGTCGTTGGTTTCCACGTTGAGCAACACATACGGCTGCAGTTGGGTGTAGTCCGGGCGCGCCATCGCCTTGGAGGCGGCAAAGCGCCACTGCAGGCTGTCGGTGAAGCGCAGCCGCAGGTTCAGGCTGGGCAGCACGTTGGTATAGCTGCCCTGGGAGTTGTTCTCGAAGTACTGCCCGGTATAGCGCGCCTGCAGTTCCGGCGAGACATTGAGCCCGGCCAGGTTCTGGAACTGGCCAAAGCCTTCGGCCTGGGTCTTGGTCTGCACCACGCGGATGCCGATGTTGCCGTCCACCGGCACGCCCCAGGCCTCGTCGTTGCCGAAGTACAGCGCCGCGTAGGCGGCCTGGGTGCGTTCGTGCTGGCGGTTGGTGTCCTGCGGCTGATAGGTGTCCGGCGCCCAGCCGTAGCCGCGCAGCGCCACGATCTGCTGGATCATCTGCGAGGCGGAGCGGTAGTTGTTGACCAGGCTGCTGTTGGGCACCACCAGCGTGGTCGGCACGTTCACCCCGCCGCGAAAGAAGTCGGAGAAGGTGAACAACGACGACTGGTCGGTCATGAACTCGGACATATTCGCCAGGCCGTTGCTGGTGCCCGGAATGGCGGCCCAGTTGTCGGAGATCACGCCCCAGTTGTAGCCGGAATTCTTGTTGATCTGGTTGCGGTCGGTGGCGCGCATGCCGAAGCGCGCAAAGCGCAACCAGCTGCTGTCATCGAAGGTGTATTCCAGATCCACACGCGTGGACAGCTGCCGCCCGCGGTTCTTGCCCAGGTGATCCATCGCCGCCGCCCAGAAGTAGTTGGACGGGTCCTGGGTAAAGCCCGGATTGGCGATCTGCACGCTGGGATATTTGCCCGACACGTCGTACGACAGGCCCGGCAGATAGGTCGCACTGAACACGGTGAAATCCAGCTGTTCGTTCTCCGACTCCACCAGCTGCATATCGCCCTTGATCTGCAGGTTGTCGTTGAAGAAATGGCTGAAGCCCACCGACATGTCGGTGGTGGTGGTGCGCTGTTCGGAATAGCGGTTGTCGGTATTGAAGCGCACACCATCGCCGGTGAGCACCCCGCGCCACGAGCTGGATACCGGCGAGCCGCGCAGGAAGGCGCCGCGATCGTCGTAGTCGAAGGTGGTGCCCGGTGCCGGCGTGATGCTGTTGTTACTGTCGTTGAAGAACGCGGCGCGCTCCTGCCAGTTCATCTCGTAGCGCGAGCGCAGGAACTGCGCATAGATCTCGGTGGCATCGCTGGGCTTCCACTGGAACGCCGCCGCGATCCCGTCGCGCTTGCGCTCGAAATCCAGCTGACGCCAGTTCACCCCGCCCGGCACGAACACTTCGCTGCGCCCGCTTCCGGCCAGCACGGCCTCATCGGTCCGCCGCACGTACGGCTCCACCTGGATGCCGTCCGAGCGCGTGGCCAGCTCCGAATGCGCGACATCGATCATGAAGCCCATTTCGCCGATGCCGGTGTTCCAGCGGTCGCTGAACAGGAACGAGGCCGACGGCTTGTACTTCTTGCTCATGTCGCCGTAGTTGTAATCGACATTGCCGCCGACGATCCGGCCCGGATTGTCGAACGGCATGCGCGTACGCAGATTGACCGTGCCGCCCAGCCCGCCCTCGATGATTTCCGCCGAGGGGTTCTTGTAGACGTCCACACCGGCCATCAACTCGGCCGGCACGTCTTCGAAGCTCAGCCCGCGGCCGCTGGCGGCGCTGAAGATGTCGCGCCCATTGAGTTCGCCGCGCACCTGGGTCAGGCCGCGGATCATCACGCCGCTGCCTTCGGCGGAGAAATGGTCCGGATCGCTGCGTGCGGCGAAGTGATCGATGGTCACGCCGCTGACGCGCTGCAGGGTTTCGGTGACGCTGCGGTCGGGCAAGGCGCCGATGTCTTCGGCACTGACCGAATCCACGATCTGGCTGGCATCGCGCTTGATCACCTGCGACTTGATCAGGCTGGCGCGCACGCCGCGCACTTCCACCGTGTCCAGATCCACCGCGCTGGTGCCGCCATTGGCGCTGGAGGCGGCCTGCGACGACTGCGCCTGTTGCGCATAGACGGGGGCGGCGAGCAGTAACCCGATGCTGACGGCCATGGCCGAATGACGCAAACGCGGGGTACGACGTGCGTGCACGCCCGTCCCTGCCGAGGCATGGCTTGAAAACTTGTACATCTGAATCCCTCCCAGGACGCAAGACGACTGAAGACTGGTTGTCGCGGCGCCGCGACGCGGCCCGCGTGATCACGGCGGAGCCGGCACGGACGCCTGCCCCTCCCTCTATCTGACGGTTTGCCCGCCGATCACCTGCCCGACTTCACGTGCGCTTCAGCGTGCGATCTGGCTCACAGATATAGGCGCGTGGTCTAGCGCCAGCCAATGAAAAATTCACAGCCTGGTATGCCGTGCCGGAATACAAATGGAAGAGCCCGCTTAACCAGTGGATTCCGGCCCGCGCAGACCGGGGTACAAACGCCGCGCGGTGGTGCGCAGCGCCTGCAGAATGCGCTCGGCGCCGGGCGGCAGGATGTAATCGCGCCGCCGGATGATGCCGAACGACTCCATGCGGACGCCCAGCTCGATCGGCAGCACGGTCAGCAGCTTGGCCTGGATCAGCGGCGCCACCGACTCCACCGGCAAGGCGGTCAGCATGTCGGTGCCACGCAACAGCGTGGAGGTCACCGGCAGCGACGAGGTCTCGATCGCGTTGGTCGGTGTCTGCACGCCGTGCTCCATGAACATCGAATCCAGCCGCGCGCGCAGCACGCTGTCGGCCGGCGGCAGGATCCAGCCATGCCGCACCAGATCCGCATGCTGCAGGCCGGTCCGACTGGCCAGCGGGTGGCCGGCACGCGCGATCACCGAATGCGGCTCGTCGGCCAGCGGCTCGAACTCCAGCTCGCCCACGCCTTCGGGCCCCAGGATGCGGCCGATCACGATGTCCAACTGGCCGTCCAGCAACTTGGCCACCAGCGGGCGGCTGTAATCCATTTCCACCCGCACTAGGATGTCGGGGAACTCGCGCTTGACCTCGGCGATCGCCTGCGGCACCAGGTTGGTGCCCGGATTGACCACGGTGCCGATCGAGGCCTGGCCCATCCTCCCGGCGCGCAGCGCGGCGATTTCCTCCTGCGCCCGGCCGATCTCCGACATCGCCGCACGCGCACGCCGGATCAGCACATGGCCGTACCAGGTGGGCTCCACCCCGCGGGCATGCCGCTCGAACAGTTTCACCCCCAGCATGTCTTCCATTTCCGCCAGCAGCTTGGAAGCGGCCGGTTGGGTCATGCTGGCAGCCTCGGCCGCGCGCAGCACCGAGCGTTGTTCGTGCAGATGCAGCAGCAGCAGGAGCTGGCGCGTCTTGAGGCGGGCAGCGTTGAACCAGGGAGTGCCGGAATTTGCCATGGGGTATCGCCACGCAGCTGTATTCGTAGGAGGAATAGAATATGCCGAAAATTTCATTTGCAGCACATATCTCCCCGCGCGAGGCTATCGAACGCCGCAGCAGGAGCCCCTACCTCCCGGGCGCGGCCAGAACAGACGTGACCCATCTTCCACAGGATGGCAACACGCACGCCATGATTGCGGAGGTGGACGACGATGACGGCAACTTGCCGGCCAATTGCAGGCCGTTGGAGTGCGCACGCAAGTGCCGCAGCCACCTCGTCGCGGCTGCCTGCCGCCCTCCGCGCGCTGCTATGCAGCGCTGCAACTTCCCCCGACGCTGGCGCCCATCCGGACGCCGACGGCCGCTTTCCGCTCTATCGCGAGTAACACGATGACCTCAGACACCACCGCCAGCCTGTTCGCCCTGCCGCTGATCGCCATCCTGCGTGGCATCACGCCGGAAGAAACGCTCGACCATGTCGGTGCACTGATCGACGCCGGCTTCGACGCGATCGAGATCCCGCTCAATTCGCCGCGCTGGGCCGAGAGCATCGCCCTGGCCCAGCAGACCTACGGCGAGCGCGCCTGGATCGGCGCCGGCACCGTGCTGCGCAACGACGATGTCGACACCCTGGCCGAGATCGGTGCGCGCTTCATCGTCACCCCGAATACGCGCCCCTCGCTGATCCGCCATGCGGTGTCGCGCGGGCTCACCGTGGTCGCCGGTTTCGCCACCGCCAGCGAGGCGTTCGACGCCATCGATGCCGGCGCCACGATCCTGAAGCTGTTCCCGGCAGCCACCTATGGCGCCGCGCATGTGCGCGCGCTGCGCTCGGTGCTGCCCAAGCACATTCCGGTCTACGTGGTCGGCGGCGTCAGCCCGCAGACCCTGGCCGGCTTCGTTGCCCAGGGCGCCGCCGGCGCCGGCATCGGTGGCGAACTGTACAAACCCGCGCAATCGCTCGAAACGACCCAGACGCATGCACGCGCCTTCGTGCAGGCCTACCAGGAACTGCAAGGATGAAGATCACCCGCCTCACCACCTACCATGCCGCACCGCGCTGGCTGTTCCTCAAGGTCGAAACCGACGAGGGCATCACCGGCTGGGGAGAGCCGGTCATCGAAGGCCGCGCGCGCTCGGTGGAAGCCGCCGTGCACGAACTGGCCGGCTACGTCGTCGGCAAGGATCCGGCGCGCATCAACGACCTGTGGCAGACCATGTACCGCGCCGGTTTCTACCGTGGCGGCGCCATCCTGATGAGCGCCATCGCCGGTATCGACCAGGCCTTGTGGGACATCAAGGGCAAGGCCCTGGGCGTGCCGGTGTACGAGCTGCTGGGCGGGCTGGTGCGCGATCGCATGAAGACCTACCGCTGGGTCGGCGGCGACCGCCCGGGCGCGATCATCCAGCAGATCACCGACTACCGTGCGCTGGGCTTTGACACCTTCAAGTTCAACGGCACCGAGGAAATGAAGCTGATCGACAGCGCGCGCGCCGTCGATGCCGCCGTGGTCAAGGTCGCCGAAATCCGCGAAGCCTTCGGCAACAGCATCGACTTCGGCATCGACTTCCACGGCCGCGTCGGCGCGCCGATGGCCAAGGCGCTGCTGCGCGAGCTGGAGCCATTCAAGCCGCTGTTCGTCGAGGAACCGGTGCTGGCCGAGCAGGCCGAGTACTACCCGCGCCTGGCCGCGAGCACCTCGATTCCGCTGGCGGCCGGCGAGCGCATGTTCTCGCGCTTCGAATTCAAGAACGTGCTGTGCGCCGGCGGTATCGGCATGGTGCAGCCGGACCTGTCGCATGCCGGCGGCATCACCGAGTGCGTCAAGATCGCCGCGATGGCCGAAGCCTACGATGTCGGCTTCGCCCCGCACTGCCCGCTCGGGCCGATCGCGCTGGCCGCCTGCCTGCACGTGGACTTCGTTTCGCACAACGCGGTGCTGCAGGAACAGAGCATCGGCATCCACTACAACGAAGGCGCCGACCTGCTCGATTACGTCATCAATAAAGACGATTTTCAGTGTGTCGATGGCAGTATCGCCGCGCTGCCCAAACCCGGGCTCGGTGTGGAGATCGACGAAGACATGCTCAAGCGCGCAAACGAAAATCCGCCGGACTGGCGCAACCCGGTCTGGCGTCACAGCGATGGCAGCATCGCCGAATGGTGAGCACGCCCGAACACACCGCCGTGCTGGCGGTCGACAGCCGCTGCACGCATGGCGAAGGCGTGCTGTGGTGCGAGCAACGTGAAGCGCTGTACTGGGTGGACATCAGCGAGAAGCGGCTGTGGCGGCATCATCCGCACAGCGCACACACGCAGTACTGGACGCTGCCGGACCGCCCCGGTTGCCTCGGCCTGATGGACGACGGCCGCGTGATGATCGCGCTGGCCAAGTCGGTCTGCATCGCCGACCCCGACAACGCCGACGCCGACACGCTGCCGCTCGAGCACCTGGCCGATATCGAAGCCGACAACCCCCACACGCGCAGCAACGACGGCCGCGCCGACCGCAACGGCAACCTCGTGTTCGGCACCATGGACGAGCACGACCACAAGGCCGCACGCGGCGCGATGTACCAGTTTTCGCTGCGCCACGGCCTGCGTGCGTTGCCGCTGCCGGGCGTGTCGATCCCCAACTCGATCTGCTTCAGCCCCGACGGCCGCACGCTGTATTACTGCGACTCGCTGCGCCCGCAGATCCTGTGCTGCGATTACGACGCCGACACTGCGCAGACCAGCAACGTGCGCGTGTTCACCACGCTGGATCGCGACGATGCCGAGCCGGACGGCTCCATCATCGACAGCGAAGGCTATCTGTGGAATGCGCAATGGCGCGCCTGGCGCGTGGTGCGTTACCGCCCCGACGGCAGCATCGAGCGCATCGTGCAGTTGCCGGTCAAACACCCCACCTGCAGCGCCCTCGGCGGCGCCGCGCTGGACCGCCTGCACGTGATCAGCTCGCGCCTGGACCATAGCGCCGAAGAACTGGCGCGCACGCCGGAAGCCGGCGGCCTGTACGTCTGCGACGTGCCGATCAAGGGCCTGCCCGAGAGCCGGGTGACCAGCGCATGATCGCCATCGACTGGGGCACCAGCAGCCTGCGTGGCTACCTGCTCGCTGCCGACGGCACGGTGCTGGAGCAACGCCGCGGCAGCGACGGCATCCTGGCCTGCCAGGGCCGCTTCGCCGACGTGCTGAGCACGCTGATCGACGGCTGGGATGGCCCGCTACTGCTGTCGGGCATGATCGGCAGCCGCAATGGCTGGGTCGAGCAGGCCTATCTGCCCTGCCCGGCCGATACCGCCGCCCTGGCGCAGGCGATGCGCAGCTACACCGACCTGCTGCCCGGGCGCACGCTGTGGTTCGTCCCCGGCGTAAGCACCGGCGAGCAGCACGGCGTGCCCGATGTCATGCGTGGCGAGGAAACCCAGCTGGTCGGCCTGATCGCCGCACTCGGCGATGGCGAACACGTCGCCTGCCTGCCCGGCACCCACAGCAAATGGGCGCAGATCGCGTACGGCCAGCTGACCGGTTTCGCCACCGTCATGACCGGCGAGCTGTATGCGGTGCTGCGCCAGCACAGCATCCTGGGCAAGTTGATGCAGGACGACCCTGCGGACCTGGACACCGATGCCTTCGCGCAAGGCGTCGACCGCAGCGCCGCGCCCGGTGGCCTCAGCCATCACCTGTTCGGCGCCCGCACGCTGGGCCTGTTCGACCGCCTCGCCGCCACCGCACTGCCGTCCTACCTCTCGGGCCTGCTGATCGGCCACGAACTGCGCGAGCAGCGCGGCAGTCACGCCACCGTGCACCTGGTCGGCAGCCCCGGCCTGGCGCAGCGCTACGCGCTGGCGCTGGCGCAGCTGGGCGTGCGGACGCAGCTGCATCGGGAAGATCTGGCTGCGACGGGATTGTTCGCGCTAGCCAGGCAGCGCGGCTTGGCCTGACCGGAGACGGTCAGGACCGCGCCGAGCGGCCAGGGCTGGAGGCCGACAAATCCCGGCCAACCCCACACCGGCCACCGGACTGCTTTAGAATTGACAGGCTAAACGCCGGATTCCGCCATGCCTTTTGTTGTCACCGAAAACTGCATCAAGTGCAAATACACCGACTGTGTCGAGGTCTGTCCGGTGGATTGCTTCCATGTCGGCCCGAATTTCCTGGTCATCGACCCGGATGAGTGCATCGACTGCACGCTGTGCGAGCCGGAATGCCCGGCCAATGCGATCTACCCGGAAGACGACGTCCCGGCAGGCCAGGAAGGCTTCGTCGCGCTCAACGCCGAGCTGGCCAAGGCCTGGCCGGTGCTGACCGTGCGCCAGGAACCGCTGCCCGATGCCGCCGAGTGGGACGGCAAGCCGAACAAGCTGCCACTGCTGCAACGCTGAAACGGCGCCTGGCAGCATCCAGCTGGCGACAACGCAGCGACAGAGCGATACCACGCACCAGAACGCAAAACGGGCGCCCGAAGCGCCCGTTCTGCTGTCTGCAGTTGCTGCAGCGGCCTCAGCCGCCCAGCTTGCCCTTCAACGCTGTGATGACCGCCACCGGCGCTGCCGCAGTGGCCGGCATGCCGCGCGGATCCACCGCCGACACATAGCTGCCGGCTTCGACCTTCACCACGCGCACCAGGAAGCTGGAGCCTTCGTAGCTGACGTCGTAGGAACCGAGCATCTGCGCCTTGCTGGCGATGGTCAGGCCGGGAATGTCGGCCAGCGCCGCGCCAACCTTGGCGAACACCTCGTCGCGCTCGCCCGGCACGGTGAAACCGCTGTTGGCGCTGGCGGACGGTGGCGCCGAAGTGTTCTGCTGCGCGCTCGATGCCAGCGTCGGCACCTTCATCGCACCGGAGGTGTCGGGCAGGTTCAGATCCGGCGGCACTTCCAGCGGACGGGCTTCCGGGGCCAGCGCGTAGTCACCGCGTGCGCCCTTGTGGAACCAGCTGCAACCGCTCGTGGCGGCGACGGTGGCGGTCGCCAGCAACGCGAGCGAGAGCACGCGGACGGGGGAAACGGAATGACGCATCGATAAATCTCCTGGGTCAGGCCGCGAGCATTTCGCGGCTGGAAAGCGCTTCCAACGCAACAGCGTCGGCGGCAAGGCGGTCGGCGGCAGGCTGGTGCGCCGCAGAAAGGGGCAGTAACGGCAGGCGCAGGCCGTGCCCGATCCCGGCGCGCTGCAGCAGCGCCTTGACCGGGATGGGATTGGATTCGATCCCGCAGAAACTGTGGTACTCGCTCAGGCGTGCGTCCCACGTGGTGGCCGCCTCGCGCTGGCCATCGCGGGCCAGATCGCACAGCCGCCGGTACGCCGACGGCAACGCGTTGGACGCGACCGAAATCAGCCCGTCGGCACCGGACAGCATCGCCTGCGCGGCGCTGCCATCGTCACCGCTGAGCACCACGAAGGACTCGCTGCGCAGCGCCACCAGCGCGGCGACGCGCTCCGGCTCGCTGCGTGCTTCCTTGATGCCGACGATATTCGGATGGCCGGCCAGCGCGGCAACCGTCTCCGGCAACAGGTCGCATCCGGTGCGGCCGGGCACGTTGTACAGCACCACCGGCAGCCCGCCGTTGTCGGCAACCGCCTGGAAATGTGCCTGCAGCCCGGCCTGGGTCGGACGCACGTACGGCGGCGTCACCACCAGCGCGTACTGCGCACCCAGCGCCGCAGCGCGGCGCGTCTGCGCGATGGTCTTGGCGGTGCCCGACAGGCCGGTACCGGCCAGCACCGGCACACGGCCGGCCACCTGCGCGACGGCGGCACGCAACAAGGTGTCGTACTCCTCGTCGCTCAATGCCGCGGCCTCGCCGGTGGAACCGGCGACGACGATTCCCTGCACGCCGCCGTGCAGTTGCTGTTCCAGCAACCGCCGCCAGGCATCCAGGTCGAGTGCGCCGTCCGGACCGAAAGGGGTCGCCAGCGCGGTGATGATGCCGGAAAGGGACAAGATTCTGCTGCTCTTACGTGACAGGAAAGGCCCGCGCGCACGCGGGTTGTGGCCGCCTGCATGTTACTTGCGGCGCGAAACCACGGGCAAGTATGCTGGTCACCGCCAGGGCGCCTGCCCGGGCGGCCATTCAGCCTGATGCAATGCCGGAAGCCCCTTTGACCGACTCGACTCCCCGGCCTTCGCCGACCGAAAACCACCTCCTGATCAACGCCTATACGACGCATCCGGAGTCCCCCCTGTTGCCCGTCACCCGCCGCATCGCCGACAGCGGCTGCAATCTCGTAGACGCCCGCCTGGCCACGGTGGGGCGCGATGTCTCGGTCACCGCCCTGGCCACCGGCTCCTGGGATTCGGTCGCCAAGCTCGAAGCGATGCTGACCCGGCTCGAGCGCGAGGAAGGCCTGAAGCTGGTGTGGTACCGCACCGGCCCCAAGCAGACCCAGTCCAACCTGCTGCCCTACATCGTCGAAGTCATCGCCGCCGACAAGCCGGGCATCCTGTTCCAGCTGGCCGATTTCTTCGACCGCCAGGGCATCACCATCGAGAATCTGCAGAGCACGCGCTACCGCGCCATGCAGACCGGCGCGGAGATGTTCTCGGCGCAGGTGACCATCGGCGTGCCGGCCAACATGCACATCGCCGCGTTGCGCGATGATTTCCTGGAATTCTGTGATCACCTCAATCTCGACGCGATCATGGACCCGATGAAGTTCTGAGGCAGACGTTCCGATGGCCATTGCCCTTTCCGCCCTGAAACAGATGTTCGAGCACATCCGCTCCGAGACCGACTGGAATCTCGACGGGCCGTTGCGCTGGGAATATTTCTTCGCCGACCCGGCGCAGCAACCGCTGCAACACCTCGCCGAGCAACTGACCCGGGACGGCTATCGGGTCATCGACATCTTCCTCGGCGAACGCGACGAAGACGATGGCGACGACGA
This sequence comes from Xanthomonas sp. NCPPB 2864, assembly GCF_056675615.1. Classification (NCBI taxonomy): domain Bacteria; kingdom Pseudomonadati; phylum Pseudomonadota; class Gammaproteobacteria; order Lysobacterales; family Lysobacteraceae; genus Xanthomonas; species Xanthomonas sp. NCPPB 2864. The sequence goes on from NZ_JBWWVS010000005.1 coordinate 27,279, forward strand.
AGAGTCGTACTTCCTGCACGTGGACAAGCTGGAGCAGCACACCATCGAGTCGCTGAATCAGCGCAATGCGCAGTTCGATGCGCTTGCCAAACGTTTCCACGTGGCTGCTTATGATGGGATGGACGTCGGCCCGGCTTGACCGCGCCGCACGCCCCTCCACTTAGGGCTGAGCAACGATGACCGACGCTGTATTCGAACTACCCGCTGCAAGCTTCGACCTGCCACTGTCGCTGTCCGGCGGCACCCAGACCACGCTGCGTGGCTACGCCGGCAAGTGGGTGGTGCTGTACTTCTACCCGAAGGACAGCACGCCCGGCTGCACCACCGAAGGCCTGGATTTCAACGCGCTGCTGCCGCAGTTCACCCAGGCCGGCGCGGTCGTGCTGGGCGTTTCGCGCGACTCGGTGAAGTCGCACGACAATTTCTGCGCCAAGCAGGGATTTACCTTCCCGCTGGTCAGCGATGGCGACGAGGCCCTGTGCCGCGCCTTCGACGTGATCAAGGAAAAGAACATGTACGGCAAGCAGGTGCTCGGCATCGAGCGCAGCACCTTCCTGCTGTCGCCCGAAGGGGTGGTGGTGCAGGCCTGGCGCAAGGTCAAGGTCGCCGGCCACGCCGACGCCGTGCTGGCCGCGTTGAAGGCGCACGCCAGACAGTGACGCCCCCTGGTTTCCCGTGTCCTCCATCACCCTGCCCTGCAGGCGTGATGGCTCGCCCCTGCTCCATCACTTGGAAGACCCAATGACCCGAGGCAAGCGCATCTACGTGCTGGACACCAACGTGCTGATGCACGATCCCACCGCGCTGTTCAAATTCGAGGAACACGACGTGTTCCTGCCGATGCAGGTGATCGAGGAACTCGACAACGCCAAGAAGGGCACGTCCGAAGTCAGCCGCAATGCGCGCCAGGTCAGCCGCTTCCTGGACGAACTGCTAGAGAACACGAATGCCGAGCAGATCCAGGCCGGCATCCTGCTCAGCCATCCGCAGGGTATCCAGCTCAAGGGCCAGGCGGCGATCGGCCGGCTGTATTTCCAGATCCACCCGATCGACCCGGGCCGCACCTTCGGCGCGATGATCCCGGACAACAAGATCCTGGCCTCGGTGCTGGCGCTGTGCGAAGAGCATCCGGATGTGCCAGTCATCCTGGTGTCCAAGGACATCAACCTGCGCATCAAGGCCTACATCAGCGGCCTGAACGCGGAGGACTACCAGAACGATCGCGCGCTGGACGATTTCAGCCTGCTGTTCACCGGCGCCATCGAGCTGCCGGACAACTTCTGGGAAAAGCACAATCAGGACCTGCGCAGCTGGAACGAGCGTGGCCGCACCCATTACGAGATCGTGCTGGCCGAGGACGAAGACTGGTATCCGAACCAGTACCTGTACCTGCCGGGCGAGGACGAAGTGGAGCTGCGCGTGGCCAAGGTCGGCGGCGGCAAGGCCACGCTTTGCCTGGTCGACGATTTCCGCAGCGGCCAGCATGCGGTCTGGGGCATCGTGGCGCGCAACCGCGAGCAGAACTTCGCGCTCAATGCCTTGATGGACCCGGAAATCGACTTCGTCACCCTGCTCGGCACCGCAGGCACCGGCAAGACCCTGCTCGCCCTGGCCGCCGGCCTGGCGCAGACGATGGATCAGCAGCGTTACCGCGAAATCATCATGACCCGCGCCACCGTCAGCGTCGGCGAAGACATCGGCTTCCTGCCCGGCACCGAGGAAGAAAAGATGACGCCGTGGATGGGCGCACTGACCGACAACCTGGAAGTGCTCACCCACAACCAGGACGGCGGTGCCTGGGGGCGTGCGGCCACCAACGACCTGCTCGCCAGCCGCATCAAGATCCGCTCGATGAACTTCATGCGCGGGCGCACCTTCCTGTCGCGCTACCTGATCCTGGACGAGGCGCAGAACCTCACGCCCAAGCAGATGAAGACGCTGATCACCCGTGCCGGCCCCGGCACCAAGATCGTGTGCCTGGGCAACGTCGAACAGATCGACACGCCCTACCTCACCGAAACCACCTCCGGCCTGACCTATGCGGTGGATCGCTTCAAGGCCTGGCCGCACAGCGCGCATATCACGCTGCGGCGCGGCGAGCGTTCGCGCCTGGCCGATTTCGCCTCGGAGGTGCTGTGATGCGCAGGCTGCGCGGCGCGGCGGCGCTCGCCGTGATGGCACTGGCCGGCTGCGCGACCACGCCGCCGCCAGCGAGCGTACCGACCAACCTCAAGAACGGGCAGTCCTGGGTCATCACCCGCCAGGGCATCGCCGAGCAGGTGCTGGACACCTGCTCGCGCGACAGCCCGGCGCGGCATCCGGGCCAGATCACCGGCTACTGGACACCAAGCCAGCAGCAGATCGAACAGCTCGAGTCCCGGCAGGATGCCTTGACGCCGACCATCCCCGAGCCGCGCGATTTCGATCGTCAGTATGTGGGCGTGGTGGTCCAGGGCCAGCAGCTGATCTACATCAACGCCTTCAAACTCCCGAACGATCCGCCGGTGAAACCGGCCAAGGAAGCGATCCGGGTGTGCGATGGCGGTAGCGCCTTCTGGGGTGCGCTGTACGATCCGCAAACCGGCGCGTTCTCGCAGATCGCCGTCAACGGTACGCCCTGACCCGCGATGGGAATCCTGCTGCCGCGCTGGGTCTGGATCGGCGCGGTGGCGCTATCGGGCGTGGCCGGCATGGTCAACGTGGTCGGCTACCTGGGCTCCGAGCATCAGGTGGTGAGCCACCTCACCGGCACCACCAGCCTGCTCGGCGTGGCCCTGGTGCAGAACAGCGCACCGGAGATCGGCTTTCTCTGGGGCATCCTGATCGCCTTCTGCGCAGGCGCCATGCTCAGCGGCCTGATCATCCAGGACGATGTCCTGCGGCTGGGACAGCGCTACGGTGCGGCGCTGCTGCTCGAAGCGCTACTGTTGCTGGCCGCAATCCCGCTGTTCAAGCTGCACCATGTCGGCGGCGCGCTGGTCGCCGCAGGCGCCTGCGGCCTGCAGAACGCCATGGCCACCACCCTCAGCGGCGCAGCGGTTCGCACCACCCATCTGAGCGGCATGTTCACCGACCTGGGCATCGGCCTGGGACATCTGCTGCGCGGGCGCCCGCTGCAGGTGCGCCGGCTCACGCTGAGCGGGCTGATCATCGGCGGCTTTCTCGGCGGCAGCATGCTCGGCACCTGGCTGTTCCAGCGCTGGCACTACGACGCGCTCTACCTGCCGGCGGGCCTGACCGGAGTGACCGGTGCCGGCTACGTTGGCTACCTGCAGTGGCGTCGCTGGCGCACGCGCTGATCCGCACATCCGCCAGACAGCAGTGCAGAATCCACCCATGACCACGTCCAGCACGCTGTCCGCCCTGACCATCGCCGGCTCCGATTCCGGCGGTGGTGCCGGCATCCAGGCCGACCTCAAGACCTTTGCCGCGCACCGCGTGCACGGCTTGTCGGCGATCGCCGCATTGACCGCGCAGAACACCCGCGCCGTCACTGCCGTGCATATCCCCCCGGTCGCGTTTCTGCGGGCGCAGGTCGATGCCTGCTTTGCGGACTTCGAAATTCAGGCAGTCAAACTCGGCATGCTCGCCAACGCCGAGGTCATCCATTGCGTGGCCGATCTGCTCGAAACCCATCGCCCACCGTTCGTGGTGCTCGACCCGGTGATGGTGTCCACCAGTGGCGCCCGCCTGCTCGAAGACGCCGCGCTGGAGGCCCTGCGCGCGCGTCTACTGCCGCTGGCCACGCTGATCACACCGAATACGCCCGAAGCCGAGCTGCTGACCGGCCGCCGCATCGACGATGCCGACGCCGCCGAGCATGCCACCGCCGCCCTGCTCGAACTCGGCGCCAACGCGGTGCTGCTCAAGGGCGGTCACCTGCACGAGGGCGCGCGGGTGATCGACCGTTTCGATGACGGTGTCACCCAGGACGTGTTCATGCATCCGCGCCTGCAGGTCGATGCGCATGGCACCGGCTGCAGCCTGTCGGCGGCCATTGCCGCGCAGCTGTGCCAGGGCCTTTCCCTGCTCAACGCCTGCGAAGCGGCCATCGACTACATCGCGCGCGCCATCCGCCTTGGCCACAGCCCCGGTCACAGCGAGGTGCTGGTGCTGGACCATTTCGGCGCCGCGCCCAGCCCATGAGCGTGCAGGCCAGCACGCTCGCCGTGACCGCAGCGGATGGACATGCCTGGCAGGTGCTGCGCCACGCACCGGCGCGGCCGATCGCCAGCCTGCTGTGGCTGCCGGCACTGGGCGTTGCCGCCCGGCACTACCAGCCGTTCGCGCACGCCTTGGCGAGCGCCGGCATTGCGGTGTATCTGCACGAGTGGCGCGGCAACGGCAGCAGCACCCTGCGCCCCTCGCGCGAGCACGACTGGGGCTATCGCACGCTGCTTGCCGACGATATCCCCGCCAGCCGCGCGCTGCTCGACCTGCATGACCCGCAACTGCCGTGCGTGCTGGGCGGTCATAGCCTGGGCGGCCAACTGGCTTGCTGCCATGCCGCGCTGCAGCCGGCACGGATTGCGCAGCTGTGGCTGGTCGCCAGCGGCTCGCCGTACTGGCGCAATTTCCCGGTGCCGATGCGCTACGGCCTGCCGCTGATCTTCCGGCTGCTGCCATGGCTGGCACGCACGCAAGGCGTGCTGCACGGGCGAAGGCTCGGTTTCGGCGGCACCGAGGCGCGCAGCCTGATCGCCGATTGGGCGCAGGTCGGTCGCAGCAATCGCTATCGTGCGGCAGGCACATCGTGGGATCTCGAGCAGGCGTTGGGCCAACTCGATCTGCCGATCAGCGCAGTGACCTTCGCACGCGACCGCTTCGGCCCGCCCGGCGCCTTGCAGGCCTTGCTGCAGAAAATGCCGCACGCACGTGCCGAACGTGTTGCCTTGGACGATGCGCAACTAGGCGCGCGCAGCGATCACTTCGCATGGATGAAGACGCCCGCCGCCGTGGCCGCCGCGCTGCGCCGGTGTCTTGGCGATGAGGGTGGCGACAATCGAATGTCACAAAGGGATTGACGAGGACTCCGGGCATCCGCATAATTCCGCTCCTGACGACGCGCCCGTAGCTCAGTTGGATAGAGTACCTGGCTACGAACCAGGCGGTCGGGAGTTCGAATCTCTCCGGGCGCACCATCTTCAGAACAATAAGAGACAGCCTTCAACCGCTGTCTTTTTAGTTACAAGGATTCGATCGCACTGCGACGGATCTGCAAGTTGGAAATGCAAGTCAAAACAAGATAATGCGCCCGTAGCTCAGTTGGATAGAGTACCTGGCTACGAACCAGGCGGTCGGGAGTTCGAATCTCTCCGGGCGCACCAATCTTGAAGAAAACGACCAGCTTGCTGGTCTTTTTTTTGCCTGTCGTTCGAGCGCATGGCGTGGCTGCGCTGTTACCACGCAGCAAACGCGACGCAGCAACTGCCAAAGACCAGCACACCCGCCGCAGGACATCGCGTCACTGCGGTCAGGCCATTGCGCCCAGCACATCATCGGTACGGGCAACCACCGCCACCGGCAGCAGCGAGGTCACCGGATGCCCGGCGTCGCGCCATGCATCCAGCCCACCCAGCAACGGCCGCACGTCGCCATATCCGCGCTCGCGCATCCGGCCGGCCAACCACGCCGCCGACACCTCGTCCGGACACGCGCAATAAATCACCACGCTGCGATCGCGCGGCACGCTGGCCAGGATCTGCGCAAGCTGACGCTCGTCGGCAAACACCGCGCCGGGAATCGTGTACGGCTGCAGATCGCGATAGCCCGGCGCACGGATATCCAATACCGTCGGCCGTAGCGCTTCGTCGCCATCCAGCAACGGCACTAGCTCGTCCACCGCAATACGCGCGTGCTCCAGCGAGCGCAGCAAGGCATGCCGCCGCCACCAACGCCAGCCGACGTAGCAGGCCAGCAACACGGCCAGCACCACCACCGCACCGGAGCCCAGATCGGACAGCAACGCGAGCACGTCCTGGACCTGATGCGCGAACAGCGCGCCCAGGCTCAGCCCGACGAACGCCCACAGCGACGCACCCAGGGCGTCGTAGCGCAGGAATGCCGCCGGGCGCACCCGCATCGCACCGGCCATCGGCACCGAGACCATCGACAGACCGGGCACGAACTTGGCCACCGCCAATACCCGCACACCCCAGCGCGAGAAGAACCGCTCGGTCTTCTTCATGCAGGTATCGCGCGACAGCGACAGCCGGCACAGCGACTGCAGGGTGCGGTTGCCGAAACGGCGGCCGGCCAGATACCAGGCCAGGTCACCGAGCAGACTCGCCAGCACCGACACTGCCAACGCCAGCAATCCGGCCAGCCAGGCGTCGCTGCCGCCCTGCAGCGCGTAGCCGGCACCAACCAGCACCAGGGTCGGCAGCGCCGGCACCGGCAGGCCCAGCGACAACGCCAGCACGTTGGCAAAGACCAGCGCCAATCCGTACTGTTCGATCAAGCCTTGCATGCGGCGACCCTGCGCGACGGCGAGGACCCATTATCCGCCCTTCCTCACACGCACGGCTGCCCGGCGGCGACGGAACGATACGTTTCGGCAAGCGACTGCAACCAGCCATCGAACACTCCATCACGGCGCAATGCGCGCCGCCACCAGCCCAATGCCTCGCCCTCCTCGCCCGGCCGCCAGGCCAGGTAGAAGGTTTCGTCGGGTTTACGGGTCTCCACCTGCAGCGCGCACAGCCGGCCGTCCTGCAGCGCGCCGCGCGCATACGGCTCGGGCAGAAAACCGTAGCCGGCACCGGCCAGCTGCAACTGCAGCTTGGCCTGCATGTCCGGCACGGTGAGCACATCGCGCGCGGAGAGCAGGCCCACCGTGCGTGGCAGCAGACGCCGCGCCGAATCCGCCACTGCGATCGCACGGTGTTCGGCCAGCTCGGCCGCGCCCAGCAGGCCGGCGCCCGCCAGCGGATGCGTGGAGGCCACCGCGAACACGAAGCCCAGCGTGCCGATCGTCTCGGCGACATAGCCGCCACCGCTCGGCCCCTCGCCCGCCGCCACGATCAGGTCCACGCGCCGATCCAGCAGCGCCTCCCAGCTGCCGGACAAGGATTCGCTCACCACGCGCAGGCGGGTGCTGTCGGCCACCGTGTAGAAGTCCAGGATCTGCGCCTGCAGCAAGGCCACCGGCAGGATCGCATCCAGCCCGATCGCAAAGTCCGACTCCCAGCCCGACGCCACCCGCCGCACCCGCACCTCCAGCTCCTGCGCGGCCCGCAGCAGCTGCCGCCCTTCGCGCAGCAGTTCGCGCCCGGCCTGGGTCGGTGTCGCCTTCGGCCCGACCCGCTCGAACAGCTGCACGCCCAGATCGTCCTCCAGCTTGGAGACCGTGTAGGAAATCGTCGACGGCACCTTGAACAACACCTTGGCCGCGGCCGCGAACGAGCCGCGGCGGTCGATCGCATCCAGAATCTGCAGTGCTTCCAGGCTGATCTTCATTGTTCGATTTTTTCGATGGTAGCGACCAAATCTACTCGCTTTTTGGCGCCGGCGCGGAGGTAGAGACTAGCCACCAAGCCGCCGGGACACCGACTCATTCCCTGGCGACACCAACCCTTTCAAGGAGAAGCAGCATGTTGAATGTCCGCAAGAGCGAAACCCGTGGCCGCGCCGAACATGGCTGGCTGTCCTCGCGCCATACCTTCTCCTTCGCCAGTTACCACGACCCGCGCCACATGGGCATCGGCCCGCTGCGGGTGATCAACGAAGACAAGGTGACTCCGGGCGAAGGCTTCGGCACCCATGCCCACCGCGACATGGAGATCATTTCCTACGTGCTGGGTGGCGCACTGGAGCACAAGGACAGCATGGGCACCGGCTCGGTCCTGCACTACGGCGATGTGCAGCGCATGAGCGCCGGCAGCGGCGTCACCCACAGCGAGTTCAATCACTCCGCCAGCGAACCGGTGCACTTCCTGCAGATCTGGGTGATGCCCGAGCGCAGCGGCATCGAGCCCAGCTACGAGGAGAAGCATTTCGATGCCGACAGCAAGCGCAACCAGCTGCGCCTGATCGCCTCGCCCGGCGGTGAGCACGGCTCGCTGCGCCTGCACCAGGACGCGCGCCTGTATGCCTCGATCCTCGATGGCGAGGTGCGTCTGCAGCAGCCACTGGCCGAGGGCCGCATCGGCTACGTCCAGGTGGCGCGCGGCAGCCTGAGCGTCAATGGCCAGGCGCTGTCGGCCGGTGATGCGTTGCAGATCACCGACGAGCCGGAGATCGTGCTGGCCGATGCACGCGATGCGGAAGTGCTGGTGTTCGATCTGCCGAGGTAAGCGCCACCAGCTCAGCGCACGGCGTGCCGCAGACCAGGCGGCACGCTGCGCACTGGGGATCGGCCGATATCAAAAAGCCCGCTTCCGGCGGGCTTTTTTGTGCTCAGGCACCTCTGCTTGCAGGGCAGCTGCGACGACGCCGCGCATCGACAATCCCGCGCAGCACTCTGCGCGGGATCATGCCGCCTGCGGCTTGGCAGGCCTGACAAGCGACTTGCTCGCGGGTTCGCTGCGCACGGCAGCCGCCTCCGCCGCGCCATCGCTGTCGCCATTGACCAGCGCAAACAGCGCATCGGCATCGGCTTCCAGCACACGCGCCGAGCGCGCCAGATCGTCGACCATCTGCGCCTGGTCGCGCGCCTGCACACCGATCGATTGCAGCGCGGTGTTGGCGGTGGAAATGTCCCGCGCCTGCTCCTGACTGGCAGCGGCAATCTGCTCCACGGTCGCGGTGACCCGCAGCACCGAGCTGACCATGTCCTGCATCACCGCCCCGGCCTGCTCGGCCAGGCGCGAACCATCGCCCACCTGGTCGGCTGCATTGTCGATCAAGCCGCGAATTTCCTTCGCCGAGACACTGCAGCGCTGCGCCAGGCTGCGCACCTCGGTCGCCACCACGGCAAATCCACGCCCCTGCTCGCCAGCGTGTGCCGCTTCCACGGCCGCATTCAAGGCCAGGATATTGGTCTGGAACGCGATGCCGTCGATCACCTCGATGATCTGGCCGATACGATCGGTAGCCGAGCGTATGCCGGCCGTGGTCTTGACCATGTCGGCGATGACGGTAGCGCCGCGTCGGGCAACATCGGCCGATGCCTCCGCCATGCGCTGCGCCGAGCCGGCACTGTCGGAATTGCTGCGTACGGTCTCTGCCAGCTGATCAATGGTTGTCGAGGTCTGCGCCACGGCTGCCGACTGCGTTGACGAGCGGCTCACCAGGTCCTGGTTGCTGACCGAAATATGGTGCGCCTCGCGCTGCACGTTCTGCGCAATGCTCATGGTCTGCTGCATCAACTGACGCATGCGCTCGGCCGAGCGCACCTGATCGGTGACATCGGTGGCGTACTTGACCACCTTGTACGGACGACCGGACACATCCAGGATCGGGTTATAGGACGCCTGGATCCACACCGGACTGCCGTCCTTGCGCAGCCGACGGTAGCGGCCCGCGTCGAACTGCCCACGCGCCAGCTTCGCCCAGAAATGCCGATAGTCTTCGGAGCCACCGTAGTTTGCGTCCACGAAGATGCGGTGATGCTGGCCGATCGCCTCCTCGGCGGAGTACCCCAAAATGGCCAGGAAGTTGTCGTTGGCACTCAACACGTGCCCTTCCAGATCGAACTCGATCACGCCCATCACCTTGTCGATGGCCTGGATGCGACCATCGGCGTCGGCCGAATCGATCACCTGACGGGTCACGTCGGTGGCGTACTTGACCACCTTGTACGGCCGCCCGTGCTCGTCGAGCACCGGGTTGTAGGACGCCTGGATCCACACCTCGCTGCCGTCCTTGTTGAGGCGCTTGTAGCGCCCCGCGTCGAACGCGCCGCGTCCCAGCTTCTCCCAGAACGCGCGATAGGCCGCCGACTGACGCGTTTGCGCGTCCACGAACATGCCATGGTGCTTGCCGCGAATCTCATCGAGCCGGTAGCCCATCACCGCAAGGAAATTCTCGTTGGCATCGAGCACCGTGCCATCCAGCGAAAACTCAATGACCGCCATGACCTTGTCGATCGCATCGATGCGGCCCTCGAAGTCGGCGGTCTGGCGCACCTGCGTGGTGATGTCGGTGGCGTACTTGACCACCCGATAGGCCTTGCCTGCACGATCCAGCAACGGATTGTAGGAAGCGTTGATCCATACCTCGCGCCCGTTCTTGTCCAGCCGGCAGAATCGCCCGGCGTTGAAGTCGCCACGACGCAGCGCCTGCCAGAACTGCTGATAGCTTTCGCTGTCGCGGTCGCTGGGGGTCACGAACATGCGGTGATGCTGACCGACAACTTCGTCGAGCCGGTAGCCCATCAGCGACAGGAAATTCTGGTTCGCATGCAGGATGCGGCCATCAAGATCGAACTCGATCACCGCCATCACCCGGTCCACCGCATCGGCCTTGTGCTGCAGCCCACGGCTCCGGGAAGAAAACAGGCGTCCAAGCAGAGGCGGTAGGCGCATCGGGGTGAGATCCGAGAGAGGTGTCACAGCCTTAGCGACCCGTGCCCGGCTTACTTGAATCGCTGCATGCAGCGCGTTCGTGGCAATTCAGATGCTGAGGCCGGCACAGCCACCAGCGTGGCGCCAGCGATGCCACTGCAGACCGTCACTGACCTGCCGGCACAAATGAAAACGCCCGCAAATCAGGGATTTGCGGGCGCTTGAAACACTGGCGGAGCGAGAGGCCGATATTGCCCTCTCACTCAGTCTCACCTGATCTCAAGATGCTTGTGTCGCATGACCTGCGACGCTCTATTCGGATCATGCTGAATCACGCAATCGCACGTAGAAACATGGGGCAAAGCATGGGGCAGCATGGCTAGGCCCACCAATCGATTGAGCGCCAGGGCGGCCCAAACCATCACAGCGCAAGGCTACCACGCTGACGGCGGCGGTCTATATCTGCTCGTGGGACCAACTGGGGCTAAGTCCTGGGTCTTCAGATTCCAACTGCGCGGCCGCCGGCGAGAGATGGGACTGGGCTCGACCACGCTGGTCAGCCTGCAGGAGGTGCGGCGCGCTGTCGTGGACCACCGGCGCACGCTGCTGGAAGGCCGCGACCCCATCACCGCGCGCGTGCAAGCCAGGTCGATCGGCCTGACGTTCGGCGAGTGCGCTGATGCGCTCATCGAAAGCCAGAAGGCCGGCTGGAAGAACGACGCCCAGGCTGAGCAGTGGACGCAGTCGCTGCGGGACCACGGGCCGGCGCGGGATATGCCGGTGGCGGATATCGACACGGCGCACGTAATGGCCTGCCTGCGGCAAATCTGGACCACGAAGACCGAGACCGCGTCGCGCCTGCGCGCGCGCATCGAGCGCGTGCTCGACTGGGCGAAGGTGCATGGCCACCGCCAGGGCGACAACCCGGCGCGCTGGCGCGGACATCTGGACAATCTGCTGCCCAGGCCGAGTAAGGTGCGCAAGCCCCAGCACCACGCGGCGATGCCCTACGGTGATGCGCCGGCCTTCATGGCCCGGCTGCGTGAGCGCGACGCCCGTAGCCGCCGTGCGCTTCAGTTCACCATCCTCACCGCGGCGCGGACTGAAGAGGTGACCGGATCGAGCTGGGATGAGTTCGACCTGGCCGCCGGCATCTGGTCTATCCCGGCGGAGCGCATGAAGGGCGGCCGCGATCACTTCGTGCCTCTATCGACGGGGGCGCTGGCCATCCTGCGCGGGCTTGATCGCAAGCTGCCGCCGTTCGCGATGTCCGAGAACACCATGCTGTACCTGGTGCAGAAGCCGGCGCCCAAGGGCTTCGGCCTGCCCTTCACCGTGCATGGGTTCCGCTCGTGCTTCCGCGATTGGGCAGCCGAGACGCAGGACACGCCTGGCGAGGTCGTGGAGATGGCGCTGGCGCATGCGATTCGCAACAAGGCCGAGGCCGCTTACCGGCGTGGCGCGCTCATCGACAAGAGGCGACTGCTGATGCAGGCCTGGGCCGACTACCTGCTCGGCCGCGCAGCTAAAGGGTGAAGCGCCTGGTCTGTTCTCATATTCTGAAACCGACCGGCGGCATGCTGACAGTATGCCGCCGCCCCTTCCTCCTGCCTGCCGCTGGGTCCATGTGTCCGCCGACGAGGCGCTGATGCACTTCAACTACGGATCCGTGGCCCACGTGACTCCGGGGCAAGTATGGCTGTGCTGGCGGGGCTGCACGATCAAGGCATCACACCAGGGAAGCCTACGACAGGGCATGCGCTTTGCGGAGCGCTGGATCGCTGCGCGCACAGGGCTCCCCGGTGTGCGCAAAGCACGACGAATCACCCCAGACGACAAAGCCCGGTGGCCTGGAAGCATCTACTCAGCAGGTTCTCGGCAACCGGCGAAGCATACGCAGACTGCGTTCGTCAGCGCCGGCGCCGGCGCTTTGTGAAGGTCGCTGGCGGCAGGTCGGGGTAATCGGCACGGGCCGCCTCTGCGGCCGCCATCTGTAGCTGTGCCGATTTGACCTTGTTGTCGATCTCGGTCTTCGCCAGGCCATGCCACTTCAGTAGCCAAGCGTTCGCATAGCGAAGGGCACCGGCTTCAGTCGCCATGTACCGCTTCACGGTTGGCCCCTCGCTGTATGCCCGCGTCCGGATAAGGAAGGAACCGTCCTCCTCTGCATGGATCTTGATCACAGGCGAGCCCAGATAGAAGAGCTCCAACCACTCATCCGACCGCCGCCACTGCATAGCCTCGACGGGCGAAACCGGCACGCTGTGGTCGGCCGCATTCATGCCGCAAGCCGGTGCTCGTAGAACGGGTGCCGCTTGTCGTCGAAGATGGCGTACAGAGCACCCAGGTTGCTCGGATCCGGATTGAGCCAGGCGTCGACGTGCTCGGGCTTGATGTTGATGATCGTCCGGTCATGGCCAGCGGCGGCGACCTCTGGCTCCGGATCATCGGTGATCGCGGCGAACGACAGCAGGTCGGGTTCGACGCCTGCGGGATCGCGCCAGTGCGACCAGAGGCACGCCACCAGCATCGGCTCGCCGGTGCGCGGCACGAACTCGATGCGCTGGTTCTGCCCGTCTGGGCCTTCGACGTTCTCGTAGAACCGGTCCGCCACCATAAGCCCGTGGGTGTAGCCAAACTGCCGGCGCCAGAACCCTTCCAGGTTGTCCCGGCGAGCGTTGTACGTGCCGGGGAATTTCCGGTCATACACCGCCGGCGTGCCGGCCGGGCGGCACTGGTAGCGCATCGGCTTGACGACACGCTGGCCGTTCTCGACCACCAGCACCGGGCAATAGACGCCTGGGAATATCCGGCTGTCGTCCTGCCCCCGCGTGCCCTTGAGCGTTTCGAGGCGCCGCTGGGCCTGCTGGATCTTGTTCGTGCCAATGCGCACGTCCTCGCGTGCCTTCTTCGTCTCCCTGACCTGCAGCGCCCGCTCTGCATCGCCGACACGGCGCTTCTGGTCGAAGATCTCACGGGTGAGCGTGTCTGCCTCGGCCGCGTCCGCCGCGCGCAGGTTGTCCTGCAGGTAGGGCGGGCCAATCTCCAGCAGCTCACGCACCATTGCACGCGGCGCCTTGACCCGGCGCGCCTGGGCGCCCTCGCCCCACCAGAAGGTTTTCACGTAGGTCTCGATGTCCATCACGGCACCGAACGCCCGCTGGAACTCTTTGAACTCGGCTCGGATCAACGCGGAGTAACACATGGCCGCCTCTCAACAGTCGCGGTCGGTATCTTGGAGGCCATGCCAGGCCAAGATCTCATCGAGCCGCCGGGAGACGAATTGGGCATCCTCGCCCGTGATGGCGCCGTCCTCAATAAGGTCCGCCATGCCGGCAAAGGCCTGCCAGAAGTGGCAACGGTCGGGGCTGCTCTTCAACAGCGCCGGCACCGCGGCATCGAGATTTTCGAGATGGGTTCGGAGTTGAGCTCTGTCCATGCCCGCAGTATCGGCACCACCGTCTCAGGGCGTGAGACAGGTGGCCGTAGACTGCATGCATGGACACCACCACCCCCAGCCTCTTCGAACAGTTGCAGCAGCGGCTGGCGTGCGCTTCCGAGCCGCTGGAAGTGCTAAACCAGTTCGAAGCGGAGCTGCTGTATGCGTTCCCCGCCGAGGCAACGGTGATTGTCGAGCTGGTCGCGTCCTGGGGGCATCGTCTGGGCGTGCTCACACACGACGACCTTCAAGGCTACGTCTAGGGTGCCGGCTTGGCGCTGCTCAGGCGCCTCGCGGGTGAGCGGCCATCTTGGCACCGCGACCGGCAGATGCAGATTGGCAGCGATATCGGATTTCCGACATCGGCAGGATCCGCACGTTGATGTCGGATTTCTCCGAGATCGAGCAGCGTGCGGGCATAGCTCAAATGAACGTTTTTTTGGATGTGCGGGCCATGCATCTTGGCCTTGCGCCGAGATGACCTCGGGCCGCCGGCACTGACCGGCGCAGCACACTCGGAGAACGTAATGCACGCACTGCTGATCACCGCCGCCGCGGCGCTTATTGGCGTCGCCATCCCTGCCGCTGCCGGCGAACACAGCCAGTTCGGCCGGACAGCCCAGCTGTACCAGGAAACGTCGACCGCCGGCGAGACGCTGGATGCATTCGTCACCCGGATTGCGCCGCGCGCCCGCGCAGCCTCGGTGACTTCCCGAACCATCGTGTGCGGCCAGATCCAGGGCGCCGGCCCCTACACCCTGGCGCTCAAAACCGACGGGCGAAAGGAGTGGTGCGAGGTGCCGAAGACCGCCGCGCCCTATGTGCTGGTCAACGGCATCGCGAAGGACGCGCGCGATGACCACATCCCGGCCATCTATTACCGCCGGCCCGGCTACCTGATAACCCCCTGGAGCATCAAGTTCCAAGACCGCAACGGCGTGCGGCGCGTAGCCGGCGCGCCGGCTCAGTAATTGCGGACGTTGAGCAGCAGGCAATCGACCTGCATGGTTCCGTATGTGCCTGAGGGCGCCGGTGGCTGTGTGCCCGTCCCCTGCTCGTGCACGTAGAAGGTGTTGATGCCCAGAGCAGACGCGACCCCTGGACGGTAGCGGACGCCCGCGACGTAGCCGAGCCGGTCCATCACCCAGCCACCGCCAGGTCCACCGCCACCACCGCCGATCATCCCGCTCACGATGGTGAACGATGCACCGGTGTGCGCAAGTGCGATTGCGACCCCGTCGGCCTGCGTCGGGAAGTCCGCCTGACTGGTGCCGGCGGTGGTGCGCATCCGCCCGATCACCCGCATGTACTTGTAGCGGCTGTCGAACGCCACCTTCCCGCTTGCCGCGTTGCGGAAACGCACGCCCTTGCTCATCACAAAGGCCATCTGTGCCACGTCCGTCGTGTCGAACACGTAGTAGTCGATTGGGACGTTGGCAGATTCGCAAACGAGGTCGAAGGTGAAGGTGCTGCCGCTCTGCGCGCGACGACGTAGGCCAACGAACGACGCGCAGGTCACTGCAATCAGCGGCGCATTGCCCCCGCCCACGGTGACCGTGGCGAAGCCCCGGCCGTTGTTCGGGTTGGCAGGATCGAGGCCGGCAGCAGTGACTGTGCCCTTCTGCTTGAGTGCCAGATTTTCGTAGCGGTCATCGATCTGGATGATATTTCCGCCCTCGGGCCGGATTCGAACGCCGATGGCCATCAGTACCTCCCGTAGGTGAGCACGCCACCAACCTGCGTGCCCATGTTGCTGCCGGCACCGTAGCTCCAGCTGATCGTGCCGGCCTGCTCGTTGACTGTGAAAAGCGGCGTCTGAGCCAGATCAGCGCTACTGCTGGCTGAAAACCAGTAGTAGATCTCGTTGGTACCCAATGCCGCCACGGACACAGAGCTGCTTGATCCTGCGGCGATGGTGACCGCGCCGAACTTGTTCGGCATACGGGTGGAGATGTCGATCAGGATATTGCCGGCCAGATCACGCTGCCGAATACCGCGTGCCATCAGAGCAGCTCCCCGAGTTCGATCACGTTGACGCCGGTGGCGTTGTCCGTCATCCGCCAGCCATAGTTCGGGTGTTCGTTGATGGTGAACCCATCCCCGCGCACTACTCGCCCGCCAGTCTTGTTGATTTCCCAGCGCGGTAGGCCCGAGCCGTTGACCGACGTCGAAGCGATTTGGTTCCCGATCATCGCGTTTGTGATCCATCCGGTGCCGATCAGCGCCTGGTTGATGAACGTCTGGCCGCCCTGGATCACAAACGGCGACGTCAGCGAACCGTTGGCTACGTTGATGACTGCCACACGGTCAGCTTGCAGCAGGATCTGACTCTGGTAGCTGCCATCTTGCTGCTGCTCCACGCCCAGGCCCATGCCCGCTGCATAGATCTTCCCGTCAGCAGTGACCTGCGCGCGCAGCGTGTAGAAGCTGGTTAGCTTCCCGTTGATGTTCGCAGTGCTGCTCAGTGCCTGTGATGCTGAGGACTGCGCGCCGTTCGCTGTGGCTTGAACCGTCGTGACTTGCTGTGCAATGGCACTGTCTGCTGTCGCTCGTGCCGTTGCTTCCACCTGCACTGCTGCAGTGTTCTCCGCCAGCGTGGCCTGGGTGGTGTCGATCCGCTGCGCCAACGCCAGGTCGGCGTTGGCCAGAACACTTTGCACTGTGACCGTGCCGGCGAACACGTTAGTGCTGCCGGCGCTCCAGTCTGTATCGCCAGCCCCATTTACATCCAGCTGGACAAAGATGCCATCGACCTTCGTGCCTTGCGCTGTGACGCGGCCATCAATCAGGCTGATGCTCTGGGTGTTCTGCCCTACTTGCGTGACCAGAGCGCCATAGCCCGCTGTTGCTGCACCGACGTCCTGCCACTTCGTCCCTGGTGGCGTCTCGTTTCCGGCCTGGTCCGGTGTCCACGCATACACGCGCCCGTTGTAAACCACGGTCCGGCCTTTGCCGTAGCTCGCCGCTTGATTCCAAAGCAGAGGCAGCAGCGGCTGCAAACTGTCCACGCTCTGGATCTTCGTGAGCAGATTCTGCGACAGCTCCGTCTCACCAATCTTGCCGGCCAAGTACTTCAGGATGGCGGTGGCATCAGTGCTGCTCTCGCCCAGCACACCATTGGTGATCGGATACCACGGGCCGGTGTTGCCGCTTCGATCAACCAGGCGGCCCCAGAAGAAGAAGCGCGCGCCGGCGGCGAGGCCGAGCATGGAGTGCTTGGCTTGGGGATAGGCGAAGTCCCCGAGCTTTGTGGCGCCTGCGAGGTTGTTGGCCGGGCTGTACCAAATTTCCGTGCGCTGCGTGTCTGTGGCCCCCTGCGGAAAGGTCCACGACAGCTCAATCCCAAAAACGATGCCGGCAGCTGTGAGGCTTGCCAGCGAGGGCGGCGGGGTGGTCTTGCCCGTAATGGCGGTCAGGCCGGACAAAGCGGGCATCGACACCGCGTTGAGCGCATTGACCGCTCGCACTCGCGCAATGTAGTTGCCGGCATAGATGCCGCGCACTTCCATGTTGGTGGTATTGGCACGGCCTGCTTTCACCCATGACATGTCGTCGCGGCGCCACTCCACGTCGTACGCGATGGCCTTGTCAGCCGGATCCCATGCGATGGTGAGCACGTGCTGGGCGATGCCCTGTTCCACGAAGCTGTGCGACGAAAGCCGCACGTTCGTGGGCGGCTGCTGCGCGCTGGGTGGGATGATGCTGATCGGTGGCAGCTCGATGCGTGCGCCGTCGTCGATCGCGGCAAACTTCTGCGGCACATGTTCGAGCGCGGTGATCTGGTAAGTGATGGCGTTCTCGGCCCCGTCGCCCTCGTTGACGGCAAGCACCCGGAAGGTCTGCAGCGCCAGCTCGGCGGTGGAGACCGCCCATACCGACGTCGCGACCGGCACGGTGGCCCATGGCGCCGACACCGATACCGTCGAGCCGGCGATGCCACTGATCGTGCGCGCCTGGCTGCGGCCGTTGCTGCCCAGCACGCGGATGGTGTCGCCTGCGCTCAGGCCTGGCGGCACCAGATCCAGATCTACAGATTGCAGGCTGGCTCCCTTGATGCGCCCGCCGTTGCGGCGGCCCGCACGCTTCGGATCGGCCACCTCGATGATGTCGCCGGGCTGCGGCACGACGCCCTCGAGGCCGACACCAAACGTGACGGTCTCCGTCTCCAGGTTCTCGGTGTAGAGAATGTGCAGGCCAATGCGCTGCGCCTGTGCGCGCGACGTGCACCCCATTGCCGCCACTTCGACCTGCTGAATGCCGTAGCGCGCGATTCCGGGGCGGTACTCGACCGTCTCCACCTTGGCGCGGCCGAAGTCATCCGGGTCGTTCCACGACACCAGCGCCACGGTGTGGCGCACCTTGCGCGCAGAGCCCGAGTAGGTGAACCGACCATTGATGACGTTGGCCTGGTTGAACGTGTAGATCGGGTCTTGCGGCATGTCTGCCGAGGCCAGCACCTGCCCGGCGGCGTAGTACGTGATGCCGCGAAACACCGCCGCCATGTCCTGCAGAATCTTGTAGGCGTCTTGCCTGGTCTGCAGATAGACGTTGCAGGTGAAGCGCGGCTCCTGCCCGCCCTGCCCGTCGCTCACCATCTGGTCGCAGTACTGCGCGATCTGGTACAGGCGCCAGCGATCGACCCAGGCGGCTGGGATGCGATGACCAAGGCCGAATCGGTCGTTCGTCACCAGGTCATAGAACACCCAAGCCGGATTGTTGGTCCAAGCCGGCTTCATGGTGCCGTCCCAGATGCCCGCATAGGTGCGAGCCTGCGGGTCGTAGTTACTCGGCACGGCCACGATTCGGCCCAGGACGCGATAGGCCCGGGTCGGGATGGCCTGGAATTGGCTGGCGTCTACTTCCAGCGCAGCCAGTGCGCAATTCGGATAGCGCAGCTTGGCGTCGATAACCTCGGTCATCGACTGCACCAGCGTGGTATCTGCGATGGTCGCGCTGTTGGCGTTGGGCGTCAGGCGGCGAATGCGGATCTGCCACTGGCTACCCTCGGGCAGGTCGACGCGGTGGCTGCGCTCGTACAGCGTGGTGGTCTTGCCGGTGAAGGCATTGGAGATCACCGTATTGAAGGCGCCGCCGTCGGTGGCCACGTCGATCGCATAGCTGACGCTGTGGCCCTCAATGTCGCCGTTCGTGGTGTTGGTCTTCTGCAGCGCCTGCACCGCGATGCGCACTCGGATCGCGGACAGGTCTGGATTGGTGAAGCTCCGCACGACCGGCTGGTCGCTGCGCAGCTGGACGTTCACCGAGTTCTCGTTTTCCACGCTCGGGAAGCCGGCCAGATGCTCCTGGTCCTGCGTGCCGGCGCGCGTCTCGAATCGCACGT
Organism: Xanthomonas sp. NCPPB 2864; assembly: GCF_056675615.1. Taxonomy (NCBI): domain Bacteria; kingdom Pseudomonadati; phylum Pseudomonadota; class Gammaproteobacteria; order Lysobacterales; family Lysobacteraceae; genus Xanthomonas; species Xanthomonas sp. NCPPB 2864. The sequence continues at coordinate 46,504 of NZ_JBWWVS010000005.1, forward strand.
TCTGGAAATTGAAGCCGCCGTCCTCGCCTTGCAGCGGGGTGCCATCCAGGTAGACCGAGCGCAGGCCATCCTTGAGCCCTGAAATCTCACCTTCGCTGATGAGGTCGATGATCTTGGCGAAGGCGATCGATTGCAGGCTGTCCGGCGTTTCCACCGGAGTGCGGGCAGAGCTGGCCCCTTTCTTGGCACCGTGCAGCGCTGGTGCGCGCTCTTGCGCATCGCCGCTCACTGCTGGTCCTCGGCGAAGATGCCACCACTGATGACGGCCGAACCAGTCCAGGTGTCACCGTAGGCGACCGGTACCGGGTTGCCCTGCGCCTGCATGTTCACCGGCCCGTTGAACGCATAGCTCGGGCGATTGTCCGGACTGTCCTGAGTGCCGAGCCCCTTCTGCGTCGGCGAGAGCATCTGCACGACACCGCCGATCACCATAGACACGCCTGCGCTGATCAGTGGGACACCGAACGGCGTCCATAGCAGCAGGGCGCCAGCCACGACCAACACTGCGCCGATGATGGTCTGTAGCACGCCGCCGCGCTTTGAACCCTGCAGCACCGGCGCGATGCGGATTGCGTCATCTCCGGGCGGATCGTGCAGCTGATCCTCGGCCAGGTTGCGCCGGCCGTTGAACACGGCGAACGTCAGGCCGCGGTCCTTGGCTCCCATCAGGAATGCCTGAAATCCTGGCAGCTGCACCGACAGCGCGCGGATGGCCTCGGCCGGCGACGCCACGGCCAGCCGGAACTCCCTGCCGAATTTGGCGCGCAGCACACCGTACAGACGCACCACGCGCACCTTGGGCACTGCATGCATGCTCATGCCACACCGCCGGTGGCGAGCTTGTGGCGCACCACACGCACTGTGCGGTCAGCCCAGTAGCCACCGTAGGGCACGCGCGCCGACAGCCGGTCTGCGAGGTGGTGCAGCATCTGGCCCTCGCCCAGATACACACCGGCATGGTTCGGCACCGGCGCGCGGATCTGCATCACTATCATGTCGCCGCGCTGCGGGTCGTCCTGAATTTCGGAGAAGCCCTCGGCCTGCAGCCGCTCCAGCGAGTAGAGATCGCCGCCGTTGCTCCACCAATCGTCGGCACGCTCGTATTGCGACAGATCGATGCCCATCTCGCGGGCATAGAAGTCGCGCACCAGCGTGTAGCAGTCGAGCACGCCGTGGGCGAACTGGCGACCCACCAGCGGCGCCACGTAGCCGCTCGGCTGGATGGTCTGCACCTCGCCGCACTCCGGCGCGCCGTCGACCTGTCCAACGCTGATGATGTGCCAGGTCAGCCCGCTCGCTTCGCACATCGCCCTGTCCGCATCCGAAGCATGCGCAGACGCATTCGGATGGCTGTGCACCAGCGCCACGATCTGGCCAGCATCCTCCGCGGCGGCGTAATCCTCGGCCGGCAGGATGAAGTGCTCGCTGGGCGTGGCCGCCAGGTTGCGACACTGCCGGTACTGCTCGCCGGTGGCAGAGAGCACGATCAGCCCGCAGCACTCGCGAGGGTACTCAGCGGCGGCATGCGCCTGGATGGCCAGAAGGGTTGCGTGTTCCATGTGGTCGCCCATAGAAAAGGCCCGCACGTGGCGGGCCTTGAGGTGGTGGATGGAGGTCGCGCGCTATGTGCGCAGCAGGCCGGCGGCGGGGAAACCGCCGTAAGGCAGAGGATTGTTGGCGCCAAAGCGCAACTTGCAGGACCGGACCTTGCCGCCGCAGACATCGAGCGACGGATCGCTCAACGGGTTATCGTTGATGTCGGCCACCGGCGGGCCGTTGTATCCGCAGTACGGGCCGCGGTAGCCGCCCCGGATGATCCAGCTGCAGGTGTTGGCGATGATCTGGCGGCCGGGCAGCTGCTCGCCATTGAGGTCGGCCGCGGTGGCCAGCTCGAACTCGACCTGCGTGTCGTCTTCGCTGACCTTGCGCTCGATGAACCAGATCTCGTCGGGGAAGTGCTCTTCTGGATCAGCGGTTGGGTTTCCGCCAGCGAAGTTGACGGGGTCGAGATACTTGGCCAGCGTCTGCCGGCGGATGAGGCGCGCGCCGACCAGGTCATCGAACAGCAGGCACAGCGCGGTGATGGTGCCGTCGATGTTGCCGACGCGCAGGCGCGGGTTCGGGGGCTGGTCGCTGGTGCGCTCGAAGCCGGTGGCCTCGACCGGCCAGGGATCGTAGACCTGCTCCTGCCATACGATCGGAGTGCTCTGGAGGTGAGCGTGGAACAGCAGGGAGTCAGCGCCCAGCGAACTCGCATCCAACTCGAATACCGTCACCCGCGCTCCAGGCTCAAGCGTCTGGATGTCGGCGAGGATGCTCATGCAGACGAAGCCTCAAGCGCGGCCAATCGGCTGGATAGCATCTTGTTCTCGCGCGATAGCTCCTGCACACCCCTGATCGCGACAGCCAGCAGTTGCATCATGTCGATGCTTGATGCCAAAGGAGGCGCGGTGGGTGGCTGTCCCGAGTCATCATCAGCTCTCGATTCATTCTCGGATGGCGCTGGATTAAATGCAGTGGGCACTGCGTCAGCCACATTTTCCGAAAGAAGCCCAACTCGCTTACGCATCTCAACATCGACGCTTTCGATGTAGTTATACGTGACCACGGAAAGCTTGCTAATCGCCTCTAGGGCGCCGGAATAACCTTCGACATTGTCTTTCACGTCAAATGAAGAGGTCGGATTAAAAGCCGTGGCGTTTATCGGTCCGTTCTGCCGGAATATGCGGCTTCCGGGGTCGATACTGAAAACAATTGCACCCTCGCTCACATCCAACAGACCGAAGCTGCCCGCGACTGTTGGGCCCGATGATCCGGATGCGTACAGCTGATATCTGCGTCCGCTGGCACTACCGTTAGCGATCTCAACGCGTGTGACGTTGGTGCTGGTTGAGAATAAATCCAGCCCCGCGCCGTTTGGGGACTGAATTAGAACATTCCCCGTGATCGTGCCGCCCGTCTTCGGAAGCGCGCCATTTGCTAAGGCGTATACCTCGACAAAATTCGCATTTACTTTTCCGAATGCTGTGGGCGCTGGATCCCCAATATAACCTCCATTATTGGTGGTCGTATCGATAACTTGGCGTGCCATTCTTTTTCCTTAAGGCTGGAAATGTTGTACGAAAGTGGCGGACAGCGTGTAATTGCCCCCGCCGTGAGCCACGGGGTTGTAGCCGGCGCACTGGTAGTAGCCCTGCACGGAAAGCGGCGGAGTCCACAGAAAGGACCGACCGGCATGCGCGTCGAGGAACGCAATGATCTGCTTGATCAGCTCCTCCTTGCCGACGCGCGAGATGTTCCAACTCTGCCCCTTGGGGTTGATCCCGTCCGGCGATGTTTGCCGGTAGCTGTCGCCGAACTGTGCAGAGCGCACCGCCAGCGTGACGGTGCCAGCGGCTTCTGTGCGAACCGGCCAGGCGAAGACGTCAGCCACGGGCGCCACCTGGTGCGAACAGGCCGCCCGGGCGCATCTGCTGCTGAAGCACGCGCAGGACCATCGGCTGAATCATCTGATTCAGCGCGCGCAGCATGTCGTTCTCGTCGCCCTGCCGGTCGCTGGTGGCGCTTCCGTCGCTGTTGATGACGTAATTGGTGTTCAAGGTCAGGTTTCCGCCCGTGCCCATGGCAGCCTCGTTCACCGGCCGCCCGGCGGTGATCGGCACCACGCGGCCACCCTGGTTGCCTGGGATCATGTAGGTCTTGCCGCCGGCCTCGTACATCTCTGGCCGACCGCCTTCGCCCACCTCGTAGATCGATCCGCCAGCCACCTGGCCACCGCCAGCACGCTGACCGGCGACAGCAGCGCCGATCGCCGCCACCCAGCTATTGCCGGAGCTGGCAGCCATGGTGCCGAGCGCCTTGAGGAGCTGGGACGCTGCGAGATCCGCAAGCATGCGCTGGATGGTCTTGGCGAAGCCCTTCACCATGCCGCCCAAGCCTTCTTGGAACGGATCGAACAGGAAGTCGGAGAACGCGCCCTGCATGCTTCGGGCGGCCTCCAATCCGAACTCCTTCATCATGTCGCTGCCTTCCTTGGTCTTGGCGATCATGCTTTCGTAGCCTTCGCCGTAGATCGCCGCGTAGTCGTCAATGGCGTCCTTGGTCTGCGCATAGCTCTCCAGCAGCCGCGCCTGCTCCTCGCTCAGCGCGCCGAACGCGCCGGTGCGGATGTCATAGGCAACCTTGACGGCCTCGCCGATCTGCCCGTGCAGCGCCAGCTCGCGCTCAAGGCTCGCCAGGTAGGTGTTGACCTTTTCATCGGTCGCGCCATAGATCGCCGCGATGTCCTCGTTGACGTCCTTGATCTCGGCCAGCTGCAGCAAGCTCTGCGCCTGCGCGCCGGTGATGCCCTTGAGCGATCCGCTCTGGAGCTCGTACAGCACCTTGGCGGATTCGGTGTTCTGGCCGGTGAGCGCCAATTGCTTGGACAGCTCCGCCGACATCGCGGTGTAGGTCTTCTGCAGCTCGGCCGCGGCCTTGCCGGCCTCCTTGTCGGTGTATTCGAAAGTCGCCGTCTTGGCCGGGCGCACCAGCGCTGCATCGTCCGGCAGCGCGCCGTTCTCCAGCAGCTTGACCTCTGGGCGGTTGCGCTTCGTGATCTCCCGCTGCAGAGCCAGCTGTTGCCGCAGCAGGTCGTTGAGCTGCTCCTGCTTCTTGAGCGACTCCGGCTCAACGGCCTGTACAAGGCGCCGCTGCGCAGAAACCACGCCAAGCTGCTCATTCAGACCGGCGGTGGATGCGTCGGCTACGGCCGAAGGGTCTGCACCCTGCAGCGCCCGCAGCTCCTTCACCCGCCCGATGTAATTGACCATCATGACGACGCCGTTGGCCATCTCGGCCGTCAGGCCGCCGACGAATTGCGTAATGGCCACGAAGGCTGATTTGGTGCTGTCCGATCCCAGGAAAGCTGTCAGCTCCTTGACCTGCGGCAACAGCTCAGCGCCAACCTGATTTTTCAGCCCCTGGAACGCCAGATCCATCTCTGCCGTCTGAACGCGCAGCTCCTTCAGCGACTTCGTGGTCTGCGCATCTAGCACGACGCCAAGGCGCTCGGCCTCGTCGCCCCACTTCCGGAAGCCCTCGCCATTGTTGGCGAGCAGCGGGGCGAGCAGCGACGCGTCGTTCGCGATCGCCTCCAGGTAAAACACCATGTCGCCCTGCGACACACCAGCCTTCTCGAGGGCGCTGTAGTACTTGCCCAGCGCCTCCGGCCCGCTGAGGTTGCGGAACTCCTTGGCGGTCAGCCCCACCTTGGGAGCGATGTTGGTGAAGAAGTCCTGCAGCTCACCGCCGCCGTTTTGCAGGAAGTCGCCGACCTTGTCCTGCGTGTCCTTGAAGATGTCGGACAGCTTGTCCTGCTGGATGCCGACCGTCGACGCGCCAGCTGCGAGGCGCTGGAACGTCTGCTCGCTGGTGCCGGACAGCCGGGCGAATCGCTCGATTTCACCGGAAGCGGTTGCCAGCTGCCGCGTCCAGTTGAGGATCGCAGTTCCGGCGACGGCCAAGCCGCCCACGACCGCGCCGCCGATCTTGCCGAATGCCGCACCAACGTCGACTGCGGTGGCCTGAGAGTCCTTGCCGAACTTGCGCACCTGCTTGCTCGCGCGGTCGGTGTCAGTCTCGAAGGAGCCGGTCCGCATGAGCAGATCAACGACGATTGAACCTGCAGTTGCCATGGTCGTCCTATCAGCGGTCGAAGCCGAGCGCGCGCACCATGTCGCGGTCGGCGTCGCTCAGCTCGGGGTCGGTGGGTGTGGGAGCGAGTGCCGTCAGCACCTGCTCGAACTTGCCGCCCATCGAGGCGGCGATGATCGCGGCCGGGCGGTGGTGCCGGTGCAGATCGTCGAAGGGATACAGCGTGTAGTAAGTGCGCCAGCCGGCCATCTCTGTTTCCGGCATCGCATCAATTTCGGTGAGCGTCTTCCCCAGCGCTAGAGCGAGGGTGTATCGGAACCACTCTCCGGTGCCTCGCTCGGCGAGCTGACGTTTCCCTGGTAACTGTGCACCCCGCTGATCGCGGCGGCGAGCGCGTACTGCACGCTGATCTTCAGGTTGCGCGCCTGCTCCAGCGTCAATGCCGGCTTGCCATCCTCCGTGCAGATCGCCTTGGCAATCAGGCGTGCCATGGATTCGGATTGCTTGTCCGGGTCGTCGCTGGACTGGCCAACGGCGAAAGCGCGCACGATGCCGGCCTGCTGCTCACGGATGTGGAACGTGTGCTCCTTGCCGTCGGGCAGCAGCACCTGACGCGTCTGCACATCCGGCGAAACGAACAGCGATGAATCGAACAGCGGCGGCGCGGTGGGAATGGGATTGGTCATAGACGGTTCCAGTCAGAGAGAGCGGGCCGGCGCTGGGCCGGCCCTGCAGGTTGGGATCAGGCCGCCAGCGGCTTGCCGTAACGGGTCACACCACCACTGCGCTGCACCGTGACCGTGCCGCGCACGATCTCGTTGGTTGCGATGTCGATGTTCACGTCGGCGACGTAGCCCTTGAAGGCGAACCCGGAGCGAGCGCTGGCGAGCGGCGGCACCAGCGCGTCGTCAACGCTCAGGGTCGGGGCGGCAGTGCCATCGCTCAGGCCGATGTACCAATCCACCACCTTGCCGCTGTCCTTCAGTGCGAACAGAGCATCGTGCGATGCGTTGCTCGGGATGTAGTTGAAAGGCATGGACACCTGGCCCGGGTTGCCGAGGCCGCGTTGATAGGTTCGGTCCGTGGTCGCATCGAGGCAGGTGTCCTCGATCTGGTCGGCGGCACCGCCCAGGCCGGACGCACCGGTGGGGCATGCGAACTTGGTGATGGCCGGGCCGCCAGCGGCGTCCGGATCGACGAAAAACAGGTGCGTGCCCTGGGTCTTGACGACGCCCTCGGTCATGGCTGAATCCTCATGTGCGCCGCGCGAGGGCGGCTGTGTAGAAGCGACCAGGCGTCAGCGCTGGTCGATGAAATCGGCCTCGAGGCCGATGCGGTAGAGCCTCGTTTCCGAGTCCCGGTTATTGATGACCACGCGATTGGCGATCAGCATCGCGTCTAGCGCAGAGCGCACAGCAAGGGCCAGCTCCTCAATGCCAGCGTCTGTCGCGTGGTAGCAGTCGATCTGCACGCTGGTCGCGTCGCCTTTCGGCGCTTCGCTCAGCGTGTCGTACGGCAGGCCGGTGACGATCTGCCAGACGATGTAGGGCCGCTGCTCGTCCTGCGGCACCTCGCCGTGGCGGCCGATGCGATCGTCGACGATGGCGGCGACCGCAGGCGTGTGGATGGTTCGATAGACCTTCGGCAGCATCAGCGCACCACCCTGCTCTGCTTGGCCAGCTTCTTCGTCAGCCGATCCAGTCGCGTCAGCAGATCCTCGGTGACGATGTCGATCACCTGCGAACCGCGGCGCTGCACGGCCGGACGCAGCCATGGCCGAGCCGGCTGGAGGGCCGAGCCGTATTCCATGAGCTGCGCGGCACGGCGCGTGCTGGTGCGGGCACCCTTGGCATTGACGAAGGACACGCGGCGCACGCGCACAAGCTGGCGCTCACCCTTGGTGCCGGTCGGCGCCTTGCCGCGGCTGGCGATCACCGCCTTCACTGTGGTGCCCGTGCTGTCGTCGCCGTCGGCGGTGATCTGGCGTTGCAGGTTCTCCTTGGCCCGGTCACGCAAGAACCGCGCGCCCTTGGCCAGGGCCAGCTTCACCGGCCCGCCGCGCTTGCTCACCACTTCGGCAGGCAGCGACTGCAGCAAGCCGACGACATCGCCGATGCCGTCCAGCTTGATATCGACCTTCATGCCTACTGTCCGTCGTTGGTGCCGGTCGAAACCGGCAGCGTCAGATACTCCAGGCCACTCTCGCGATCGGCGAGTGCACCCTGGATGTTGTAGATCTCGGCATCGGCGCCGTTGCGCACGTGCACCGCGCGCATGCTCGCCAGAATGCCGGCGCGGTACCGGATGGTGATGCGAGCCGAGACTTCACCCTGGCCTGCGCCGGCGGCGATGAACTCGCGCGCCGAGAGGGGTTCGATCGCGGCTGCCAGGGTGCCTGCGTGAACCGGCTGCCAGGTGGTGCTCTGGACACCATCGTCGTCACGCGCGGTGACCTGCTTCTCGATGCGGATGCGGTGACGCAGCTTGCCAGCGGCGATGTTGCTCATCAGGCCACCGTTGCCCTGCGCAGCGGCACAAGCTGGGCGGTTGCCGCCTTCGTGAGGACATACCCGTGCCCAGCATCCGCTGGGACGACGTTGTCACCTTCGCCTTCGCGGTAGCGGTACTGCGAGGCGAGCTCCAGCAACGTCGCCGCGACTACGGACGGGTGCAATACGGGATTGTCCTGTTGATCCAGAACCGGCATCGGCACGCCCGCTGCATCGCGCACCAGCGCGCCGGCGGCGTCGCGCTTCAGCAGGTACAGGCGCCAATCCTGCTTGAGCCAGGCCGCGACCATCTCGGAGACAGCAGGAATCCAAATCGCGAGCCATTCCCCATCTGCATCGGTGTCCAGACGCAGCTGTGCCCGGGCCGCATCGGTCGTAACGAACTCACGCATTGCCATTGCTCAATTTCACAGGCTCGGCCGCCACCCGCACGCTCTTTCCATCTTTGCCATCACGTCCCTTGCGCGCCGCGAGATACCAATCTGCGTCGTTCTCCAGACAGGGCTTCGAGGCGTTGTCCCGCTTGGCAATCCAAAGTGCGCCGTCGTGGGTAACGGACTGCGCCGACTTCGTACCCATGCCCTCGCGCCAGAAGCCGCGGTGCTGCATGTACGGCAATACCAGCTCGGTGCGGCGCTCACCTGCGCCCAGGGTGATCACGAAGCCGCGCGATGCGTCGTACTCGCCCGTGGCCGATTCGAAGCTGAGGCCGTCCTGCCCGTCCTCACCGACGACCCTGCCGAGCCTGACCGCCTCGCCCTTGGTCGTAGTGATCACCAGCTCGCCTGCACGGTCGATCATTGCACCGGCCAGGCCGACACCGTCGGCGCCGGCCTGCGGCGGGTGCGCGCGGAGATACTTGGCTACCTGCTCGGCCAGCTGCTGGTCGGTGACAGGGGGAGCATCCTGGCCATTCTTCGGTTCCGGCAGGGCCGACACGGCCGCCTTCACTGCCGACTCGATCAACGCCGGATCTGCGTCACGTCCGTGCTGAACGGGATTGGCATCGAAGTGCTTTGACACTGCGTCAACCGTGGCGACATCCACCAACGTCAACAGCCGCGGCGAGTCCAGCAGCTTCGCCACCACAAGGTCCGCCAGCGCATCGACGTCCACCTGGTCTGCATCCTTGCCGGGCTCGCCTTTCGCCGGCGCGCGCTCGCGCAGCTCGGCCAGCTCACGCTGCACAGGAGCGATTGCATCGCGGATCAAACCGCCAATCTCCTTGCCGAAGTCGATGGGATCAGGCATTGCGGAACACCTCGGCTCGTGCGGCCACAAGGGCCCTCAACATGAAATTTTCCTGCGCTAGCGCGCGTGCATCATCGCTGGCATCAGGCTGCGGCTCCTCCGATTCCGAATCGTCCGCTGGGTCCGGCGCCGTCGATACTGGCGGCAGCTTGTTGTTGCGGATCTCAGAAATCGGGTAGTCCTGCTGCTGTTTGTAGATGGTGTCTCCACCATCGATTGGTGCCAGGTTGAAGACCTTCCGGGCTTCGTTGCTGGTCTTAATTTCGCCTTCCACCAGCTTGCTCTCGACCTCGGCCTGCTTGCCCACGTCCATACGCAGCAGGGGCTCCAGATCGAGCTCCACGCCGCGCGGCCGCTTGATGCCGAGGCCATCATCCAGCAGCGCCTCCATCGCCTCGATGTGAGCTTGCAGGGCGTCGGAGTAGTACAACTGGTTGAGGTCATCGACGGCCAACCCGGCAGGGATCGATCCAATGCCGATTTTGAACGGCGGAATGCCGAAGGGCTGGCACACCTGCTCGTCTGAGTAACGCATCTGCTCCACCAGCTGCGAGTCGGCAGCCTTGAAGGCGAACGGGGTGAATTTCATGTCCGCGCCGATGACCGCAACCTTGCCTGCGTTGGAGCCCTGGAAGCTGGTGTTCCAGTAATTTTTGACCTCAGTTGCATCGGTTTCGGACATGCCGGCCGGTGCCGTGAGGATGCCGCCGGGGTTGGCGCCATTGGAAAAGAACGTGGTCGAATCCTTGAGGATCTTGAGGTTCTTCACGGCCGCCCAATTCGCCGCGCAAAGAGGCGGAACGCCGATCAGCTGGTGGTGGAAGCAGTTCATCCTGTCATGGATGATTTCTGTCGCAGGAACGACAAGTTGGTCGCCCGGATAGCCTTCGGGAAGCAGGTTGTTCGATGACGAATAGTTCAGCTGGTAAAAGACGTCCCCTGACTCGGAAACCATAGGCTGGACCCTGGTTGGGTCGAGAACCCACAAGCGGTTAACCACACCGCGCTCGTCACGCCCCTTCAGCACATATGTGTTGCCTTGCACCAGCTTCGACAAGACCCACGTCTCACGGAACTGCTGCGCGGTCTGGTAAGCGTTAGGCTTTCGCAAGACAGGCCAATATGCTGTATTCGCAGCGTCCACCCGCCAAATTCCGTCGTCGCCTTCAAGCTTGAGCACGAACGGCAACTTGCCGATATCGCTGTTGATGCGATTGAAGCAGGCATAGAGCGTTGGATACGAAAGAACGGTGTCGTGCCGCTCCTCCATGTTCTTCTGCCAAGCCCCTGTGAATGGCTCCCGCACCAGCGGCTGCCATCCATTCCGCCCCGCGCCCGCGTCAACCGGCGCCAGCGACTTCAAATAGTCGGACCCGTACGTACGCAGACCGGCCTCGGTGGCCAGATCACGGGGCGAGAACACAGTCATTCGGAGGCGTCCTTTTCAGCCGCGGACGGAGTTTCCTTAGCCTTTGCTACCGCCTTTTTGGCGGACTTCTTGGCGACCTTGGGCACCGCCTTTGCTGCTGCCGCATCGCGCCTAGCCTGTGCTGCGGCGCGCTGCGCTTCGATCTCATGACTGTCCGGCTGTGCCGGCAGCTGTGCCTGCATATCACGGCGTAGATAGCCACCGTGGCGCTCCAGCAGCGGTGCCAGACGTGCGTCGACGTTCATCACGCGATTGCGCCTGATCATCTGGATCTTCGACATTTCAATGCTCCCGGGAAAAGAGACGGGGGCCGGGGCCCCCGTCAGAACCGTCGTGCGTTAAGCGCCGCCGCCAGCGTCCGGAACGACCGCGTTGGTCCAGTCAACACCGGTCAGGTAGGCAACCGCCTGCGGACGGCGCTTTTTCCAGTTGACGTAACGCTCGGCGCGAATCGCCAGCTGGTTCGTCTGGAACATGCTCTGGATCTGCGCAATCGTCGGCGTGGCAGTCGCATCGTCATCCATGATGATCGTGGCTTCGCGGCTGATATCGATCGTGACTACGCCGTCATCGGCCAGGTAGATCTCGCTGGTGAAGGCCAGAATGAACATGCCGGCGGGCACGTAGTTCGAGACGATCAGGGGCACGCCGTCGATGTCTCCACCGGTCATGCTGACGTTCGGGAACTCGCGCGCCATCAGCGGATTTCGCAGGCCGGCCAGCTGACGCGCAGTGGCGCTGTTGGTGATGTAAACCGCACTGCCCACCGGCAGGTTGGTCAAGTCAGCGGTTGCCCAGAGCGACTGGATGTCCGCGTAAACATCACCCGTGGCTTCGATCGGAGTGACGCCATTCGTGATAGAAGCGGGCGACAGCCCGGCACCAGTAGCTGCGGCCTTGTCGGGATCGACAAAGTCTTCATCCATGCGCTCGATCACCGCATCCGACAGATCATCGCGCACGAGGATCTGAATCGAAGGGTCGGCAAAGCGCGCCAGCTCTTCGGTAATCACCGAGATGCCAGCGATCTTGGCCCACTTCAGCTCGGCCGTGTCGTAACCCGACTTGGTGACCGGCTTGCGGAAACCTTCACCGACCCACTGGGCGCGGCCCTTCGCAGTCTTGCCCGGGATGCGGACGTTGAACGGGACGCGGCGCAAGCCCGGCACGTTGCCCTGGCCGAGCTGACCGATGATCGTGCGCGGACGCAGAAAGTCGACGAACTCGCTCGACAGGTTCTGGTACTGCACCAGGTTGCCGGCCCACGAGGGATCGGTGGTGTTGCCCGCGGCAACCGCAGCTTTCATGATCTCGTTCAGCCGCAAGTCGTCACGGAACACGTTGTCGGAGAAGGCCTTGGCGCTCGACACGTCGCCCTTGCCCGCATACATCGCCATGGCGAAACGGGCGAAGCCGATGCCCTGCTCTTCGTTCTTGCGGCTATGGATCAGGGCGGGGCCCTTGCCGGCTGCACGCTTCGGATCAGACGCCGAGCCGTTTTCCTGGACGATCTGCGCGGCCGGCACGGCCGACTTGGCCTGCACCGCCTGCAGCCGGGTCAGGCGATCGATGTCGCCATCCAGAGCCTTGATCTGGCCCTCGATGTCGTCGAATTCCTCCTGCTCGGCGGTGTTGAAGGAGCGGCTCTCCTCCATGGACTTCTGGGCGATATCGCCCAGCTTCTTCTGCAGGGCCTCGCGCGTCGCGCGCAGCTTTTCCAGCTGTTCCTGAATGGTCATTTTATTTCTCTCTCTGAGATAGGCGCAGCCTTACGGCCCGGCTTCCACACCGGGCGATGCCTGCAAAAAAGGAAGCGGGTTCCACCCCGCAGGGCTCAACAGCCCTTTGAATCAATGCAGCAGCTTCACCGCGCCGCCGGCCGGCCGTTCGACCGGCGTCGGTTCCCGCTGGATGAGCGGGACGCCATAGCTCGAAGAGCGCCGCGCGCCACCGGTATCCATCGCTTTGATGGTCTGGATCGTGGCGGCCGCGTTCGCCGGGATGGTCACCAGCGAAAGCTCGTAGATCTCCGTCTCCGTGAAGCGGACTCCGCCACCGTCCATGTAGCTGTATTCGAGCGCCCGGAAGCCGATGGACACACCGCGCACCAGTTTCTCTTTGACCGACTGCCATGCGAGGTCGCACATGTCTTTCAGAGCGCCCGGAGTCTCGATCTTGGCGACACTTGCCGAGAACGGGATGCCCTGCTTCGTCGGCTTGCCGAACTTGACGATGCCGACCGGGCTGTCATGGCGATGCTGCCAAAGCAGTGGAAGCTCTGCTGCGAACTTGGCACCCAACGGCTCAACGATGTCGCCATAACGGTCCGGCTCCGGGGTGGTGGCCCAGCCGGTGATGATGCGCTGGTCGTCGTCGTAGCTCTTGACTTCCAGCACGCTGTAGGCGCGTTCTTCGGTCTTCATTTTTATCCCAAAGTCATGAGGACGAGCTTCTTTGGCGCCTCCTCAGCTACGGGAATGCTGATCCCGACGGCCATCAGGAGCGCGGTCATGTCGTCAATTTTTTCCGCCGAACGCTTCTTGTCCGGCGCCATGTTCAAGTTCTGATCCGTGCGAGCCACCAGATTCGAAGCGCACCAGGTGAGCACTGGATCGCCGTCGTGCACCAGCTTTCCGCCGATGTAGGCACGTTCTAATTCCTGCATCGCTGGGTGATACGACTTGGTGCCCTGGATGAACTCAACCAGCGGTACCTCAGCGGTCACCAGCCGACTGACCATCTCAGTCGCGTTCCATCTATCGAAAGCGATGGACTGAACGTTGAAGCGCTCCACCACTTCCAGCACCGCGCGCTCGATGGCAGCGTAGTCGGTGACTTCGCCCTCTGTCTGTTCCATCAGCCCACCAGAAACCCAGCCGGCGTATGGCACCGTTCCGCGCTCCGTCCGCTGCGCTACTGCCGCAGCCGGAACCCACCGCCTCCCCCAGGTGATGATGCGATCATCCACTCGCCACACCAGCCGCAGGGACGTCAGATCTCGCGTACTCGCCAAGTCGAGCCCGCCCCAACACGGCACATCCCGCAGGGCCTCCAAGTCCACAACGCCAGCACACGCGTTCCACTTCGGCAGCGCCACCCAGCTGTTGGCCGAAGCCGCTGGCCGGTTGACGCGCTTGATCTCGAACTCGGCCAGCTTCGACGGCATCCGCTTGGCCTCCACCGCTTCCTTCCGGATGGCGGCCAGCAGGTGCGGATTGGAGTCGATGAGCGGATTCGCTTTGATCCACTTCGACTCGTCGAACGTGTCGTCGGCCTTGGCGCCTGTTGCCTTGTCCTCCTCGTCGATCGCAAAGAACAGCGCGAGGTAGTGGTCGGCCTCGTGGCCGAAGACGCCGGCCAGCAGCTGCTTCACGAACTGCCTGATCTCCGCCCAGGGCCCGGGGTTGGTGTAGCCCTCGGTGGTGGTGAAGAGCCAGAGCGGGTTTTGCCGCGCGCCCGCAGCCGACTGCAGCACGTTGAGCAGGTCCGGCGTCTTGTGCGCGTGGATCTCATCCAGACCGACATGCGACGGGTTGAGCCCGTCTTGCGTGCTGGCCTTCGCGTGGATTGGCTTGAAGCTCGCGCCGATCTCCATCCTCGTGATCGACTTCGCCCAGGTCTCCAGACCATAGGCCTCGCGCAGGTCGGGCGTCTTCTCCACCATCCGCTTGGCGACGTTGAAGATGATCGACGCCTGCGGGAAGGTCGTCGCCGCCGAGATGACCTGCGCGCCCTCCTCGTTCTCGCAGCACTGGCAGTACAGCAGGATCGCCGACGCCAGCGTCGATTTCGCATTCTTGCGCGCCACCGCGAACAGCGCGGACGTGAAGCGCCTGGATCCGTCAGGCTTTCGAAACCCGAACAGCTGCACGACGAAGAACACGTGCGACCGGTGCATCCGGATCTCTGGCGTCTCCCACTTGCCTTCGACGTGTGGCAGCAGCTCGATGAACCCGCATGCATGGCACGCATGTTCCGGCGAGAACCGGAAGGGTGCGCCGCGCTTCTTCGCGCGCGCCAAGTCATCGATAAATCGCTTCGCGGCCTGCCGGATCAACTTGCCAAACCGCAGCCCCTTTTTGTCGGCGATCGCTTCCTGCGCGTAGGCAATGGCCACGCCGACATAGTCGGAAGGATCCGGCTTACGGGCGCGCGGCGCGGCCCTGCCCTGCTTCTTCGCTGGCGCCTTCTTGGCAGCCGGCTTACTTGCTCGGCGCGGCGAGCGCGGCGAACTTGTTGCCGGGCTTCTTGCTGTCACCACCCGAACTCACCTTGCGCCTGCTGGCGGGAGTCATGCCGAACTCGGACATCAGCGCCTTGAACGCTGTGTCCTCGGCGGCCGTTATGTCCATCCCCGCCTTCTGCTTCATCACCATGCGTTGCCAGGCGTAGCAGAGTTGCTGGAGTGCGTAGAGGTCGACGACCTGCAGCACCTTCGCCGCGACCAACTGCGGGCCGAGATCACGCCACATGGCGGCGCCATCGGCGTTCAGATGCTGAGGCGCGTCGGGAAAATCGTCGATCAGGTCGAACTCGGGAACGTCCGGCACCTCGCGGTCCGGCCGGGCCGTCCCGGCGATCACCTTGAGGGCCGGAGCTGTCGGCTTCCGTCCTCTCATTTTTCAAATCCTAATTTTGACCGTGCGAAAATTTGGCTGAGCGGCCGGTGTCCGATCTGGTCGGGCCCAAGTTTTGACCCTCCCCCCCCTGGTGTAGCGCCGACCCGTTCAGGTTCTCGTTCATGAATCTCGTTCAGCCTTTTCGTTCAGGTTCAAGGTCGGGTTTTCGTTCAGTTTTGCGCCCGCTGTTCAGTTTCGTGGCATTCCCCGGCGGGGATGCGAACGATTCGCACCACGAGCCGCTTCGGTCTTCGTCTTGGCTATGTGGCACTCGACGCAGATGGCCTGCAGGTTGTCGTCTGCGCCCGTGCCGCCTTCCGCCTGGGGTACGACATGGTCGACCTCCTCGGCGGGCGTGAGGCGTCCAGCAGCGCTGCATGGGACGCACAGGTACTTGTCGCGCTTCATGATCGCGTCGCGCTTGCGCCGCCACGGCCGGCCACCGCGGCCCTGGCCGTAGTTCTCAGGCTGCGCCTGCGCCACGTGCACTGGTGCGATCTGCCGCAGCGGCTTGTGCCGCGAGGGGAAACCAGGCATCAGTCCAGGCTCATGGATTGGTCACGCTCGGCACCAGACAGCTCGCCGTCGAGGGTGCGGGTAGGCTCTTCGACCTCCTCCACATCATCGGCCAGTGCCTCGAGCAACGCGTCCAGCTTCTGCTCGATTCGATCCAGCTGTGCTGGATTGGTGGCCATGCGCACGCCCGGCGGCAGAACGACAGCCGTGGCCGGGCTATCCAGGCCACGCTGCAGGCTGTCTCGCAGATTCTCGTACTGCTGGAGTGGCAGATGCTGGTCGATTTCGAAAATCACCTTGCCATCAGGCAGGCCACCCAGTCGGGTGATTGTCATCCGCTCGCTCATCGCGCCACCTCGATGCGTTCGGCCAGCACTACGGCTTGGCAGGCACCGACGTGGTCGTCGGCATCTCGGCCGACTTGAACAACAGCTCCCGCAACCTCGCTTCGTAGTTGGGCGTGCGCATCACGTTCGATGGCGCCGGTGACGGAGCGGGACAGGAGGTCAGTGCTGCAGGTGGCGAGGTCGTTGCGCAGCTGGAGCACACCACTGCGCAGGTCAGCCACAACAGCATCAGGGACGGCCTTGGCCGCCTCACGGTCTTGCTCATGGGCATCTCCGATAGCGGCCATTGCATTGGCCTGGTTCTGCTCTGCCGCGCGTGCGGCCTGCTCAACTTGTAAGGCTTGCTTACCAGTTGCGGCGCCGGCCTTTGCCTCTACGGTTTCCGCACGGTCGCCGCGCCACGCCCAGCCGGCGCCGACCATGGCGGCCGACCACAGCAGCGCGGCGGCGATGGCGATCAGGATGCGGTTCATGGCTCAACCGGCCAGCTTGTCGCGCAGGCGGAAGCCTAGCAGCGGCCAGATCTTCGCGACTGCGTTCTGGCGCGCGATCTTGCGGCCGATATCGGGGTCGAAGTTCTCCGGGCTGGCGCAGGCCGACTCACCGGTGACGGTGAAGCCATTACGCAGCACCAGCACGCAGAAAGTCAGCAGACCAAGTTCCAGAGGTGCATTGATCGCAGCGATGCTGAAGCCGTATGCACCGTCCTTGGCGGTAAAGAAGTGCTCGCTGGCGATTGATGCCTCGATGTCGGCCGGCGTTACGCGTGGTGCGGTCAGGCCCTTGGCCTGGATTTCCTGCTCGATGCTCTTGTCGTCCATCTCAAACCCTCGTGTTGGTGTAGGTGATCCAAATCCAGGCAAGCACGGCCAGCAGCACGCCGCATAGTGCGGTGATCAGCCAGCCGGGAGGATCACGTGGCGGCAAGCCGCGGTCCCAGCGGTCGGTCATGTCAGTTGCCAGGGCCTCGGCCCTTGCTTGTGAAGTAGTACTGCCCGATCGAGCCCATCAGCAGAATCAGCGCGCCCAGCAGCATCTGGAATGCATCCCTGTTCTGGTCCGGGATTGCCTCGGTCGTCAGCAGGAACATGCTGGCCCCGAACAGCGCGAAGGTGATCAACGCCAGGCCGAAGCGGGCTGCGCCGGTGTTGCGGGAATTGAATGTCACGTGGGCAGGCTCGCCGCGCCCATCGCAAGGCGCATCACCAGCCGCGACACGGCGCGCTTATCGCGCTCGGTAGCGTCGCTGAAGAGCTCCCATCGGAACTCCTGGATCACCGAGCCGAACTCGAGCCAGTCGCCGCGGCGTGCCGCAGCCCACAGGTCCGTGGCGTCGCGCACCAGCTCGGCGCCGATGATGTCGGCGATCGCGATGATGTACGGCAGCGAGGGGCGCATCTCCGGATGCACGGCGAGCAGTTCGAAAAATCGTCCGCGCAAGGTCTCCTGCGCTTCCATCACGTCTTCGGTGAGCTCCATGGTGGCCACGCGTTCGCTCTGCTCGCGCGTTTCGATGGCCCGACCGTAGCCGAGCCGCATCACGTTGCGCGCGTCGCGGCGCGGGCGGGACGTGCGGCCCCAGCATTCCTGCAGTAGCACCACGGCCTCATCGAGCGACTGACGTTCGGCGGCCAGCAGGGTCGCGTCGTCGAGGTCCGGCACCATCATGCTCCGAGCGCCTTCAGCGCTTTGGCGTAACGCGCCCGGCGGTCAGCGGCACCGTTCTGCCCGCCGTTGACCCGCTCGGTGATGTCGTCGAACCGCCCGGCGTCGGCCAGCGGGTTGAGGTTGCGCGTATCCCAGAAGGCTGCGGCCGCCAACGCGCCCCATTTGGGCTGTTCCAGCGTCTCGGGCTGCTTCTCGAAGTCCGGCACGTCCCGCACGCCCTTGGCGCGCAGCGTGTCGCGCATGCCAGCGTAGTTGGCGCGGCCCGTGTTCTGGATCGGGCCACGGCCGCGGTAGCGGTAGCCATCGCCGCTCGCTTCGTCGCCGTTGCCCAGGCGGTTGGCGTATGCAGCGTTGCCCAGGCCGACCGAGTTGCGCGCCAGCTCCTTGGCCCGCGGCAGCAATGAGCGCCACCGGCTGTTCGGCTTTGCACGTTTGCACGCGTCGATCAGGTTTTCGAGGCTGTAGTTCAGTCCTTCCACCACGGCCGCCAGGCCAGCCGACTCGTGGCCAACTTGCGCCAGGAACGCGGCCATCCGCCGCGGCGTGCTGATGCCGTACAGGCGGCACGCCTCGCTGATCGGCTCGATCCAGCGCTCTGCAGTTCGGTCGCTGCAACCCACCGCCTGCTTCAGTTGTTGGGCGGTCAGCTGCATTCGATACTCCAGAAACGCAAAAGCCCCACCGGTTGGCAGGGCTTGGAATTGGCGGAAGCGGTTGGATTCGAACCAACGGGCCCTCTCGGACCTACGGCTTAGCAAGCCGCTGCCTTCGGCCTCTCGGCCACGCTTCCTATGTGGTTGAGCCGGCACAGCAGTTGCGTCGCTGGGGCGCCGCCGTCACGGAGCGCCCCACCTATGCGACTCCATCGGGAAGCCTCACGGCTGGCCGGTTGCCTGGATTCGCACCCACTGTGACTACCGACTCGAACCCTGAAACGACGAAGCCCCCGAGAGCTTTCGCTTCGGAGGCTTCTGTCACCAATGCGCTCAATTTACTTATTAACCCCTGGGTGTCAAGCATCTTTTTCATCCGTCCAATCGAAACTCGCGCCAGTGCTTTCCGCCGGCTCCGTCAGGCCAGTCCGCATGCGCGCCGGCAGCCTCCATCGCGCGGCGCATGGCGCCCTTGTCGGCCTCCTGATCCGTGCGCATGTGCAGCCACGATCCGTGCTGCCAGTACTTGCCGAGATCGGACGCCATGCCGGCAACGGCCGCATGTGCAGCGCGTTCGCTGCAGGTGGGCATGGTCCAGACCTTCGCGATGCGTGCCGGACATGCTTCCTGCACCTGCTTCAGCGTGGCTGCCAGGTCCACAGCCCGACCAAGACGGAACGCGCTCTTCCCGTCCGCCAGCGGCACCGCCGCCAGGTACACCCACCACCGTTTCAGCGAGCGCTTCATTTGGCAGCCCTGCTTGTACGACCCTGCCGCAGGTAACAACCGATCGCTACAAGCCACGCAGCATACTCTGGCCGTCCCGACACACCAACAGCAAACCCGATAGAAAAGGCCAGGTGCTCAGCCACCGCCAGTACCAGATAGACGCGCTCAGTCGTATTCATGGCTGATGCTCCGGCTTGGCGGCGAGCATGGCCTGTGCTTCACGCACGACTGTCAACTTTTTTTCAATTCGGGCAGGACGGAATTCAGTGCTGCGAACGTATTCCTCCACATCCTCAGCAAGGTCGCGCAGTGTTTCCACCGGCACCAGCACGAAACCAGCCGGCGCTTTCGGTGCAGCAAAAGCTGGAACAACCCGGTCGCGAGTCTTGTACATCGGTTCGCCGTTCGGCCCGCTCCGACCCGCAATCAGGTCGGCAAGCATGTACCAAGTGTCGCCGTTGGCGTGCGGATATGACCCGGAGACGATAAGTGCTGGCTGTTGGGATAGGGCGTCCGCAGCATCTTCAAGCGCAGTTGCCGCCAGCTCCAGCTCACGCAAGAGCCACGCCGGATGCTGCGTCTTCATCTGCGCGGTGTCTCGCATGATCTGCGCGCGCCGCCGCAACTCCCGCGCCGTCTGCTCGATGTCGTTCATGCACCCTCCGCAGCGTGCTTGGCCCTTGCTTCTTCGTAGTGCGCATTGCAGCAAGCGCCATGACCCATCCAAAGGATGTGCGACGGCCGGCCGCACGCGCACTGCGGCATGGGGTCCGCACGATTGGCATCCATCCATGCCTGGGCCTCTTTCCCATATGGCGCGTCCTCGTCAGGGATCAGACCCGGGCCCCACAGGCCATTGTGGATCCAGCTCATAGCTTCCTCAGCTCCCCGCCCGTGCTGCCATTCAATCCACGCTGCCTGATTGGCAGTGGTCTGGTCGTGGACAATCTTGCCCATCTGCTGCAGAACCTTGTCGATGGCGAGAATCTCGGCGCGCAGCTGCTCGCTGCTCATCCCCTTGATGCGTTCTTCGATGTTCATGCTGCCCCCTTGATGTCTAGGAATCCGTGTTGGTGCCACCAGCGCAGCGTGCGAGCCATTCCGCGTAGGGCGTAGAACAGCCAGTCCTCGCTGCCTCGCTTGAGGCCATGCGTAGTGCCGTTGGAGTCGAATGCGCGATGGCATGCGCCGCAGCCGAAGGTGGCGCACACGTCGTCGGGCTTCTGCGCGCCGCCCACTTCGCCAGCGATGCGGATGTGGCAGAGCATGCAGCCCTGGCCGTCGCACACCCCTGCGATGTTGAGCATGCAGCGCGCGTCGTGGTGGCCGGCGCTCTTGCGTAGTGCATTCGAGATGATCATGCGACCACCTGCAGCAGCGGGCGGACCATGTGCGGGCGCAGACGGCGGCCGACCAGTTCGAAGCCGGCGGCGCGCAGTGTCAGGTAGGCGCCCTGGCGCAGCGGCGCGTGCCCGGCGTTGGCGATCAGGTTGTTCGCCGTCTCCATGCGTTCGAAATTCTTGCGCCCGCGCCCGCAGTAGTAGCCGCGCAGCACGCAGGCCATGACCACGTCTTCCTTGGCGATGCCGCCGATGACGTCCTCCACGCGCTGGGCCCGGGCGTCCACCTCGAGCGGCTTGAACCCCACATTGGGCGGCGGCATCTCGCCGCGGTGCTCGATCAGCACCTGCAGCATGTTCTTGCTGGCCAGGCCCAGGTAGTCGAAGTCGCGGTGCAGCGCAAACTCGAAGCCCCACCATTCCAGGTCGGAGCGCGTCGCCTCGGTGAAGCTGTCGAACTCGGCCATGGTCAGGCTCTCCCTTGCACCGGCTCTGCGCTTCCATCCCGGCCCAGGCACCACACCTGGCCGTCGACGTGCACGTTTGCCCACCGGGCGCCCTGCAGCAGCAGCCAGTGCGTCGCGTCGTCCAGCGACTCGAACTCGTGGCGCGCGGCGCGCGGGTCGGCTGCGTTGGTGTTCGTGTCCATCAATTCCCCCTCTTCTCTGCTGCTGCCGCGATGCGTTCGAACTTGCGGGCCTGGTACTCGTTGGCCTGGATCGCCGCGCTTTTGCTCTTACGCTCGCGCTCGCCAATGGCCGGCTTGCTATGGATGCCGTCCAGCCGCGCACGGATCTGGTTGGCTTGGCTGCGCGCCCAGGCCGAGCGCTTGGCCGGCGCGGTCATGCCCGGCCGTTCCCGCCGCGGCCGAACGCGGTGCGCAGGCGCTGCGTCCAGACGTAGAGTGGCCAACACCAGCTCGCGCGGAACCGCGCGTTCTCGCTGCTGACATCGATCAGCTTCTGCAGGTTGCTGCCCAGGTTGGCGCGCAGCACGTCCTTCGTCGGCTGCTTCATGCGGCGCGGCTGCGGCGCGGGCTGGTTGGAGATCAGGTCTTCGCTCATCGGGGCCTCAGTGGTGCGTAATGGTGGAAAGCGCGGCCGGCGCGCTCAGCGCCTTGGCCAGGTTGGTGAGGCCCTTCGCGGTGACGCGCACCTGCGTGCGCACCCACTCGCTGCCGTCCGGCTTGGCGCCGGTGGTGAGCTTGTGTTCCAGGCAGCCGCTGTGCAGCCGGCCGGCGTAGGCCAGCCAGGTCGAAGCCAGCGGGTGGCGATAGATCCACCGCTTCTGCTCGAGCAGGGCCAGGAACTTCCGCTCAGGGATCTGCATGGTCTTGGCCGCCTCGCGCAGGTTGAGCGAGCCGTCGGCGATGGCGATCCGATCCAGGGCCTCGGCTTTCGGCGTCAGCTCCTCGACGCGGCCCGCATAACTGGCCAGAAGCCCGCGTAGCGCGGCCGGATTCGACAGCAGCGCCAGAGGATCGGCCGGCGCTGCGACGCGGCGCTCCAGCTCTTGCCAGCGGTCGACCAGGCGCGCGGTGAATTCCGGCGACAGCTGTGCCACCACCACGATGCTGTCGCGCTTGCCCTGCTCGCCGGCGAATTGATAGGCGGTGCCGGTGTTGGTCGCAGAGCGAATTTCCACCGTTGGTGGAGATTCGATTACCCCCGACTCGGCCAAGCGCTCAATGGTCCTCTTCACGCTGTCGTGTCTGGAATTCACCAGCTCGGCAATTTCACGGCTGGTGATGGCCGGCGCGTCGCCGGCAATGGTGAGTTGGCTCATGGGTGCACGTCCTGGCTCGCGCCGGTGATGATGAAAACCACCTCGCCGCCCTTGCGCGGCTCTGCGCGCACCAGCGGGTGGGAGATGAAACGCTGGTCGTCGATGCCCAACACCTGGGCCAGGCCGTCGCGGTACGCCTTGCAGCGGCCGAGCATGTTGTCGTCGTCCGGCATCTGCTTCGTCGGTGGGTAGAAGTCGATCCACAGGTGCAGACGGCCCGCCGGCAACTGCATGCCCTTCCAGCCGGCCTGGAAGGCGGTGAGCACGGCGCGCTGCCGGGCGCTCTTGGTCGCCTTGGCTTTGCGCGACCAGTGCACGCGCGCGTTCGGCGAAAGATCCTTGCTCGGCCACGGGAGCGTCAGGGCGATCAAGCGCGGCACCGATCGGGGATGTACTGCTCGACACCAGGCAGACGGGTTACCTGCCCGCCGGCACGGATCCAGTCGTCGACGGTCTGCACCGGCGGTCGAGCGGCAACTGGCCGGCCGAGCACGGACGCGCGGATCGGGATCACCGTGTAGCCCTTCGGCGATCGCACCGGCTTCGTCTTGGCCGCGAGCCGGGCCTGCTGCTTGGCCTCTCTTGCCGCTTGGCGAACGGCCAGCCGCTCCGCCTTCTCCCGCGCCAGCCTTTCCGCGCGTGCCGCCTTCTGCAGCGCCTCGTCCTGGCGCCGCTCCGCCATCGTGCGGCCGCCGTTATCGAGGTGCCGCTGGCGCATGTAGGCGCGGTGCTTCTCGGCCCGGGACAGGCTCTCGCCCTCGTGCGGCGGCGGATCGCACACGAATGCGTATGCCGGGCGCGGGCCGTTGCCGACGCGCTTGAGGTAACCGCCGTCGGCGTTGTCCTTGATGGCGCTGTAGTACGGCCGGCGATTCTCGGCACCCTGGGCGATGCCCATGCCGTCCAAGATCACCCGCGGCGAATGCGCGCCCGGGTTGGCCTTGAGCCATTCGCGAACGC
The DNA here is from genome assembly GCF_056675615.1 of Xanthomonas sp. NCPPB 2864. Classification (NCBI taxonomy): domain Bacteria; kingdom Pseudomonadati; phylum Pseudomonadota; class Gammaproteobacteria; order Lysobacterales; family Lysobacteraceae; genus Xanthomonas; species Xanthomonas sp. NCPPB 2864. Next base: position 69,945 of record NZ_JBWWVS010000005.1, read on the forward strand.
GGGCGGGATAGGCCTTCATGCCTGCACCGCCGTTGCGTCGCCAAGTTCTGCGGCAGCGCGCTCCAGCGCCGCGCGTGCTGCGTCGCGGTCGACCACTTCGGGCGCCTTCGCCGGCGGCGGCAGCGCCGTGGTTGCAGGCTCCGGTACCTCACCGCCGCGCATGACGTGCTCGCGCGCCAGCTCGTATGCCTCGCGCACCATGCGATCGGCATCGCTGGCGCTGGCGCCGCGGTAGCGATAGCCGTCCAGCTTCAGGCCCACCAGCACGGTGAAGCCGCTGCGGTCACCACCGCCGCGCATCTCGTTCGACACCTGTGCCAGGCTCGGCACGCCGAGACAGCGCGCGCGGAACTCGGGCAGCGTGGGCGGCCACGGGTCCGCTGCGGCGATGCACGCCGTCAGGCCTGCGCCGAGCTGCTGCGCCGTGACGCCGGCCAAGCCCTTCGCCCAGGTGCTGCCGGCGCCGGTTGACGGGTCTGCGCCGAAGCCGCTGGTCCACCGCGTGCCGTAGATCTCAGCCATGCGCGTCCACACCGTGGCAATCGCTGTGATCGAAATCGGCGACGGCGTGGCCGGCGGCGTCACGCTGGATGGCTTCACGGGCAAAACGTTGGGTGCGCTCGGCAGCGCTTTCGCGAGGGATTGCATGGGCGGATGCTCCGGAGGTGATGGTGTTGGCGCCCGTGGCGCGCTGACGGCGTGCCGCAGCGATCAGGTAGGCGGCGGGCTTGTCCGGGTAGACGTCGGACAGCTCGAGCAGGTGCTGGGCGGTGACGCCCTCGCCTGCTGCGGCGATCAGGTCGGGGTTCTGGCTGGTGATGCGAAGGCCGGGGCGGTTCAGCGTCAGGGCGCCGCGGTTCAACGCTGCTGCGATGGAACCTGCCTGTGTTCCACACACACCGTGCGCAGCGTCGGCGCCAGTGGTGTGTGGTGTATTGGTTCCCTGATGGTTATATGACGGTTCCGTGTCCCGTTTTTGGGACTGTTTCGGCGGAAAAACGGGACTGTTTGCAGGGAAAAACGGGACTGTTACCTCTTCGAAAGAGTCCCAATTTCGGGCCTGTTCCTCGCCAAAATGTTCCACGGAATAACGGTCCCGTTTTTGGGACTGTTCGATTTGATGTTCCACGGCCGGGTAAGAAGCCGGGGCATCGCCCTGCTGAGCAGCAGCACTCGGTGGATTGAGGCGGTAGACGATCACCTGGTTGGTGGTGCCGCGGCGATGGCCGGTGTCGCGAATGAGGCCGGCCGCCACCAGGCGCGCCATGTTCGTCAGCACGGTCTTGCGGTCCTGCCCTGTTGCCTCGGCCAGGTATGCGACGGACGGGTAAGCCTCCCAGTTGTCGCCGCCGGCGCAGTTGGCCAGCACCACCAGAACGAACTTGGCGGACGACTTGTCCACGGGCTGCTTCAGCGCCCAGGTGATGGCCTCGACGCTCATAGGCTAACCACCACACCGCCGAGCGCATGGCCCACGCGATGGTCGGCCAGCTGACGATCCTGCTCGCGCAGCGATTCTCCGCGCACGCGGCCGAGCGCCTCGTCGATCATTGACGAAGCAACCGCGTCACTCACATGCGCTGCAGCTGCAATCTCGGCCGCGTTGCAGCCTTGCTTCAACAAATCCCACACCTGGCGTCGCGACATGTTCCGAACCGGCTCTGGATGGCGGTGCGCAGCTTGCACAACCGCCCTTCCTGCACGTACGTCCGCCTGCTGGGGATAACCTGTGGACTTCATTCCCCACCGCCCTGAGCTGCTGCCTGCGCCGCTTCTTTCTCCGCTTCCTCGGCGACCGCTTCCCAATGGGCGACTCGCTTGTCGAGATCCTTGATGCGTGCGGTAAGCAGAGCGCGCAGGGACGGGTTCGTGGTTGCCCGGCGTGTGAAACCCGCGGTTTCCCTCATGAGCTGCGTGGAGTCGGCCATTGAGCGGGCACGCGCTGCCTTGTCCAGCGGTTCTGCTTTCAGACCGTCCGGTGTCGCCTGCAGCGACTTCAGCACCAGCGGATGCTTCGATCCCCAGGACATCAGTGCGCTCCCGCTACCGCTGCGGCGCGGGCATGCTGCGCAACTTCTGCCAGCATCGCCTGGGCATCGCCGCACGCTGCTGCAATCTCTGCCGCCTCGTTTGCGGTGATGCGGCCGTCAGCGATCGACTCGCCGATGATCTGGGCCAGCTTGCCCTTCGCCGACGACGCCAGCAGCAGCGCGGAAAGCATGTTGCCGCCGGTGGGCGTCTCGGTGCGCGTCAGCGTGTAGCCGTGCTCGGCAGCCAGCGCGTGCAGGATGCGGTCGTCACCGGTCACGCCCATGATCTGGCTCGCCTCGGCCAAGGTCAGGTGGTGCGTTGTGGTGTTCGGATTGACCTTGCTGCGCAGCACCGCGTCAGACATGGCGCGCTCGCGGCCATCGTCCTTCGTGGTGATCAAGCGCGTGGCAAGTGCAACGCTACCGCCCGGGTAGGAGTGAACGGTGTGGTATGCAGCGTCGGTGATGTTCATCGGGTTTCTGCCTGAACGTGGTTTCGAGTGACGGCGGCCGGCAACATCACGGCCATGGAGAACAACTGCTCTGGAACAGCACCGGCCTCAGCCGGAACGCATCAAAATGGCGTCGCCCTCAGCGCGGTACGCTGGTGCCCCCACGGCTCCAACGACTGCCCGCAAGGAGGGCGACATGGACGAAACGCAGGCGCTGCGCGCGGAACTGAAAGACCTGCGCGAGATGGTCGATATCCTCATGGGCCGCTTAAACGGCTTGCACCAGGTGGTCGCGCAGTTCGCGCTCGACAGGGAAAATCCGACCGAGGTGCTCATGCAGAACCTCGCCGCTGCAACAGAACGCTCAGCAGCAGACATGCTGCAATCACAGCTATCGGACGCAACGAGGGACGAGCACCTGCGCGTCTGTCGGGAGATTGTGGTTTTCCTGAACAACGCGCGGCTGGAACTGCAGAAGAACTCGGGGCTGCAGACACCACTCGAAAGCGGTCTGCCTGGAATGAGGTAGGCGCAAGCAACTTCACCCCGGTGCAAACGCCGTTGGTGTACGCCAGAGTCACGTGCGCTGGATTCGCGCTGTCGGTATGGAGGCTGACCATCTCAGGCCACCTCCACGGGAACGATTCGCTCTGCGTCCAGATCGGACGGAGCCTTTGGTTCCTCGGTCGGCTGCGTGGCGACCAGCGCCAGGACGGTGGGCAGCGCAGGCAGTTGCTCGTCCTCGCCCCACGCCTCGACCTGATCGCGCGGAAGCTTCAGCAGCACTGCCAGTCCGGCGTCGTTCAAAAGGCCGAGCTTTTCGCGCAGCTCGCGCTTGGTGATCTCCGCGGCAGCTGCAGGCGTGACACGGAATACCGCAGGACCGAAGACCTCGGTCCGCGTCACTCTTGTAAACGGAGGAATCCCCCGATACTTCCAGTTCTGGACTCGTTGGGTGCCGCGCGGCATCTGAAAACCAAGCGCACGCGCAACGGCAGCGGGGCCGCCGAGCTGATCGATCAACTCGGCATCTTCGTGAAGTTCAACGGCAGTGTGAGCGTTCATGGCTCCGACTCTACACGTTACGTGTATGTCGTTCAACACAATTCGTGTAGGACATGAACTACACGCCGCGTGTAACTTCCCAACCCATGGAACTAGGGTCACGGCTCAAGGCTGCCCGCAAGGCGGCTGGTTACTCCCAAAGCAAGCTAGCTGAGCTATGCGGCTGGGATGCCCCGTCGCGCCTAGCCAACTACGAGCAGGGGACCCGCGAGCCTACGCTTGCTGATCTTCGGCTGATTGCAAGCAAGATCAATCACCCCGAATACAGCTTCCCCTGGATCGCCTTAGGTGACGAGGCTCAACCCCAGTCTCAGGTTGAGCGACTGTCAGCACTCACCATCCTCTCAGCCGCCCGGCTCGCTTCGCAGTCATTGCAGGATCCACATCCTTTGGACCCTGCTGATCCAGACGATGCAGAGCTACTGGCTGCCGCGATTGACGCGGTGCTATCAGGCGGGCTTGGCGATAGCACAGAGGGCGAGTCGTTGCGATTCGCGCGCAGAGGCACTGCAGCAGGAGGGACTGATGAAGGGAATAGATCCGATCGAACGGATGGCCGAACTCATAGCACTAAGAGCGAAGCGAAAGCTGGGCGTTCCGGCTCGTCTACGAGTGGTGGGCGGAGAAAGTCAGCCTAGCCAGCTGCCAGAGACCCCTAGGCCTTCAGTCCAGAACGGAATGGATGACATCACTCGAGAGTCATATTTCCGTTTGATTCGAAGCTATAAAAGAAGTTGGGGCGCCCCGATGCAGCTTTTAGTTGAACAAGCTTGCGTCGGCGTCGGGAATCTTGAGCAATTATCCGACGCTGATCTGGTCAAGCTCATGAAAGACATGCACAAGGGACTAGACTGCATCCGCGACGACGTGTCATTCGAGGATGCCGGACTGATACGGAAGTGGATATAGTTAGCCCGCCCAAGGCCTAGACTGTGTTTGGCTGTAGAGGCTTTTTATACCAACAACATCCTCGGCCGAAACTTCATATTCGTCGTTGCAGATTTTATATTCCACTTTGCTGCCAGCAGCGATTTTGGAAAATTGCTCTTCTGTTAGCGGTTGATAAATCTGTTCAACAACTCCGCCTCGGACCGCTTTGCCGTTGTGAAGTGCTGGCTCAGTCGAAAGTGGAACGCCATCAACCAGCCAATGAACAGAATGGCATTGCAAATATTTCCACTCCTTGAATGAAAACATTATTGCAAGGCTTCGGCTGACGACGCCTTTGTCTTCCTTCACAGCGGCGGCAATAAAAGGCTTGGCGAGAGAAAGCTGGCCCTCATACTTGACTACTCGAACGCCTGTAAAGCGATCGGTGGAGTCCTTCAGTTGCTGAGCGATCGCCGTATTTAACGCAAACAGAAATAACGCAGCAAACGTCAACGCAACTTGTTTTTGCACGGTAGCCGCCCAGTGGTCTGTGTTGGATCAAGCCTACTTGCCTTAACTATTTTTTGCCAAATCAATAAGCTGAACAAGGAAAGAGTTGTTCACAATAATCTACACAAAACGTGTTGCTGATCTACACATATCGTGTAGGATTGCTCCGTCGCCCCAGTAACACGGCATTCCGCCGCGGGGCACGGAGACTCAGATGCGCGCCGTCACCGCTCGCCTCACCTGCCTGGCCCTCGCCGCCGCACTGGCCGCAGGCTGCGCCGTCACCGGCCAGCCCGCTGCAGAGCCCACCACCGCCACCGGTGAGAGCATCCCCGAACAGCTGTCGATCACCTCGCCGCGCTTCTGCGCCGCGCTGGCCGTCTACGAGCTGGCCACCGTCGACGACTGGAGCCTGCGCGCCGGCATCGCCCGCGCCGCCCTCAACGGCTTCGCCACCGCCGGCCATGTGCCGGACTGCGCCGAGGGTGTCGCCGCCGTCCTGATCCGCGACGAGTTCAGCGCCCGCCGCTGGCAGAACGCGCTCGACGCCGTGGACGCGGTCGACTCCGGCGACTACGCCCTGCCCGACTCCTGCGCCCGCGCCAACGCGGTGATGCCGGCCGATGCCGCTGCCTTCCCAGCCACCGCGCGCGCGCAGTGCGTCATGCATGGCCTGGCATTCGTTGAGGTGCAGCCGTGAGCGCGCCTGTCGAAGTGCTGGCAGCTATCGACGGATGCCTGGCCGGAACGCGTGAGGCTCTTCCCAGCATTCCCAAGAAGCATCGGGAGGAGTGCACGATGTTCATAGCCGAAATGGAACAAGCGCGCACAGCAGTCGCCGAGCTTTTCGAGAAAGGCCGCCAGCTCTCCGCCCACCTTGAGCACGCCATCGCGATCGCCAACGTCGGCAGCCCAGACACCGTGCACGTCCGTCACCCAATCCGCGTGGCGCTCGACCAGTTCGATGAGGCGCTGCGCGCCGCCGGCGGTGCCGCATGAGCTTCTACAAGACGAACGCTCCAGCAGTGCTGGCCGCATGGCACGAAGAAAGGCATGCCCGGGCGCAGCTGCAAGCCGAAATCGATGCATTCGCCGCGCGCTTCGGCGGTGAAGGCCTCATGTACGCCGAACCGGCCCGACTCGCCGGCATCAAGTTCACTCCGGCAAAGCCGCGCGATCTGTGGCGCGCACCGGATAGCAACGGACTGCAAATGCCTCGCAGCGCCCCGTTGAAGGGAGCGTCGCAGGAAACGAAGGCAGAACTGAAAGCCCTGACCGCTGAGTGGGCCTCGCACCTACCGAGCCGAAATATCGACAGCACGGCCGTTTACCGCGCCCTCGGGTTCAACAGCAGCATGGATTTCTTCATCGAAGGGCTGACGTTGTTCGTTCATGGCGGGTTTCTGTACGCCAGCACCCGCAAAGCCATGCCGTCGATGGTCGAGATCCTGGGCAGCGAATACGACGCAGCAGACACCGCCCACAGGGCGGCTGGCGGTGGCAAATGAGCCGCCAGTCCTACCGCCACACGGTGAAGGGCTTCCACAACGACGTGCAGCTCGCATGGTGCGATCGCTCCCGCAGCTGGCTGTTGCAGGTTCTGGTGCGCGGCGTGCCGGTGGCCTCGATCGTCGCAGGCCGCGTGCCGGGCATCGAGTTCGCCTCGCCTGAGCCTGACGTCGCCAAGGGCCACCACATCTACGTGCGCGGCGCCTTCATCGACCTGCCGGAAGACAGCTGGCGCGAGCTGAAGTGCTGGTACGAAGCGATCGCCGACGCCGTCGCGCCGGTGCCGCCCGTCGAAGACCTGCCCCGAAACCTGCCGCCCATCGCGCCGCCGCTGGCGCCCTACGCGCAGCGCGCGCACGCATGAGCACCAAGCAGACACCCGAACAGCGCGGCGCTGGCACGCGCCAAGAAGCCCGGTGCGCACCCGTGGCGCATCTGGCAAGGCACCGCGCACCAGGAACGCGCGGTCGCGCGCCGCACCGAAACCATCGTCCCCTACACCTCCAGGTTGATCACGAAGTGAGCGCACTCCACACCACCGCACAGGACGCACGCACCCATGGCTGACGGTTCGTTCGCTTTCAACTTCCCCCCTCCGCAGGTCTCGTGCCTGCGCCCGGGCGAGATCGTGGTGGACCTGTTCGCCGGCGGCGGCGGCGCCAGCGAGGCGCTGAAGCAGGCGCTGGGCATGGACCCGGCACTGGCCTACAACCACGACGAGTGGGCAATCGGCATGCACGCGGCTAACCATCCGCTGACCATCCACCACCGTGAGGACATCTGGCACGCCGACCCGCGGCGCGACGTCGCCGGCCGGCCAATCGGCTGGTTCCATGCCTCGCCGGACTGCACGCACTTCAGCCAGGCCAAGGGCGGCCAGCCGCGCAGCCACAAGACGCGGGCGCTCTCATGGGTCGCGCTGAAGTGGATCGGTCAGCTGCTACGTGCCGACTTGCGAGACGGCACGGACACCGCGCCGCGCATCCTGTCGCTGGAAAACGTGTGGCAGATCCTGACCTGGGGTCCTCTGGTGGCCAAGCGCTGCAAGGTGACCGGCCGCGTCCTGAAGATGGACGGCACGGTGGCGGCACGTGGCGAGCGCGTGCCGGTGGCGAATCAGCAGTTGGTGCCGGACAAGCGCCATAGTGGCCGCACCTGGCGTCAGTTCGTGGCTGCGCTGGAGTCGAAGGGCTACCGCGTCGAGTGGCGCAAGCTGACCGCCAGCGACTACGGCGCCGGCACCAGCCGCGAGCGACTGTTCCTGCTCGCGCGCCGCGATGGCGAGCCGATCGTGTGGCCGGCGCCGACGCACGGCACCGCACTGGGCCAGCAGCCGCGCGTGCGCGCCGCCGATTGCCTGGACTTCTCCCTGCCCTGCCCGTCGATCTTCACCCGCAGGCGGCCGCTCGCTGACGCCACGCTGCGCCGCATCGCCAAGGGTGTCATGCGCCACGTGCTGCAGTCGGCCGATCCTTTCATCGTGCCAGCCACGCACCAGGGCTCGGACCGGGTCAATGACGTGCAGGCGCCGCTGCCGACGATCACCGCCGCGAACCGCGGCGAGCTAATGCTGGTTGCACCGGAGCTGGCGCCGTTCATCACCGAGCACTCGAACGCCAGCAACCAGCGCACCATGCGCGCCGACGAACCGCTGCGCACGATCTGCGCCGGGGTGAAGGGCGGCCAGTTCTCGGCAGTGGCGCCGATCCTCGCAGGTGTCGGCGGCCGCGCCGGCCAGTCCGAGCCGCGCTCAGGTGCCGAACCGCTCTACACGATGACCACCAAGGCGGACACCGCGCTTGTGGCACCGGTGCTGGTGCAGACCGGCTACGGCGAACGCCAGGGGCAGGCACCACGCGCCCTAGACCTTCAGCAGCCGCTCGGCACTGTCGTTGCCGGCGGCGTAAAGCACGCGGCCGCATGCGCATTCCTCGAGCAGGCGAACGGCGGCTTCTACGAAGGCGGCGGCCGTGATGCACGCGACCCGATGAGCACCATCACCGCGACCGGCAGCCAGCAGCAGCTCGCGACCGCGCACGTGGTGACGCTGCGCAACAACACCCACGGGCAGGCAGCAGACGAGCCGCTGGGCACCGTGTGCGCCAGCACCGTGCACCACGGGATGATCGAGTGCACGCTGAGCGCCGAGCAGCAGGCCGGTGCGCTGCAGGTCGCCGCGTTCCTGGTGAAGTACTACGGCACCGGCATTGGCGTGGATCTGCGCGAGCCGCTGGATACCGCGACGACACGCGATCGCATGGCACTGGTCACGGTGGTGATCCAGGGCACGCCCTACGTCATCGTCGACATCGGCCTGCGCATGCTCAAGCCGCACGAGCTGTTCCGCGCGCAGGGCTTCCCCGCCACCTACCGGATCACGCACACCGCCGACGGGCGCGCCATCAGCACAAGCGCCGCGGTGCGCATGTGCGGCAACTCGGTCAGCCCGCCGCCGCTGGTCGCGCTGGCGCGAGCGAACCTCGACACGAAGCCGCTGCCTTTGCAGGTGGCCGCATGAGCCAGTCAAAGCTCCAGTCGTTCCTCGAGGCCAACGTCAGCACCGCGATCGGCTTTGCCATCTCGTGGGCCGTCACGCCTCCCTTCCTGGCCGCGTTCGGCTATTCGGTCGGCGCCGGCAAGGCCTTCGGGATCACCGCCGCCTATACGGTCATCTCAATCGTGCGCGGCTACCTGGTTCGCCGCGCGTTCAACCGCATGGAGGCACGCCGATGATCCACGTTGGCGACTGCCTCAGCATCCTGCCCACCCTGGCCGATGCCTCGGTCGACGCGATCGTCACTGACCCGCCCTACGGCCTGTCCTTCATGGGCAAGCGCTGGGACTACGACGTGCCCAGCACGGCCATATGGGCCGAGTGCCTGCGCGTCCTCAAGCCCGGCGGCCACCTACTGGCCTTTGCCGGCACCCGCACGCAGCACCGCATGGCCGTGCGCATTGAGGACGCAGGCTTCGAGATCCGCGACATGATCGCTTGGGTCTACGGCTCAGGATTCCCGAAGTCGCACAACGGCGAATGGGGCGGTACTGCACTGAAGCCGGCATTGGAGCCGATCACCATGGCGCGTAAGCCGCTGGTGGGCACCGTGGCAGCCAATGTCGCGATGCACGGCACCGGCGGCCTGAACATCGACGGATGCCGCATAGAGACGCTCGAGCACTTGGGTGGCGGAGCCTATGCGGTGAACGGCGGGCGCTCCGTGTCCCAAAGTCTCAGCCCCACCGGCATGAATCGGCAAGGTGCCACCGCGGGAGAGTTCCTACAGCCAGCCGGCCGCTGGCCTGCCAATCTGATCCACGACGGCAGCGCCGAAGTGCTGGCGGCGTTTCCGGATGCACCTGGGCAGATGGCAGATGCCAGCACACAGAGCGATCAACGGAAGACCCAGAACGTCTATGGCTCCATGCGGCGAGGCCGCGGTGACGAAGCGAGCGCTGACAGCGAGAACGCTGGTGCGGTCGGGTTCAAAATGCGCCCCGGCGCGCGGCGCGCGGACAGCGGGAGCGCGGCGCGCTTCTTCTACTGTGCCAAGGCGTCGCGCGCCGATCGGAATGATGGCCTGTACCTCGGCCACACCGCTGCCGTGCACGCCGAGGCAACCATGCGCGACTGCCAGAGCGCCGATTGGGCAGCAGGCAATGGCAACCATCACCCGACGGTGAAGCCCACTGACCTGATGCGCTACCTGTGCCGCCTGGTCACGCCGGCCGGCGGCACCGTGCTCGACCCCTTCACGGGCAGCGGCAGCACCGGCAAGGCAGCAGCGCTCGAGGGCTTCGCCTTCGTCGGTATCGAAATGGACCCGGCCTATGCCGCGATCGCGGAGGCACGCATCGCCGCCGCCATCGAAGCCGCTACACGTGACGCGGCGCTGCCGACGCAGATCGGCCTGCCGCTGGGAGACGTCGCATGACCATCGCCCTCCTCGGCCGCGGCCTCGACGCCATCGTGCAGCACGACCTCGCCGGCATGGCGCCGGACATCACCCCCGCTGCGCGCCTCCAGCGCTTCGAGAACGCCCGCCAGCTGCGCCGCAGCACGCAGTCGCCGGAAGCCCGCGAGATCGAACAGCTCCGCGAGCAGTTCGGCCGCCACTACCAGACCGCCTGGCGCAACGGCCAGCGCCCAGACCTCTCACAGCTGCCGCAGCAGTTCGCGGCGTTCCACACCGACACGGAGTGACCATGTTCTTTCGCAACCTCACCATGTTCCGCTTCCCCGCCTCCCTCGACCTGTCCGCCGTCGAGGAGCTGCTGCCGCAGTGCGCCCTCAAGCCTGTCGGCCCGCTGGAGATGGCCTCCCGCGGCTTCGTCTCGCCCTTCGGCCGCGAGGAGACCGAGCAGCTGTCACACCGGATCGGCGACTTCCTGTGGCTGGCCGTCGGCGGCCAGGACAAGATGCTGCCCGGCGCCGTCATCAACGACGCGCTCGAGCAGAAGTGCGCCGACATCGAGAAGAAGGAAGGCCGGCGCCCGGGCGGCAAAGCACGCAAGCGCCTCAAGGACGACATCATCCACGAGCTGCTGCCCAAGGCCTTCGTGCGAAACTCGCGCACTGACGTGATCCTCGACCTGGCACACGGCCTGGCCATCGTCGACACATCCAGCCGCAAGGTCGGCGAAAGCGTGGTGTCGGAGATCCGCGGAATGCTCGGCAGCTTCACGGCTCTGCCCCTCAACGCCGAGGTCGCGCCGCGCGCAGTGCTCACCGGCTGGATTGCCGGCGAGCCGCTGCCGGCATCGCTGAGCATTGGCGAGGAGGCCGAGTTGCGCGACCCGATCGAGGGCGGCGCCATCGTGAAGTGCCAGCACCAGGAGCTGCGCGGCGACGAGATCGAGAAGCACCTGGAAGCCGGCAAGCAGGTCACCAAGCTGGCGCTGGTGCTGGATGACAACCAGTCGTTCGTCCTGGGCGAGGATCTGGTGGTGCGCAAGTTCAAGCTGCTGGACGGCGCCATGGATCAACTGGACGCCGCAGAGGGCGATGGCCCGCGCGCCGAGCTGGATGCGCGCTTCGCGTTGCAGTCGGCTGAGATGCGCCGCCTGTTCCTGGTGCTCGAACAGGCGCTGCGCCTGTCGAAGGTGGAGGGCTGACCGATGAACGAAGCATTCGGAAATTCCGAACAGTTGGCACAGCCCGATGCGGCGGGCGGGCTGAACGAACAATCCGGCAATTCCGGACAGTTGCAGGCCGATGCGATGCGGGCTGAGTTTGAGGCGTGGGCAGCATCTCGGTTCTATAGCACTATCCGACACGCGCGCGATCTTGATCGTTACATGGTCGAGGAAGTTAATTGCATGTGGCGCGGGTGGCAATCATGCGCCATCGCCGCCCGCCAGCCGGTGGGGCAGGAGCCGTTCGCCTGGGCAACGCATCACGACGAACCGATGCTGTACCCGACTTTTGCAGAAGCCGCTGCTTACTGTGATGACGACGAACCGCCTATCCCGCTCTACACCGCCCCGCCCGCGCCTGCTGCTGTGCCGGCCCCTGACGTCTTGAGGACCATTGCTCAACTCAATCGCATGCGCATTGTGCTGCGCAATGCCAAGGCATACGTCGAGAACTTCACCTGCAAGTCGGCGCTGCCGCCCATACAGCAGAAGATGATCGGACAGATTGACGAGGTCATCGGCGCGCTCGCTCACGCCTGGCCTGCGGCGGCGGCGCTTGATGGGCCGCTGGCTGGAAAATACGGTCCCGTCCTGCGCCCCTTCGTCGCCATGATGGAGCGTGAGCTCCACGCCAACGCAGGCAAAGGCGACAGGCCAGGCTGGCTGAGCATGGACAGCAGCACCGCGCTGCTGGAGATTTACCACCACATGGGCAAGCTGCAGCAGGCGACGAAGAACGCCGACGAACCTGGCATTGTCGAGTACGCCGCCGACGTGGCCAACATGGCGATGATGCTGGTCGACGTGTGTGGGCTGCTGCCGGTCGATGATGCCACCCACCCCCAGCCGGCAGCGGCGTGTGTGGACCTAGTGCAATTCCGGCATCCGGTAGTGGCGTGGATTTATGCACTATCAGCCCAAGCCAAACAACAGGAGCGCGATGGTCACGCGGAAGCCTACAACCGCTCCATCATTCTGATCGAAAGGGGAAAGGTGTTGCTGGCCCTGATCGACCAGCAGGCCAAGCCGGCAGGCGAGGTGCAGCCGTGACCATACCCGCATCGCCTTTGTCCTGGCCGGCAGGCTGGAAGCGCACACCCGGTGGCCAGCGCGATAAGGCCCGGTTCGGCAAGGCCTCCCGCGCCCGCCCCGGCGGCAGCTGGGAGCATGGTCGGGAGTTGACCATCGCCGAGGGCGTCGAACGCGTGCGCCGCGAACTGCAGCGCATGGGCATCGACGACGCCGACCTGGTCATCAGCACCAACCTCGAGCTGCGACTCGACGGCCTGCCGCGGTCGAGCCAGCGAGAGCCGGCCGATCCTGGCGTCGCGGTTTACTGGCTGGACCGCTACGACAGGACGCAGCCACCCAAGTGCATGGCCATCGACCGCTACGACCGCGTGGCCGACAACCTGGCCGCGGTGGCCGCGACGCTTGATGCTATGCGCGCGATCGAGCGCCACGGAGGCGCGGCCATCCTTGAGCGGGCATTTGCAGGCTTCACCGCCCTGCCCGCACCCGTGGCGCCGTCCTGGCGCGAGATCCTGGACCCGTCCGACCCCGAGGGCAGCTACCGCCGGCTGCGCTCCCAGCACCACCCGGACCGCGCTGGCGGTGACGCTACCGAGTTCCAGCGCGTGCAGCGCGCATGGGACGCCTACCAGCAGGAGCGCGGCGGCAATGGCTGACGGCGACCGCTCCCTGCCCCGGCAGCCACGCAACAACGGGCTGGCTGTGGGCGGCCGGCCCATCCGCGTGCCGGTCGGCAAGGCCACAGTGCGCCAGTTGCTGAAGCGCCACCTCCTCGAGGAGGGCAAGCGCATCCAGGATCTGGCCGGGCCGTGGCAATGCTGCGTGCAGAACGTCTACGACCGACTGTCGCGCGGGCGCGTGCTGGCGCCGGGCCATATCGATGCCGCGATCGCGTTCCTGAGCCTGGACGAATTCGACGCAGCCGAGCTGCGCCTGCTGGGCGCGCGCGAGGCCGGCTGGAACATCGACACGAAGTATCTGCTGAAGGAGACACCCGATGCCTGACACCGAGACAGAGCTGCGCCTATTACCGATCAAGGACGTGCGCGCCAAGGTGGGCCTTAGCCCGGCGACGATCTACCGCCAGATGCAGGCCGGCAAGTTCCCCAAGCCGCACAAGGTGTGCTCGCGGTCGCTATGGCTGTCCACACAGCTGGACGCCTGGATCATCGAACAGACCGGATCGCAGAGTGTGGGGCAGAACATGGGGCACGCCGGCTGAGAAACGAAAAAAGCCCCGTTTTACGGGGGCTTTCTTCTTGACATTGGCGGAGCGAGAGGGATTCGAACCCTCGATAGAGCTTTTGACCCTATACTCCCTTAGCAGGGGAGCCCCTTCAGCCGCTCGGGCATCGCTCCAGTTTTTGCGTCCTGCCGCGGTGTCCGTTGCAGGCCGCGAAGAATACCGGGTAAGAGGGGCTAACGTAAACCCTTTATGACGATCAATTCGAAGAATCGTCGCCTTGATGCGCACCGGAAGCGACCGGCTCATCCCCACGCTGGATCCGCTGATAGATTTCCTCGCGGTGTACGGCAACATCTTTCGGTGCGGTGATGCCGATACGCACCTGATTGCCCTTGACGCCGAGTACGGTCACAGTGACCGAGTCGCCGATCATCAAGGTTTCGCCTACCCGGCGAGTGAGGATCAACATTTTGCAAATCTCCTGGAACCGGTGGGTTTCCCACCAGCATCGGCGGCCGACTGACGAGGCGCGCCCTAGGTAAAGGGAATAGACCGGAAATGGTAGCGGGACACCCTGCCAAGCAGCAAGGCATACCAGGACAAGTGTTCAGCCCAAGTGTTGCTTGACCCAGGAGGGCACGCCTTCCAGCGCGGTCGCAAGGGCGGGACCATCCTCGCCACCACCCTGGGCGAGATCCGGACGACCACCGCCCTTGCCTCCGATCTGACTGGCGATATGCCCGAGGAGTTCCCCCGCCTTCACCTTGCCAGTTGGGCTGCCGTTCACGCCGGCAACGAGCGCAACCTTGCCGGCAGCCGCGCTTGCCAACACGATGACCGAATCGCCCAACTGCTGCTTGAGGCGATCCATCGCATCGCGCAACGCCTTGGCATCGAAGCCCTCCAGACGCACGGCGACCACCTTGACGCCCGCCACATCGACCGCGCTGGAACCCAGGTCTGCAGTTGCGCCGGAGGCCAGCTTGGCCTTGAGCGACTCCAGCTCACGCTCGAGCCGCTTCTGCCGTTCGGTGAGCGCGCGAACCTTGTCGACCACCTCGGTGGCATTACCGCCGAGCAGGCTGGCCGCCTCAAGCAGACGTCGTTCCTCATCGGCGACATGGTCCAGCGCGCCCTGCCCGGTCACTGCCTCGATGCGACGCACACCCGAGGACACACCGCCCTCGGAGGTGATCTTGAACAAGCCGATGTCGCCGGTGCGGGTGACATGGGTGCCGCCGCAGAGCTCGGTGGAATAACCGCCCATCTTCAGCACGCGCACGTTCTCGCCGTACTTTTCGCCGAACAGCGCCATCGCGCCGAAATCCAGCGCCTCCTGCATGGCCATGTTGTGCACTTCCACGCTGTGGTTGGTGCGCACCTCGGCGTTGACCTTGCGTTCGATCACGGCGAGCTCTTCGGGTGTGATCGGCTGGAAGTGCGAGAAGTCGAACCGCAAGCGGTCCGGTGCAACCAGCGAGCCCTTCTGCTGCACGTGGGTGCCCAGCACCTCGCGCAGGGCCGCATGCAGCAGATGCGTGGCCGAGTGGTTGAGGATGGTCTTGCCGCGACGCTGCACGTCGATGCCGCCTGCCAGCACATCGCCCAATGCCAGCGCACCCTCGGTGATGCGCCCGACATGGCCATGGAACTGGCCGGCAAACTTCTGGGTGTCAGTGATCTCGATGGAGACATCGCTACCGCTCAGCTGGCCGCTATCGCCGACTTGACCACCGGACTCGGCATAGAACGGCGTGCGGTCGGTGAACACGATGACCTCGTCGCCGGCTTCCGCGCGTTCAACTGGACGGCCCTGCTTGAGCAACGCCACGACCTTGAGTGCATCGGCATCGTAGGCCTCGTAGCCCAGAAACACCGTCGGCGACATGGTGGCGACCAGATCGGCCGGCAATGCGACGCCGCCACCGAACTTGCCGGCGGCACGCGCGGTCTCGCGCTGACGCTCCATGGCGAACTCGAAGCCCTCCATGTCCACGCGCAAGCCGCGCTCGCGTGCGATGTCGGAGGTCAGATCGACCGGGAACCCGTAGGTATCGAAAAGGCGGAACGCATCGGCGCCGGGAATCACTTCCTGCGCGCGCGCGGCAACGTCGTCGAAGATCTTCATGCCGGCGTCCAGCGTCTCGGCAAAGCGCTCTTCCTCGGCCAACAACGCGCGCGCCACGGTCTCCCGCGCGACCACCAGTTCGGGATAGGCCTCGCCCATCAGCTCGACCAGGGTCGGCACCATCTTGCTGAAGAACGGCTGGCGTACCCCCAGCATCCAGCCGTGGCGCAGCGCACGCCGGATGATCCGACGCAGCACATAGCCACGGCCTTCGTTGGACGGCAGCACACCGTCGACGATCAGGAACGAACAGGCGCGGATGTGGTCGGCGATCACCCGCAGCGACTTGTTCTCCAGATCGGTGACGCCGGTCAGCGCGCTGGCCTTGCCGATCAAGGCCTGGAACAGATCGATCTCGTAGTTGGTATGCACGTGCTGCAGGATCGCAGCCAGGCGCTCCAGGCCCATGCCGGTATCCACGCACGGGGCCGGCAACGGCACCAGGGTGCCGTCGGGCTGGCGGTCGAACTGCATGAACACCAGGTTCCAGATCTCGATGAAGCGGTCGCCATCCTCGTCCGGGGAGCCCGGGGGGCCTCCGGCGATGTGGTCGCCGTGGTCGAAGAAGATCTCGGTGCACGGGCCGCACGGGCCGGTATCGGCCATCTGCCAGAAGTTGTCCGACGCGTACGGCGCACCCTTGTTGTCGCCGATGCGCACGATGCGGCTTTCCGGAATGCCGATCATGTCGCGCCACAGCGCGAAGGCTTCTTCGTCGGTGTGATAGACGGTGACCAGCAGCCGCTCGGCCGGCAGCTTCCAGACCTGGGTCAGCAGCTCCCAGGCCCAGCTGATGGCGTCCTTCTTGAAGTAGTCGCCGAACGACCAGTTCCCCAGCATCTCGAAGAAGGTGTGATGGCGCGCGGTGTAGCCCACCGAATCCAGATCGTTGTGCTTGCCGCCGGCACGCAGGCAGCGCTGCACGTCGGCCGCGCGGACGTAGCTGCGCTTCTCCGCGCCGAGGAAGACGTCCTTGAACTGGACCATGCCGGAGTTGGTGAACAGCAAGGTCGGGTCGTTGCCCGGCACCAGCGGCGCGGATGGCACGATGGTGTGGCCCTTCCTCTCGAAGAACGCGAGGAAGTCACTACGGATCTGGGAAGTGCTGAATTTGGCAGGTGCGTTCATGTGCTGGCATTGGGCGGGCGGCAGTCCCGGTCACCCAATGAGATGTGGGCGCAGATGAGCGGAACAACCTGAAACCACGAAGGGTAGCAGGCCTGACGCCCTCAGTCCTCAAGGTCGAAGCGCGTGGCGCTACGAATGCTGTTGCCATCGAAACCACGCCGGGCCAGCAGATCGGCGGCCTTGCGCCGCTGCGGCAGATCGGTGGGGCCCTGGTCGCCAAAGCGACGCCGGATCAGATCGCGCGCGTTTTCGGTCCAGTCGCCCTCAAATGTCGCCATTGCGGCGCTGATGGCATCGCTGTCCAGACCATGGGTTCCCAACTCTGCGCGGATATGCAGTGGGCCGTAGCCCGAGCCTGCACGAGTGCGCACGACCGAGGCCGCAAAACGGGTGTCGTCCTGCCACCCCTCGTCAGCCAGGCGCTCCACGGCCGCCTGTGCAGCGTCCGGCTCGATACCGCGGGCCAGCAGCTTGCGGTTCAATTCCTTGCGCGAATGCTCACGCCGCACCAGCAATCCCAGTGCGCGTTGTACTGGCGTCTGCTCCTTAAAGCGGCGTCCCCGCTTTGGCGCGGGCTGTTGCTCGTCCATCGTGGGTGTCCCGAGTACCAAAACCACACAGCATCAATGCGCCGTCCGTGGCGCCTGCCCTCCTGGCCTTCAATAGATCTACCGCGGGAAGCGACGGCACTGACTCCGCCGTCCCCGCGATAGAAAACCTGCCACAGCCGTCAGTGCTGCCGTTCTGCCATCAGGCGGACGCGGCCGGTAGGCAAAACCGGGGTGGCCCCACGCGGACGTCACGGTTCGCACTGCTGCCGAGACACCTGCCTGATGACGGCTGGGCTCGCACTGCCTGGCTGCTGTTATTCCTTCTCGACGTCGTCGCCGGCTTCGCGTGGCGCTTCGGCCGGCTGGAACTTCTCACGCAGCTCGGCTTCCAGCCGCACTGCAACCTGCGGGTTGTCGCGCAGATAGCCACGCGCGTTGTCCTTGCCCTGCCCGATGCGTTCTTCGCCGTAGCTGTACCAGGCGCCGGCCTTCTCGACCAGCTTGGCTTCTACGCCCATGTCGATCAGCTCACCCTCGCGGCTGATGCCTTCGCCGTAGAGGATTTCGGTCACGACCTGCTTGAACGGAGGCGCCAGCTTGTTCTTGACCACCTTGATCTTGGTCTGGTTGCCGATGATTTCGTCGCCCTTCTTGATCGCGCCGATGCGACGGATGTCCAGACGGACCGATGCGTAGAACTTCAGCGCATTGCCGCCGGTGGTCACTTCCGGGCTCTGGCCCGGCATCATTACGCCGATCTTGTGGCGCAGCTGGTTGATGAAGACCACCAGCGTGTTGGAACGCTTGATATTGCCGGTCAGCTTGCGCAGCGCCTGGCTCATCAGGCGGGCCTGCAGGCCCGGCAGCTGGTCACCCATTTCGCCTTCGATTTCCGCCTTCGGAGTCAGCGCGGCGACCGAGTCGACCACCACGATGTCCACCGAACCGGAACGCACCAGCATGTCGGCGATTTCCAGCGCCTGTTCGCCGGTGTCCGGCTGCGACAGCAGCAGGTCGTCGACATTGACGCCCAGCTTGGCGGCGTAGATCGGGTCCAGCGCATGCTCGGCGTCGAT
This sequence comes from Xanthomonas sp. NCPPB 2864, assembly GCF_056675615.1. Taxonomy (NCBI): domain Bacteria; kingdom Pseudomonadati; phylum Pseudomonadota; class Gammaproteobacteria; order Lysobacterales; family Lysobacteraceae; genus Xanthomonas; species Xanthomonas sp. NCPPB 2864. Next base: position 88,615 of record NZ_JBWWVS010000005.1, read on the forward strand.
GAAGGCAGCGGTGCCTCCCTTCTTCTGGCATTCGGCAATCGCCTGCAGGGTCAGGGTGGTCTTGCCCGACGATTCCGGACCATAGATCTCCACCACGCGGCCCTTGGGCAGGCCGCCGATCCCCAGTGCGATGTCCAACATCAGCGAGCCGGTCGGAATGACTTCGACGGCCTCGATCACACGGTCGCCCATGCGCATCACCGAGCCCTTTCCGAATTGCTTCTCGATCTGGCTCAGTGCGGCGGAAAGGGCGCGCTTCTTGTTCTCATCCATCTGGGTGATCCTTGTCAGTGATTTCGGTGTAGGGCTAATGTAACGGCGGTGTATCGCACAGGCTGAGACTGGCTGCGACACACTCAGATTAGGGAGGTGGCCATGGCGATGGCAGCGGGAAATCCTGCGGCACCGGCTCGGGATAACGCCAGTGGGGCCATCGGCGCAGTACTCAACGATTCGGCCTCAACAGCCCGCAGTACAGGCCCTCGATCGCGAAATCCTGATCTGGCAACACTTCGATCGGCGCGTAGTCCGGGTTGCGCGGCAGCAGGCGGATGCGGTCCTTGCCGATCTTCAACAGCTTGACCGTGATCTCCTCATCGATGCGCGCCACCACGATCTGCCCCGAGCGCGCGTCGCGGGTGCGGTGCACCCCGATCAGGTCGCCGTTGAAGATGCCTTCGTCGCGCATCGAGTCGCCCTGCACCTTGAGCAGATAGTCCGGCGACGGCGAGAAGAACACCCGGTCCAGCACCACGAAGTCGTCCGAGCCGATATCCGCGCCGATCGGCAGGCCTGCCGCCACGCGCCCCAGCACCGGCAGGCGCAGCACATCATCGCGCACCGGCTCGTTTGCAGCGGCAGGCGGGGTGCGCGGCTGGGCGCCCTGCCCGGCCAGGCGAATGCCGCGGGCCTGGCCGGGGACGCGACGGATCGCACCGGCCTGCTCCAATGCCTCCAGATGGTATTGCGCGCCGCGCACACCCTTGAAGCCGAAGGCGCGCGCGATCTCGGTCTGCGAGGGCGGTACACCGTCGGCATCGATGCGCTCGGCGATCAAGGCCAGGATTGCTTGCTGGGTATCGGTCAGGTCCATGGTTAGTAGTATTACTACTAACTGACGCCTGCGCAATAGCCGCGTCGTGCCCCATGCGCAGTCCGGCAATCGGGGGTCAGCATGTGCCGCGTCTAGCGGCGGCTGCGCCAGATGGAGAACAGGATCCAGACGCCGCAGATGGCTGCGCCGATGAAACCGCCGACGCCCAACGCGAGCAGCCAGCGGCTGGCACTGCCACCGACACTGTTCATGACGATCGACGAGCCGATCACCAGCGCGGCAGTCACGATCCCCATGGTGAGCCGGTTGGCCGCGCGATCGACCTGCTCGCCAAACTCGCGCAATGCACGCGTCTCGATCTGCAGTTGCAGCTTGCCGCGCCGTGCGGCCTGCAGCAGCCGTTTGAGATCGCGTGGCAGATCGCCGATCAGGTCGATTGCGCCGGTCACGGTGCGACGGCTGCGCCGCAGCATTGCGCTGGGTGCATAACGCTGCAGCACCACGCGTTCGAGATACGGGCGCGCCTCGGTGGCCATGTCGAAATCCGGATCGAGCTGGCGGCCCATGCCTTCGAGCGTGAGAAACGCCTTGATCATCAACGCCAGATCCGACGGCAGGGTCAGCCCGTGATCGCGCAAGATCGAGGTGACATCGCCCAGCATCGCGCCGATGCGCAGCTCCTTCAGCGGCACCCCGCGGTACTCGTCGACGAAGGCACCGATATCCTGCTGCAGCCGCGACTCATCGATCTCCAGGCTGGTACCGGCCCATTCCAGCAGTACGTCGATGACCGCTTCGGCGTCGTAGCTGACCATGCCATGCAGCAGTTGCGCGACCTGGAAGCGGCGCTGCTCGGAAACGCGCCCGACCATGCCGAAATCGATGACGGCGATGCGCCCGTCGCGCAGATAAAAAATGTTGCCCGGATGCGGGTCGGCGTGGAAACAGCCATCCTGCAGCACCATCTTCAGCACGATCCCGGCGCCGGTGCGTGCGAGCGCCTTGCGGTCCAGGCCGGCCGCATCCACGGCGACCAGGTCCCGCCCCGGGATGCCGTCGATGAATTCCTGCACGTTGAGCGATTCGCAGGTCCACTGCCAATAGACAGACGGCACCACCACCTGGGGGTCGTTGACGAAATTGGCTGCGATGCGCTCGGCATTGCGGCACTCGGCGGCGAAATCGAGTTCACGCCGCAGGGAGACGGTGAACTGCTGCACCACCTCGGCGGGGCGATAGCGCTTGAGATCGGGGGCACGCGTTTCCACGATTTCCGCCAGGCGTGCCAACAGGCGCAGATCCGCATCGATGACATCGCCAATGCCGGGGCGGCGGATCTTCAATACCACCGGCGTGCCATCGGCCAGCCAGGCGCGATGCGTCTGCGCCAGCGATGCCGCAGCCAGAGGCTGCTCGTCCAGGCGTGCGAACACGCTTTCCGGCTCCGCGCCCAGGGCTGCGACCAGTTGCGGGCGGATCTGTTCGAACGGCAGCGCAGGCACCGCGTTCTGCAGCTCACTCAGCTCCTCGATCCACTCCGGCGGCAGCAGGTCCACACGCGTGGCCAGCACCTGCCCCAGCTTGACGAAGGTCGGCCCGAGTTCCTCGAGCGCGCGCCGCACCCGCGTCGCGGCGGACATGCGCAGGCGGCCCTCGGCGTTATGCCAGTGCAGCAGCTTGCCGGCACGTTCGAGCACGTCGGCAAGCCCGATGCGCCGCACCACATCGCCGAATCCGTAACGGATCAGCACCGCGGCGATTTCCTGCAGCCGCCCCAGGTCCCGAACGGTGCCGAGCGCTTCCCACATCAGCACACCGCCTGCGATCGCGCTGCGGCAACAGGACAAATGGCGTTAACGTGCATCGCTGCATGTGTGCCGTCGCTGCGCGCACCCATTGAGGATGCACGACCACGCGCAACCGCCAGGGCGGCATGATCGCTTGCGCACACGATGGCGCACCGAGCGGCCGCCTCCGGCATCGGTTGCCTGCCGGATGCGCGCAGGCCATCGGGCAACACCGGGACATCGCCAGCAGATCGGCACGGTACGGACAAAAACAACGCATGAGCAAACAGCGGAAGCATCGGCATGCGGGTTGAAGACGGGACCTTGTTTGTAGCCGATCTGCACCAGCCTGTCGCGTCATGGACGTTTGCCGGCTTAGCCGAGGTTGCGCCTACGCTTGCATCCTGGTGGCTTGGCAAAGGCGTGCCCAGGTCTTCGAGCCTTCATCCCGTAACCGCAAGGTCACCCCATACGTGCGCGGCGCGCCCAGACAATCACGACTGCCGGGCAGCAGCGGATCGCGGCCATACGCGATATCTGTGTAGCTGAGCCCGCCCTGCCGCATCAGGCCTGGGATGACGCCCTGCCGCAGCAGTTCGGTATCGATGCCGCGCGACACCACGCTGGGAATGGCACCCACCAGGAGCTGGTTGCGAGGAAATGACTGCGCTGAAAGTCGCTGAAGTCCTGGTAGAACAGCGCGGCATTGAGCAGACGGTTGTCACCTAGCCAGCTGGCCCTGGCGCCGAGCTCGTAGCGGTCGACGGATTCGCCGGAATTAGAGCAGTGCGCTCAAGCCCTGCAGCGCGGCAACCACGGTCTGACGCCGCACTGCATCGCGATCACCAGCGAACTGGAACAACTGCGCAGTGGCATAGCCGCCGCGCCGCTTCCAGCCGATCCATACCGTGCCGACCGGCTTGTCCTCACTGCCGCCACCCGGGCCGGCGATGCCGGTCACCGCCACCGCGATGCTCGCACCGGAATTGACCAGCGCGCCCGACACCATTTCGATCACCGTTTCGCGGCTGACCGCACCATGCACTTCCAGCGTCTGCGGCCGCACGCCCAGCAAGGCCTGCTTGGCCTCGTAGCTGTAGGCGGCCATGCCGCAATCGAACCAGTGCGAGGACCCCGCCACATCGGTGACCGCCTTGGCGATCCAGCCACCGGTGCAGCTCTCGGCAGTGACCAGGCGCTCGCGCGCGGCAAGCAGCTGCTGACCGAGGCGTTCGGCCAGCTGCTGCAGTTCGGAATCGGCGGACATGGACATGGGCACGGCGCATGAAGAAGCAACCGACGTTTTAGCCGAATTCGCCGCGCCTGTCTGCGCTGGCGCCCAATCCGCGCCAGCGACGACGTGGCCGAGGTTCAGTGGCGGTGTGCAGCCGATGGCAACGGGCATCGGCTGCGCTGGTAACCGGATCGCAAGGATATCGGCGGCTGGCGGACATTCTCACGCCTGCACGACTGCTGCAGACACGCATTCGGTCGCGCCAGCAACAGAACCCACCGTCACCCAGCGCGATCGCCACACCGCCGGCAGATATCGGCCTGCCCCGACAACGGCAATCTGCACGGCTGGCACAAGCCGACCGTGCAGCGTCGCTCACGACTCCCAGTCTTCGCGACGATCGGGCAGCATCGCCCGCAGTGGCGCACCGTCGTCGCCGGCAGCCAGGCGCTCGGCCTCGACCATCGGCAGGTCGACCTCCAGCAACCAGCCGTCCTCGTCGGACTGCTCGCCGCGCACCACTTCCAGTTGGTGCAACTTCGAGCGCAGACGGCCGGCCGACGGCGGCAACCGCAGTTGCCCGGTCACATGGCGCAGGTCCAGTCGCTGCCCGAGCGCATGCTGCAATTCCTGCAGCCCGCGTCCGTCGCGCGCGGAGACCCACACCCGCTCGCGCCGCGCCTGGTCGGGAATGCCGTCCTGCGCATCGTGACGCACCTGCGCCCCTTCGATCTTGTCGATCTTGTTGAATACCAGCAGCTGCGGCAGATCGCCCGCACCTACCGCATGCAACACCTCATCGACCTGCTGGATGCGTTCCTCGCGCAGCGGGTCGGCCGCATCGACGATATGCAACAGCAGATCGGCGTCGCGCGCCTCGGACAAGGTCGAACGGAATGCGGCGACCAGTTGGTGCGGCAGGTCGCGCACGAAGCCGACCGTGTCGGCCAGGATCGCACTGCCGCCCGGCAGCGCGATGCGGCGCACGGTGGGATCGAGCGTGGCGAACAACTGGTCGGCCACGTAGGCCTCCGCACCGGTCAAGGCGTTGAACAGCGTGGATTTGCCGGCATTGGTGTAACCGACCAACGCAATCCGCGGCAGTTCGCTGCGCATGCGCGCACGCCGCATCTGGGTGCGCTGCACCTCGACCTTTTCCAACCGCTGCTGCAACTGCTCCACCCGCTTCTGCAGCAGGCGACGGTCGGTTTCCAGCTGGGTTTCGCCAGGGCCGCGCAGGCCGATCGAGCCGCCGCGCTGACGTTCCAGGTGGGTCCAGCCGCGTACCAGCCGGGTGGCCATATGCCGCAACTGCGCCAGCTCCACCTGCAGCTTGCCCTCGTGGCTGCGTGCCCGTTGCGCGAAGATGTCCAGGATCAGGCCGGTGCGGTCGATCACGCGCCGCTCCAGATAGCGCTCCAGATTGCGCTCCTGGCCGGGCGACAAGGTGTGATTGACCAACACCAGATCCGCACCGGTGGCCTCGGCGGCGGCCTTGATCTCTTCCAGCTTGCCGCTGCCGATCAAGGTCGACGGGTTCGGTTTGTCGATGCGCGCAGTGAGCGTGGCCGCCACCGTGGCGCCCGCCGACTTGGCAAGGTCGGCGAACTCCTCCAGCACATCCTCTTCGGCAGGCCCACCGGAGTGGGTCTGAATCAACAACGCGTGTTCACCCTTGCGTGAGCGATCAAACACGCACTACTCCATTACTGCTCGACGTCGTCATCTTCCGCCTGGTTGCCTTCATTGGATTGCACATACCCACCACCCGGTCCCACGCGCACATTGCGCGCCGGCACGACCGTGGAGATGGCGTGCTTGTAGACCATCTGACTCACGGTATTGCGCAGCAGGACCACGAACTGGTCGAACGACTCGATCGTGCCCTGCAGCTTGATGCCGTTGACCAGATACACAGAAACCGGCACCCGCTCGCGCCGCAGCGCGTTGAGGAATGGGTCCTGTAAAGATTGCCCCTTAGCCATCGAAAACTCCTCTTCATTATTGTTCTTATAGTCCCGGTCGACACCTGCCATCCCCAGCCGGCCCCGGAAACGGGATGTTACACGCCTGAAGCCTGCCGTACAGCGGGACGTTGACCGAGGAAGCCGACAAGTGCACTTTCCAATCGTTGGCGGTCATGCTCCGGGTCGAACCAGCGCGCGTCGAGCTCGCCACGCAGCCAGGTGAGCTGCCGCTTGGCCAGTTGACGGGTGGCCTGCACCGCCTTGTCGCGAAAGTCGGCCAGGCGACCGGCCCCATCCAGGTACTCCCAAGCCTGGCGATACCCCACCGCGCGCACTGCGGGCAGATCCAGCGGCGCGGAGACTGCACGCAGTTGCGGCAGTGCCCGCAGACGTTCCACCTCGGCCAGGAAGTCCTGTGCCAGCATCGTGTCCAGGCGCTGCTCGATGCGTGCATGCAGCACCGCGCGCTCGCGCGGCGCCAGCACCACCTTCAGCACCCGCACCGGCAAACGGGGACCCGAAGGCAGCGCCTGCCAGTAGCTGATCGGCCTGCCGCTGATGCGGTAGACCTCCAGGGCGCGCTGGATCCGCTGCGGATCGGTGGTGTGGATGCGCGCCGCCGCGACCGGGTCGACGTCCGCCAGTTGTGCGTGCATCCGCGCCCAGCCAAGTTCCCCGGCTTCGGCTGCGATTGCCGCGCGCACCGCCGGATCGGCCTCGGGCAACTGCGACAGCCCTTCCAGCAAGGCGCGGAAGTACAGCCCGGTGCCGCCGGCCAGAATCGGCAGCTTGCCGCGCGCCACGATCTGCTCGATCGCCTGCCGCGCATCGCTGGCAAATTCCGCCGCCGAATAGATCTGCCAGGGCTCGCGCAGATCGATCAAGTGATGCGGCACTGCCGCCCGCATCGCCGCATCCGGCTTGGCCGCGCCGATGTCCAGGCCGCGATACACCAGCGCCGAATCGACACTGACGATCTCGCCGTTCCAGCGCTGCGCGGCGTCCAGTGCCAGCGCGGTCTTGCCGCTGGCGGTCGGCCCCATCAGCGCAATCGCCAGCGGGCGGCGGTCGGCCGGCATCAGTCCTCGTCCGGCCAGCGAATGCTCGGTGCCGCAGGCGCGCTCACGCGCGGCAGCGGAATCGCCGTCATCGCGCTCCACACCTTCAGGGCATCCACGGTGGCGGCCACATCATGCACCCGCAGCAACATCGCGCCGTGTTGGGCGGCGATCAGATGCGCGGCGACCGAGCCGTATACGCGCTCTGCGGCGAGCTGGTGCCCGGTCAACTCACCGATGCTGCGCTTGCGCGAGAGCCCCGCGAGCACCGGCAGACCGAACTCCTGCAGGCGCTGCAACTGCGCCAGCACGGTCAGATTGTGCGTGGTGGCCTTGTCGAAGCCGAACCCCGGGTCGAGGATCAAGCGGCGCTTGTCGATCCCGGCCATTTCGGCCGCGAAGATGCGCTCGGCCAGGAAGCGATGCACCTCGGCCACCACGTCGTCATAGTGCGGCGCGTCCTGCATCGCATGCGGCGCGCTGCGTGCATGCATCAACACCACCGGCACCCGCAATTCGGCTGCCGCATCCAGCGCCCCCGGCGAGCGCAGCGCATGCACGTCGTTGATCATGCCGGCGCCGGCCGCGACCGCCGCGCGCATCACCTCCGGCTTGTAAGTATCCACGCTGATCGGGACAGTGGTCTGCTGCGCCAATGCCTGGATCACCGGGACCACGCGCTGCAGCTCTTCCTCCAGCGATACCGGCGTGGCACCGGGGCGGGTGGATTCGCCACCGATATCCAGCACCGCAGCGCCCTGCTCGACCAGCCTCAAACCATGCGCGATGGCGGCGTCGCAGCTGGCGTGCTGGCCGCCGTCGGAAAACGAATCCGGCGTGACATTGACGATTCCCATCACCTGCGGCGCATCCAGTCGCAGCGCGCGACCGGCGCAATCCAGCTTGAGGGCAGTATCGAACATCGGTGGTGTCTCCTTGGATGGTTGCGATCAGCGCCGCCGGGGCGAGGCGTCGCTACAACGCATCAAGGCCGGGAATCGCTTCCCGGCCTTGATGGATGCTGCTGCAGCTGACCGATGCGTCGGTTACAGCTGCTCGGCCGGCCCGGCGATCGGCGGCAACGGACGCGGGCTGCCCTTGTCGTTGTTGTTGCCACCGTCCTTGTCGGACTTGCCCCAACCCGCCGGCGGCGGCGGCTCGCGGCCTTCCATGATGGCGTCGATCTGCGGCACGTCGATGGTCTCGTACTGCAGCAGCAGCTGCGACATCGCGTGCAGCTTGTCCAGGTTCTCGGTGAGGATGGCCTTGGTCTTGCTGTAAGCCTTATCCAGAATCGAGCGCACTACTTCGTCGATCTTGCGCGCGGTCTCGTCGGACACGTTCTTGTGCTGGGTGACCGAGCGCCCCAGGAACACCTCGTCCTCCTCCTCGCCGTAGGCCACCGGGCCGAGCTCGTCGGACAGGCCCCACTTGGTCACCATGTTGCGTGCCATCTTGGTCGCACGCTCGATGTCGTTGGACGCGCCGGTGGTGACCTTGTCGCCACCAAAGATCAGTTCTTCGGCAACGCGGCCGCCGTACAGCGAGCACAGCTGCGACTCGATCGCCACGCGATTCATCGAGTAGCGGTCGCCCTCGGGCAGGTACATGGTCACGCCCAGCGCACGACCACGCGGAATGATGGTGACCTTGTAGACCGGGTCATGCTCGGGCACCAGACGGCCGACGATGGCATGGCCTGCCTCGTGGTACGCGGTGAGCGTCTTCTCGTCCTCGCTCATGGCCATCGAGCGGCGCTCGGCACCCATCAGGATCTTGTCGCGGGCACGATCGAAGTGGTCCATGCGGACTTCCTTCTCGCTGCCGCGTGCGGCAAACAACGCCGCCTCGTTGCACAGGTTGGCCAGGTCGGCACCGGAGAAGCCCGGCGTACCGCGTGCGATGACCATCGGCACCACGTCGTCGGCCAGCGGCAGCTTGCGCATGTGCACACGCAGGATCTGCTCGCGCCCCTTGACGTCCGGCAGGCCGACCACGACCTGGCGGTCGAAACGGCCCGGACGCAGCAGCGCCGGATCCAGCACGTCGGGACGGTTGGTCGCCGCGATGACAATCACGCCTTCGCCGCCTTCGAAACCGTCCATCTCAACCAGCAACTGGTTCAGGGTCTGCTCGCGCTCGTCATGCCCGCCGCCGAGACCGGCGCCGCGATGACGGCCCACCGCATCGATTTCGTCGATGAAGATGATGCACGGCGCATGCTTCTTGGCCTGCTCGAACATGTCGCGCACGCGGCTGGCACCCACGCCGACAAACATTTCCACGAAGTCCGAGCCCGAGATGCTGAAGAACGGCACCTTGGCCTCGCCGGCGATCGCCTTGGCGAGCAGCGTCTTACCGGTACCGGGCGGGCCGACCATCAACACGCCGCGCGGGATCTTGCCGCCCAGCTTGGTGAACTTGGTCGGGTCGCGCAGGAAGTCGACCAGCTCGCCGACTTCTTCCTTGGCCTCGTCGCAGCCGGCGACGTCGGCAAAGGTGATCTTGACCTGGTCCTCGCCCTGCAGCTTGGCGCGCGACTTGCCGAAGCTCATTGCGCCCTTGGCGCCACCGCCACCGCCCTGCATCTGGCGCATGATGAACAGCCAGAAGCCGATGATCAGGATGACCGGCAGGAAATTGAGCACCAACGACCAGAAGCCGGGCCCGGTGGAGGGCTTCTGGCGGGTCATTTCGATGTTCTTGCTATACAGCACGTCGACCAGCTTGTCGTCGCGCGGACCGTAGACGGTGGCTTCGCTGCCGTCGGTGCGCTTGAAGCGGATCGCGTTGACCGCCAGGTTGGTCTCGTCGGTGTAGTCCACCGACTTCACGCGGCCCGAGTCCACTTCCTTCAGGAACTGGGTGTAGGTGATCGAGTCGGGGCCGACACCGCCCGCCATCCGCGGCGAGAAGCTCTGGAAGACGACCATCAGCACAACCGCGACGACCACCCACAGCAGCAGATTCTTGGTCAAGTCGTTCATCCTCATTGGCTCCGGTGCCCTCTACTCTTCAAATTCTTGAAACACGGTGGTCATTGGCAGCTTACTTGATCTGGGCACGCTTGCCCTGACCGAGCGCATAAACTTCCGGGGAGCGCTTGCGCGAGGCCGCCGGCTTGCGAATCGTCACCTTGTCATAGCGGCGGCGAAGCTCACGAATGTAATCGTCGGACCCGACACCCTGGAACAGCTTGATCAGGAACGCCCCGCCCGGTTTGAGGTGGGTGTCGGCAAATTCCATCGCCAGTTCCGCCAGGTGCATCATCCGCGGTTGGTCGACCGCATCCATGCCACTCTTATTGGGGGCCATATCGGACAGCACAAGGTCCACCGGCACATCGCCCAGCATCGCCTCGAATTCCGATAGGACGGTTTGCTCCCTGAAGTCGCCGTGAAGGAACTCCACGCCGGCCAGCGGCGGCATCTCCAGGATATCCAGCGCCACCACCCGGCCGCTGTCGCCCATGGACTTGCGTACCTGTTGCGACCAACCGCCTGGCGCCGCGCCCAGGTCGACCACCACCATGCCCGGCTTGAGCAGGCGGTCGCGCTGGAGCAGCTCTTCCAGCTTGTAGGCCGCACGCGAGCGCATGCCTTCGGCCTGCGCCTTCTTGACGAACGGATCGGCGAAGTGTTCCTTGAGCCAGCGCTGGCTGCTTTTACTACGGGAAGGCATCGGCAAAGGGGTCTGAACGGGTCGCCATGATACCCTGAACACCCTTTGCTGCCCTTTGATCCTGCATGTCCATTGTTCTCACCTCCGCCCAGAACCGTTTCCTGCGCGGCCAGGCCCACGATCTCAAGGCACTGCTGCAAACCGGCGGCAAAGGGGTCACGCCGGCATTTCTGGCCGAACTCGAGGAAGTGCTCGAGCGCCACGAACTGATCAAGGTGAAGGTGACATCGGAGGATCGCGAGGCCCGTGACGCCATGATTGCCGAACTGACCGAGCAGACCGGCAGCGCGCTGGTGCAGCGGATCGGCCATGTCGCCATCCTGTACCGCCCCAGCAAGGAAAAGCGTCAGATCGTGCTGCCGCGCGGCTGACCCGACGAGTTCGACATGCCCTTAAGCCAGGAACACCCCGACTACACCTATGCGCTGCGCGCGGCCGATGGCCGCCACGCCAAGGTGAACGATCAGATTCTGCAGCGCAGCTTCATCCTGATGCCCGACGAGCTGGTGGAAGGCTGGCCGGTCTCCGGCCTGGAACAGCTCCAGGTCGCGCATATGGACGCGGTGCTGGCGCTCGCCCCGGCGGTGATCCTGCTCGGCACCGGCGAGCGACAGCAGTTCCCGAAGACGGACGTGCTGGCAGCCTGCCTGACCCGCGGCATCGGCCTGGAAGCGATGACCAATGCGGCTGCGGCACGCACCTACAACGTGCTGGCCAGCGAAGGCCGCCGGGTGGCACTGGCGATGATTCTTGAAGGCCGGGATTAGGGAGTCGGGATTGGGGATTTGCAACTGCGGGCTGGAGCAGGTGTCGCTCTCATGCCAACAGCAGGAGCGACACCCCGAGCAATCTTCAGGCCGCTAGAACGCATCTTCCACGCGGCAGCATCAGCCCAGCGCCGTTGCCGTTGCGAATCCCAAATCCCGAATCCCGAATCACTTCTTAGGCAGATACAGCAACGGATCCACCGGCTTGCCGTTGTAGCGGATCTCGAAGTGCAGCATGTCGCGGGCCGCGCCGCTGCGGCCCATCTCGGCGATCTGCTGGCCTGCCTTGACGCTCTGGCCTTCGTTGAGCAGGCGCTTGCGGTTGTGCCCGTAGGCGGACAGCCACTGGTCGTTGTGCTTGATGATGATCAGCTCGCCGTAGCCGACCAGGCCGGCGCCGGAGTACACCACCACACCGTCGGCCGCGGCACGCACCGCCTGCCCGCTGGCACCGGCGATGTCCACGCCCTGCTTGGTGGTCTCGCCGCTGACGAAGGTGCCGACCACCACGCCGTCGGCTGGCCAGCGCCACGGAAATCCGCTGCTGACCGGTGCTGCGATCGGGGCACTCGGGCGCGGCGGAACCACCGTACCGGCGCTGGAGCTGCTGCCGCCCGGCCTACTGGCTCCGGGCGGATAGAGCTTGAGGGTCTGGCCGGGATAGATGGTGTTCGGCGAGGACAGGCCATTCCAGGCCGCCAGATCCGGCGCGGTGATATTGGTGCGGCGCGAGATGGCGTATAGCGTGTCGCCGCGCTGCACGGTGACGGTCGCGCCCGGGCGCGGCACCGACGGACGCGGCGCTGTGGACGGACGCGCGGACGCCGAACCACCGCCGGCTCCGGGCGAGCGCACCACCGTGGCGCTGCTGCAGGCGCCCAGCCCGACGGCGACTGCGAGCAGGACTGCTGTCTTACGTACCGAGTTCATCTGCAACTTACTCATCCGTTGGTTGTCTTCCACACCAGCCAGCCCGCGCCCACCGCCAGGACGGCCATGGCCACCCAGCCCAGCGGCTCGATCCAGCGATGCAACGCGGCCTCGGCACGCGCCCCACCCAGCCGGATCGCGCCGGCCACCAGATACACGCGCTTGCCGCGCCCCACCAGCATGCTGGCAATGAAGGGCAGGATCGGCACGCCGACCACGCCCGAGGCCCAGGTAAAGATCTTCAACGGGATCGGGGTGAAGCCCACCAGCACCAGCGCCCAGAAGGCCTTCCACGGCGAATCGGCGACCAGCGTGCGCAACGTCTCGATCTGCGCCTGGATCTTGGCGCTCCAGCCCAGCCATTCGATCAGCGGCTGCAAGGCGGCGAAGGCGAAATGGCCCAGCAGATAACCGACCAGCGCGCCGCAGACCGAGCCGATCAGGCTCAAGGTGGCGAACCACAGGGCGCGCCTGGGTTCGGCCAGCGACATCGGCGCCAGCATCACCTCCGGCGGTACCGGGAAGATGAAGCCCTCTACGAAACTGAGGCCGGTTAGCAGCGCCGGAGCGCGGCGATTGCGCGACCAGCGAATGGCCACGTCGTACAACGGCCCGAAGATCTTCATCGAAAAACTCTCATGGATTCAATCCAGCATGCCCGACAACAGCGGGACGAACGTGACCGGCGCCAGAACCTGCTGCTCGATCGCGCCGTCGGCAGTGCGCGTGAGTTGCACCAGTGACTGCGACGAGGCGCCACCGACCGGCGCGACCAGCCGCCCGCCGACCGCCAGCTGATCGACCAGCGCGTCGACCAGCGCCGGGGCGGCGGCGGTGACCACGATGGCATCGTAGGGGCCATGTTCGGGCCAGCCGATGCGGCCGTCGTCGTGCTTGCTGCGCACGTTCATGCCCAGATGGCGGAAGCGCTTGCGCGCCTGCCGCAGCAGGTCGCCGATGCGCTCGACGGTGTACACCTCCAGCCCCAGCGCGGCGAGAATCGCGCCCTGGTAGCCGGAGCCGGTGCCCACTTCGAGCACTTTGGTCGGGCCAACCTGCAGCACCGCCTCGGTCATGCGTGCGACCACCCAGGGCTGCGAGATGGTCTGGCCGTGGCCGATCGGCAAGGCCGTGTCTTCGTAGGCACGCGAGGCCAGCGCTTCGTCGATGAACAGATGGCGCGGCACGGTGCGCACCGCATTGAGCGTGGCCTCGTCCTGGATGCCAGCCTCGCGCAGGCGCTCGACCAGCCGGTCGCGCACGCGTTGCGAGGTCATGCCGATCCCGACCGATTCCGGTTGTAGCCGCAGCCTCGGCGTCATGCCGGCGTATCCAGCGCGGCGGTCAGGCCGCCCACCCAGCCGGCCACCGTCTCCAGCGCCTGATAGCGGGTCAGGTCGACATGGATCGGGGTGATCGAGATATGCCCGGTGCGCACGGCATGGAAGTCGGTGCCGGCGCCAGCGTCCTGCTCCGGCCCGGCCGGGCCGATCCAGTACACGGTGCGGCCGCGCGGGTCGCGCTGCGGCACGCAGGGCTCGGACCGGTGGCGGTTGCCCAGCCGGGTGACCTCGAAACCGAGCACCTCCGACCAGGCCAGGTCCGGCACGTTGACGTTGAGGATGGTATCGGCGGGCAACGGGTCGGCCTTCAGCCGCGCCACGATCTCCACCGCGGCGCGCGCGGCGGTTTCGTAGTGATGCGCCTCGTGATTGTGCGTCACCAGCGAGACCGCCACCGCCGGCAGGCCGAGGAAGCGGCCTTCCATCGCGGCGGACACGGTGCCCGAATAGATCACGTCGTCGCCGAGATTGGCCGAGTTGTTGATGCCGGAGACCACGATGTCCGGGTCGTAATCGAGCATGCCGGTCAGCGCCAGATGCACGCAGTCGGTCGGCGTGCCGGCAACCGCGCAGGTCTGCGCGTCGATGCGGCGGGTGCGGATCGGCACATCCAGCGTCAGCGAGTTGCTGGCGCCGGAACGGTCGCGGTCGGGCGCGACCACCATCACTTCATGACCGGCATGGCGCAGCGCCTCGGCCAAAATCTGGATGCCGGGGGCGTCGACACCGTCGTCGTTGCTAACCAGTACGCGCATGGGACTCCTCGGAAAACCGGGTCATGATACCGGATGCGTCCGCGCCCTTCGCGCTTGATCTTCGCTTGCGCCTGAGGTTGGGCAGGTTAGGCTGTGAGCATGTCGCATCCTGAAGACGAAGACGACGGCGCGCTGTTCCGCGCAGCGATCGGCGCGGTCAAGCCGATTCGTGAAGTCGCCCCACCGGCCAATGCCAAGCCGCGCCCCAAGCCGCGCGCACGCATGGCCGAGCGCGACGATGCGGAAGCGCACACCGAATTCGCGCGTCTGCTGCGCGACAGTGCGCCGCTGGAGGCGGGCGATACCGCCAGCTACCGGCGCGAGAATCTTCCCACCCGATTGTTTCAGCGACTCAAGCGCGGTCAGTTCTCGATCCAGGACGAACTGGACCTGCATGGCGCTACCGCCGCGCAGGCCGAAGCCCTGCTGCGGCAGTTCCTGCTGGAAGCGCATGCGCACGACCATGGCTGCGTGCGCATCATCCACGGCAAGGGGCTGCAGTCGGACAACGGCGCGCCGGTGTTGAAAAACCTGATGGATCGCCTGCTGCGTCAGCGCAACGACGTGTTGGCGTTTCACTCCGCGCCGGCCACGCAAGGTGGCACCGGAGCATTGCTGGTGTTGCTGGCGCGGCGTTAGCGCCGATTGGGCGATGGGTCGCCGATGTAGGCATGCGCTTGCGCAAAGGACGCGTTGATGGGCAGGCCTGTCGCGGCCAGGTCCGCTCCTACGGCGGTGACGTGATTGCCGGGCGGCCAACGACAACCGAGCAGGCCTAGGCGTCGGAACGCAGGCCGGCGTTGAGACGGCCGGCGTCGCTGACCTCGCCCAGCTCCCACAGCACCGCGGTGGCGTAGCAGCCCGGCGGCAGTGCGAATGAGATCTGCAGGCTATCCGCATCCAGCCAGCGATACGCCAGCTGTTGCGGACGCAAGCGCAGTGCGCGGCGCTCCTGCTTCAAGCCCGCGGCCTCCAGGCCTTGTCGCAGCACCTCCGATTGCGGGTCCGACAACGCGCCCTGCTCCACCGCCGCGGCCTGCGCGGTCGAACGCAGCTCACCGGCGCCCCACAACGGCCCGCTGGGATGGATATCGAAGCGCGCCAGACGCTCTGCCAGTACATCGGTGAACGGTTCGGGGCCGAACACGCTGCGCGAGCCATCCAGCATCCACGCCTCGCCATCCAGCGCGGTGTCCCAGCTGCCCTGCTCCACGCGCGCGGTGAGCACCCGATTGAACAACGCCGAGCGCGCCGCCGACAGCAGCATCGAGCGTTGGTCGTTGCGCAGCCGCCGCCGGGATGCCGGCGCCGCCGACAAGGTGCCGTCGGCATTGGACACATAACCGAACATCGCCAGTGCGGAGGCCACATTGCCACCATCGCGGCCGAAACGCTGTTCGCCAAACCAGTTCGGGATACCACGCGCGGCGATCGCCTGCAGGCGCTGTTCGATCGCCGCGTGCTCGCCCTGCACCTGGCGCAACGTCAACACGAAACGATTGCCCAGCAGTGCGCCGCGTTGCAGCTTGCGGTTGTGCCAGGTGCTGGCGATGACCTGCATCTCATCGTCGTCGAGCGCGGCGAGCTCCGGCGCGATGCGCTTGGGCAGATGCACGCTGAAGCGCTGCGTGGTCACCGCATGGCGGTCCTTCAGCCCGGCGTAGCTGACGCCCATCTCGGCGATTCCGGCCCACTGCGCGAGTTTCTTTGCGATATAGGCGGTGTTCTGCCCACGCTTGCGGATGGTGAGCAACAGGTGCTCGCCCTCGCCGGTTGGCTCGAAGGCAGGCAGCTCATCGACCTGAAAATCTTCGGGCGTGCTGCGCATTGCCGCGCCGAGGACCGCAGCGCCATGCGCACGCGGCAGAACAGAGGTGTCGCTCATGCTGTGATTTACCTTCGCGCCGACAGGTCGTGCGCTATGTGCCGAATGTCTCGGCGCGGTGGTGTCGCGGTGCGACGCCAAGACGAGCCCGGCGCAGGTAACCGCGATCTGGAGCAGCTGGAACAGCTGGCCGGCAGTGGCCGGATGCGTGGACGGCAGGCTCAGCACTGCAGGGTATGCGGGATGATCGCCATGCCCGGCACCGTCCATGCCACCGACGGTGCGCGCAGGCGTTTGGCAGTCGCGGTCAGCCGGCGATCTTGCCGAGCAACACCGCAGCTTGGGCGGCGATGCCCTCGCTGCGGCCGGTGAAGCCGAGTTTTTCGCTGGTGGTGGCCTTGACGCTGACCGCATCGAGTTCGATCGCCAGCAGGCCGGCAATACGCTCGCGCATCGCCAGCGCATGCGGGCCGATCTTGGGACGCTCACAGATCACGGTGACATCGGCATTGCCGACCCGCCAGCCACGCTCGCGCAGCAAGTGATCGCAATGCTGCAGGAACTGCGCGCTGTCGGCGTCCTTCCAGCGCGCGTCGGACGGCGGGAAGTGCTGACCGATATCGCCCAGCGCCAGCGCGCCCAGCATCGCATCGCATAGCGCATGCAACACCACGTCGCCATCGCTGTGCGCGAGCACGCCGTGGCTGTGCGCGACGCGCACGCCGCCCAGCATCACGTGGTCGCCCGCACCGAACGCGTGCACGTCGTAGCCCTGACCGATTCGAAAATTGAAAGACATGGTAATCCGTGGTGATTAGGGAGCGTCGGCGTCGTGGTGCGCACCAGCGGACAGCGCATCGGTGTGGCCAACGACCGCCCCGGCGCGCGGGTCGGTTGCAGGCGACTGGGCATCCACTGCAACACCTCGGCGCGCCAGTTCGAATTCGAAGCGCGCCAGATCCGTTGGCGTGGTCACCTTGAAGTTGTCTTCGGCACCTTCCACCAGCAACGGGCGCAATCCCAGCCGCTCCATCGCCATCGCCTCGTCGGTCACGTCCACCCCGGCCGCCGACGCCTCGGTGAGGCCGCGGATCAGTTGATGGCGACGGAACAGCTGCGGGGTCAGCGCGCGCCACAGCCGCTCGCGTGGCTCGGTGGCATCGATGCCGCCATCGTCGCCGGCCCGCTTGAGCGTGTCGCGCACCGGCGCAGCCAGGATCGCGCCGACCGGATCGCCGCGACCGATTTCCAGCAGACGCTCCAGATCGGCCAGCGCCAGATTGGGCCGCGCGGCATCGTGCACCAGCACAAAGTCATCGGCACGCACGCTCTCCGGCAAGGCCAGCAATCCGACCAGTACCGATGCCGCACGTGTCCCGCCGCCGACGCAGGTCAGCACCGGCTTGCCCTGCACCGAGGTCCAGCCCGGCCAATCCGCATCGTCGGGCGCGATGGCCACCACGATGCCGGCCACCACCGGATGCGCGGCAAGCGCCGCCAGCGTATAGGCCATCAGCGGTTGCCCGGCAGCGGACAGATATTGTTTGGGGGTCTGCCCACCGAAGCGCGTGCCGCGCCCGGCGGCCGGCACGATCGCCCAGATCGAACCGGTCATGGCTGTTCCGCCGGAGCGTCAGGCTCGACGGGCGCAGCGGACGGCGCGGCCACTGCGGGCGGCAGCGGCGGTGCATCCTCGACCACGCGATAGAACGTCTCGCCCGGTTTGATCATGCCCAGCTCGCTGCGCGCGCGCTCTTCGATTGCCGCCTCGCCGTCCTTCAAATCCTTCACCTCTGCTGCCAACGCCTGGTTGCGTTGGCGCAGACCTTCGTTGTCCTGTGTCTGATGCGCGACCTGGGCTTCCAGCATCATCACTTCGCCGGAATTCCCAGGCCCGAACCAGAAGCGGTACTGCAGCCAAGCCAGCAGCACCGCCAGCACCAGCAGTAGCCAGCGCCAGTTGCGCACGGCTTAGCGCTTGAGCGAAACGAACGCGTCGCGGCCGGCGTAACGCGCGCCGGAGCCCAGCGCCTGCTCGATGCGCAGCAACTGGTTGTACTTGGCGACGCGGTCGCTGCGGCACAGCGAGCCGGTCTTGATCTGCGTGGCGGTGGTGGCCACGGCGATGTCGGCGATGGTGGTGTCTTCGGTTTCGCCCGAGCGGTGCGAGACGATCGAGGCATAGTTGGCCGCATTCGCCATCGCAATGGCTTCCAGCGTCTCGGTCAGCGTGCCGATCTGATTGACCTTGATCAGGATCGCGTTGGCGGTGCCCGAGTCGATGCCCTGCTTGAAGATCTTCGGGTTGGTGACGAACAGATCGTCGCCCACCAGCTGCACCTTCTTGCCGACGCGGTCGGTGAGCAGCTTCCAGCCGGCCCAGTCGTCCTCGGCCAGGCCGTCTTCGATGCTGATGATCGGGTACTGCGCGACCCAGTCGGCCAGGAAGTCGACGAACTGTTCGCTGGTCAGGCGCTTGTTTTCGCCAACCAGGTTGTACTTGCCGTTGTCGTAGAACTCGCTGGAGGCCACGTCCAGGCCCAGCAGCACGTCTTCGCCGGCGGTGTAGCCGGCCTTGCCGATCGCCTCGAGGATGGTGTCCAGCGCTTCGACGTTGCTGCGGAAGTCCGGTGCAAAGCCGCCTTCGTCGCCCACCGCCGTGCTCAGGCCGTGGCCCTTGAGCACCGACTTGAGCGCGTGGAAGATTTCGGTGCCGGCACGCAGCGCTTCGGAGAACGAGCTGCAGCCGACCGGCAGCACCATGAACTCCTGGAAGTCGACGTTGTTGTCGGCATGCGCGCCGCCGTTGATGATGTTCATCATCGGCACCGGCAGTGCCACGTCGGACTCGGTGATGGTGGACAGGTACTGCCACAGCGGCTGCTTGCGCGAGGCGGCCACCGCATGCGCGGCGGCCAAAGAAACCCCCAGCAGCGCGTTCGCGCCCAGGCGGCCCTTGTTCTCGGTGCCGTCCAGGTCGATCAGGCGACGGTCCAGACCCTGCTGGTCGGCCGCGTCAAAGCCCTTGAGCGTCTCGGCGATGGTGCCGTTGACGTTCTGCACCGCGTGCAGCACGCCCTTGCCCAGGTAGCGGGTCTTGTCGCCATCGCGCAGTTCCACCGCTTCCTTGGTGCCGGTCGAGGCGCCCGAGGGCACGGCAGCGCGGCCGAACGAGCCGTCGTCCAGCGTGACTTCGGCCTCCAGCGTGGGATTGCCGCGGGAGTCGAGGATTTCGCGGGCGAGGATCTTGGCGATAGTGGTCATAGGTCGATCGGTTACCAGTAAGGGGGAAGTACACCGGAAACAAGCTGCGGGATTATCGCCGCACACCGGCACATTGCCAAATCGCGTGAAGCTGCCGCACGCAACAGGCCGGCACACATGCCGCTAGGCCATCAAGCCCAGCAGCGGTAGCCCAGACAGCAGCAGCAAGACCGACAGCAACACCAACGCAAAGATCGCTGCGCCGGATTGGCGAGCCAGCCGCAACGCCAGCGGACCGGCGATCAGGCAACTTGTGATCGCGACTGCGGCCAGCAGCAGCGTGACCAGCATTGGCACCCGCGTGGCCTGCATGGCATGGTCGCCGTCACCCGGCATGCCGATGCTGGCAGCGACCAGAAACACCATTGCGGCCATGCACGCCCACGCGGCGATCGATGCGACCAGCGCGATCCAGCCCCAGGGCCAGTGGCGCCACTGCCGA
Organism: Xanthomonas sp. NCPPB 2864; assembly: GCF_056675615.1. Lineage (NCBI taxonomy): Bacteria > Pseudomonadati > Pseudomonadota > Gammaproteobacteria > Lysobacterales > Lysobacteraceae > Xanthomonas > Xanthomonas sp. NCPPB 2864. The sequence goes on from NZ_JBWWVS010000005.1 coordinate 108,722, forward strand.
CGCTGGCGCTGCGACGCGGCCAGCGCCCAGGGATCGGAACTCATGCGAAGCGCGCGAATCCGTGCTTCTTGGTGACGGCATCCAGCTCCATCAGGGTCTCGAGCAGCTCTTCCATGCGGTCCAGCGGCCAGGCGTTGGGGCCATCCGACAAGGCCTTGGACGGGTCCGGATGGGTTTCGGCAAACAGGCCGGAAATGCCCACCGCCACCGCCGCGCGCGCCAGCACCGGCACGAACTCGCGCTGGCCGCCGGAACTGCTGCCCTGCCCGCCCGGCAACTGCACCGAATGGGTGGCATCGAACACCACCGGGCAGCCGGTGTCGCGCATCACGCTCAGCGAGCGCATGTCGCTGACCAGATTGTTGTAGCCGAACGAGGCGCCACGCTCGCAGACCATGATCTGCTCGTTGCCGGTCGACTTGGCCTTGTCGACCACCGGCTTCATGTCCCACGGCGCCAGGAACTGGCCCTTCTTGATGTTGACCGGCTTGCCGGCGGCGCAGACGTTCTTGATGAAATCGGTCTGGCGCACCAGGAAGGCCGGGGTCTGCAGCACGTCGACGACGGCGGCGACCTCGTTCATCGGGGTGTATTCGTGCACGTCGGTCAGCACCGGCACGCCGATCTGCTGCTTTACCGCAGCCAGCACCTTCAGGCCCTCTTCCAGGCCCGGGCCGCGAAAGCTGGTGCCGGAGGTGCGGTTGGCCTTGTCGAAGCTCGACTTGAAGATGAAGTTGATCCCCAGCTTGCCGGTGATTTCCTTCAGCTTGCCGGCCACGTCCAGCTGCAGCTGCATCGACTCGATCACGCAGGGGCCGGCGATCAGAAACAACGGCTGATCCAGGCCAACGTCAAAGTCACACAGTTTCATCAGGTCACCTATTGATTAAAGCCCCTCTCCCGTCGGGAGAGGGGTTGGTGTGCGGGTACGGTTGCGAAGCGCTGCTGAAGTGCGATGGTTTGCCCTGGCTGACGCGTGGCGACGCGTTCGTCATGGCTGCCATCTTCCGGTGCGTTGCGACGCCCCTCATCCGGCGCTGCGCGCCGGCTTCTCCCGACGGGAGAAGGAGTGGCTCAGGCACGCGCTTCCTTCAGCAGTTTTCCGCCCGCCTTCTTCTCGCGCGCGGCGCGCACGAAGCCGATGAACAGCGGATGCCCGTCGCGCGGGGTGGACAGGAATTCCGGATGCGCCTGGCAGGCCAGGAACCACGGGTGCGCATCGCGCGGCAGCTCCACCATCTCTACCAGCGTGTCGTCCATCGACTTGCCGGAGATTACCAGGCCGGCGTCTTCCAGCTGGGTGCGGTAGCGGTTGTTGAACTCGTAGCGGTGGCGGTGACGCTCGGCGACCACATCCTTGCCGTACACCTCGCGCGCCAGCGTGCCCGGCTTGAGCCGCTGCTCCTGCAGACCCAGCCGCATGGTACCGCCCAGGTCGGACTTCTCGTCGCGCTTTTCCACTTCGCCGGTGGCGGTGCGCCATTCGGTGATCAGGCCGATCACCGGGTGTGGCGACTGGCGGTCGTTCTCGGTGCTGTTGGCTGCGTCCAGATCGGCCACGTGGCGGGCATAGTCCACCACCGCCGCCTGCATGCCGTAGCAGATGCCGAAGTACGGCACTTTGTGCTCGCGCGCATATTTGGAGGTGAGCACCTTGCCTTCGAAACCACGGTCGCCGAAGCCGCCCGGCACCAGGATGCCGTCGATATCCTGCAGCGCAGCCATGTCGCTGCCTTCCAGATCCTGCGCTTCCAGCCACTTCAGGTTGACCTTGGTGCGCTGGCGCAGACCGCCGTGACGCAGCGCTTCGGCCACCGACTTGTAGGCGTCCTGGTGGTCGACGTACTTGCCGACCACCGCAATGGTGACCTCGTCCAGCGGGTGCTTGACCGCATCCACCACCGCAGCCCATTCGGACAGGTCGGGCGCAGCCACCTTGTCGCGCAGCTTGAACTGATCGATGACCAGTTCGTCCAGGCCCTGGCGACGCAGCTCCAGCGGCATGCCGTACAGCACGTCGATATCCGGGCAGCTGATCACCGCGCGCTCGGAGACGTTGGTGAACAACGCGATCTTGCGGCGCTCCGAATCCGGCACCGCCTGCTCGGAACGGCACAGCAGTACGTCCGGCTGGATGCCGATCGAGCGCAGCTCCTTGACCGAATGCTGGGTCGGCTTGGTCTTCAACTCACCGGCAGCGGCGATGTACGGCACCAGGGTGAGGTGCATGAACATGGCCTTTTCGGCACCACGCTCGGTGCGCACCTGGCGGATTGCTTCCAGGAACGGCAGCGACTCGATATCGCCGACGGTGCCGCCGATCTCGATCAGCGCCACGTCGAACCCGGCGGTGGCCTCGTCGATGCAACGGCGGATCTCGTCGGTGATGTGCGGGATCACCTGCACGGTGGCGCCCAGGTAATCGCCGCGACGCTCCTTGCGGATCACGTTCTCGTAGATCCGGCCGGTGGTGACCGAGTTCTTGCGCGACAGCCGCGTGCGCACGTAGCGCTCGTAGTGACCCAGATCCAGATCGGTCTCGGCGCCGTCGTCGGTGACGTAGACCTCGCCATGCTGGAACGGGCTCATCGTGCCCGGGTCCACATTGATGTACGGGTCCAGCTTCATCATCGTGACCTTCAGGCCACGCGCTTCCAGAATGGAGGCAAGCGAAGCGGCGGCAATGCCCTTGCCTAGCGAGGACACTACGCCGCCGGTAACAAAAATCAGGGGGGTCATGGGGCTTGAAGCCTCCCGGAAAGCCATAGTTTAGCGGGTGACGGGCGAATGCCCAAGGGTTGCGTGACGATCATGTCGTCACAGCGGCGAAAAACGCGCTGCGCCTGGCGCCCAAATGCAGACGCCCCGACCAAGGCCGGGGCGTCCGTGTGGCGTTGTGCCGTCGCGCGATGGAATCAGCGCGCCGGCTTTTCTTCTTCCTCTTCCTCGCGCGTGGCGGCGTCGGCCTTGGGCTTGTGTGCCGCGGCGGCGGCGCGGCGCTCGGCCTTGCGCTCGGCTTCGGTCTTGGCCTTGGCGTCGTCGGCCTTCTGCGCGCTGGCACCGGCGCCCTGCCCGGTCTGCTGGGGAGCGGCCTGGGCCATGGCAGGAAGCGCGGCCACTGCGGCAGCACCGAGGGTGAGCATCAGGATGTGCTTGAACTTCATGGTGTCCTCCGGGTTCGGTGACATCCCCAGGTGGGGACGTTTGGTTCCGAATCCAACGCCAGGGTATCCAGCCGCACCCCGCCCTGCACTGAACGCCTGTCGCGTGCAAAAAATCGGCCCAACCCCCACACTTGCGCGTCGTTTCACGTGCCAACGAGATGCATGAACACCCGTTATAACGCCGCCGATATTGAAGTGCTGTCGGGCCTGGACCCGGTCAAACGCCGCCCTGGCATGTATACCGACACTGCGCGCCCGAACCATCTGGCGCAGGAAGTGATCGACAACTCGGTCGACGAGGCGCTGGCCGGTCACGCCAGGCAGGTCGAAGTGACCCTGTACAAGGACGGCAGCTGCGAGGTGTCCGACGACGGCCGCGGCATGCCGGTGGACATGCACCCGGAAGAAAAGATTCCCGGTGTCGAGCTGATCCTGACCCGGCTGCATGCCGGCGGCAAGTTCAGCAACCGCAACTACACCTTCTCCGGCGGCCTGCATGGCGTGGGCGTCAGCGTGGTCAATGCGCTGTCGACCAAGGTCGAGCTGTTCATCAAGCGCGAAGGCAGCGAGCACCGCATGGAGTTCCGCGACGGCCACGCCGCCTCCAAGCTGGAAGTGGTCGGCACCGTTGGCAAGAAGAATACCGGTACGCGGCTGCGCTTCTGGGCCGACCCGAAGTATTTCGACACGCCCAAGTTCAACGTGCGTGCGCTGCGCCATCTGCTGCGCGCCAAGGCCGTGCTGTGCCCCGGCCTGACCGTCAAGCTCCACGACGAGGCCACCGGCGAGCAGGACAGCTGGTACTTCGAGAACGGCCTGCGCGACTATCTCAAGGGCGAGATGGCCGCGCACGAGATGCTGCCGGCCGACCTGTTCGTGGGCAGCCTGAAGAAGGACACCGAGATCGTCGACTGGGCCGCGGCCTGGGTACCGGAAGGCGAGCTGGTGCAGGAAAGCTATGTCAACCTGATCCCGACCGCGCAGCACGGCACCCACGTCAACGGCCTGCGTTCGGGCCTGACCGATGCGTTGCGCGAGTTCTGCGACTTCCGCAACCTGCTGCCGCGTGGGGTCAAGCTGGCGCCGGAAGACGTATGGGACCGGGTCACCTTCGTGCTCAGCCTGAAGATGACCGACCCGCAGTTCTCCGGGCAGACCAAGGAGCGGCTGTCCTCGCGCCAGGCCGCCGGCTTCATCGAAGGCGCCGCGCACGATGCCTTCAGCCTGTATCTGAATCAGAACGTGGAGATCGGCGAGAAGATCGCGCAGATCGCCATCGACCGCGCCAGTGCGCGCCTGAAGACCGAAAAGCAGATCGTCCGCAAGAAGGTCACCCAGGGTCCGGCCCTGCCCGGCAAGCTGGCCGACTGCATCAGCCAGGATCTGTCGCGCACCGAACTGTTCCTGGTCGAGGGCGACTCGGCCGGCGGCTCGGCCAAGCAGGCCCGCGACAAGGACTTCCAGGCGATCCTGCCGCTGCGCGGCAAGATCCTCAACACCTGGGAAGTGGCATCGGGCAGCGTGCTGGCCTCCGAGGAAGTGCACAACCTGGCGATCGCGATCGGCTGCGACCCGGGCAAGGACGACATCACCGGGCTGCGTTACGGCAAGGTAGTGATCCTGGCCGATGCGGACTCCGACGGCCTGCATATCGCGACCTTGCTGACCGCGCTGTTCCTGCAGCATTTCCCCGCGCTGGTCGCGGCCGGCCACGTGTTCGTGGCGATGCCGCCGCTGTTCCGCGTGGACGTGGGCAAGCAGGTGTTCTACGCGCTGGACGAAGAGGAAAAGACCACGCTGCTGGACAAGATCGCGCGCGAGAAGCTCAAGGGCCAGGTCAGCGTCACCCGCTTCAAGGGCCTGGGCGAGATGAATCCGCAACAGCTGCGCGAATCGACCATCCACCCGGATACGCGTCGCCTGGTGCAGCTGACCATCGACGATGGCGAACAGACCCGCTCGCTGATGGACATGCTGCTGGCGAAAAAGCGCGCCGGCGATCGCAAGCAGTGGCTGGAGACCAAGGGCGATCTGGCGTCGCTGGAGGTTTGAGTTCGCTGAAATTCTGAAAACACCAAGCAGCGAAAGCCCCCCCAGCGGGGCGAGAAGGCACTGCTTGCGCAGGTCTCTTCGAGCGCCCGCGCTGCCAGCCCGGGCCGGGGGTGCGAAGCGGAAGTTGGGGTGAGGGTGAAGCCGATCCCCACCCTTCGGCTCAGACGGCCACCTGCAGTGGCACATGCTGCTTCTAGCCAGGCAGGCCACGTCGGCCAACGCGACACACATGCCTTTGTGCACATCCATCCGACGCCATCGGCGGCCTAGCATCCTCGCTCCCTGCCGAATCTCCGATGCTCATGCCCTGCTTCCTCCGTGCCAGCCTGCTGGCCTGCGTCCTGCTCAGCGGAACCGCGCTGGCCGACGCGCCCGACAAGAACGCTGCAAAAACCGACACCAAATCCGATGCCGCGGCCGCCAAACCCGTGCCACTGCCGGCCGATGCCAGCGTGCGGCAAAGCACCCGCGTGGGTGGGCGCACGCTGAGTTACACCGCAACCGTCGGCACGCTGCCGGTGCGCGATGCGCAGGGCAAGACCACCGGCGAGGTGGTGTTCACCGCCTACACCGTCGATGGCAAGGACCGCCCGGTGACCTTCGCGCTGAATGGCGGCCCCGGTGCGTCGTCGGTGTATCTGAACATGGGCGCGATCGGACCCAAGGTGGTCGGTTTCGGCGCCGAAGGCGACAGCGCCTCCGCACCGGCGGCGCTGCGCGATAACCCCGGCACCTGGCTGGACTTCACCGACCTGGTGTTCATCGACCCGGTCGGCACCGGCTTCAGCCGCGCCCTGATCGGCGACGATGAAGCCAAGAAGCAGTTCTACAACCCGCAGGCCGACGTGGAATATCTCTCGCGTGTGGTCTACGACTGGCTGCTGAAGAACCGCCGCCTGCAGGCACGCAAGTACCTGGTCGGCGAAAGTTATGGCGGCTTCCGCGGCCCGCGCATCACCCAGTACCTGCAGACCCGGCTGGGCGTGGCGATGAACGGCGTGGTGCTGGTGTCGCCGTATCTCAATCCCACCCTGGACGACAACAGCGATGTGTCGCCGCTGGCCTGGATGATGACGCTGCCCTCGATCGCCGCCGCACACCTGGAACGCCAGGGCCAGCTAAGCGACACGGCGATGCGCCAGGTGATCGATTACACCCGCGGCGACTACGCGGTGGCGCTGATGAAAGGCCGCACCGACCCGCAGGCGACCGAGGCGATGCTGCAGCAGGTCACCCGCATGACCGGGCTGGACGCAACCTATGTGCGCCGCTCCGGCGGGCGCCTGGAAACCCAGGCCTATCTGCGCGAGGTGTTCCGCGACAAGGGCGAGCTGGGCAGCCGCTACGACTCCAACGTGACCGCGTTCGACCCCTTCCCCAACGATCCCGAGCAGCGCGCCAACGACCCGCTGCTGGACAGCATCATCGCGCCGACCACCACCGCGATGGTGGACTTCGTCACCCGCGTGGTCGGCTGGAAGGTCGATGCGCGTTATCAGGCGCTCAATTACGACGTCAACAAGCTATGGGACTGGAACGACGAACTGCGCAAGGGCGCGGTCACCCAGCTGCGCCAGTCGGTGGCGATCGACCCCAAGCTGCGCGTATTGATCGCGCATGGCTGGAACGATCTCTCCTGCCCGTTCATGGGCTCGGTGCTGACGGTGGACCAGATGCCGACGATGGGCAGCGACCCCAAGCGCGTACAGGTGCGCGAATATCCTGGCGGCCACATGTTCTACAACCGCGCCGACAGCCAGGCCGCATTCCGCAACGACGTCAGGACGATGTACGAAACCCGCTGAGCACCACCATCGCCGGCCGCAAACGCGGCAGGCGATGCATTACGCCAGCGGCAACTAAACGCGCAACCAGCCACGCTGCCACCAAGCAGCGCAATCCCCCTCCCGACCGCCGCGCACACGCCTTACCCCCATCAATCCAGAGTGGCAATCGCCTTCGGACGCTAATCAGCCGCACATATCAGGAAGCGCACCAGCTGCTACGAATCCCGAATCCCGAATCACCATTCCCGATTCCCGATTCCCGATTCCCGATTCCCGATTCACAACGCCCCAGCCCGAACAGCCTCCACATTCCACCCCAGCCACTCGTAAACCCGATAGCGCGCAATGCCCAGGTACTCGTGCAAGGCGACATCGGCCACGGTGAAGTTGTAGCTCTGCGGCAACCACGCCCACGACGCGGTCAACCAGTCCGAGCGCACTGGCGTGGCGTCGATGCCGAAGTGGCGGAAGTACAGCTCGGCACGCCGCAGATGCGTGGCCGAGGACACCAGCACGACCCGCTCGGGGCGGTACTGGCGCAGCAATGGCTGGCTGAACTGCGCGTTCTGCCAGGTGTTCATGCTGGACGGCTCCATGATCAGGTCGGCCTGGTCGATGCCCAGCCCGATCAGCACCTTTCGATACACCACCGCCTCGGACAGGCCCAGCCCGCGCGCGTCGCCGCCACTGATCTCGATCTTGCAGTCGCCGCCATGCGCACGGCACTGCCGGTACAGCCGCGCCGACTCGACGATGCGGCCGTAGGCGAACATGTTGGCCTCGGCGGTGGCGTCGGGGCCATCCGGCCGCACCGTGCCCGCGCCCAGCAGCACGATCATGTTGCGCGCGCGCCAGTCGTTGAAATCGTTGACGCCGGTCTGCTGCAGCCCGTGCAGCATCCAGCTCGCCAACGGGCCGCAGCCCACCAGCAGCAGCAACGCCAATGTGGCCGCTGCCAGCGCACGCGCACTGCGCAGCCAGCGCCGGCGGCCGATCAGCCAGGACAGCAAGAACAGCACGCACACCAGCGCAAGCATCATCGGCGCGTTTCCTCAGGCAGGACGCGTTGGCACATCAGGGTCGAACGGGGGGGCCTGCAGGGCACGCCGCGGGTGGCGCGCATGCTCGCCCACCGAGGTGACCACAGCACGACATTGCTCAGGTCCAGCCGAACCATTCGAAGCAGCGCAGGATCAGATACGCCACCCCGCCGGCGGCCGGGATGGTCAGGATCCAGGCCCAGACGATGCGCTCGATCACGCCCAGCCGCAGCGAGCGCGGGTTCTTGGCAAAGCCCACACCCATGATCGCGGTGGAAATGCTGTGCGTGGTCGACACCGGCATGCCGAAGTGCGCGGCCACGGTCAGCACGGTGGCCGAGCTGGTTTCTGCGGCAAAGCCGTGGATGGGATGCAGCTTGACCATCTTGTGGCCGAGCGTCTTGATGATCTTCCAGCCGCCCGAGGCGGTGCCGGCGGCCATCACCACCGCACAGGTCAGTACGATCCACATCGGAATGCCGGCGCCCGCGGCCAGGCCGGTGCCCGGATGCAGGAACGACAGCCAGCTCGGCAGATCGTCCAGCGCACCGGCCGACTGCGCGCCGATCAGGGTCATCGCGATGATGCCCATGGTCTTCTGCGCGTCGTTGTGGCCGTGGGCATAGCCCATGTAGGCGGCCGAGGCGATCTGCGCCTTGCCGAAGAACGCATTGACCCAGCGCGGACGCGCCAGCCGCCCGATCGGCCCGCCCAGCCGGGCCATGCCGGCGATGATCGCCCACAGCAGCAGCATCACCACGATACCGAGCAGGAAGCCGGCGATCGGCGAGGTGATCATCGGCACGAACACCTTCCACAACAGGCCCTTGTTCTTGGCCCAGTTGCCGATGTTTTCCGACCAGATCAAGGCGTTCCAGTTGTTGTGCGCGGCGGCCAGGCCGGCGCCGCACAGCCCGCCGATCAAGGCGTGCGAGGACGACGACGGCAGGCCCTTCCACCAGGTGATCAGGTTCCAGATGATGCCGCCCAGCAGCGCGCACAGGATCACCTGCGGGGTGACCTCGACCACCTCGGTGTTGAGCAGGCCGGAGGCGATCGTCAATGCCACTGCGGTGCCGGTGAGCGCGCCAATCAGGTTCATGCCGGCGGCCAGCATCACCGCCCAGCCCGGCGACAGCACCTTGGTGGCGACCACGGTGGCGATGGAGTTGGCGGTGTCGTGGAAGCCGTTGATGAACTCGAACACCAACGCCGCCAGGATCACCACCAGAACTAGGGTAAGCACGCGGCGACCTCAGCTGTTCTTCAATACGATCTGGTACACCACCACCCCTGCCTCGCGGCAACGGTCGATGGCCTTTTCCAGAATCTCGAAGAATTCCTTGAGCAGGAACATCTGCAGCGTGTCCAGGCGGCCGGAATAGATGTCGCGGTACAGCTCGAGCATCAGCCGGTCGGCTTCGTTTTCCAGCATGCGCAGCTTGTCGTTGAGCGCGGTCATGCGATCGATGTTCATCTGCGGCAGGTCGGCCACCATCTCCACCACCACCGCGGCGGCCTGTTCCAGCATCGCCGCGCGCGGGGCGAAGTCGATGTGCTCCAGATGCTTGGTGGCCAGCGAGTAGCGGTCGGCGAACTTCTCGACCTGCTTGGGAATCTTGTACAGGGCCGAGCCCAGCGCTTCGATGTCCTCGCGCTCGATCGGGGTCATGAAGCTGTCCACCAGCGCCTGGCCGATCTTGTCCGAGGCGGCGCGTTCGCGCAGGCGGGCCAGCTTGAAGGCGTCCAGCGCGGGTTGGCGGTCGGACGTGCGCATCATGGCGTGCAAGGCCTTGGTGCTGTCGTAGGCGGCCTGCGCCGCTTCGTTCAGAAGCGCATAGAACTGCTTGCCGGAGCCGAAGATGGTCTGCAACGAGAACATGGGTGGAAAACTTCCTGCCGTCGAGGGAGAGACGGACGCCAAGCGCGAATTATGACCGTTCCATGACCTGTCTGGGTATCTCGGCGGCGCAGGCGGCCTTCACATCGGCATTTCCCGGCTCGAACCACCCTGTGGTTTGCTAACATGCTCCCGCGCCCTCGGGTGCACCCTATGGAAGACGACCCTATATTCCCCCGTTGCCGCCCCGCCCCCGTGCGCGCCGGCCAACCCAGTGCTCGCCCGCCCTCCCCTTCACTGACCGGGGAAGACGCCCGTGGTTGAGTTTCTGATCGTCATCGCGCTGATCCTGTTGAACGGCTTCTTCGCGATGTCGGAAATGTCCCTGATGACCTCGCGCAAGAGCCGGCTGAAGCAGATGGCCGGCTCCAGCAAGCGCGCCGCCCGTGCCCTGGCGCTGGCCGAAAGCCCGGAAAACTTCCTGTCCACGGTGCAGATCGGCATCACCCTGATCGGCATCCTGACCGGCGTGTTCGGTGGCGAGGCGATCGGCGAGGCCATCAGCAGCTGGCTGCAGGGGCTGTTCCCGGCGCTGTCGGCCTCGTTCGAGCTGGTCGGCAAGCCGCGCCCGTATTCGGTGGTAATCGGCAGCACGCTGGCGGTGGCCCTGATCACCTTCCTGACGCTGATCTTCGGCGAACTGGTGCCCAAGCGGCTGGCGCTGCGCAACTCCGAGGACATCGCCGGGGTGGTCGCGGTGCCGATGGCGTGGCTGGCAAAGATCGCCGCGCCCGGCGTGTGGGTGCTGGCGCGCTCGACCCGGCTGGTGCTGCGCATGCTCGGCATGGGCAAGGACGAATCGGCATCGGTGACCGAAGAGGAGATCCGCATGCTGGTAGCCGAAAGCCACGAGGCCGGCGTGATCGATGCGCACGAACGCGACATGATGAACCGCGTGATGCGGCTGGGCGACCGCACCGCTGACAGCCTGATGACGCCGCGCAACCGCATCGCCTGGCTGGATGCCAACGCCGAGCCGGAACGCAATCTGTTGGTGATGCGCGAGCACGAATTCTCGCGTTACCCGGTCTACCGTGGCAGCGACCAGGACATCGCCGGCGTGCTGGAGGTCAAGTCGCTGGTCACGCGCATGGACGGACACGGCGCGCAGCTGTTCCAGGCGCTGCGCGACACCTTGTTCGTGTCCGAATCTACGCATGCGATGAAGCTGCTGGAGATCTTCCGCGAAGAACAGCAGTCGATGGCGCTGGTGGTGGACGAATACGGTGAAATCCGCGGGCTGGTGACCATCAGCGACCTGATGGGCGCGGTGGTCGGCCGCCTGCAGGCGGTGGAAAACACCGACGAGGATGCGCTGGTGGTCACGCGCGCCGACGGCTCGCTGCTGATCGACGGCTCGCTGCCGGTGGAGGAACTGCGCGAAGTGCTGGGCGCCGAACTGCCGGAGGCCGACGAGGGCGACTACCACACGCTCGCCGGCCTGTGCATTTACTACTTCGGGCGCATTCCGCAGGCGGGCGAATTCTTCGATTGGGCCGGCTGGCGCATCGAGATCGTCGATCTGGATGGCGCACGCGTCGACAAGCTGCTGCTGAGCCGCGTCAGCGACGAGGGCAGCGATGACATCGTCGGATAACCGCGTACCGCCATCGGATGGAGCGGACGGCGCGCAGATGCGCTATCGCAACGAAGGCATCCGTAGCCTGCTGGCGGCCTTCAGCGAGGGCGATCCGGAGCATGTGCTGCGGGTGCGCGAGATCCTGGCCGATCTGCAGCAGAGCGCATTCGGGGTGTTCCTGTTCCTGGCGATCCTGCCGTCGTTCATTCCGATTCCCGGCCTGGCCGGCGGCATCAGTGGCCCGCTGACGGTATTGATCGGGCTGCAGATGATGTGCTGCCTGCGCAAGCCGTGGGTGCCGCGTTTCATCGGCGATCGCGGGCCGCGCCGCAGTACCAGCCAGCGTTTCGTCGCACGGCTTGCGCCGACGTTGCAGCGCCTGGACCGGCTGCTCAAGCCGCGCCTGCACGGCATGCTGGACCGGATGCCTGCGCAGATGGTCACCGGCGTGCTGCTGGTGCTGGTCGGCATCCTGCTGACGCTGCCGATTCCGTTCACCAACTACATCTTCGGGCTGATCCTGCTGCTGTTTGCACTGGCCCTGCTCGAGCGCGACGGCGCATTGCTGCTGGTGGGCTGGGCCGCTGCGCTGATCTCGGTGGCGGTGTTCGGCGTCACCTCGGACCAGTTGCTGGACCTGATCCGCAGTTGGTGGCCGGCCGCCTGGCGCTGAGCGCGCGACGGCCGGCGCACCTGGAGCGCAGTTACTTCAGCCGGCGCACCTGGAGCGCAGTTACTTCAGATCGACCACGCGGTTGTCCGACAGGCTGCCGGTATCGTCGGTCACGGCCGTCATCACGAAGTACAGCGCCTTGCCGAGCAATCCGCTCGGGCCATCCCAGTATTCGGCCGACTCGGCGCGCACATGGATCAGGCGCAGGTTCGGGTCGTCCTTGCCGCCGGGGAAGAACACCTTCATCGCCGGTGACCACAGCTGCTCGATTTTGGCGCGGTCATCGACCACGCGTGCGGTACCGGCGACCGAGACGTAGCTGTTCTTCGAGGTCGAGGCATAGGCCACGTTGACGCGCGGATCGGCGGCGATTTCAGCCACCTTCGGGCTGTCGGCGGCGGTGGCGAACCACAGGTCGCCATCGAATTCGACTTCCTGCGTCCCCAACGGCCGGCTCACCAACTTGCCATCGGCCGACACGGTCGTGAACATCGCGATGTCCACGCCGCGGATCAATTCCGCCAACTGCTTGATGCTCTCGCTGCGTTCCTGAAATTGCATGCTGGTGTTCCCAATGGAGGTGCATGCATCTGAGCGGATCGCCGCGCAAAGCGACGTGAATCACGCAGGAGTCACGTCCAGCTCGCGGCAGGCCATGGCGGCGATTTCGAACGAACGCAAACGCGCGGCATGGTCGTAGATGTTGGCGGTGAACAGCAGTTCGTCCGGGGTGTGGCGCTCGATGAACTCGGCCACGCCCCGCGCGATCTGCTCGGCATCGCCCAGCACCGTGCATGCCAACGCACGCTCCACGCCGGCACGCTCGTGCGGCTGCCAGAAGCTGTCGATATCGTCGATCGGCGCGGGAATCTTGCCCGGCTTGCCGCGACGCAGGTTGACGAAGCTCTGCTGCTGGGTGGTGAACAGGCGGCGTGCCTGCGCTTCGGTCTCCGCAGCCACCACATTCAAGGCCAGCATCACGTGCGGCTTGGCCAACTGCGCGGACGGACGGAACTCGCGGCGGTAGATCGCGACCGCCTCGTCCATCGCGTCAGGCGCGAAATGCGAGGCGAACGCAAACGACAAGCCCATCGCCGCAGCCAGCCGCGCACTGAATAGGCTGGAACCCAGCAGCCACACCGGCACGTCGAGACCGCCCCCCGGCACTGCCTGCACCAGTTGCCCCGGCACCACCGGCGCGAAGTAGCGCAGCAGCTCGGCCACGTCCTGCGGGAAATGGTCGGCGCTGTCGAAATAGCGGCGCAGGGCGCGCGCGGTCGGCTGGTCGGTGCCGGGCGCGCGGCCCAGGCCCAGGTCGATGCGCTGCGGATACAGCGAGGCCAGCGTGCCGAACTGTTCGGCCACCTGCAGCGGCGCATGGTTGGGCAGCATGATGCCGCCGGCGCCGACGCGGATGGTCTTGGTGCCACCGGCGACATGGCCGATCAGCACCGCGGTGGCGGCGCTGGCGATGCCCGGCATGTTGTGGTGCTCGGCCAGCCAGTAACGCTGGTAGCCCCAGCGCTCGGCGTGCTGGGCCAGATCGAGCATGTTGGCGAAGGCGTGGGTGGTGTCGCTGCCTTCGCAGACCGGCGCCAGGTCGAGCACGGAAATGGGCGTCATCGGATGACTCCGGGGAATGAATGATGTGCAAGAGATGGGGCTGGCCAGGCGGCTTTGCCACCTGCCCAGGTGGCGCTGGGGGGATTACAGCATTCCAGTGGTCAAACAACGGGAGGATCTGCAGCTGGCCACTCCCCCGCTCCGTGCCCAGGCCCGCGCCTTGTTGCACAGGCGCTGCAACGCAGGCGCGGCAATGGCGTGCAAGCCATGCATGCGCCCCGGAGAGCGGGCCTTCGGGCCATGCGCGATGGCTGTTGATGTCTGGCGCTCGCCGGATCGCCTGCGAATGCAGTTGCCTGACCGCGAAGCACGGGCGCCGCGTGACAGGGCTGCTGGCTATGATGGACACCGCACTGGCAGCGCCTGCATGACGATGGCTTCGACCGCTCCGCTTGACCCCGCTTCCGCCACCCTGCACATCGCCGCGCGGATCGACCGGCTGCCGGCCAGCGCCACGCTGTGGCGGCTGATCGGCCTGCTCGCGCTGGGTGGATTTTTCGAGTTGTACGACCTGTTCCAGACCGCCTACATCAGCCCCGGGCTGATCCGCGACGGCATCTTTGCCAGCGCTGCCGATGGCGCGTTCGGCATGTCCGACCAGGCCGCGTTCGCGGCGGCGACATTTCTGGGCCTGTTCGTCGGCGCCGCCCTGTTGAGTCCGTTCGCCGACCGCCTCGGGCGCCGTCCGGTGTTCACCTTCGCCCTGATCTGGTACACCGCCGCGACCGTGGCGATGGGCCTGCAGCACACCGCCACCGGGGTCATCGTGCTGCGCTTGGTGGTGGGGATCGGCCTGGGCATCGAGCTGGTCACCATCGACACCTATCTGTCCGAGCTGGTGCCGCGGCATATGCGCAGTGCCGCGTTCGCGTTTGCGTTCTTCGTGCAGTTTCTGGCGGTGCCTGCGGTAGCGCTGACTGCCTGGCTGCTGGTGCCGCATGCACCGCTGGGGGTGAGCGGCTGGCGCTGGGTGGTGCTGCTGAGCGGGGTGTTTGCGCTGGCGATCTGGTGGTTGCGTAGCCGGTTGCCGGAATCGGCCCGCTGGCTGGCGGCGCAGGGACGCCATGCCGAAGCCGATGCGGTCTTGACCCAGCTCGAAACGCGCTGCGTGCGCGATCTGGGCGCGCCCCTGGCCGCACCGCAGCCGCTTGCCCCCTCGCCGGCCGGCGACATGCAGACCGCGGCGCTGTGGCGTGCGCCGTATCGCGGGCGCATCGGCATGCTGGTGGTATTCCATATCTTTCAGGCGATCGGCTTCTTCGGCTTCGGCAACTGGTTGCCGGCACTGATCTCGGCGCAAGGCACCGGCGTGACCAAGAGCCTGGCCTATTCCTTTGCGATTTCGCTGGCCTACCCGCTGGCGCCGCTGCTGTTGCTGCGCTTTGCGCAGCGCTGGGACAACAAATGGCAGATCACCGCATCGGCCCTGGGCGCGGTGCTGTTCGGCGTGCTGTTTTCGCTGCAGCATCAGGCGCTCGGCATGGTGCTGTGCGGGGCGATGATTGCGTTCTGCAATGCCTGGATGAGCTTTGCCTATCACGGCTATCAGGCCGAGCTGTTCCCCACCGGCTTGCGCGCGCGCGCAGTAGGCTTTTGCTATTCCTTCAGCCGTCTTTCCACGGCGGTGAGCAGCGTGCTGATCGGTTGGCTGCTCGCCCAGGTCGGCAGCCAGGGCGTGCTGGCCTTTATCGTGATCAGCATGTCGATCGTGGCCAGCGTGATTGCGCTATTGGGCCCGCGCACGCGCAATCGGGCGCTGGAAGAGATTGCCGGCTGATCGCGGCGCCGACGCGGCCACGCCATCTGCCATCACGCGTCTGAGCTAGCAACCGCATCGGCGTGGGCAGCGGTCTGCGCAGCCACTGCGGTGCCCAAGGCAACCGTGCGATCGGCCACTGCGGCCAGGCTGGTGCGATGCGAGACCACCACCAGCACGGTCTGCGGCAGGCGTTGCCGCAGCATGCACAACACCTGCTGTTCGGCCTCGGCATCCAGTGCGCTAGTGGCCTCGTCCAGTACCGCCAGGGTCGGCTTGCGCAACAGCACCTGCGCCAGCAGCAGGCGCTGCGCTTCGCCACCGGACAGGCGCCCATCCGGGCCGTTGATCGGGGTGTCCAGGCCTTGCCCGGCGCGCTGCAGACGCGCGCCCAGGCCGACGTCGGTCAATACCTGCCACATGCGTGCATCGCTGGTGCCGGGCAATGCCCAGTCCAGACAGGCGCGGACCGTGCGCTGCCACGGCCGCGCCCCCTGGCCGAGGTAGGCGCCATGCCGCACCAGGGCGCGATACGCGGCAAAATCCAGCCGGCGCCCGGCCATGTGCGCGGTGAACTGTGCAGGCGGGGTCTGACCCGAGAGCACGTCCATCAGACTGCTCTTGCCGATGCCGGAGGGACCGACGACCAAGGTCAGCTCGCCGGGCAGCAACAGCAGCGGATCGAGAGCGAGCCTGGGCAACGGCGGTGCCAGGCCGATGTGTTCGAGATGCAGGGCGGCCGGCAACGGTTGTGCCGGTGCGGCCGACGCCGGCGGACGCGTTGTGCCCAGCGCGACATGGCGCCGCCACAGCTGCAACGCCGGCCACGCCGAGCGCAGTTGCTGCACGCTCTGCCGGGTGCTGACCAGATACGGCAGCAGGCGCCCGAGCAGCAGGCTGACGGTGATCAACGCAGCGCGATCCGCGCCCTGCCACAGGTTGGCCAGCACCAGGATTCCGGCGATCACAGCCACTGCGGTGGCTTCGAGCATCAGCCGGCTGCCCGCCACCAGCGCCTGCTGCTGCGCATAGCCCTGCCCCAGCCGTGCGGAAATGCGCTCGTAATGGCGGGTTTCCAGTGCTTCGCGCTGGAACGAACGCACATGCCGCAGGCGACGCGGGAAATCTTCGCTCAGCCAGAACAGCTGCGTCATGTCGGCCACGTAATCGCGGCTGATGCGCGCCTGGGTGCCGCTGCTGGAGATGCGCAAGCCCAGCCACGCCAGTGCCAGCAGCAGCGGCGTCGCCATCAGCAACGCGGGGGCGATCATGACCGCGATGCAGATGCTCACCAAAGCTGTCATGCCGGCCACCAGCAGCTGCAAGGCGGCACTGAAGCCCTGGGTGGCGATCTCGATGTTGTAGGTCAGCACATTGGCGATTTCCGCCGAGCTGGCACCGGACAGCGCCGGCAGCGGCGCATCGATCAACGCCGCATGCACGCGCTGCCGCAGCCCGATCGCATAGCGGCTGGTCAGCCGTGCGGCCAGCCGTGCGCCATGCCAGCGCAGTGCGGCAAACACCAGACTGACACCGGCAAACAGCGTCACCTGCATCGCCAGACCATCTGGTAACGCCAGCGCGTAGCCGGCCAGGCGGACGGCATGACCAGGCTGCACCAGTGGCACCAGGCTGACCGCGACCAGGCTGCCGGCCAGTGCGGCCAGCAGCGACAAGCCCACGTACAGCACGATGGTCGACACATCCGCCGGCACCAGCGTGTCGACGAAATCGCGCCACAGCGCGCGCATGGGCTTGCGATCTGCAGCCGCGCGTATCTCAGTCACGCCTGACCCTCACTGTGGGATACGGCATGGCGTCGGCTTGAAAGAGGACGCGCGGCTGCCGCGTTGCCGGCGCGCTCACCGCAACACCTGCAGCAGCGCATCCAGCGCGGCCTGCGGATGCGCTCCGCGGCGCAGGGTGAACATGCCGATGCGCTGTACCTGTTGGACAAAGCGCTGCCAGCCCGGTTGCCCGGCCGCATACGGCTGATCATTTGCCAGGCAAGCGGCGATGCGTTCGGCGGGCATTGCCAGCAACAGCTGTGCGGGATCGCTCGCCGGCATTGCCGACAGCATCACCACCGCACACAGCTGCAAGGGCGCGTGTGCCAGTTGCGCACGGCCGTGGCGGATGTCGATCTCGAACTTTTCCACACCGCTGCGGCGACGGATGGTTGGCGAGGCGCTGATCCACGCGCGGGTGTCCGCATCGACCAGGCTCAGCGCGTCGGCGCGCAGATGCAGAAAGTTGGCAACGCCGGTGGTGAGCAGACTCTCCGGCGCCACGAACACACCGTCTTCGGCGATGAAATCCAGGCCATGCAGCAGGCTGTGCAGCGCCAGGGTCGATTTGCCGGCGCCACTGGCGCCGAGCAACAGCACACAGCGTCCCTGCCGGCCCACGCAGGCGCCATGCAACGGCACCAGGCCCATGCCGCGCGCCGCCAGCAGGAACACCGAAAATTCGATCAGCTCATAACGCACGTGATAGGCGTGGGCGAGCATGTCGTCGGAAACCACCAGCATGGCGCGGCGCGCGGGCACCGACAACATCAGGTAATTGCAGGCATCCATGACGCCACACAGCAAGCCGCCGCTGGCATGGGTGCGCACCGGTGGCGGCTGTGCGCTCGAAGACGCGTGACCACGCGCCACCAGATCCAGCGTGATATGGAATTCCGGCGCACCCGGCAGGCGATGCGCGGGCAGGCCCGCGTAGGCCAGGTCCACCAATGCCAGCAGCGCTTCGCTGTCGCTTTCGAAGTGGAACAGTGCGCCGAGGATCTGCCGGCGCACGCACTGCCGACGCGGCCGATGTTCGCCGAACGGATCTGCTGCCACTGCCGCCGCATCCGGCGCGCCAGTGCCTGCGTAATCGCCCACCGGCATCAATTGCGCCAACGCAGCCGACTGCGGCATGCCCTTCCACCCATTGCATCGATCAGCCGGTGTGTGCCGAACGGCAACAGAAAGGTTGCCGCATCCGCATCGGCACGCGTGCCCAATACACACCAACGACAGCATGCCGATCGGCGCAACCAAAGCCACCTGCATCCGCACCTACTGCCGAGCCGAATGCCGGTGCCTGCGCACGCCGCCGCTGCGCGCACCTGGCGACAGAACGAGAGCCTTGTGCAGATGCTAAAGATCCAGGTCAGTCATTCGTATTTCCTGCGTTACGACCCCAAGCAATGGGAGCGCGGCAAGCCGTATCCACCGCTGGCAACGCTGCAGGTCGCGGCATTGCTGCGCGAGCGTGGCCATGCACTGAGCCTGTTCGACGCGATGCTGGCCGACGACGTGCAGGACTACACCGGCGCCTTGCACGCTGCGCAGCCGGACCTGGTGGTGTTCTACGAAGACAACTTCAACTTCCTCACCAAGATGTGCCTGAGCCGCATGCGCGAGGCGGCCTGTCAGATGATTGCGCAAGCGCGCGCGGCCGGCTGCCGCGTGCTGGTCGCCGGCTCCGATGCATCCGACAACCCAGATGTGTTTCTGGCTGCCGGCGCGCACGCGGTATTGATCGGCGAAGGCATCGCACCACTGCTCGAACTGGTGGCGCGCGTCGAAGAAGATCCCATCATCGATACAGACGCCTGGCTCGCGGGCGTTGCACGTATCGCCGTCAGCTCATCTGCTGCAGCACACGTGCATCGTGGCGCACAACCGCCGGACGCGCGCCTGAGCGGCCTGCCGGCCTGGGACCTGGTCGACATGCCGCGCTATCAGCGGTTCTGGCGGCAACGGCACGGCTATTTCAGCCTCAACATGGCCGCCTCGCGCGGTTGTCCGTTCCGCTGCAACTGGTGCGCCAAACCGATCTGGGGCAACCACTACAAGCGCCGCGATGCGGACGACGTGGCTGCCGAAATGATCCATCTCAAGCGCAGCTTCCAGCCCGATCACCTCTGGATGGCCGATGACATCTTCGGCTTCCATATCGATTGGGTGGAAACCTTTGCGCAGCGCCTGAGCGACGCCGATGGCGCGATCCCGTTCACCATCCAGACCCGTGCCGACCTGGCCAGCGAGCGTATGGCTGCTGCGCTGGCACGCGCCGGCTGCGCCGAGGCCTGGCTGGGTGCCGAAAGCGGCAGCCAGCGCATCCTGGACAAAATGACCAAGGGCACCGAGGTTGGCGAGGTGATCGCCGCACGCCGGCGCCTGGGTGCGCACGGGATCCGCGTGGGCTTCTTCATTCAACTCGGCTACCTGGGCGAAGAACTCGAAGACATCCTGGCCACGCGCGCACTGGTGACGCAGGCCAACCCGGACATCATCGGCGTCAGCGTGTCCTATCCGCTGCCCGGCACCAAGTTCTACGAAGAAGTGAAAAACCAGCTGGGCGGCAAGACCCATTGGCAGGACAGCGACGACCTGGCGATGATGTTCCATGGCGCGTACGACTCGGAGTTCTACCGCAGCGTGCGCGATCTGCTGCATATGCAGGTGGACCTGCAACAGGCGCGCGCCACGCTGGGCGCCGATGCGTTTGCACAGGCCTCGGACACGCTGGAAGCGCGCTGGTCCGCCTTGATCGCCAGCGAACGGCAACATCGCACAGAGCCGCTTGCCGGCGCTGCCGAACGCCAACCGCGCCAGTTGGCCAGCGTGCTGGTCGGCTGACGCGCAACCCGCCGACCTCGCTTCCCGACCTCACGTTGCCTTTCTCGGAATCTCCGCCGCATGCAGCCTTCCCTTCGCACCATCAAGCACGGCCTGCAGACGGCCACCGAACGGCTGGCCCGGGAATTGGCGCAGCCCGGCGAGGCGGTGCCGCAGTGGGACCGGCTGCAATGGCAGCTGGCCGCGGCCGCGGCGGCCGCGCATGGGGTGTCGCCGCTGCTGCAACGCCGCTCGCTGTGGCAGGACGCCGACTGGACCGCGTTCCTGCACGAGCAACGCCGCCATGTCGAAGACCGCCATCGGCGCATCGCGCTGCTGCTGACGCGCATCGACGCGGCAGCGCGTGCGGCGGGCATCGCTCTGGTCGGTCTCAAGGGCACCGCCTTGCATCGGCTCGGCGTCTATCTGCCCGGCGATCGCCCGATGGCCGATATCGATCTGCTGGTGGCGCCGGAGGATGCGCCTGCGGCGGCGGCCCTGTTGTGCGAGCTGGGTTACGTGGCCTCCTTCGAACAATGGAAGCACCAGGTGTTCAAGCCGCTGCAGGGCGAGGCGGTTGCGGGACTGGGCGAGCATCGCGATGCGCCGATCAATCTCGAGCTGCATACCCGCATCCAGGAACGCCTGCCGCTGAATAGCGTGGACATCACCGCGCGCATCCTGCCGGAGCGTGCGCAGCCGGGATTGAATCCCTATCCGTCGGTCGGCGCGCTGATGTGCCATCTGCTGCTGCATGCGGCCGGCGGCATCTGCCAGCGCAGCATCCGCCTGATGCATCTGCATGACCTGGCATTGCTGGCCACGCGCATGGGCCCGCGCGACTGGGAACAGTTGTGGGACGACCCGGCCATGGCGCCGTGGTGGGCGTTGCCGCCGCTGCTGCTGTTGCAACGCTATTACCGCAGCGTGGTGCCGCCGGCAGTGATGGCGCGGCTGCAGGCCGATTGCCCGCGCCTGCTGCGTATGCGTGCGGCCCGCCAGACCCTGACCACCGCCTCGTGTTCCAACCTGTGGTTGTCGGCCCTGCCCGGCATCGAATGGTCACGCTCGCTGGGCGAAGCGCGCCAGTACCTGCGCAACCGGGTGGTGCCGTCGGCCGAGAGCCGCAAGGAACGTGCGGATATGCTGCAGACCCAGTTGTGGCTTCAGGACCAGCCATGGGTGCGGCAGACCCAGCTGCGCCGGGTGATGACGCGCCTGACCCGGCCGGTGCCGCGCACCGACATGCTGTATGTGGTGTGTGCAGCGCTGGACGGCTATCTGCAACCAGTCTGAGCGCGGCTGACAACGCTGCTGCACTCACTGCCGCGCCGGCGCGGCCGATGCCCGGAGGCGGCAGGTATCTACCGCCCAGTCGGATTCCGGGCGCGCCGGCCGCATCCATCCATCGGCCGATCGCGACGTCTTGTTGGTGATTCCAGGACTGCAGCAGGCGTGCACAGGCTGCCGCTTTTCAGCCGATCGCCCTTGCGAGGATGTCACCAGGTTCGGCCTGGCAGCCTCGTTGCTGCACCGCGCGTATTGCATGGCGGCCGATGCAGGCTGCGTCCTTGCAGGCGCAGTCAGCGCAGCGGCCGCGCCTCGCACAGTTGCCGATACAGCTGCTCGAACAGCCGCGTGGTCAACGCCGCGTCCTCGCGTACCGCACGGCATTGCGCTGCCCAGGCCAGGCGCAGGCGCAACTCGTCGTCGGCCAGGACCTGGCGGACGGCTTCTGCCAGTCCGGCCCAGTCGCCCGGCGGTACCGCGAGCGCGCACACCGGTGCCCACTCGACCAGATGCCCGACTGCGGTACCGACGGTAGGCACGCCGGCGACCGCCGCTTCCAGCAGCACCAGCGGGCCGGCTTCGTGCAAGGACGACAGCACCAGCAGGTCGGCCGTCTGCATGATCGGGCGCAACTCGCGCTGGGTCTTGAAACCAAGAAAACGCACCTGCCCGCCCAGGTCCAGCTGGTGCACCAGGCGCTGCATGGCACCATCCAGCGTATCGACGCCGACCATGTCCAGGGTAAAGGCGACACCGGCGCGTTTCAGCGCCGCCATTGCCTGCAGCAAGGTGGTCTGGTCCTTGACCGGATTGAGGCTGGCCACATGCAGCAAGCGGGCGATGCCGCCGCTGCGTGCACGTGGCGCCGCCGGTGGCCAGGCCCGCAGATCCACGCCCAGCGGCACCCGCTGCGCGTGGATGCCGAGCGCCGTCAGCGACTCCAGGATGGGCACGCTGGCCGCGGTGACGCGGTCGGCCAGGCGCAGGATCACCGCTTCGCGTAAACGCCCGCGCCAACGCTGCCGGCCGCCGTAGCCGATGCCATGCAATGCGACCAGTTCGCCACCGGCGATATGCACCACGCTGGGACGGCGCAACAGCCTTGCCGCGGCGACCGCGATCAGGCTGCAATAGCCGGAAAAGATTGCCTGGATCACATCGAAGGGGGCACGCCGGTGTTCGCTGGCGATGGCGGCGATCGCGCGCGTGCGGGTGCGCCTGGCGCCGATGTTGTGCACGGTGGCGCCGCGCAATGCCCAGGTACCGGGCAGCGGCTCCTGGTGCAGCACGAACACATGCACCTGGTGATGGCGCGCCAGCCATTCGATCAGGGTGAGGAACACCGGGATCACGCGGACCTCGCCGCTGCGGTCCACGCCGCCCGGGACCACCAGGGCCAGTTTCATGCGGCCCGCCCTGGCGCGGCCAGCAACCGGGTGTACGCATGCTTCCAGCGTTGCCCCACCGCGGCAAACGACAGCCGTGCATCGAAATGCGCGCGCACCTGTGCGCGGTCGGGGCGTTGCCGGAAGAGCCGCAACAGCAGTTCCGCCAGGGCCGAGGCATCGCCCACCGGCCACAACGCACCGACTGCGCCGCCATCGCTGAGCGCACGGAAGGCTGGGATATCGGTCAAGAGCGGCAAGGTGCCGCAGGCATAGGCTTCCACAGCCGCGTAACCGCAGCTCTCCGCATGGCTGGCGGAGACGAACAGATCGCAGGCACGCAACAGCGTTTCCACGCGCGCATGCGGCACCTTGCCCAGTAGCTGCACGCAGCGCGCCAGCGACGGATCGGCGCGCAGGCGTTGCTGCACCTGCTCCAGCAACGGCGCCTGGTCGAACACGCACCACAGCCGCAGGCCCGGCAACACGCGTGCGGCCAGGGCGACGGCATCGAGCACGCACAGCGGATCCTTGGCCGCGCTCAGATGCCCGACCCACAACACGCAGGGGTCGCCATGCAGGCGGGTGTGCTCGCGTGCCTGCAGGCGATCGCCCGGCGAGAAGCGGCTGCTCGATTCGGGAATCGCAAACAGCTGCGTCCTGGCCTTGAACAGGCGCGCCTGTGCGAACGGCTGCGCCATGTCTAGCGAGGTGAACGCGATCCCGGCGGCGGCAGCGTAGCGACGCCGCCACACACTCCGGGCCCACCAGCGCGGCGGGCGGTTGGCGTGATCCTGCAGCAGGATCGGCGTATGCGGCAGCAGGCGGGCGAGACGGCGTGCATCGCCGGCAAATTCCAGACCGTGGACATGGACCACATCGGCGTCGATCTCGCGCAGCATCGCCGCAAGCAGCGCTGCGCGCTGTGCACTGCCGCGCGCACCCAGCTCGACGAAACGGTAGTCCACGCCCTGGCGGGTGAGCCGCAGGTTCAGTGCAGAGGCCTGGACCACCGCCACGCGCACCCCGGCGCTGGCGACGGCCTCGGCGATATCGGCCAGCGATGGCCATTGCGCGAACACCTGCTCCGCCGTCAGGCCGGCCGGCGTCGGCACCAGGTTGAGTTGTGCCACCCGCAAGCTCATCACAGCGACCGCGCCCGGATTGCACGGCCTGCAAGCGCGATCGGGCCACGTGCCGCGCACCGCGCGGCGCGCAAACGGCAAGGCTTGCCCGCGGCCGAGGTGCTGCAGGCATACGCCAGCATGACCGCCACGGCGCTCACGCGATGCGCCGCAGCCGCAACACCAGCGCAACCGGCACCTGCAGCGCGGCCTGATCGAACCGTGCACCGGGCGCGATGTCGGCCGGGTCCAGCATCGGCTCGGCCACCGCTTCGATTTCCATCCCTAGCGCCGCACAGGCCGCATGCCAATGGCTGTAGAGATGTTGCGTGTGCCGCACCGCGTACTGCCGGCCATCGGCCTTGAAGTCGCGCCGCCAGCCCAGCGCATGGCCGATCGGATGCACATCGCTGCACAGCACGATGCCGCCGACGCGGGTGACCCGATGCAGTTCTTCCAGCGCCGGCCATAGCCGCTGCAGATGGCCGACCACCAGGCCGCAGACGCTGAGATCGGCCACTGCATCGTCCAGTGGCAGTTGCTCCAGGCTGCCCTGTTGCAGGTGCATGCGCGCCGCTGGCCAGTGCTGCGACAGCTCGGTGTGCGCACGCTGCAGCATCTGCGGCGACAGATCCACGCCGGTGACCTGCAGCGCGCCGCGCCGCAAGGCATGCAGCATGTAGCGGCCACTGCCGCAGCCGGCGTCCAGCACGTGCTGGCCCTGCAACACGCTCGGCATCAGCGCGAGCATGGCGCGCTCCTCGGCCAGCATCACCGGATTGTGCGCATGCGGCGGATACGCCTGCGCCCACAGCGCATACGCCGCCGCCGGCTCCAGCGTCGGCACTGCGCTCACGACAGCGCACCGCTGGCGGCCATGGCCACGCCGGGCCGGTGCGCAGCCTGCGCCACGCGCTGCAGGCCCGGTTCCAGTGCCAGCACCGCCGGATCGGCCAGCGTGGCATCGAGCAGCTTGGGTCGGCCATCCAGCAGTACCGGCACGGTCTGGACACCTGCAGCGTCGAACCAGTCGGCAAAATCCGGGTCGGCGATGCGCGGGACGCCATCGCGTATCACCGCACGCAGGTCGCTGCGTGCGCAGCCCACCACGCTGTCGGCCGGGTCGCCACCGCGGTCGCGCACGATCACCAGATCGGCCGCCGCCCCCGGCGCCAGGCGTCCACGCGTGGCCATGCGCAGGATGCGCGCCGACTGATGGGTGACCAGGCCGAGCAATAGATCCGCGGCCAAGCCGCTGCTGGCGGCAATGCGCAGTTCTTCCAGCAGATCGCGCGAACCGCTGACGCGCGAATCGTTGCCCAACGCGAGCCGGCCCGCCATGCACAGGCGCCAGGGGTCGAGCGTGCGACCCAGCAGCGCAAGATTGCTCGACGGGCACCACACCACCGCCGCGCCGCGTGCGATCACCCGCTCGATATCGCACTCGCCCATGCCCACGCCGTGGATCAGCACGCTGTTGGAGGCCAGGCAACCAAGCCGATCCAGTTCCTCCAGCTCGGCGGCCGCCGCCGCGTCGGTGCCTTCGGCCAGGTGGATCATCCAGGGATGCTCGGGCGAGGTGGCGGCAAAGCTGCCCTGCACCGGTGGGCCATAGCCGGTCCATCCCAGTGCATAACTCCAGCCGAACTCGCGCAGCAGGCCAACCGGAAAGCTGGCCTCGTCCAGGGTGGCGTGCCACGGGTCGTGCTGCGCCACGCAGGTGACGCCGGCCAGCAGATTCTTCAATCCACCGTGACGCAGACGCACCGCCTTGGGCACACGCAGGGCCGCGGCCACCTCGGGATGCTGGAAATGCGCCTGGAATGCCTCGATCCACGCATAGCTGTTGGGAAACGCCGCGCCCTGCGGCAGCGGCGGCACGCAGTTGACCTGCAGATGATCGTGCGCATTGATCAGGCCGGGCGCCAGCACATGCCCCTGCAGGTCCAGGCGCAGGCTGCGCGTGCCGAGCGTGCCGCCGAAGCGCCCTGCGAGGATGGTCAGCGGCGCACGCGAGGGGCCGGCCAGGGTGATCGAGCGCGCGCCCTGCAGACAGACATCGGCCATGGACATCGGCGTCTCCACTCAGCGCTTGCGCATCACGATCAGGAAGTGGTCGCCCATGTCGCGCAGCAACGGCAGGCCGCCCAGCCGGTCGTCGCACTGACCCAGGCGCGCGGACAGGCGCGGATGCCGTTCGCAAAAATCCACCAGGTACGGCGGCGGCAGGAACAGGCTCAACGCGCGATAGCGGTCCAGGACGAAGTGCTTGGCGAAGGCGCGGTAGAACTCGCGCGGCAGGTGGTACCAGGTCCAGATGGTGTGGCCGTTCATGCCCACCGCGGTGACCCCGCGCGCGGCGCGCACCGCGGCGCGCTTGAACCGCCCGCGCACGCTGTAATGGCCGATTTCCCAGGGGCAGATGCGCCCGATCACCGAGAAAACCAGGCAGCCATCGGCGCGCAGCAGACGCGCGCATTCGGCCGCCACCGCCGGCAGATCCGGCGCGCAGTTGAGCGGGCCGAAGTTGGAATACATGCCGTCGAAGCTGCCCTGCAGCTGGTCGAGCTGCTGGATGCCGACATGGGCCGCGCTCAGGCGCTCTTGCAGGCCTTGCGTGGCCGCGCGATGGCGGGTGCGCTCGACCATCGCCGGCGACCAGTCGGTGGCCAGCACGTGGTAACCGCGGCGTGCGAATTCGCCGGCATCCAGGCCGGTACCGCAGCCCAGGTCCACCAGGTGCGAGCCCACCGGCAGTTCGGCCGCGACCGTGTCCCACAAGGTGGTGCGCATGCGCTGGATCAGCGCGTTGTTGCCGCGTGGGCCGTCGTAGTCGGGCGCAACGCTGTCGAACGCGCGTTGCGTCTCCAGCAAGCGCTCAGGGGCCACCGTGCCACCGCGCGCCGCATGCTCATTGACCATCGACATGCGCAGCCTCCCACACCGATCCAGCTGTTCTCACGACACTCTCCAGGCGCGACACCGCCAACGCGGCACCGCTTGATTGACCGGTGAGTGCCGTGCGCCGGCGGTTTGGTTGCAGCGTGGGCAGCCTTGCGTAGCGTGCCGCACGGCGCTGCGCAGATCAGCCGGCAGCGCGCGGTGCGGCAACCCTGCGGCGCCGCCATGCATTGCGCAACACCGCCGCCAGCACCGCCAGGCCCGCCCCGCCGAGCAGGCCGGCGGCCCAGGCGGTGACGGCATTGGGAAACGCCTGTTGCTCGGGCACGTACAACGGCCATGCCAGCGAGGTCTGATAGGTGTAGCGCGTGGTCAGCCGGGCAATCAGATCGTCGCGTTCGCTCTTCAATGCGCGCACGGTGGTGTTGCTGTCGGTCAACAGCACGCCTGCCAGAACCTGGGCCGGCGTGGCCGCGGCGGCGCCCTGCCCGGCCTGCACCTGCTGCTGCAACCGATCGCGGTTGCGGATTGCCGCGCGCAGATCGTCGGTGAGGCCTTGCAGGCGTGTACGCGCCAGTGCGAGCGCCACGGCGTTGGTGTCGCCGTGCAGGCCCTGCAAGGCGGTCACCGTCGCCATCGCCAGCTTGCGCGCCTGCGCCGACGATTCGGCCCGGATGGTCACCCCGATCAGATTGGCATACGGGTCCGGGTCCGGCTTGAGGCTGCCGCGGTACAGCTGCGCAGCGCGGCTTTTCAGCGGCACGCCGGCCTGGCGCAGCACCGCATCCTGGAACAGCCGCGTCTTCATGCGGTCGATCACGCGCTGGAACGGTTCGACCTTGGGGTCGCGCCCGGCCGGCGTGGGGCCGATCTCGCCGACCTGGATCCAGGCGGTGGCTTCCCACTGCGGCCTGGCCAGGCGGGTGAAGGCCAAGGTCAGTGCTAGCACCACCAGCAGTGCGGCCAGCGCCCAGCGCCATTCGCGGCGCAGGATGCGCCACAGGTCGATCAGATAGATATCGTCGTGTTGAGTCATGGTGCACCGGCTCTGGAACAGGGTGAAGCGGAGCGGCCGCGCATTACGCAGCAGCGGTGGGTACGGCATTGCGGGTAGGCAACAGCACCGTGCAGGCATGCAACACCAGGCACAGCGCGATGAAGCCGAAATTGGTCCAGGTGAAGGCCTGCGGCGCAAATGGCGACACCAGGCAGGCATAGGCGATGCGCAGGAAGATCAGCACATGGAAGATCGACAGCGAGCGGTTGAGCAGGCGCATGCTCCACACCAGCCCTGCATACAACGCCAGCAGCGCCAGCAACGCACCCGGCGCCCCCCAGGCCATCAGGAACGGAAAGAATTCGGTCCCCACATTGATGTTGGGCGCATCCAGCGGAATGCTGGTGCCGGCAGTGGCGATCGAGCCACTGAACGGCACCAGCTGATTGACCAGGAAGCTGGCGTTGACATAGCCCTTGGCCAGGATCGCGCCGAAGTTGTACGGCCCGGCGCTGATGTACAGCAGCAACCACTGCACGCCCTGCGGCATGGCGCGATACAAGGCACTGAACGGCAGGGCCACGGTAGCCAGCGAGCCGGAACGCAGTGCGCCGAGGATGGAAAACACCCCGCCACCGGCCAGCACCAGCAGGCCGATGGTCTTCCACGGCAGGCGACGTGCCGGATCGCGGCGCAACAGCATCACCAGCACGAACGAAAACAACCCGGCAAAGATCCGGTTGCGGTCGATCACCACGATCGGAAACACGAATCCCAGCGTCAGCATCGCCGCGCGCAGCCCGCGATGGCGCACGCACAGCAACGCGATCGGCGGCAGGATCCAGCACATGTTGGAGATGTGCCGCACATGCGCGCGCAGCGGGCTCAAGGTCGCATACGAGGACGGATCGCTGAACAGCGGAATTGGAAACAGCGCCACATCCACGATGCAGAACAGCGTCACCACTGCCGCCAGCGTCATCACCAGGAAGGCATCACGGGTGCCGGCGTAACGGTAGGCGCGAAAGCGCTCCACCGCAGGCAACTGCACGCGCAGCACGGCGTCCAGCACGCAGGTCGCGGCGGCGGCGGCGGCCAGCAGCGCGATGCCGTCCGCATAGTCGCCGGGCAAGCTGTAGGTCAGCAGCGTCAGCGCGCAACTGAGCAGCATCGGCAGTGCCAGATAGGTCGCCGGCCGGCGTAGCAGCATGCTCATGCCGGTTTCACCGTGCTGCGCGCCGACCTGGGCCGCCACCTGGCCGGCAGCGACATCCAGGCATAGGCGAGCAGATGCCCGATCACCCGGTGCGGCCGGCGCTGCAGGAACGCCACCTTTGCGGCGATGTAGTGCGACTGCGCGTGCAGCAAGCTGCGCTCGGGCGCATCGAACAATTCCGCACAGCGCCGTGCTACCTGACGCGACTCGCTCAGGTTGGCGATGCGCGCGCGCACGTCAACGGTCTTGCTGAGGTTGTGGCCATGCAACCGGTACGCGCACACCGGCACGTCGACAAAGCCCAGCGCATCACGCGCGGCCAGACGCAGGAAGAAATCCCAGTCTTCGATCCGCAGCGACTCGTCCCAGCCGGCGCGCGCATCGAAGGCACTGCGGCGCAGCAGCGCCACCGCGCCGCCGACCGCCCACTGCTGGATCACCGCGCGGCGGATGCCGGATGCAGAGCGGTACAGGTCCACATCCACCCGATGCAGGTCGCGCATGGCGCTGCCGTGCAGCAGCTGCCCATGCTGGTCGACCACACAGGCATCGCCGATCACCGCCAGTTTCTGCGGATGCGCACGCAGGTAGCGCACCTGTGCATCCAGCCCGCCGGCCAGCAGATAATCATCGCTTGCGCCCAGCCGCAGGTACTCGCCGCGCGCACGCAGCGCCAGCTCGTTGAGTGTGGCCGCCACCCCGCGATTGGCGCGCTGTACGAACTGCACCGGCAGCCGGTGGCCATGGCTGGCGATCCACTGCGCAATCTTCTCGCCGGTCGCATCGCTGGAACCATCGTCGATGATGACCAGTTCCTTGCACGGGTACGGGTCCTCCAGCACGCTGTCCAGACAGCGTTGCACGAAGCGTTCGTGGTTGAAGGCCGGGATCAGCACCGAGACCAGCGGCCAGCGTGCACGCCCGAGGGGTTGGGTGGAATCGCTCATGCCGGCTGCACCAGATAGCGCCGCACCACCACGATGTTGAACAGCAGATACAGCACGTAGTTGGCGAGGAAGGCATACATCGCACCGATCAGCCCCCATTGCGCGGTGAACAGATACACCAGCGCCAGATAGCTGGCGGCAAACACGCATTCGGAGATCACGAACAGCCGCGTCATCGCCTTGGCCAGCATCACGTACGACAGCACGAAGGCGGCGATCTTGATCACATCGCCCAGCAGCTGCGGGGCATACAGCGGGGAGGCCTGGGCAAACCGGGCGTCGAACAGCAGCCAGGTCAGCCAATCGCGACACAGGTAGACGCCCAGCGCCATCAAGACCACCGCCGGCAGCACATGGCGATACGCGGCACGCAGCTCGCGCCCGAGCGCTGCGCGCTCCTGCAGCGATGCCAGCTTGGGCAGGTAATACACGTTGATCGCGGTCGTGAAGAACAGCAGATACGCATCCGACACCCGGCCCACCGCCTGCCAGTAACCCACCTGCTGCCAGCCGAACTGCAGCGCCAGATGGTCGCGCACTAGCATGGCCACCAGCTGCGGCACCAGCGTGGAGGTCAGCGTCATCACCGAGAACGCCGCCAGCCTGCGCGTCATCTGCGCATCGAAGCGCATGCGCAACATCTCGCGTCGAAAATAACCGCTGCGCCGCAGCGCCGGCACGCCGGCCAGCAGCCACAGCACCTGCCCCAGCACCAGTGCCAGCAAGGCGCCCTGCAGCTGTGCCCGGCTGGACAGCCATGCCACCAGTGCCGTGCTCAGCACCGCACCGCTGACCTGCACGAATGCCAGGCGGCGCACATCCATGAAGCCGTTGATCACCGCCAGGACGTAGTTGACCAGTGCGATGCCCAGCTGCGCCACCGCCGCCACGCAGATCAGCGGCCGGTATGCCGCATCGCCAAGCAGGCGCTCGGCGATGGCGCCACTGAACAGCAACGCTAGCACCGCCATCACGCAGGCCGCGCAGAACGCGTACCACAGCGCCGCGCTGAGCAGACGTGCCAGCGCAGCCGCGTCGTCGCGGTACTCGGCCACGTACTTGACGATGCCGGCACTGATGCCGCCGCCCGCCAGCACCGCCAGCACCGACATCAGATTGAGGAACTGGCCCAGCCGGCCGACCCCTTGCGGGCCGGCGTAGACCGCCACCAGCTTCACCACCACCAGCGCAGCCAGCAGCTTGGCCAGCGTCGCAACGCCGGTGTAGGCGCTGCTGCGCACGACATTCATGCGGGAGCGCCAAACGACTGGCATGCGGCAATCACGCGCGCAATTGACGCATCGTCCAGCGCCGGCCCCATCGGCAGGCTCAGCACCTCGCGGTGCAGCCGCTCGCTCACCGGCAGGCAGGCATCGCCCAAGGTGGTGTAGGCCGGCTGCCGATGCGGCGGCACCGGGTAATGGATCTGGGTATGGATGCCCGAGCGCAGCAGATGCGCCTGCAAAGCATCGCGCTGGGCGCTGCGCACCACGAACAGATGCCAGACGTGCTGCGCTTCGGCCACCACCGTCGGCAAGGTGATCAGGGGGTTGTCGATGCCGTGCAGGTAGCGCTGCGCCACCGCGCGGCGGCGGGCGATCTCATCGTCCAGATAGCCCAGCTTGACCCGCAGGAACGCCGCCTGCATCTCGTCCAGCCGTGAATTCACGCCCTGGCAGAGGTGGTGATACTTCACCTGCGAACCGTAGTTGCGCAGCGCACGGATGCGCTCGGCCAGGCGCGCATCCGAGGTCACCACTGCGCCGCCGTCGCCGAGTGCGCCCAGGTTCTTGGTCGGGAAAAAACTGAACGCGGCCGCATCGCCAAAGGCGCCGGCACGTCGCCCGTGCGCACTGGCGCCATGTGCCTGCGCGGCATCTTCGATCAGCAGCAGCCCGTAGCGACGCGCCAGTGTCTGTAGTGCCGCCACATCCACCAACTGCCCGTACAGATGCACCGCCATGATGGCGCGCGTGCGCGGGCCGATCGCCTTCTCCACACTGGCCGGGTCGATGTTGAAGGTTGCAGGGTCCGGCTCCACCGGCACCAGCACCAGGTGGTTCTGACTGATCGCAAGAAAGGTGGCGATGAAGGTATTGGCGGGCACGATGATTTCGTCGCCCTCGCGCAACACGCCCAGCTCGCGATAGCCGCGCAGGATCAGCGACAACGCATCCAGCCCGTTACCCACACCCACCGTCTGCGCGGCGCCGCAGTAGCTGGCGAATTCCTCCTCGAAGGCGGACAGCTCCTGCCCAAGCACATACCAGCCGGCATCGATCACCCGCGCCGCAGCCACCTTCAGCTCCTCCGCATATCGCGCATTGACCGCGCGCAAATCCAAGAACGGCACATCCATTACAGCATCCACCGATAAAAATCCTGTACCACGGCGCGTGCGCCGAAACGTTCCTTTTGTTCGACCAGACCGTCGTTGAGCACCTGGCCGGCCTGCTCGGTCGAGATACCGAAGCTGAAGTAATGGCGCTGCGCATACACCTGGGTGATCAGCTCGGCCAGCAGCAGGCTCAGTGCATCCAGCTGGCGACCGCGCGCGGACACCGCCAGATACTGGGTGTGCACGCTGCGGCCGAAATCCAGCACCAGCGCTGCCGCCAACAGCTCCCCTTCGGCTCGCGCCTCATGCAGCACGATCTGCTGCGGAAACCGGTGTTGCAGCAATTGCAGCTCGTCCAGCCGATGGGTCGGCGCCACGTGGTGGCGCTGCAACACCTCGGTCAGCAGGGCATGAAATTCATCGAGTCGGGTGCTGGCCTGGATCTGCATACCGGCCTTGCGCGCCTTGCCCAGCGAGCGTCGACGTTCGGCGCTGAACGCAAATGGCTCGCGCAACGCGATCGCCGAGGACAGATCGCGCCGGTACAGCTGCGCGCCCACGCGATACAGGGCATACAGGTCTTCTTCGGCCGGATATGCGTGAAAGATATGCGGCACCGGCTTGTACACAAGCTCGCGCACCCCACGCACGCGATAGTGCGCGGCGATCTGTTCGAACACCTGCAAGGTCGCACCCGCGCGCAGGGCCGTGGACGACAGCAGGCCCGCATAGGTCAGGCCGGCGTGGCTGCTGACACAGTCGCCCTCCACATTCGCCGGCAGCACCGCCACCACCTCGCCACCGCGTTCGATCAGCAACGATGCGTCCACGAAGCGGTCGGCGTGATAGTCCATGTAGCCGCGCCGATGCAACACATTGCCATTGCGCGAGGACGCCACCAGGGCATCCCAGGCAGGCGCATCGCCGGGCAGATACGGCCTAACCGAAAACATGGCGCCCCTGCAGGTCCGGCGGCAACGCTGCATCGGCCAGGCCGAAGCCGGCCTGGCCCATCGCATTGCCGTTGTAGAACATCAACACCCGATCATGCTGCTGGATCAAGGCCGGGTAACAGAGTGTTTGCGCATCCCAGCCCTGCTCGGACAGCTGCAGCCCCAGCTGGCTGTCATCGCGCTGCCACTGCACACCGTCGCGACTGAATGCGAAACCCGGGAAATAACCGCCGTGCGTATCGCCGCGGGTGAAATACATCAGATAGCGATCACCCAGGCGGTACACGCGCGGACGGCCGATACGGTATTCATCGCCCTGCGGACGCAGGCACACCACATCGTCGACAGGGATATGGTGCAGATCGTCGGTCTCCGCATAGCGGATGTGGTAGCGCGGATACGGCTGGCCGCCGATGCTTTCCCAATCGTCGCCCACCGCGTACCACAGCCGCCACCGCCCATCCTCGAAACGAGCCGAGTGCACCGCGGCAATCGTGCTGCGCCCGGGCGCGCGATCCAGCAGCGGGGTGTCCTGCACGCGCTGGAAACGCTCGCCGCCGTCGCGGGACAGCGCAAGCCCGGTGAAGGCCAGGAACTTGGCCTTGGCCACACGCTGGAAGCCGACATAGAACATGTACAGCCCCTCCGGCCCGGCCACCACATCGCCGAGAATCATGCCGTTGTCGTCGAAACAGCCAGCGCGGCCGATGTCCAGCACCGGCTGCCGGCTGACACCGACGATCTGCGTCGGTGCGTCGGCGCGTACGTCCACATAGCCGATCCGGCTTACGCCCTGCGCATCGCGAAAGCCCGCATAGACACGCAGCACCTGCGCAGACAGCCGGTAGGGCGTCGGCGTCAGCGCGGCGTGCTGCATCCAGCCGCCCACACCATCGCGTGCGACGTCGAACACCAGGCCGCGCTTGGTCCAGGCAAACATGCTCACAGCTCCACGTCGAAGCTGGATCTGCCGGCCACCGCGCGCGCCGGCGAGCCGACGTAGACACGCTCGGCATCGGTATGCCGGGTCACCAGCGCACCGGCGCCGATGATGTTGTCGGCGGCGATGCGTACCTTGTCGCTGAGCGTGGCGTTGACACCGATGAAGCTGCCGCGCCCGATCTCGCAATAGCCGGAAATCACCGCGTGCGAGGCGATGAAGACATTGTCCTGCACCACGGTGCGGTGGCCGATATGGTTGCCGCTCCACAGGATGCAGTTGTCGCCGATCCGGGTGAATGGCTGGATCACGTTGCCTTCGAACAGGAAACAGTTGGCGCCGATCTGCGCATTGCGCCAGACGAACGCACGCGAGCTGACATAGCTGGCGCAGCGATAGCCACGCCGCAGCATGTCCTGGAAAAAGCGCGTCCGCAGGCGATTGAGCTGCGTGGCCGGGATGGCGACGAAGACCTCGTACTGTTCGGGCGGATAGCGCTGCTCGAGCTCTTCGTAGGCCACCACCGGCAACTCGGCCAGCGTGGGCCGCAACAGGAAGTCGCGCTCCACGCTGAAGGCCACCACCGTGTAGTCGCTGTCGTGCTGAAAATACTCGCAGGCGATCTGCGCAAATTCGCCTGCGCCCACGATCACCAGGGGCTTGTGCACGCTCATGCTTCCAGCCTGCGTGCATCCAGACCGCTGCCAGCGCGCACTTCGCTGAGGAACTGGTCGTAATCGAGAATGTAGTCGGCGGGATCGTAGAACTGGTCGGCCAGCACCATCAGCACGCAGTCGGGGCTGAAGCGATGCAGGTCGCGCCACACCATGCGGCCGAGCAGCAGGCCCTGCGATGGATCGTCCAGCACTACTTCCTGCTGGCCGTGGCCGTCGCCCTGATCCAGCAGGATCGTCACCGAGCCATGCAAGGCCACCGCCAGCTGGTTGAGCCGACGGTGTGCATGCTGTCCACGATGGACGCCGTTGCGGGTGCCGAACAGGTAATACACACGACGTATCTCGAACGGGACATTGCGCTGCTGCTCCAACGAGATGAGCAGCCCGCGATCGTCGCCGTGGGTATGCAACTGGATGCGTTCGATAGCCATGATCGGAAGGGCGTAACCGCTGACTGCACGTAGTGCGACATGCCTGAGTGCGCCGGCATGCGCGAAAGGTTGCGCGGCGTCACGGCGCTGCGAACCCAGGTGCGCGCAAGCGCAGTCGCTGCCGCCAACACCGTGCCCAGGCACGTCATCACTGCACGGCGATGCAACCTTTCAGCGGCCGCGCCGCACATATCGGTGCACGTTCACGTGGCCGCAGTTCGGCCGGCGTGGGGAGCCAGGCCTGGCAGCGCACCGCGTACTGCCGGATCCAACGACACCAGCGCAGGACACCGATCGATGAGTTCATCCCCCCACGCGCCCGATGCGGTTGCAGCCGACAGTGCCACGGCGCTGCCGGAGCAGGCCGCACTGCCGGCGCGCGTCATTCCGCTGCCCAGACCGGTGCGCGTATTGCATTGGCTGACGGTGTTCTGCCTGGCCATGGCGGCCGCGCTGATCCTGCTGCGCGCCGAGCTGGAAGGACGCGCCCTGCGGCAGTGGCTGATGGAAGGCCATCGCCACTTCGGTTTGATGGTGCTGCTGCTGTTCGTCCTGCGGGTGGGCCTGCGCATCCGCCTGCGCGCGTTGCCGCCCGGCCCGCCATCGCCGCTGCCGATGCGGCTGGCTGCAGGCGCCACCCACCTCGCGCTGTACGGCTTGATGGTCGCCCTGCCGCTGATCGGCTGGTCGTTGAGCAATGCCTACGCCAAACCGGTCTATCTGTTCGGACTGACGCTGCCGAACCTGGTTGCGCCGGACGAAGACCTGGCCGACACCCTAAGCACCTGGCACTTGAATGCCGCCTGGGTGTTGCTGGCCTTGGTGATCGCGCATATCGGCGCCGCCCTCTGGCATCACCTGGTGTTGCGCGATGGCCTGCTGCACCGCGTGCTGCCGGGAACACGCCGATGAGCTCCGCCGTGTTGCCCGCTGTCCCCTGCTCCCGCAGCGCCGCCCCCCGTACCGTCGAACAAGGACTTTCCATGCCTACACCCCAGCCCGCTCCGCGTCGCACCACTGCCACGCGCACCGCTTCCCTGACCTCCTTGTTGTGCGTGTCCGGCCCGTTGCTGCTGCTGGCCAGCACCCAGGCGCAGGCGATTCCCTCCTTTGCACGCCAGACCGGTTCGTCGTGCGCGGACTGCCATGTCGGCTCCTACGGTCCGTCGCTGACGCCATACGGCATGCGCTTCAAGCTCGGCGGCTTCACCGATACCGACGGCAACGGCACCAAGATCCCGGCCTCCGGCCAGGTCACCTGGACCCGGCGCAATCCCAGCCGCGGCGACAGCAGCGCACGCATCAACGAAGCGGACCTGTATCTGGCCGGACGGGTCAACGACCACGTCGGCGGTTACTCCAAGATCCGCTCCAACAACGGCGGCAACGACACCTTCAACACCCAGCTCGACGATGTGGATCTGCGCTTTGTCAGCAAGCCGTTCCAGCTGGCCGGCAAGGACGCGATGGTCGGGGTCAGCATCAACAACAATCCCGGCGTGTCCGACCCGATCCAGGTGCTGCCCAATGCATCGACGTTGAGCCCGGTGTCCAATGCCGGCTCGGCCAGCATGCTCAGTTCGTCCTCGCTCTCCAACCGCGTGATCGGCGCCACCGTGTACGGCCTGTTCGACCGCAACTGGTACGGCGAAGTCGGCAGCTACAGCGCGCTGTCCGCCGACGCGCAGGACCACCTGGGCTGGAACCCCAATGGCGACCCGGGCAAGCTCAGCGACACCGGCTATGCGCGCTTTGCCTATATGAAGGACATGAAGCGGCAGTTCTTCTCGGCCGGCCTGACTGCCATGACCACGCGCCGCCAGCGGCTGCGCAGCGGCGGCCCCAGCGATGACCTCACCGACCTGGGCTACGACCTGACCTATCAGTTCCTCGGCACCCGCGAGCACGTGCTGTCGCTGGCCTACGTCAACATCTACGAGCGCCGCAAATACGGTAGCCCGCTGCTGCCAACCGACCCGAGCATGTCCCCGCGCGATCGCGGCAGCGTGCGCGACCAGAACATCAGCATGAACTACGCGTTCAAGCAGACCTACGGCGTGCTGGCGGCGCATCTGATCAACAGCGGCTCGTTCGATGTGGCGCGCTATCAGCCCTACGGCATCCCCGACACCACCGCCAATCTGATCCTGCTGTACTGGACCCCGTTCGGCAAGGAAGGCACCTACACCACCAATGCCAACGTGCGGTTCGCGGCCACCTGGTTCCGCTTCGACAAGTTCAACGGCAGCACCAGCAATGTGTTCGGTGGCGGCATTCCGATCACCAACCCGCGCGATCTCGACAGTTTCGCGCTGTCGGTCAATGTCTCGTTCTGATCCCCCGCACGCGTAAGGACCCCCATGAAGTCATTCCACCAGACCCTGTTGTGCGCCCCGCTGGCCGGCCTGCTGCTGGCCGGCGCCCTGCTTGCCCCACCTGCGCACGCGGCCGACGGCAAAGGCGTTTTCATGACCGAATGCGCCGAATGCCACAGCGCCGCCCAGGGCAAGAACAAGAAGGGCCCGTCGATGTTCGGCGTGGCCGGGCGCCCGGCCGCCAGCCTGGCCGACTACAGCAATTACTCCGATGCGCTCAAGGCCAGCAAGTGGCAGTGGACGCCTGCCCAGCTCAAGACCTATCTGTCGCAGTCCTCCTCCAAGGCCTTGCCGGGCACCAAGATGAAGTACGAAGGCCTGGAAGATCAAAAGGAACTCGACGCGCTGATCGCCTACCTCAACACCCTGCACTGATCGCCACCGGCGCGCTGCCGGTGGGCATCCGGGAGCGCGATCGCCGGCGCATACCGGCACGGGTGCGCGTTGCCTGTGCCGGTTCCTTCGCGTATACGGACGGAACAACCGCCGTCGCAGCGGTCTCGTCTTGCGTGATGGGTCACTATCGCGCCCCTGTTCCATGTAGACGCTTACCCCATTGCCGAATGCCTTGACTGCCAGGCCCTACCCGCTCCGGACGCGACGCAGCTGCGCCTGCGACGGGCAGCCGTGGCTTGCGAGCGGCCACGGGGCGGGCCGGCGACGCTGCCACACGCCCCGGGGCATGCCGCACTGCCGGCACGCGCAGTCCGCACACCGACGCGCCGCGTTGCGCCACTGCCTGCTGCTGGCCCTGGTGTTGGGCCCGGGCAATGCCATCGCCGGCACGGTCGGCGGCGCGGTGGCGCTGACCTCGCAGTTGATCGACCGCGGCATCTCGATCGCGCCCAACAAGGCCACCCTGCAGACCGCCGGCTACTGGCTGCCCGCACCGGGCTGGTCGATGTCGGCGTCGGTCGCGCTGCAATCGCCCTCGCTGAGCAGGCCGGTGGCGGTGACCGCCCAGGCCGCACGCGCCTGGATGCTGGGCGACCGCTGGCAGATGCAGGCCAGCGCGCTGTATTACGGCTACCCGACCAATCAGGCCACGCGCACCTTCGACCGCCAGGAAGCCAGCCTGGCCTGGTCCTATCGCGACGTGCTGACCTTCTCGGTGTCGACCTTCAATTTCCCGCGTGCCGACCAGTCGCCGTGGAATGTCGCCATCGACGTCACCGCCAATGTCCCGCTGCGCGACGACCTCAGCCTGACAGTCGGCGCCGGCTCGTCACGTTTCCCGGCGATGGCCTACGGCGCCGCGCGGTCCGGCCGCTATCAGTATGGGCAATTCGGCCTGCGCTGGAGTCGGGAGCGATGGACGCTGAAGCTGGAACGCATCGTCACCAGCGACAACACCCCACGCCTGCAGGGCGGCCCCGGCGAAACGCCCTGGCTGAGTACCGCGTCGGTCACCTTCTGATCCCCACGCAACCTTTTGCCCGCCCGCGGGCACTGACATGCGTCCTAAGCCGTGCCTGCCTCGATGAATGATTCCGACACCCTGGGTGATGCCACCGATCGCATGCTGCTGCGCCGCATGGCGGCGGGCGATCGCGCCGCGTTGTCCACCATGTACACCAGCTATCACGGCCGGCTGTGCCGCTTCCTGTCGCGCCTGACCCGGCGCCCGGACATCATCGAAGAAGCCATCAACGACTGTTTCTGGATCGCCTGGCAGAAGGCCGGCGACTTCCGCGGCGATTCGCAGGTTTCGACCTGGATCATGGGCATCGCCTATCGCTGCGGCCTCAAATGCCTGCGCCAGCACGACGGCGAGGCCATCGACGATACAGCGGTGGTGGAAGACCACGCCCCCAGCGCCGACGACAACGACGACCGCGAGCTGCGCGACTGGCTCGACAAGGGCATGGAACGGCTGTCGCCGGATCAGCGCCTGGTGATCGAACTGGTCTACGGCATCGGCCACAAGCTGGAAGAAGTCGCCGAAATCATGCAGTGCCCGGTAGGCACCATCAAGGCCCGGCTGTTCCATGCGCGGGTCAAATTACGCAATGTGCTGCCCGGTCTGGCCGGCGGCGCCCCCTATACGGAGACCATGCAATGAAGACGTTTTTCATCGCGCCTGGCAAGGAATGCTCGCACGCCTGGGAACTGATGCCCGCGGTCCTGCTCGACAGCGCCACCGAGGAAGAGAACACCTGGCTGATCGCGCACGTGGCCAAGTGCGCCTCGTGCAGTGCCGAGTTCGCCCAGCAGAACCGCCTGCGCCAGGCGCTGGCGCTGCCGTCGGCGGTGAAGCTGGACGCCAACGCCGGCCTGCAGCGCCTGCTCGGTCGCCTGGATGCGCCGGAGCAGGCCAGCGCGCCCGCGCCGCCGGCAGCGCGCCGCTCCGGTAGCTGGACCGTGCGCGCCCTGGCGGCCGCAGCGCTGGTGCAGGCGATCGGCCTGGGCGTCATGGGCGTCAGGCTGGCCACGCCTGCGCCCTCGCACGACTACCGCACGCTCAGCAGCGCCACCGCCCAGCCGGTGCCGCAAGGCGCCATCCGGGTGGTGCCGGACGCCAAGATGACCGTGGCCGACTGGGACCGCCTGCTGCATGCACAGCAGTTGCAGGTGATCGGCGGGCCCAACGAGATGGGCGCCTACACCGTGGTGCCGGCCCAGCCGCAACCGCCGGCCCAGCCGCAGCAGACCGTGCAACAGCTGCGCGCCAACCCGGGCATCCGCATGGCCGAGATCGTGTCCGCACCATGAAGCGCCTGCTCGCCATCGGCATCATCGCCGCCTGCATCGGCCTTGGCCCGCAGGCCGCCGCGCAGGAGCCGGCGCAGGCCGCCGCCAGCGCCAGCACGCCACCAGCGGCCGATGCGCATACGCCCGACAGCAGCAGCGACATCCTGCTGGCGGTGGCCAACCCGCTCAGCGCGCCGCCGGCCCGCGCCGGGTCCAGCCTGATCGGCTACGCCTCCAGTTATTACGGCGCCGGTCAGAAGGCCGCCGTGCGCATGGAAGCACTCAAGCAGCGCTACAAGCTGCGCGAAGTCTCCGGCTGGCCGATCACCTCGCTGGGCCTGTATTGCGCCGTGCTGCAGCCGCCGCCGGGCGTGTCGCGCGACGAACTGGTCAGCGCGCTGGCCGACGACGACGGCGTGGAGCTGGTGCAACCGGTGCAGGATTTCTCGGTGTTTTCCGCCGACGCATCGGAAAAGACCACCGCGCTGTCCGGCTACAACGACCCCTATGTGGATCTGCAGCGCGGCTTCATCGCCACCGATGCGGCCAGCGCGCAGACCGTCACCCAGGGCCGCGGCGTGGTGGTGGCGGTGGTCGACACCGGCGTGGACACCACGCATGCCGACCTGAAGGCGCGCATCCGCGACGTGCACGACCTGGTCGACGATTCGCCGGTGATGACCAGCAGCGACTCGCACGGCACCGAGGTGGCCGGCATCATCGCCGCCGGCAGCAACAACCATCAAGGCATCGTCGGCATGGCGCCCAAGGCCATGCTGAGCATCTACAAGGCCTGCTGGTATGCGCCCACGGTCGGCGCCACCGCACGCTGCAACACCTTCACCCTGGCCAAGGCGCTGGCGGCGATCAACAACAGCTCCGCGCGCGTGATCAACCTGAGCCTGGGCGGCCCGGCCGACCCGCTGCTGAGCAAGATGCTGCAGCACCTGGTGCAGCAGGGCCGCATCGTGGTCGCCGCGATGCCGCCCAACGGCCGGCTGGACGGTTTTCCCAACGATGTGCCGGGCGTGCTGGTGGTACGCAGCAGCAGCCCCACCGCGGCCATGCCCGGCGTGCTCAGCGCCCCCGGCAAGGACATCCTGACCACCCAGCCGAACGGCCGCTACGACTTCACCTCCGGCTCGTCGATGGCCACCGCGCATGTCAGCGGCGTGGTCGCGCTGCTGTTGTCGCTGTCGCCGTCGCTGGACGCCACCGCATTGCGCGAGCTGATGCAGCGCACCAGCAAGCTCTCCGACGGCCAGTTGCAGGTCAACGCCGGTGCCGCCGTGCAGGCGCTGGCGCCTCCCGCCAGACATTCCAACTGACGACACCGGCATGGCCAAGTGGATTCCCTTGTGGCTGCACAGACTCAGCTCGCCGCCGACCTTCTATCGCGTGGCCGGACGCGTGCGTCCGTGGGCCTTGGGCCTGGCGCTGTTGCTTGGTGCGGTGGCCGCCTACGGTGGGCTGGTGCTGGTGCCGCCGGATTACCAGCAGCACGATGCCTACCGCATCATCTTCATCCACGTGCCCAGCGCCTGGATGAGCCTGTTCATCTACGCGGCGATGGGCGTATCCGCGTTCATCGCACTGGTCTGGCGGATCAAGCTGGCCGAGGTGGTGACCATGGCCTCGGCGCCAATCGGCGCGGCCTTCACCTTCATCACCTTGTGCACCGGCTCGCTGTGGGGCAAGCCGATGTGGGGCACCTGGTGGACCTGGGATGCGCGGCTGACCTCCGAGTTGCTGCTGCTGTTCCTGTATCTGGGCGTGCTCGGCCTGTACCACGCGGTGGAGGACCGCCGCCAGGCGATGCGTGCGGCCGGCTTGCTGGCATTGGTGGGCCTGGTGAATCTGCCGATCGTGCATTACTCGGTGGTGTGGTGGAACACGTTGCACCAGGGCTCCACCGTGCGCCTGCTCGGCCCCTCCACGATGAGCGCGGACATGCTGTGGCCGCTGCTGACGATGACGCTGGCGACCAAGTGTTACTACGTGGCCAGCCTGTTCGGCCGCGTGCGCGTGGACCTGCTCGCCCTGGAAAGCGGCAAGGACTGGGCGCGCCGCATCGTGTTCACGGAGCGCACCGCATGACGGCCCTGCTGGCGATGGGCGGTTACGGGCAATACGTGTGGACCGCGTACGCGATGTTCGTGCTGGTGCTGCTGGCCGACCTGGCATCGCCATGGTTGCGTCGTCGCCGCCTGCCGCGCGAGCTGCGCGGCCAGCTGCAACGGCAAACGCCGCGGCGCACGCGCGAGTTGTCGGCAACAGCGCCGCTGGAGCGTGACGCCTCATGAACGCCACCCGCAAGCAACGCCTGTGGCTGGTGATCGGCGCACTCGCCGCTGCGGCATTGGCGGTCACGCTGATCGTGCTCGCGCTGCAGCGGAACATGAGCTACCTGTTCACGCCCAGCCAGGTGCATGCCGGCGAGGCGGCCAGCTACCGGCAATTCCGCCTCGGCGGCATGGTCAAGGCCGGCTCGATCCAGCGCGCCAGCGACAGCCTCACCGTCCACTTCACCGTGATCGACAAGCACGCAGCGACGCAGGTCGAGTACACCGGCATTCTTCCGGACCTGTTCCGCGACAACCAGTCGGTGATCGCCAACGGGCGCATGCAGGGCGGGCGCTTCGTCGCCAACGAAGTGCTGGCCAAGCACGACGAAACCTATATGCCGAAGGAACT
Organism: Xanthomonas sp. NCPPB 2864; assembly: GCF_056675615.1. Lineage (NCBI taxonomy): Bacteria > Pseudomonadati > Pseudomonadota > Gammaproteobacteria > Lysobacterales > Lysobacteraceae > Xanthomonas > Xanthomonas sp. NCPPB 2864. The sequence continues at coordinate 151,868 of NZ_JBWWVS010000005.1, forward strand.
GAAGGACGCGATGGCCGAAGGCCATGTCGGCAAGCCGATTCCCGCCGCCGCGGTGCCGCTGTCTGCGCCACGCTGATGCGGCGCGCAGGCTGTTCTTTCCCTCGATGATCTTTATTCGCTGCACGATGCGATTCGCCCATGACGCCTGAACTCGGCCAGATCGCCCTGATCCTGGCGTTACTGCTTTCGCTTGCCCAGGGCGTACTGCCGCTGATCGGTGCCTGGCGCGGCAATGGCGCGTTGATGGGCATTGCGCGGCCGGCCGCGGTCGGTCAGGCGCTGTTCGTGTGGATGGCGTTCGGCCTGCTCGCCTGGTCGCTGCTGTCGCTGGATTTTTCGGTGCGCTATGTCGCCGACAACGCCAACATCGCCCTGCCCTGGTACTACCGCTTTGCCGCGGTGTGGGGCGCGCACGAAGGCTCGTTGCTGCTGTGGATCGGGATCCTGTCGACCTGGACGCTGGTGCTGGCCGCCTTCAGCCGGCATCTGCCGCAGCATTTTGCCGCGCGCGTGCTGGCGGTGCTGGGGCTGGTGTCGGTGGGCTTTCTGGCCTTCATCCTGCTGACCTCCAATCCGTTCGCGCGACTGTCGCCGATTCCGCTGGATGGCAACGAACTCAATCCGGTGCTGCAGGACCCGGGCATGACCTTCCACCCGCCGGTGCTGTACACCGGCTACGTCGGCTTCTCGGTGGCGTTCGCGTTTGCGGTGGCGGCCTTGCTGGGTGGCGAACTGGAACAGGCCTGGGTGCGCTGGGCGCGACCGTGGACCAATGTGGCCTGGGCCTGCCTCACCGCCGGTATCGTCGCCGGCAGCTGGTGGGCGTACGCGGAACTGGGCTGGGGCGGCTGGTGGTTCTGGGACCCGGTGGAAAACGCCAGCTTCATGCCGTGGCTGGTCGGCACTGCGCTGATCCACACCCAGGCGATCACCGAAAAACGCGGCAGCCTGCGCGCCTGGACCATCCTGCTGTCGATCCTGGCGTTCTCACTGTCGTTGCTGGGCACCTTCCTGGTGCGCTCGGGCGTGCTGACCTCGGTGCATGCGTTCGCCGCCGATCCGCGCCGCGGCCTGTACATCCTGATCTTCCTGATCGCCGTGGTCGGCGGCTCGTTGCTGCTGTATGCGCTGCGCGCGCCCCGGATCGCCAGCGGCAAACCGTTCGCCGCCGCCTCGCGCGAGACCGCCATCCTGATCGGCAATCTGCTGCTCACCGTGGCGGCGGCGATGGTGTTGCTGGGCACCTTGTTTCCGCTGGTGGCCGATGCCTTCGGCCTGGGCAAGGTGTCGGTGGGGCCGCCCTACTTCGGCTTGCTGTTCCCGCTGCTGATGTTGCCGGTGATGCTGTTGCTGCCGTTCGGCCCGTACCTGCGCTGGGGCAAGGCCGAGGCGGCGCCGTTGCAGGCACTGGGCACGCGCGCCGGCATCGCCGCAGTCGCCTGTGCGCTGGTCGGCAGCCTGTTTGCCGAGGGCCAGCCCCGGGCGATCGCCGGGATCGGCGTTGCCGCATGGGTGGCGGCCGGCACCGCGCTGTACATGTACAAGCGCTGGCGCGAGATGCCGCGCGGCCGGCGGTTTCCGGCGGAAATGGCCGGCATGCTGCTCGCGCACGCGGGCGTGGCGGTGTTCGTGGCCGGCGTGCTGGTGTCGGAAAGCCTGTCGGTCGAACGCGACGTGCGGCTGTCGCCCGGGCAGACCGCCGAGATCGCCGGTTACGCCTTCCGCTTCGACGGCGTGCAACTGATCGACGGGCCGAACTGGAAGGCCGAACAAGGCAGCGTGCAGGTCAGCCGCGATGGCCAGTTGGTCGCGCAACTGCATCCGCAAAAACGCCTGTACAGCAGCGAGCGCATCCAGACCGAATCGGCGATCGACCCCGGTATCACCCGCGATCTGTATGTCGCCCTCGGCGAGCCGCTGGACGATCAACACATCGAATACGACTGGACGCTGCGGCTGTACTACAAACCCTTCATCCGCTGGATCTGGGCCGGCGGCCTGCTGATGATGCTGGGCGGCTTCGTCAGCGCCTGTGCCCGCCGGTTCCGTGCGCCGGCGCTCGCCACGACGGCGGCCACGGCACCGGCACACGGCACCAGTGTCACTGCGCAGGAATCGCACGCATGAACCGTCTGCTGCCCTTGCTGGGTTTTCTGTTGCTGGCGGCGCTGTTCGGCTTCGGCATTTACTGGACGATGCAGCACAACCCGCGCGATGTGCCCTCGCCGTTGATCGGCAAGCCGGCACCGGCGTTCTCGCTGCCGCGGCTGGATCGGCCCGAGCAACGCGTCAGCCGCGATCAGCTGCTGGGCAAGCCTTACGTCCTCAACGTGTTCGGCAGCTGGTGCGCCGAATGCGTGCACGAACATCCGGTGCTGATGGCGCAGGCCAGCCGGCTCGGGGTGGCGTTGATCGGCTATAACTACAAGGACGCGCAAGCCGACGCCACGGCCTGGCTTGCGCAGTACGGCAATCCGTATGCGTTGGTGATTGCCGACGAAGCCGGCCAGACCGCGATCGATTTCGGTGTCTACGGTGCGCCGGAGAGTTTCCTGATCGATGCGCAAGGCGTGATCCGCTACAAGCACATCGGCGTGCTCACGCCTGCGGTCATCCACGACGAGCTGCTGCCCGCCATCGCCGCACTGCCCCAGGGCACGCGGTGATGGCGGCGCGCTGGGTTTGGCGCTGGTACTGGCGCATGCAGGGCCGGCAACTGCGTGTGCTGCTGGTGCTGCTGCTGGGCGTGCTGCTTGCACCGCCGCTGGCGGCGCAGGCGGTGGACCCGCTGCCGTTCAAGAACCGCAGCGACGAAGCGCGTTATCAGCGTCTGACCGCGCAGTTGCGCTGCCTGGTGTGCCAGAACGAGAACCTGGCCGACTCCAATGCCGAGCTTGCGCGCGATCTGCGCCACCAGGTGTTCGCGCAGTTGCAGGCCGGCAGGAGCGATGCGCAGATCAAGCAGTACATGGTCGATCGCTATTCGGACTTCGTGCTGTACGACCCGCCGGTCAAGCGCGGCACCTGGCTGCTGTGGTTCGGTCCGTTGCTGCTGCTGGGTGCCGGTGCGGGCGTGGTGATCCACACCGTGCGCAAACGTGCGCGCGCCGGCACGCCGGTGGCGCCGCAACCGGAGGAAGAATGGTGATGACCGGTTTCTATATCGCAAGCGCCGCGCTGGTGGTCGTCGCCTTGCTGTTGTTGCTGGTGCCGTTGCTGCGTCAGCCAACGCGCATGGGCAATGCACGCTACAGCCTGCCGATTGTGCTGGTGCTCGGCTTGCCGATCGCCACGGCCGGCTTGTATCGGCTGGTCGGCGCGCCGGATGCGATCGCACGGCGTGTGCATGCGACAGCGCAACCGACAGACGCGCCTGCCGTCGCCGCGGGTGAGCAAGCCCGGGCCGCAGAGGCCAACGCCGACGCTGCGCAGGAGCAGGCGCTGGAGTCGTGGATGCAGCAAGCCAGGACCCACGAGCAGGACAACCGCCCCGCCGATGCGCGTGAGGCCTATGCGCAAGCGCTCAAAATCGCGCCGGATCTCAGCGCCGCCATCGTCGGCTGGGTGGCCGCGGACATGGCCACGCGCAGCGATTTCGCCATCGACGCCGACTCACGCAGCCGCCTGCAACAGGTGGTCGCACGCGAGCCGGACCATCAGCGCGGCCTGTGGCTGCTGGGCATCAGCGACTTTCAGCAGCAGGACTACCGCGCTGCCAGCGAGCACTGGCGGCATTTGCATGGCTTGCTCGACGCCGGCTCGCCGATGCAGAAGGCGGTGGCCGACAAGATCGCCGTGGCCGAATCGCTGGCCAGCGCGCGGCAATCCGGGCGCGCAGCGCCCTGAAGCCAACCTCAGGCTGCATCCCTCATCAAAGACGCCCCGGTGCCAGCCGATGGCAGCATCGTCGTGGTATCAGGCGCGATTGACCGCGCAACGCCATCAGGCCGACGGCCCCAACACCTCGTGCAGCTTTCCGCTGAACTCGCCCAGCGTAAACGGCTTGGCGATCATGCTCATGCCGTCGGCAAGAAACTCGCCGCGATCGCGCGCGGTTTCCGCATAGCCGGTCATGAAGATCACCGGTAGATCCCGCCGCGACTGCCGCGCGATCTCCGCCAACTGGCGCCCGTTGAGCCCGGGCAGGCCCACATCGGTCACCAGCAGATCGATGCGCCGTTGCGAAGCCAGGATCGGCAGCGCCGCATCGGCGTCGGCCACCACATCGGCCTCATAGCCCAACTCGTTGAGCAGTTCGGTGACCAGCAGCCGCACCTGTTCGTCGTCTTCCACCACCAACACCTGCTGGCCGCGCCCGGCCACCACGGCACCGGCTTGCGGTTGCGGCGACAGCGCCTGCGGATGGAGACCGGCAGGCAGATACAGGCTCACCGTGGTGCCCTTGCCCAGCTCGGACTCCACCCACACCTGTCCGTTGGACTGCTGCATGAAGCCGTAGATCATCGACATGCCCAGGCCGGTGCCCTGCCCGATCGGCTTGGTGGTGTAGAACGGTTCGAACACGCGCTCCAGCACATCGGCCGGCATGCCGGCGCCGCTGTCGGTCACCGACACCACCACGTAATTGCCCGGCGCCAGCGTCACCCCGCGCCCCAGTTCCAGCGGCTGCGCTTGGACCTGCAACTGCCGGGTGGCGATGCGCAACTGCCCGCCGTCGGGCATGGCGTCGCGGGCATTGATTGCCAGGTTGAGCAGCGCGCTTTCCAGCTGGTTCTCGTCGACATACGCCTGCGGCAGGTCGGCCTGCAGATCGGTTTCCAGATGCACCGATTCGCCCAGCGTGCGCGCCAGCAATTCCTGCAGCGATACCACCAGGTCGTTCAGATGCAGATGCCGCGCTTCCAGCGATTGCCGGCGCGAGAACGCCAGCAGCCGTTGCGTCAGTGCGGCCGCGCGCAGGGCCGAGGCCGACGCCACATCCAGAAAGCGGCCCAGCCCTTCGGTGCGACCCTGGTCGATGCGCAGGCGCGCCAGATCCAGCGCCGACAGGATGCCGGTCAGCATGTTGTTGAAGTCGTGTGCGATGCCGCCGGTGAGCTGGCCCACCGCCTCCATCTTCTGCGCCTGGCGCAATGCCGCTTCGCTGGACTCGCGTGCCAGCATCTGCTGCTGCAGCTCGGCGGTGCGTTCGGCCACCTTGACCTCGAGCAGGCTGGCCTGCTGCTGGATCGATTCCAGCGCCAGCGCGCGCGCGGTGATGTCAGTGGCAAACACATGAAAGCCGTCCACCTGGCCGTCCGCATCCAGGCGCGGCATGTAGCGGATCTCCGCATCGCGCCGGCGTCCGTCGGCGTGCGGCCAACTGGCCTCCACCGTCAACGCCTGCCCGGCCAGTGCGGCCTCGATCCAGGCGCGGCGCTGCTGCACCATCGCCGGCCCCACCACATCCACCATGGACCGCCCGATCACCTCGGCAGGGGGGATGCCGATCCAGTCTTCATACGAGCGGTTGGCGAAGCGGTACACCAGATCCTTGTCGATGAAGGCAATCAGCACCGGTAGTGCGTCGGTGACGCGGCGCAATTCGGCCTCGCTCGACATCAGGGCAGTCCTGCTTTCGGCCAACTGCGCCATCTGGTCGCGAATCACGAACTGCTTCTGGCGCGAGCGCAACGCAGTGGAGATCGCGCTCAACAACGACGACGAGCTCAGCGGCCGTTCCAGCTCGATGACGTTGGTCACTTCCGCCGGCAGCGTGGCCTGGCGCCCGTTGTGGCTGCCACGCGGCGCACGCAACAGCACGAACGGAATATCCGACCAGGCGGCCTGGCTCTGCAGGGCATGCGAGAACTGACGCAGATCTCCGCCCACCGCTTCCTCGGTCAACACCACCACGCCGGAGGCATCGAGCAGGTCGTCCGCCAGCGCAGCCAGCGATCCGTACACCCGGCGCGTCAGTCCGCGCTGACCGACGATGCCGGCAATGCTCTCCGCATCGCGGCCGAACGGCGCGATGATGTGGACGATGGACCCATCCGGGTCACAGGTAGTCAAGTGGACGATCCAGCAACGGCGTGTCGTCCCCAACGAAATGCGGAGTACCGGTCAGCACGCCGTGGAATTTCTCCAGCGGCTCGCTCAGATGGATACCGCCCGTCCCGATGCGCAACTCGCGGATCGAATCCTCATGCGCGCCACTGCGGTTCTTGATCACCGACACGGCCTTGCGGATGCGCCCCTGCGCCTCGAAGAAGCGGAACAGGATGACGGTGTCGGCCATGTAGGAGATATTGAGGTTGCCGGTGGACATCGTGCCGACCAGGCCGTGCTGCGGATTGACCAGGAACGTGGTCACACCGCTCTGGTTGAGGTAGGACAGCAGTTCGTGCATCTGCAGCATCAGCTGCTTTTCCTGCGGCATCGAGGTGAGATAGCCGTTGAGGCTGTCGATCACCAGCACGCGGCAGTTGCGCTGTTCCACACTGGCGCGCACCGCCCAGGCGAACTCGCCCGGGGTCAGCTCGGCCGGATCCATCTGATGCAGTTCCAGCAGGCCCGCGTCCAGATACTTGCGCAGATCCATGCCCAGGCTCTCGGCCCGCGTCAGCAAGGTGCCGGTGCGCTCGTCGAACTCCAGGATGCAGCAATGCTCGCCGCGCTCGCAGGCGGCGGTCACATACTGCAGCGCGATATTGGTCTTGCCCGAACCGGCAGGCCCGGTCAACAGGGTGCTGGTGCCGCGCAGCGGCCCCCCGTGCAGCAGCGCATCGACACGCGCCACGCCACTGGACACCGCATCGCCGATGAACGGCACATGGTGATCGGAGGCGATCAGCCGCGGAAAGATCCGCATGCCGCCGGTGGTGATGGTGATGTCGTGGTAGCCGGCGATGAAATCCACGCCACGCAACTTCTGCACCTGCATGCGCCGCCGCGCCGCGCCGAAATCCAGCGTCATGCGTTCCAGCGAAATCACCCCATGGCACAGGCTATGCAGATGCGCATCGCGTTCGCCGTTCTCGCCGGTGAGGTCATCGACCAGGAACACGGTGATGTTGCGCGGCGCAAAGAACTGCTTGAGCGCCAACACCTGACGCCGGTAGCGCAGCGAATCCTGCGCCAGCAGGCGCAACTCGGACAACGAGTCGAACACCACACGCGTCGGCTTGACCCGGTCCACCTCGGCCTGGATCAGCTTGATGGTGCCGTCCAGCTCCATTTCCCACGGATGCAGGATGGACTGCTGGCGTCCATCGCCCAGAAACGCTTCGGCCGATGCCAGCTCGAAGATATGCAGCGCCTCCAGCGACCAGTTGTGCGAGGCGGCCACTTCGTTGAGCTCGTCGATGGTTTCCGACAAGGTCACGTACAGGCAGCTCTCGCCCTTGGCAGCGCCATCGAGCAGGAACTGCAGCGATGCGGTGGTCTTGCCCGAGCCCGGCTGGCCCTCCAGCAGGTACAGGCGATTGGGCGGCAGGCCGCCGCGCAGGATGGTGTCAAGCCCCGTCGTACCAGTCGTAATGCGGTTTGCGATCATCGGCTTCAGATTTCCCATAGGCTTAAATTTATCACGGGCGCATCACTGCCCGCTGCGCACCACTGAATCGATCAGCTTGCTTGGCGCGAGCTGAGCCCCCGCGATATCGGTAGCGTGCTGTGACCTGCGCCGCGCTTTATGACAGTTCCGACACGTTCGTCACGCGCGTGGGCCTAGCGTTGCACCTGAAGTGCATCGCATGGTTGCGATCGCTCGAGGACTGCGGTGAACCACGCATCATGTAACGCCCGTATCTTGCTGGTCGAAGACGACGATGCCATTCGTGCGATGACCGCAGATATCCTGGGTGACGAGGGCTACCAGGTCATCGTGTCGCCAGACGCCGAGCAGGCGCTGGAGCAGCTCAACCAGGCGCGTCCGTTCGATCTGCTGCTGTCCGATATCTGCCTGCCCGGTATGAACGGGCGCGACCTCGCCGACAATGCGCGCCGTCTGTATCCCGCCCTGCCCATCGTGTTCATGACCGGCTATGCCGGGTCCATCGCCAAGCGTGCGGATTTTCTCGATACCGGCATGCGTCTGTTGACCAAGCCGTTTTCGTTGCGCGACCTGCTGGGCATCGTGCAGACCGCGCTGTAAGCAACCCCGACCGAATCATCGCCAAGCCTGCACGCAGGCCTCAGTGCGATTTGCGTTCCAGCAACTGCGCCACGCGACGTTCCAGGTCCACGGCCAGAAACGGCTTGGTCAGCACCTCCATGCCGTCCTCCAGTTGCCCGGCGCCCACCGCCGCGGTTGCCGCGTAGCCGGTGACGAACAGCACCGGCAGCGTCGGCCGCGACTGCCGCCCCGCGTCGGCGACCTGACGTCCGTTCAATCCACCGGTCAGGCCGACGTCGGTCACCAGCAGATCGATCGTCTCCTGCGAGCGCAGGCGCTCCACTGCGGCGCTGCCTTCGGCGGTCTCGATGACGCGGTAGCCCGCTTCGCTCAGCACTTCGGACATCAGCACGCGGATCGCGGTTTCGTCTTCCACCAGCAGCACCGTGCAGCTTGGCGCGGTGGAACGCAGCGGTTGCTCGGTCGCCGGCACTGCCTCGTCCTGCGCCAGCACGCCATCGAAGCGCGGCAGGTACAGCGCCATGGTGGTGCCGATGCCCACCTCCGAATCGATGCGCACGTGGCCGCCGGACTGGCGGGTGAATCCGTAGATCATCGACAAGCCCAGACCGGTGCCCTGCCCGATCGGCTTGGTGGTGAAGAACGGCTCGAACACCTTGGACATCACATCGGCGCTCATGCCGGTGCCGGTGTCCCGCACGCTCAGGCACACGTACTCGCCGATCGGCAGGTCCAGCTGCTGGGCGGCGCCGGCGTCCAGCACCCGGTTGGCGACGGCGATGGTGAGCTCGCCACCATCGGGCATCGCGTCGCGCGCGTTGATGCACAGGTTCAATAGCGCGTTTTCCAGCTGCGGCGCATCCACCAGCACCTTCCACGGGTCGGCTGCAGGGCGCAGCTGCAAGGCGATCGAAGGCCCCAGCGTACGCGCAATGATGTCGTGCATGCCCTGCACCAGTGCCTGCACCTCCAGCGCGGTGGGCGCCAGGGTCTGCCGGCGCGAAAACGCCAGCAGCCGCTGGGTCAGTGCGGTGGCGCGCGCGGCGCTGGATTGCGCCATTTCCACGTAGCGCTCCAGGCGGTCGTACTTGCCTTGTTCGATGCGCGTCTGCAACAGCTCCAGACCGACGCTGATCGCCGTCAGCAGATTGTTGAAGTCGTGCGCCAGCCCGCCGGTCAGCTGGCCGACCGCCTCCATCTTCTGGCTCTGGCGCAGCTTTTCCTCGGCCAGCAGCAGCGCCGCGCTGCGTTCGCGCACGCGCTCTTCCAGCGTTTCGGTCAGCTGGCGCAGCTGCTGCTCGGCCAGCCGCTTGTCGGTGATGTCGGCCGCGGTGCCGAACCACTCCACGATCTGCTCGCCCTCGTCCAGCAAGGGGATCGCGCGCATCAGGGTCCAACCCACCCGCTGATCGGCATCCAGCACGCGGTATTCCACATCCAGCCCGGTCTTGTTGACGATCGAATGCGCAATGGCTTCGGCCAGCCGCGCGCGATCGTCCGGGTGCACCATCTCCTGCTGCCAGTTCAGGCTTGCCGAGAGCGCATCGCTCAGCGCCCCCTCGCCAACCAGCTGGCGAAGCTCGCGCCAGTCGGCGCTGGCCGAGAAGATCGACTGCGAGGACGCGCGCACCAGCGCATCCAGCCGGCGCTCGCTCTCGCGCAGGGCTTCGCTGGCCAGCCGCTCGGCGGTGCGGTCGCGCAGCACCTTGACAAAGCCGATCGCCGCACCGGTTTCGTCGCGCAGCACCATCAGCGACCCGTTCGCCCAGAAACGCTGGCCGGACTTGCGCACATGCCAGCGCTCGTCCATGCCGCTGCCGCTTTCCAGCGCCGCCGCCGCCTCGATCAGGATCTGCCGGCGCTCCACATCTTCCGGGGTGAAGGTGCGCTCCAGGGTCTGGCCCAGCATCTCGGCCTCGCTCCAGCCCAGAATGCGCTGCGCGCCTTCGTTCCAGGACGTGACCAGGCCGTGCAGGTCGGTGGCGATGATCGCGTAGTCCATCACGCTGTCCAGGATCTGCCGGTTGCGCACTTCCGCCTCGCGCACCGCGCGTTCCAGGCCGATGCGGTCGGTGATGTCCAGGCCCTGCACGAAGATGCCGGAGACGGTGCCATCGGCACCGGCGATCGGCTGGTAGACCAGATCCAGCAGGCGTCGCTCCACCGGGCCGCCCGGCGCGGCCTGCACATTATAGGCCAGCGCATTCGCCGCGTAGGCGCGCCCGGACTGATACACCTCGTCCAGGCGATGCAGATGCCCCTGCTCGACCAGATCCGGCAGGGCCTCGGCCAGCGGCTTGCCGATCACGTCGCGGTGCCCGATCAAGCGCGAATAGCACGGGTTGGCGAACTCCACCCGATGCTGCGGACCGCTCAGAAACGCCATGAACATCGGCGCCTGCTCGAACAACCGGATCAGCCGCTCGTGCTCATCGGCAAGCCGGTTTTGCGCCACCTTGCGGTCGGTGACTTCGTTGGTGACGCAGAACGCGCCGCCCACACGCCCATCGTCCAGATAGATCGGCGAGAACGAGAATGTCCACCAGGTGTCTTCCGGCGTGCCGTAGCGGTTCATGCCGATCGGCACTTCCTCGAAGCGCGAGGCGCGCCCTGCGAACGCGGCCTCGATCGGCGCACGTACCGCCTCCCAGGCATCGGCCCACAATTCCCGCAGCGGCGCACCCAGCGCATGCGGCTGCCGCGGCCCAAGGATCGGCGTATAGGCATCGTTGTAGAAAAAGGTCAGCGCATCGCCCCACACCACATACATGCTTTCCGGCGAGCTGAGCATCAGGCTGACCGCATTGCGCAGCGGCGACGGCCACTGCGTGGTCGGCCCCAGCGGGGTTGCGGCCCAGTCGTAGGCGCGCACGGCCTGCGCCATGGCGCTGTCGCCATACGGAAACGGCGCGCTCATGCGGCGCCCGATCGTGCTGCCGTCCAGCGGCAGTCGTCCTGCGTGCGATGCGCAACGCGGTGCGCGGCCGGCTTACCAATCACCCAAACAAGCATCTTTGACGAACCATTGAAGAAGAACCAGGATCAAACGCCGCGCAGCGCCGGCTGGCAGGAACGGAACGGGCCGAGATGCCGGCCGCACCTGCCAGCCGCACCTGCCAGCGCCATCCGGCGTTGCCGGTGGCGCCCTGCAAGGCGTGCAGCGCCCGCCTACGTTACAACACTCAGGTGACGATGCCTGCCGACTGCGCGCCGGCCCCACCATGGCGTGTTGCCGCGGCAGCCGGCATGGATGCCGCGCCGCGCCGCGGCGCGCCGGCGATGCCCGGCGGTGCGCGTGCCCGGATAAAATCGCGAAATGGCCCAACGGCGTGGCACGATGACGCAAATGCAGGATCGCGATGCACTCATTCACCCGCTGGCTGCGGTGGCCCCGGGGTATCTGGCCAACCATGCTGCACGGGTCTTCAACCGTCTGGTGGATGCGCAACTGCGCCCGCATGGGATGTCGCTGGCACTGCTCGGGCCGATCATGCTGCTGTCCTGGAAAGGGCCGATGCTGCAACGCGACCTGGTGATCGACTCGGCGGTGAAGCAGCCGGCAATGGTGGCCCTGCTGGACAAGCTGGAGGGCCTGCAGCTGATCGAGCGCGCCCCGGCGCCGCAGGACCGCCGCGCCGCAGTGGTCTCGCTCACGCCGCGCGGGCGCAAGATCGCCGAGATCGGCGGCAAGATACTGATCGATCTCAATGCCGATGCGCTGAAGGACTTCTCCCCCGAGGAGGCGCAGCAGACTGTCGCGTTCATGCAGCGCCTGATCGCCAACCTGGAGCAGCGCGACCAGGACATGTAATATCACTCCTGATATTTCTTCTTTCGGGTGATCTGTCATGCCGCGTCGCATCCTCATCACCGGCGCAAGCGTCGCCGGCAACACCGTGGCCTGGGCGCTCGCCCGGCAGGGATTCGACGTCAGCGTCGTCGAGCAGGCCGCGCAGTTTCGCGATGGCGGCCAGAACATCGACGTGCGCGGGGTCGGCCGCGAGGTCCTGCAGCGCATGGGCCTGGAGCAGGCCGCACTCGATCACGGCACCGGTGAGGAAGGCACCGCCTGGGTCGACGACCACGGCCATGCGGTGGCGACCTTCAAGACCGACGACATCGATGGCGATGGCCCGACCGCAGAGCTGGAAATCCTGCGCGGCGACCTCGCCCGCCTCCTCTACGACGCCGCACGCCAGACGGCCGAGTACCGGTTCGGCGACCGCATCGCCAGCATCGACGACGACGGCGAGGCTGCCACCGTCCGCTTCCAGAGCGGACGCAGCGACCACTTCGATGCCGTCATCGTCGCCGAAGGCGTCGGCTCGGCCACACGCGAGCTGGTGTTTCCCGGCGAGAACGACCCGCGCTGGATGGATCTGACCATTGCCTACTTCACCATCGCACGGACCGCCGACGACGACCGCCTGTGGCGTTGGTATCACACCACCGGCGGGCGCAGCATCTCGTTGCGCCCGGACCAGCACGGCACCACGCGCGCGATGCTGTCGCTGCAGAAAGCCCCCGAGGGCGAGCAGGACTGGGACCTGGCGACCCAGAAGGCCTATCTGCGCGAACGCTTCGCCGACGTCGGCTGGCAGGCTGCGCGGGTGCTGGACGGCATGGACACCACCGACGATTTCTACTTCGATGCCTTGCGGCAGGTGCGCATGCCGCGCTGGCACGCCGGCCGCGTCGTGCTGACCGGCGACGCGGCCTGGTGCGCAACCCCGCTGGCCGGCATCGGCGCCACCCTGGCGGTCACCGGCGGCTACGTGCTGGCCAACGAGATCGCACGTGCCGCAACGCTGGAACAGGCCTTCGCCGCCTACGCCGACGCCATGCGGCCGATGGTGGAACAAGGCCAGGGCGTGCCGAAGATCGGCCCGCGCCTGATGAATCCGCACAGCCGGCTCGGCATCCAGCTGCTGCACGGCGCACTGAAATTCGCCAGCCAACCCAGCATCCAGAACATTGCCGCCAAGCTGATGACGCCGTCGATGAAGGCGCCGGATCTGTCGCGCTATGACTGAGGCCGCCTGGATGGCGGCCGTGCTGCGGTGGCGGCACGATGCAAGCTGATCGACGCCTGCCATCGGCCGCAGCACCGGCGCCGCGGCCGTCTCCACGCCTCGGTCATTTGCCGTGCCTGAATCCGCTTCTGCCCCGGCGCTGACCGGTACCAAAGCGCTGCGCTGCGGCCGCGACCGCTGGCTTGCGTTCTGATCGCGATGGCTGACGGCATTGCGAAGCCAACCGTGGATGAATCCTGCCACCGCCGGCGGTTTCATTTCCGCTGACGCAGGCCGCTAACGAACAGGTCGAGACATCCTTCGTGCAGCGGCAACGCTGCCGACCCCATCGGTGTCCCGGGCGCATCGCCTCCCAGCTGTTGCTGGGATTCTCCCCCGCTCTTCCGCTCGCCGGATCACCGATCAAACTCCCTATGTCCCTGCTTTCGAATCTGCGCATCGGTCAGCGCCTGGCCCTCGGCTTCCTCGCGATCATTGTCCTGATGGTGATCCTCACCGTCGTCGGCATCCAGCGCGTACGCAGCATCGACCAGCAGCTCACCGCCATCAACGAAGTGAACAGCGTCAAGCAACGCTATGCGATCAATTTCCGCGGCAGCGTGCACGACCGCGCGATCGCCCTGCGCGATGTCGTGCTGCTGGACGACCCGGCAGAGCGGCACACGGCAGAGCAATCGATCGACAAGCTCGCCGCGGACTACGCCCGCTCCGCCAAGCCGCTGGACGACATGATCGCGGCCTCCACGGACGCGGAAGAAAAGGCCATCCTCCAGCGGATCAAGGCCATCGAGCAGCGCACCATGCCGTTGATCGCGCAGGTGCGCGCGTTCCGCGATGGCGCCGACAAGCCGCATGCCGAACAACGCCTGCTGCAGCAGGCGCGCCCCGCCTTCGTCGCCTGGCTGGCCAGCATCAACGCCTTCATCGACCTGCAGGAAGCCAAGAACCGCGCGGCCGCCAAGGACGCGGTGACCACCGCGCGCGGCTTTGCAATGCTGATGGTGGTCTCCACCGTCATCGCCTTGCTGCTGGGCGCCACCATTGCGTGGTTGCTGACCCGCAGCGTGGTGCTGCCCTTGCGCCAATCGCTGCGGCTGGCCGAGCGCATCAACGACGGCGACCTGCGCAGCCAGGACCTGCCCACCAGCAAGGACGAATCCGGCCAGCTGCTGCGCGCCATGCAGCAGATGCAGCGCCGCCTGCAGGATGTGATCTCCGCTCAACGCAACATGGCGGCCCGCCACGATGCCGGCGAGATCAGCTACCGCACCGACGCCCAGCAGTTCCCCGGCGAATACGGGCACATGGTGCAGGACACCAACGCCCTGGTACATGCGCACGTGCAGACCCAGCTGCGCATGACCGAGGTCATGGGCAGCTATGCCATCGGCGACCTGGCTCCCGAAATCGAGCAATACCCCGGCGAAAAGGCCGCCATCACCGCCACCATGCAGCAGGTCAAGCAGAACCTGCGCGCCATCAACGCGCAGATCCAGCAGCTCACGCAGGCTGCCTGCGCCGGCAACTTCGCGCTGCGCGGCCAGCCGGAAAAGTTCGAACACGACTTCCGCCTGATGGTCGAAAACCTCAACACCATGATGGCCACCTCCGACACCAACCTGGCCAGGTTTTCCGACCTGCTGCGGTGCATCGCCGATGGCGACCTGACCGTGCGCATGACCGGCAACTTCCACGGCGTGTTCGCCTCCATGCGCGACGATGCCAACAGCACCGTGCATCGCCTCACCGACATCGTCACGCATATCCAGACCACCTCCAACAGCATCGGTTTTGCCGCCGAAGACATCGCCAGCGGCAACCAGGAACTGTCCCGCCGCAGCGAACAACAGGCCGCCAGCCTGGAAGAAACCGCTGCCTCGATGGAAGAGCTGACCTCCACCGTCAAGCAGAATGCCGAGCACGCCGGCCGTGCCAATCAGCTCGCGCTGGGCGCCGCCGCCATCGCCTCGGAGGGACGCGACGTGGTTGGCCAGGTCATCGAACAGATGTCCGGCATCGAAGCCTCGTCCAGGCGTATCGCCGACATCATCTCGGTCATCGACGGCATCGCCTTCCAGACCAATATCCTCGCGCTCAATGCCGCCGTCGAGGCCGCACGCGCCGGCGAACAAGGCCGCGGTTTTGCCGTGGTGGCCTCGGAAGTGCGCACCCTCTCGCACCGCTCATCGGACGCCGCCAAGGAGATCAAACGCCTGATCGAGGACTCCGTGCAGCGCGTCGCCGACGGTGCAACGCTGGTGCACAAGGCCGGCACCACCATGGGCGAGGTCGTCACCAGCGTCCAGCATGTCACCGACATCATGGGCCACATCTCCGCCGCCTCGCAGGAACAGGCCGGCGGCATCGAACAGGTCAACCTGACCATCGCCCAGATGGACGAAACCACCCAGCAGAACGTCAGCCTGGTCGAAGCCGCGAGCACGGCGGCCCGTTCGCTGGAAGCACATTCGACCCAGCTGACGCAGGCGGTCGAGGTGTTCAAGGTCAATGCCTCGGTGATCTGACTGGCCGGGTAGTGCGATCCTTAGTGACTGGCCGTGTTGCTGCCTGCGCTCGCGCAACGCTGCGCACTTGCGCGAGCGCATCACGGCGAAGTGACGCTGCATCGCATTGATGTGGTCGCTACATCCGCACAGTGCACCGAAGACATCAGCTTGCATCTCCACAACACACGGGCATGATTGCCGCCATGGAACGTCTCCGCCCCTTCCGCACGCTGGTGCTTGCAACACTTCTTGTCGCCTGGCTTGCCGCGTGCGCGGCAGCTGGGTCCATCACCAGCCAGCCCATCGAAGGCGCGGTGCGGCTGGGAGAAATCGCGGCGGTCGATGGCCCCAAGGTTCGTCCCGACCGCGTCATCGAAGACAGCCGTTGCCCGGCCGAGGTGCAGTGCGTCGTGGCGGGCCGGCTGATCGTCAGGGCAACCGTGCTCGGCGGCGGCTGGTCCAAACAGATCGATCTCACACTTGGCGTCCCGGTGGCTGTGGCCGATGGCCAGTTGACGTTGGTCGACGCCACTGCCCCACCAGCAGACTCGGCAACGGCCGCCGCGTCGAACATGCGCTTCACCTTCCGCTTTCAGGGTGGGCGTTGATCAAAGTGCTTCAGGCCCGGGGCGATGCAGCACGACCGCTAGGCCCTGCAGGCGCCCACACGTCATCCAGTGCTGCTCGTAGCCGTTGAACCGAGGCGTACGCTTGTTCCCGCGTTGCAAAGCCTGAGAATCCCATCAGCAAACCGCCCGACGATGAGGGGCGCATTCGCCACCTGCTCAGTGCCTGGAGTGGCAGTCCGTGTGCTTGGGCGGCCTGCGCCAGCAGCGCATCGAGTTGGACAGCCTGGCCGGGTGGCGGGTGAGTCCGCATTTCAGCGACCGTGAGCGCCTGGCCCTGGGGTGGACCGAGTCATTGACAGATATCGCAAACAGCCGAGCCCCTGACGATGACTTTGCTCTTCTAAAAGCCCATTTCAGTGACGCCGAGATCGCTGACCTGAGCTTTGCCATCGCGCTGATGGCTGCATTCAATCGTTTGGCGATTGGCATGCGTCAGTAAGCTCCAGCACGTCAATGCAGACTGCCCGCCCTGTCTCGCAACGCTGATAGCCGCCAAGGCTCAGAACAGGAGCTTGACGGCCGGCTAGCGTCCGGCGCCAGCACACTGCACTGCTGGCGACTGCTCATTGTTGCCTTTGCTGATCCAGGCACGGCGTATGACTACGCTACGTACTGGATGGCCGGGTGCTGTGCGTCGAGCGGAATGGCAAGCGCTGCCTTGCAGTAGCCCGGGCTAGGATTGCCCTCTGGCCTGGGGAAAACAGCGCTCCATTCGATCCGTCCACGCTGCCAACTGCTCAAGCGTATACGCCTCGATCGGCTTTGCCATTGTCGAGGAGGCCTTGTGTTGCGAAACGGTCGCAACCAAGGAGGAGGAAAGGCGATCCCAACAACGCATCAGCAGCACCGGGGATGGATGCGAAGCAACCAGGGCCTCAAGCACCGCGCCCTGCGCCACCCTTGCTGCCTGCAGGTCGCTCAAGGCATCCACAACCGCTGTCATCCATTGCTCGTTCAACTGCTCCATACCTTTCAACAACGCTGTGGGAAGCGCATAGCGTATCCGGATCCACATGTCCTTGGTGGTGCGTTTTGCCAGTCGGCGCAAACACAGCTGAACAAGCAAGGTGATGCCGAGTTCAAGCAGAGCACTGCGTGACAGACGTCAGCGGTCACCACTAGCTAACCTAGTTTCTGCAACGTAGAACCATGGCTTGAAGAGATGCATGCCAGGACGAAACCACGCTGGTTGGTCGATGATCGATACCAGCTGACGTTGAGCCCAGCAATCAATGCTCAAGCTGTGATCAGGCAGCTCAAGCCGGATGGCGAAGGCACCAAGGACATCGTCACTTCGAAGCGATGTGCAGTCCAACCTGAAACGAATCCCCAGCCACCACCAGAAAATGAAATGAGAGCATGGAGCAGCTGCCAACTGAAGCGCTGCGCTGATGCAGACCTTGCTTGAACTCAATGCAAACCTGCCAGCAATGAAGGTTGAAATCCAGGCGCTGCCAGCAGCGTCTTCACCGCACACGGCGACATCGGCCGGCCTTACTTCAATGGGCGGATCACGGTCGAGCGCCTGAAACAGCGCATGTCTTTCCCTCGTCGCAGTCAGCAACCCATGCCCTCTGGCACAGGACGCTTGTCAATCTCGTGGTTACCGTTCGAGCACCTACTCGATCCTTCGTCCAGCATGTTTCAACAAGGCTCCTCAAGCGCACATCCCCGCCCGGGCATTCCTGTACTGGGACATCCTCTGGCACGCATCGCAGCGATCGCCGTCATCCTCGCACTGGCGCACTACCGCTGGGTGCAGTTTCCCTGGCGGATGCCGCTTGTCGGCATTCTAGCGATTGCCCTGGTCTGGCTGGAAACGCGCTCGCTGAGTGCCTGCGGATTAAAGCATCAGTCGTCTCGCGCCTGGTTAGGCTGGACACTGCTGCTGCTTGCGCTGGTCATCGGCGTCATCAATCCGTTCGTGCAACCGCTGATCGATGCGCTGACCGGGACCAAGGCCGACTACAGCGGGTACGGCGCACTGCTTGGCAACGTCAACGCGGCTGCCCACCTGGCAGGCGGCGCCTGGCTCAGCGCGGCGCTTGGCGAGGAACTGGTCTTCCGTGCGTTCCTGATGCACCACCTCGATCACCTGCTGGGCCGCCATCGTGGCGGACGCGTGATGGCGGCAGTGGCAGGGGGAACCCTGTTTGGCGCGATGCACCTGACCCAAGGCATCTCGGGGGTGCTGCTGGCCGGGCTTGTCGGCGCGTTGTTCGGCTATGTCTATCTGCGATCACGACGCAACCTCTGGGCGATGATCCTGGCGCATGGCTTGATCGATACCTGGGGCATTGCGACGCTGTATCTGGGTTGGTATTAGCAGACACCCACCAGGATCCGCCTGCTTCGGTGCCTCACTGCCAGCAAATCCTTGGCACGTCATCCACGGATGCTGGACGATAGCGCCTTGTCCCTCTCTACACGAGCATTGTCAGACATGGCCACCGATAGCGTGCTCTCGATCGTTCAAGCGCAGCTGGATGCCTACAACGCCAAGGATATCGACGCCTTGCTGGCCACCTATGCTGACGATGCCGAGCATTACACCTTGCACGGAACACAGCTGGCCAAAGGGCATGCCATGCTTCGCGAGCGGTTTCTGGCCCGCTTTCAGGAGCCGGACCTGCATGCGCAGCTGTTGTCGCGGACCGTCGTCGGCAACATCGTCGCCGACGCGGAGCGCATCACCCGCAACTTTCCTGAAGGGATCGGCCGTGTTGAGATGCTATGCATCTACGAGGTGGTCGATGGAAAAATCCGGAGAGCCTCATTCGCGACCGGCGCACGCATCGACACCGCACCTGCCCGATGAAACATTTCAGGCGATCGGTCTAGACCGGGCGCCTTTTCAGGCCGGGCGTAGAAAAGCCATTGAACGCATTCTGGTTTCCAGTGCACCGCCCTGCTTCCCGGCATTACCAGGTCACAGGGCGGCATTGGCTACACGCGTTATGCAGCCAATGCGAGCTTCGTCTTGCCGGAGGCGCTGCGTGAGCTGTTGGCAACACTCTCCACCAACGCAGTCGCCTGATCCTCAAGTGCGCGGGCCGACGATGCCATGGTGTCAACAAGAGCGGAGTTTTGCTGGGTCGCTGCATCCATCTGCGAGATGGTTTGGTTGATCTGCTCGATGCCAGCGCTTTGCTCGTGACTGGCCGCGGCAATGCCGCTCATGATGTCGTTGACCTGCCGCACCGAGGAAAGCAGTTCTTCCATGGCCTTGCCCGCCACGTTGACCTGCTCCGCGCCCTGCCCCACCTTCGCACCCGAGTCGGCGATCAGGTCGCGGATCTCCTTGGCCGCCATGGTGCAGCGCTGCGCGAGGCTGCGTACCTCGGACGCGACGACCGCAAAGCCACGCCCCTGCTCGCCGGCCCGCGCCGCTTCCACGGCAGCGTTCAAGGCAAGGATATTGGTCTGGAACGCGATGCCATCGATGACGGTGATGATTTCGCCGATCTTCCGCGACGACGCCTGGATTGCCGCCATGGTGCTGACGACACCATTGACCAGCTCACCGCCATGCAACGCGGTCTCCGCGGCCTTGCTCGCCAGTGAATTGGCCTGACGCGCACCTTCGGCGTTCTTGCGAACGATGCTGGTCATCTCCTCCATGGAGCTTGCAGTCTCCTCGAGCGCCGCCGCCTGCTGCTCCGTGCGCCGCGACAGGTCATCGTTGCTGCGCACGATGTCGCCTGCCGCACTGCTGAGCGTGTTTGCCACCTCGCCCAGCTGACGCCCGGCTTCCACGTCCATCAATGCTCCAACCGCGCGCAACGGCGTGCCATCGGCAGCGCGCTTGGTCAGGCCGCGTGCGCGGAACCAGCGGTACTGGCCGTTCTTGAGCTGCAGGCGATACTCGATATCGAAGTTGGTGCGGCCACTGCGGTCGTTCAAATGCGCCGCGAACGCGTTCAGCGAACGCTCCTTGTCTTCCGGGTGCAGCCGTGACGCCCAGCTATCGAGCACGTTGGGGAAGTCCTGCTCGGACTCGAAGCCGAGCAGGTGGCGGAACTGCTGCGACCACCAGAATTCGTTGTTCGGATTGATCGGGTCACCCGCGATCACGCTCATGTCCCACAAGCCGTCGCTGAGCATCTGCGAGCCGAGCTCGAAGCGCGTCAGCGTGATGTCGAGGAACTGCTCCCGCGCGCGACGCTCGGTGATGTCGGTGAGCGAACCCGCCACCCGGAGCGGCAAGCCCTGTGCATCGCGCTCGGTAGTGCCAAATGCGCGGAACCAGCGATATTCGCCGGACTTCAGACGCAGGCGGTTTTCGACGTCGTAAGGAGTTCGACCGCTGCGATCGGCAAGGTGCGCCGCAAAGGCATCCAGCGTCGGCTGCTTGTCATCCGGGTGCAGGCATGCGACCCAACTGTCCAGGACATTGGGAAAATCCTGTTCAGAGGCAAAGCCCAGTAGCCGACGCATCTGCGGCGACCACCACACCGGGCTGTCGGGGTGGCTGGGATCCCCGGCAATGACACCAATGTCCCAGAGCCCGTCGGTCGTACCACTGGCGACCAGCTCGAAACGGCCCTCCAGATGGCGTAACGCGGTCGTCGCGTCTTCCGCCTGGGCCTTGGCCAGATCACGCTCCTGCTGGGCCGCATACAAACGCTCGGCCATTTTCTTGAGCAGCAGAGCCGATCCGTTATTGGGCCACTGCGCACTGCCACCTTTCAACGTGGCATCAACCGCCTTGGTCAGTGCGTCCACCTTGTGGCTGTCGGAGAAAAACATAGCGGCCTCTGCTGCTTGCGTTGGGGATGCGTCCCTAGCGGCAGCGATCGGTCGTTCTTGATGGTCCTTTCCCGATCCATCACCCTGGGTGAGTCGAGCATTCAGCTAGACAGCAGCAGTCCCGGTGGATCGAGTCCGCTGTCTGCTAGTCCTCGCCAAACGCAGCGGCGGTCACCCTGGCATGCCACGCGAGTCGACGCAGTCGCTCAACGACTGATCAAAATCCTCGCCTGGCAGCTGCGATCCAGGGGCACTCCGGCCCCCCGGATACAGGCGTGCTGCACGACACGTGCACGCAGCAGGAGCAGCTAGACGCCAGTCGGCTCGTGGATCGGGCAGCGATTGAACTCGGAGCGGAATCGGCGCGAGGCTGCCATCACGATACGGCGCGCCCGGTTGATGGCGCCCAGCGGCCGGTGCGCGGCCAAGGCATGCCACGGCGAGAAGGCGATGCGGTCTTCCAGCTGCTGCGAGTTCTCTCCGTCCCAACCGGCCTGGCGCTCGACCACCACGCGCGCGACTGCCACAAAGGGGCTGATGGATTGCGGCCATTCTATCGACGCATCCTCGACCGGCATCTTTTCCACGTCCCGGCACAGCTGCACGCGCAGCTCCCACTCGGCCGGGCTATCCAGGGTGCTGATGGCGTGATGAACGGCCTCGCGCTGCGCATCCGGGGAGTCGCCAACTTCCTGCCCATCGAGTTCAACGAGATTGCTGGATATCGGCGCAAGCGAGAACTTGGCGATGTAACGCCCGTAGAGATACGGCACCTGCGAGAAAAACGTCTCGCCCAGCGGATGAACCTGCGGCTGTCCGCCCATCTGCTTGATGCTGCCGCTTCCCCCGCCGATCTTTTCAAGCGTGTGCTCGACACCCCGAAGCACTTTTGAAAGCGCCGCCTTGGCGCCTGGCGCCTTTTCCGTGGTCGTCGCCAGCACCCGGAAATTACGCAAGAACCCGTCGGGACCGGGGGTGGTGAAGGAAGGGCCATTGACCATCAAGAAATCCTGGCTGTGCTTCTCGTCTCCGCCCTCGACGCGCTCGCCGCTGACACCCAACACCTTCAACGCCAGGGCACGCGGAGTCGACACAGCATCGCTCAGTTGTTCTGCAGGTGGCGATGACAGGCGGATGTAAGCATCGTATTGCCCAGGCCCTGCGAACAGGCCTTGTCGCAGCTCTTCAGGCAGATCGTTGAATACGCTGAGCCTGGCGGTGAACAGGCCCTGCCCTTTCGCATGGACTGCGCGGTGCGCATGACCTTCCTTTTCCGCCACCGTCGTTGCCATGTCAACGAACAGCGCTTCCAGGGAACGAATGGTTTCCTGCTCACTGACGCTGGGCGTTTCCAGATCGGGGCGATATTCGACGGGCGCGTTCATTGGGTTCCTGGCTTTATGGCTGGTCAGGCCAATGTGCTCCACCCGCTGTTTACGCTCCGTCGAAGCCGTAGGCAGTCACTTGTCGAGGGCCACACTCCTACTCTGGCCTGCCGTTGCAATGGCAATGGCTAATAGACGGGCGATGCAGCCTACGCCCGGCATTCCTTTCGCTTTTCTGGTCGAAGCTGCCGCTTCGTTGGAGAAACCCGCGGCAGTACTCGCAGGCGGCTGATCTTGCTCATTTCATGAACAATTTATAGCCAAGCCACGCCCCTGATGTTTTTCCTCGTTCGCTGCCGCAAGGCTTAACTCCCATCAGCACACCAACACACAGTAATCACCGTTTGAAAGACGGCGGTGTTGTCGCACTGGCAGCCTGCACCTGCACCGAGGTCAGGGCACTCGCTCAAACGACACCATATCGCGTTGACCATGCAAGAGCAGCGAAAGCACGGCGCTGCCATCCGGACGCATCTGCATCCTGGCTTGGCTGTCGCTGAGCCCCCGGCAGTAGCCTCTATCGTTGGCACCGATCCAGGCAGTCAAAGCACCTGCCTCATGCCCGGCATAGCGCAATTCCACTTGGCAGTCCCGAGGAGCGCCATAGCGCAGGCGACCGACCACATCACCCGGCCGGACCGCCGTCGCCACCAGGTCCAGCTGCGCCGACGTCAGGCCGCTTGAGCGCCAGCGCCCTGCTTCGGTCAACGCTGCATCGGCCTTCTGGTCCAGGGCAATGACAAGCGGCGCCTCGCGACCCAGCAGCGTGAGCTGAATGCCTGGTGCCATCCCATCCCCTGCCTGGAGCTGGGCACGCCCGCCGGAGAGCGCATCGCAGAACTTGCCACCATTGCGCGACTGCAGCGCGTAATCGTCTGCTTGCGCACGCAGCTCCAGTGCGCAATTGAACGGGGGCCCGAATCGCAGGTCCGCACCCTGCCTGCCATCGGCTCCTGCTGCACGAGCTCTCAGAACGACATAAACCGGCCCGGTGCCGCCGCGGGTGGACAGGATTCCGCGCCAATCCCCAGGCGGAATGCTGTCAGCCGCAGCAGCCGCAGCAGCCGGTGCTGCAGGCAGCACCAGGCAAAGCGCGAGCGCCGAAATCATGCGAAAGATGCGACGCAGACGATGATGTCGAGCAGACATTGGAAGCCCCCATGGCGAATTTGACCGAGTGAAAAGGCCGTCCCGGCGCTACCCAGCAACGGCCGCAGCGATCGCGGAGACGGCAAGCAGATGATGGCCATAAATCAGCTGCTGCGCCGAGACAGACGGCAGAGATTTGCACACGCGTTGGCCGCATCGGTTGGCGGCTGCCCCGCGCCTGATTCATACGATGGGCATGAACGTCGCTGATCGCCGCCCGGCGATCGGATGACACCCACTTCAAGCCCCAACACACGCGAGCAGGCATCAACACACCGCAGTGCCATGAAGAAACCCTCCGGCTGTCCACGGCTCGACGACTCAGTGACCGCGATGACGAACGGACCGCGGCGCCAAGTACCGGACAGGAGATGGGACGAATCGGCGGGTCTTGAAAAAAGCGGGCGCCTTAGTGCTCTGCAGCGACATATGGCGGAGAGAGTGGGATCGGATCACCTCCGATTTAACCCATTCAATCCGTTGCAGAAAGCGTGCTCGGCAGGTTTCCTGTCAATGTTTCCTCGATCATAACGCCGGGCTTGGCTCGATTGCTAGCGCCCGCTTGCCATCGGCAAGTTGCTGACGCCATTGTCTGTCTGCATAAACTCGGACCTCACAGACATGAGCAACTCAAACAGCCCGCTTGAAGCACGTGTCGCCGTATTGGTCGACTGCGACAACGTGTCAACCGACATCGTGGAGCACGCGTTGCTCATGGTGGCCCACCAAGTCCAGGCCTTAATCGCACCCGCGACCTTCGAAGCCCTGCCCCTAGCAGCGCAATGGGCCTCCCTCATTGGCCTGTATACCGGCGCCCGCGCGTCGGAGGTCGGCCAACTGCTGACCGCCGATGTGGTGGAGGACGGCGGTATCCCCTGCATCCAGATTTCGGACGAAGGCGAGCATCAAAAGGTGAAGACGGACATGAGCTTGAGGACGGTGCCGGTCCACCCCGACTTGCTCGCCCTGGGCTTCCTGGACTGGGGCGAGCGGGCCAAGAGCGCTTGTTCCCGGCGGCCAAGGCCGACGCCAAAAACGGCCGGGGCAACTGGATCTCCAAGGCCTTCAGTCGGCACCTGGCCGAGGTGGGCAAGGACTGGCCCACGACCAAGCGCGGCTTCCACTCGCTGCGCAAAACCCTAATTCAAGAGTTGCAAGGCGCGGGCGTGGTGTCGGAGCTCCGGGCTCAGTTGGTCGGCCACGAGTTGGACGACGAGCACCACGTCACCTACAGCCGGGCCTTCACCGCCAAGGAGAAGCTGGACGGGCTGCGGCGCGTGTCGCCTGGGCTGTCTGTGCTGAGTTATACCTTGGTCTTTCTAAAGACTAGCGCCGTTGCTTCAACCACCAAAACACAAGAATGATGGTCGAACAAAGCTCTAATGCCACTCTATAAAAATCCACTAGTTGAAATTAAGCTCCCCCCGCGTCAGGCCGGGGAGGCAACCTTAGCTTCGCCAATTTATGGTAGCCAGCTCGTCACCGCTGACGCAGCTTCCTACTCTTACAGTTCACCAATGCTCAACGTCGCATTGATTCGGCCAGGCATTTTAATACCAACTTCCCATCTTCATAGGCGCGCACGGTCTCTTCATAAGTCGAGTTAGCACTAACTTGCCCACCGTGAGCAAATTTATTGCGGGCCTCGATTAGGTTTGCATATGATGAAACTGCGTCCCGCTTATGCGCCGCCAAATAATTAGCGCGCTCCTTTTTCAACTTTTTCTCAAACCGCTCCAAATATTTGTCGCCAAATTTTTTTATATAATCATCTTTTAGATTATTTATTCTGATTCGCCCATTTATTTTATCGAAATGACGGCTGGCAAAACCCCCGAACGCCGCATGCTTTATTTGCGCAAATTCTATAAAAATAGTCTTGACTGCAAGCTCATAAGTAGTCACGGCCGATACCGATAAAAATCCAGTATATTTCGCTTTCAACAACGGGTCACCTATGCCTCGCACAATAGTATTTAGGTGAGCCACCACATCATCAGCATGTTGAAAATGTGAAGTGTAGCTCATGATTATCCCACCACTACTTTCGTAACCAGCCTAATTCTCTCTTGAACGGTCTTAACATCAGTCGTATTAATTCGCGTAAGTTCATCGAACTCTTTCGACTTGAGAAGCACAGCATAAGATTTTTTTAGATTGATAGCGGAAATCTTCTTGTAGTTATAGATCAGAACGCACATCACGGATTCCAATGCCGCAACATTGATGGGGCCACGAATCCGAAACGGCTTCTCTCCCAAGTCCGCTATCACCTTCTTTGCTGCCAGCGGGAAGGCTTTGACAAAAGTCGATACCCTAGTAGTCTCTCCCGACCTATGCTCTTTCATAGCCTTATTGAGAAATTCGCTCATAGGTTTTTCATAGTTTTTCCATCCATTACCCACAAGAGAGAAGACGCGCAGTATCAGCTCAACATCTTTCTGATGCTTATCTACTTCTTTCTTGCCAAGGATTGCGCGCCAGCTCGAATCTTTATTGAGTTCGCGAAGCACCTTGGAAAATCCGCCTATAAAGACACAATTTCTAATCTCCTGGGGCTTCAATGGAGTGCCGCCAGTGTTCAGGCGCTCAAATATGTGATAAGCACTTGTGCTCTCACCGACAGGATTAAGCTGCTTAATATTTATTGCGCGAAGAACCGATTGCTTCAACTTTCGTTGATCTGAATCAGCGAGGTCAACAAATCGTTTGTTATAATAAGGACTTTTTTTGTTCAACCCCGAAAGCCGGAATACCTGCTTTTTTCCACTCGAACTTTCCTTACCAAAATATCCGTCCAGGAAGAACACCACGCTGAGTATTCTCTGCTGCCCATCGATCACAATATTCCTGTTATCTTCATCCACGTAAAAAAATACGTTTGGCACAGGCAAATTGCAAAGAAATGAATCGATTAGAAGTGACGACTGCTTAACCGTCCATACAAATTCTCGCTGATAATCCGGAATTTGAATATCATCATCCTGCCACATTTGCGCAAGACCAGCTAGCGTAAGGTCCGATGGATAAGAAGCAATGTCATATTTAACGGATACGACCTCGTCATCGATTTCATCTTCAATTTCCACGTCGATTTCATTAGAACTCATCTATGACTCCATACAAAATGAGGGAAAAGCAAATCTTTGCGCGATCCGGCTTTTTGAAGATATGCAAAGCAATCCCATCCAGCACCTTGATATCCTCCACACAAAGCTGCTCGATTTTTACTGAAATACTCACCCGAATAGGTCCCCAACAAATTATACCTGTTTGATACCAGATCATAGCGAGGCGACGGCAGCCCGAGAACGCTGCTTGGAGCTAACAACTCCCTATGGGTAGCCACAAACAACTAAGAATGCCTGGCCTCACTATCAGCCACCAAATATACCTCCCATCAAATTCTGGCGCGTATTCAAATTTGTGAAGCAGGTGGCTAAGCGAGCTCTTGCGCAAAAGTGATCAACTGGTTGGATGGGTGCTCACCCAACACAGGAGCACCCATGCATCACCAAACACGGATCCAGGTCGCCAGTCGCCTGCTCGGCCACCTCCTCCAGCAGCGCACAACACGTCTGCCCCCTCACGAAGTGGAGGACATCCAATACGCGCTCGATCTGGCTGCCGAGTTGCTACGGCTCGGGGGGCCAGGGCCGGCCGGTCAAACGCAGGCATCGACCATGGCCCCATCCCAGCCCATCCTAGTCAAACGAGCGGCTGTCGATCGCAGCATCGTGCCGACCATGCCCGCTTCAATTGAGGAATGGCGAGAGGCGCGCAAGAAGAAGAACAAGGACAACGTCCCCCGCCCCAAGGAGCCCGCTGGGATTGAACGCATAGACCTGCGTCCTCGCCCCCGGCATTAAGATTAAGACCAAGAAGAAAGCCCCGTGTCTGCGGGGCTTTTGATATCTGTCAGGGCCGCGGGCGCCGACTTGTTGGTCGTGGCGCTGGCGTCGGCATTGGGGAGGGCTTGGGCAAAGCAGGAGCAGCGTCAATAGATGCAACAGAGCCATGGACGATTTCAGGCTCTGGACTTGCGAGCATCGCTTCGCTCCACCGCTCCACTTGAGTCGCGCGGATCTCAATCTCGTTCCCGTAATCGTTCCACTGCTGCTCTGAGACGGCTGCCTGAGCTGCACCCAGTTCAGCTGTGCGCTTCTCCAAGACGGCCAACCGCCTTCCCCGCCGCTTTTTCCATTCTTGAGAGGACCACTCTCCATCAGGACGAGGGTGGTCGCCGTTGAACTGCTCCCACGCTTGTTCGGCCAAGTGGAAGAGTTTCTCGGCACGCCCGAAGGCGCTGGTCCGCTGGGCGAACTTGAGCACGCTCCGTTTCAGACGGCCGAGTCGTTCAACCAGGCCGTTAAGCCACCTGCGCAAATCGATACTGTCGAGAAGAGTAGACGCATGCGCGGTCCATTGCCCCACCACGCGCTGCGTAGCGGTTAACGCCAGGTCTGGCCGGGTCGAGAGGATGTCCGCCATGTCCCGAGCTGCCTCGGCGACCAGCTCAGTGATAGAGCGTAGCGGTCGCACCCGCGCATCTTCCGCAGGCCGACCCAAGGCATCCGAGAGGCGCATGCCGCGGAACCCATGGATTTCCAACCCCGGCACAGAGGTTTGAAGTTCGTTCCTGGAGCCAGCTCGGCGTCGGTCGCGCTGCGCTTGGTCGTGGCTATGGCCAATAGAGTTTGGAATTGCCCTTCCCTCCTGCTCGGCTTGAGCGAGCAACTGTTCAAAGGCTTCCTCGTTCTCTCGAATGATGCGCGCGTTCTCGGCGGCACGGTCGGTCATGACGCCTTTGCGCGCCAATGCCGTGGCTGTCTTGCCCACGTGTTTCGTGGGCTGCCGGGACAGCACCATGGCTTCGGCCCAGTCGCCGCGAGCCAGGGCGTCTTCAGCCTGGACTTCAAGGCGGCGATGGTCGACCCGGGCATCGATGCCGGCAGCGGCCAAGTGCTCGTTGATGGTGGATGCAATGGTTTGGCGGATCCACTCGATCTCAATCTTCCCCGACGCTCCGCCGTCCAGCTCCCTCGTTTTCTCGGTAAAGCCTTCGGGGGCCAGCCTGCGCGTGGTGGCGAGAAGGTGAACGTGATGGTTCAGACCGTCACGGGAGCCCGGCGAGTGGATGCTGGCTTGCACAGCAAATCCGTAGCGGGCGACCAGGGCTTGGCCGATGGCCGTGGCGAGCACGGACCGCTGCTCGTCGTTGAGCTCGTGGGGCAAGGCGACCTCGAACTCGCGTGCCACCACCGAATTCTTGCGGTTTTCCGCCGCCTCGGCCTTTTGCCAGAGCTCGGCCGGGACAAGGGCCCACGCCGGCGCATCCTGGGGAGCAAGGCATTCGGACGCCACCACTCCACCGCGGCGGCGGTAGTCGTGGCGCTGGCCAGTGAGGTGATCGATAAGTAGCAGGCCAGCCCGATAAGCGGCTGCGGCCACAGCAGAGTCGCCGCGGGAACGACTAAAAACTTTGACGCGAGAGTGGTAGATGGCCATGCAGAGCTCCAGATGAGGTTGCTCTCTTTATGCCGTGGCTTTTGGTTTGCGCAAGCGCGGAGCGCTTGGGGGTCCGGGGGCGTAGCACCTGGCGCGCGCAATGTCGCAGACATTGCATCAGTGCGCTCTTGCTTCTTTCTTTTAAGCCTTCTTTTTCAGGCTTTTCGATTTTCGAAGCGGCCGAAATTCGAGACCACCTCAACGCTTGACGCAAGCCGTTTTCCTGGTTGACTCATTTCCAAGCGACAGGAGAAACGCATGACCGCAACGAATCACTACCGAGACCAAATTCAGCGGGCCACCGAGCGCTTAGCACAGCTGCAAGCGAAAGAGCTTTTAGCCAACCAGCGCCGCGAAGCAAAGGCGCAGGAAACAGCAAGGCGCGAAGAGATGAGACGGCGGCAGCGAGTGGCTGACCTAGTCTTCCAGACGGGTGCACATGCACTAGACGAGGCAGAACTGGAAACGTTGCTGCTCAATCACATGAGGGACCGGGCAGGCTTGCTCCACTAACCTTGCCCTATCAAGTCAGCTTTTTTGCAAGCCGCCCAATGCTCGCCCATGGTCATCCGAGGCCCTTGCTCCTGCTGGACGCTCCCCGGCTGCATCGGTTCCATGACTTGCCAACGGATCTGGCCCTGTTTGATAGCGCGGAAGAGCTCTACGGGCCGAGGACGGTGATGGCGTGAAGTCCCGACTCTATCGCAGCCCTGATGATCCTGTAGCTGTCCCGGTCGAAGCCCAACGGCTCGCCTTTCAGCTTCCTGGCCGCCGTCAGTGTCGTGACGGTGCCCAGGTAGTGCCAGGCATCCAGCACGTGGAGCTGGCGCAAGTTCTCGCCCTTCTCTTCCAACGCAATCCGGCCACGAAAGGGCCAGGTTGAAAGCTCTAGACGAATGAGTGCAGAACGTAAGCGCTCTTCGTGCTCATCCAGGGTCTCACTTCCCGAGCAAGCGCCCGCGCATCGCTTGAGCATGGCGCGAAAGCATGGGCGGCCCAAAGGCAGCCGCTCGAGCCCTACCAGGGAGTAACAGAGCCGGTGGTCATCGGCGATGCGCCGCAAGCTTTTTTGAGCGGACTGCGGGCTGGAGTAGAGCCCGTAGAGCATCGGTGAGGAGGTCACGTCGTATTCCGCCGAGTGAACGATAGAGACCTCGCCCCGATAGAGGCGGATGGAGAACTGCCGCGGGACCTTCCGAAGCAGCTTGTTGTAGAGCGGCATCTGACGCTTGACCATTTGCGCCTCCAGCAAACGTGCACCAACGTCGCCTGCCATGGAGATACAGGAAACCGAGGTCGTTTGACGAAGCAGTGAGGCCTCTTCTGGGGTGCGGCAATGGTCCATCACCCGGGTGCGCACGTTTATGCTCTTACCGACGTAGAGCGGCAACAGGCCTTCCTTCCCGTGAAAGGTGTAGACCCCTGCTGTTTTGGGAAGTGCTTCCACGCAATCGCGTAAATGCTCTGGGTAAGCGTAATCGAAAACATCGGATGCGCGACGGGCGCGCCTGGCACTACTGGGCATGCGGTGTTGTGAAGGCGGTGATTGTAGGGTGACACTCTGGTGCAACGCCGTCTCAGTCTGTGCGACTGCACTCTGTCCCGCCCGCATCGATCCACTCCGAGCTAGCCTCAGCGTAGCCATGTTCAGCAGAACCTTGATGCAGGGACGCCACCAATCAAGTTAGCGGTAAAGCATCAAAGCGCAGCGGGTCTGGTGCTACTGACGGCTGGACCAGTTCAGCCACGGCATCTCAGACATTCCTAAGAACATGCTTTCGATATAGACCGGGGCAAGGAGAGCCATCTATCAACAACCAGCCTGCCTCTTCGACGCCGTGCGGCGGATAGGAAGGACATTTCTCAATTGAGCCATTCGAGAACGCTCCGCGCGACTACATCGTCATCCTTGGTCCCTGCTCCTGTTGAACGTTTTGCTGCTGCGTCTGTTCGAGCGCCTGCTGGCGGACCTGGTTCTGCTGAATGGTTTCAGCCTGCTGCAGATTCTGCTGGGCCGGCTGCTGGGAGGCTTCGCGTCCATCGACATGGGCATGGAACATGGGCGCGACCCCCACCCCATGTGGAGCGTAGACCGCAAAGACGTTGTGCGCCCCATCTCGGCCTAAGCCCCCGGTGACTTGGTCCACACGTTTCAACAGCGGATCGTCCACCTGCTGCCTGTAGAGCGACGCCGACACGTTGCGGCTCTCCTCGTCGTTCCAGTTGCCCGTGCCTTTGACCCAGTCGTGGATGCGGGCATAGGTCTGATGGTCAGCGTGAGCGGGATTGTCTACCAGCACCTGCGAAGGTGACTGAAGCGAGGGGGGCTCAATGTCCGGGCGATGCTGGGCTGGACCTAGTTGGCGCACTTCCACCTCCCGCTGCTGACCATGAGAGGTATCGACGAATCCGAACGCCCTGCCCTGCCCGCCCAAGTTCAGCCCGGCTCCCTCCAGCTTGACTGTATCGGTGCCGAGCTCTGCGAGGTTGTAACCCAGCCGCGGCAAGGCCTGGGTCGTCGAGCCTGCGCGATCTTTTAGCAACGCAGCCCCTGCGCTCACAGGGTAAGCCGCGTAGTAGCCGGGGTAGTTAGCCGTGCCTTGGCGCCCCATGCTGCTGTCGCTTCTATCGAAGTGGCAAACGGCAACGGCCTCCACAGCCGGGCTGGAAATGCTGTTTCCCGTCCGCTGAAGTCCGCGCTCGTCCAAATGGATGCCTGGCTCAAGCTTTCCGTCTTTCACGCAAGCGGTTGTCGGCTCGACGCGACGCAGAAACTCGGCCTGGTTGAACTCTCCCGTAGTCGTCGTCACTCGACTGGCCACGGAATTCATGCTCACCAACTCGGCCAAGGCTTCGTTCTGCCTCGCGGACGCGATGTATTCCTTGGATGGCGCTGTCACATCAACCACCGATTCACCGTATTGGACGCCGTCTTTTAGAGCGGTATCGAGCTTGAACACAAAGGTGTTCAAGGAAACCTGCGCCGACGGCGCCATCAGCGCATGCCCAGTCTCGTGCCCCAACGTTCCCGCCAACATGTCTAAGCGGTCGGACCGAATGGACGGCGCGAAAATCGAGGTGTTGATGCTGACGGTGCCCGTCCTGTCATCGTAGTGCCCGCCCTCATTCGGCTGGTTGGACACTTCCAGGCGACGGAGGGTGCCCAGATCGATGGCTTGGGTCATGACCGAAGCAAGGTAAGGCGAAGTATCTATGGCTTCACGGAGGTCACGCATCGCACCTTTAGGGAGGCCCGGCTGCCGCTCCAGGTCCTGGAGCAACCGGTCAATGTCGCGCTGATCAGCCATCACGCGGCTCCATTTCGAGCCTGACCCGCGAAACGCAGTGTGGGTCCTCGTGCTTGTCCGTGCTGACGACAACATACAAGCCAAGCCCGTCTGCGAGTGCTCGCTCAAAGTAGACCGTCGGTTTGAAGCCCACCGCGTTCTTGGTCACACCGAACCCGGCTGCAACCAATGGGTCATGCAGTGATTTAAACGACAGGTCGCAGGCCTCGGACGGCCGCACGGTCAGCTCGATGGTGTGCCCAGGATGACGCGCGTAAGGCTTCCACACAGCGAACTCATAGTGCCCCGCACCTAGTGCGCCCTGGAGCCCTGTGCGCCGCCCTTGACTGTCTGGCGTCACCTCAAGCCCTGACACGTGCGCAACGTGAGCCGGGGCCATGTCTGCTCTGGTTTCGAAAGATTTGGCCATTCGAACGATGGCCTCGACCAATGCACCTGACGTTAGCGCCGGGCCTTGCGGCAATGGTGGGTAATCGCCAGACACCACAGCATTGGGAGCGGCTCGCCGGGTGGCCTCGTCTGCAGCCCTGTCCGCACTAGCAGCGGCTTTGTCTTGCTCGGAGCGCACGTCTGCAGCGCTGGGGGGATGTCCTTCCATTGTTTTCTCCTGAGTGCCTTGGCTACTCGCCGGCCCTTGAGCACAGGCCTGCGTCCCTAACGAAAGAGTAAGCACGACAATGCTGCGAATCAGTAACCGCAAGCTGAGCCTCCGTGGGTGCTCGATGTGCTTCGTTGCCACCAGAGTCTAACCGTCAGGTGCGGCGCGCGTCCCAGAATGGAATCACGCTCTCGGATCACTGGCACCATCAGCACCGTCTACGACAGCGAAGTCACTCACCAGCCATCCGTAAGCATCGCTAAGCGCATCGGCGATGTCTTCTTCGCTCGCGCATTCGACCGTGGCTTCAGTGGGCAATTTAGGACGCTTGCCATCGGTCTCCCAGACAATTCCTCGCACGCGGAACGCCTTCATTCCTGCTCCATGGATGTGGATCTGCCTTGGCAGTCTAGCTTCGGCAGGCGGCACAGGTGAAGGGGCGGGCTATGCCCCCCCCCTGCTGGCCAAGCTGACGCTCTTCTGGCCACCGATGACCAGGTGGTCGAGGACCCGGATGTCCAGGAAGCCCAAGGCCTGCTTCAGACGCTCCGTGACTTTGCGGTCGGCTTCGCTGGGCTCCGGGTTGCCGCTCGGGTGGTTGTGAAACAGGATGACTGCGGCGGCGCTGAGCTCAAGAGCACGCTTTGCCACGACTCGTGGGTGGACATCGCACCCGTCGATGGTGCCGGTGAACAAATGCTCAGTGGTCAGGACCTGGTGTTGGGTGTCGAGGAAGAGAACACCGAAAACCTCGTGGGGCAGATGGGCGCATCGAGCGACCAAGTAGCTGCCGGCTTGCTCCGGGCTGTGGATTTTGCCCAACCGTTGGAGGCGTTGCTCGAGAATGGTGGCTGCTGCGAGCAGAATCCCTTCCTCGTCCATCTGAAGTTGATACTGGACGGCTCGGTCTTGGTTGCGCTTCATCGGTTTGTCTCCACCGGCGCGACAGGCGCCTCGTGGGAACCGACAGGCGGAGCGTCAGGCCCTACCGCACCCGGGAGTGAGCACCGTTAGGCGCGCAGCGGAGGGCCGCAACAAAGCGCCAGCGTCGAGAAGGAGGCTCGCCCTTGCGGCGGGGGCAGCGAAGCTAAGGCCCCTTCCAGAGGCCCAGCACTGGTGAAGGCACATCATGCATGCCCTATGGGCCTGCGGGCTAAACGGTATTCGGATGGACGAAGTAGATTGATGTCAGCAGACAATGACTGGACATTGCAGCCAGTGATCGAACTACTGCTGACCTGTGCATGCTTGTCCCACGCAGCATCGCTGCGCATGAGAAGCACGCAGGCATCGGGATGGGCTGGTCGGCACCAATGGACTCAGACGTGTTCGTCCGTGTTTTCGAGCCCATGCCAGGACAAGATTTCCTCGGCCCGACGGCCGACGAACTGCGCGTCTTCGCTCGTCGCTGCCTTGCTCTCGATGGCGGCGGCCATGACTGTAAAAGCTCGCCAAAAGTGGCGGCGATCAGGACTTGAGGCCCGCAGGGTGGGAACTGCTGCATCCAGGCGTTCGAGGTGAAGGCGTAGCTCGGCTCGGTCCATGGGCAGGAGTATCCGCAGCGCTGTCGCACTGCTTGAGACGCGCCCTCACCCTGATACGGCAGAAGCCCTTCGATCCTGCGCTGACAGCGCGCGGGGCTGACTAGATGTCTCTCAGTTACCGGCGTCTGGCTCCAATCGGAGGCGGCACAGGGGCGGCGATGCCTCCAACCTACTTGGGCGCAGCCAACGGTCGGGGTGCCGGCAAGACGCTGCTCAAGCGTCGCGCGGGGTGAGTGACCATCGGTCCCGCGTCCGGCAAAGTCAGGTTGCGCTGCAGGCGTTCCGTGGCCTATAGGCCTGACACCGCTTGGGCTGTCAGGAAGTTCTGAGGCGGGCGTCCTTGTCGCCCTATGAAATTGAAACCCGGCTTAGCCAAGGTCAAGCGACTCATCGTTCGACCGGGTCTCGTAGGCACTCCGGTTCCAAGACCGTTAGCGCCAGGGCACGACATCCTCCAAGAACGTGGTTTGCGGGTTCTGTAGGCTGCGTCCTTCATACCTAGCGCGCATCAAGGCACACGTTCAAAAAACACCGTGTCGCGTTGACCCTTGACGAACATCGAAAACGTCGCGCTGCCATCCGGACGAACCTGCATGGCGGCTTGGCCGTCGCTGAGCTGACGGCAATATCCACGGTCATTAGCGCCGATCCATGCAGTCAACGCACCATCGACGCGGCCGGCGTATCGCAACTCGACTTGACAATCCCTGGGAGCGCCATAGCGCAGGCGACCAAGCACATCCCCAGGCCGGACGCTGGTCGCAACGATCTCT
Source organism: Xanthomonas sp. NCPPB 2864 (assembly GCF_056675615.1). Lineage (NCBI taxonomy): Bacteria > Pseudomonadati > Pseudomonadota > Gammaproteobacteria > Lysobacterales > Lysobacteraceae > Xanthomonas > Xanthomonas sp. NCPPB 2864. The sequence goes on from NZ_JBWWVS010000005.1 coordinate 187,131, forward strand.
AACTGTGCGGCGATAAGGCCCGCACCTCGCCACCGACCAGCTTCAGCCAACCCTTCCCTTTTCTGGTCCAGGGTGACAACCAAAGGCTGCTCATGTCCCAACAGTGTGAGCTCTATGCTCTCTGCTGTCTCATCCATCACCCGAAGCTGAGCCTGTCTACCAGTCTGCGCATCACAAAACTTGCCACCATTGCGCGACAGCATTGCGTAACCATCGTTCTGCGCCCGCAACTCCAGAGAGCAGTTGAAGGGAGGCCCAAACCGCAAGTCCGCGGTCTGCGAGCCGCCAGCACCTGTAGCGCGCTCACTCAAGCGGACATAGACCGGGCCTGTGGCTTCGCTCGTGCGCAGGATTCCGCGCCAATCACCGGCTGGAATGCCATCAGACGAAGCTGCCTGAGCGATAGGTGGCGTTATACAACTCGCCAAGACTAAAGCGACGCGAAAGATGTGATTCAGAAATTTTCCTTCATTAGACATTGGCGCCTCTCACCAAGTTAGACAGAATGAAATCATCAATTACGGCGTTGCTCACACGCTGCCATTGGCAGCCAGGGGGCACGTGTATGATGACCATGAGTCGCCCTTGGGACCGAGACCTTTAGCAAAAATTTCAAAGCCAGCTCCCGGCACGGCATGCCGTCACCCAGCAACATCAGTGCGGACTCGGTGCTCGGATTGGCCACCCCATGGAAGCCCGATACAGCACTGGCTGCTGACGAACAGCGCGCGATCCGCACGCAGGTAGTCCAGCACCACGCCCTCAAAGGGGTCCATGTTAGTTAACTCCGGTTTTTGGCCGCCTTATTTACCGAGATAATACTAACATCTGATTGAGTATTTAGGAACGGTACACCTTAAAAGCTAACATAAGAGCTGTTTTAGTTAGCTTATTTGCATTAAACAGTACAATAATGCCAGGGCAAATCACTCAAAAATATTTCGCCAGTCAGACTTAAATCATTGAATTACATGGATCTATCGAGTTGAAAGCGAACATAATAATTTTGGCTCAAGTCCATGCGACACCGTTGCGGTAGAGTTTGCTTCAGGAAAAGAAAAAAACAGCCCGTTTTGATTGACGAATTTCCGGGCTGTTTTATCACTACTTCCATTGAAACAATGGAAGCAAGCAATGTCCTCTATCGTCCAGCAACAGCTCCGCGATTACATCACCTCCCCGTTTGGGCTCCTACAAATCAAGGATGTCCATGTCGGCAACGTCCGGGCCTCCGAAATCAACATTACGGGTCGCGAAGCCGCCATCCACGCCCTGGAGCTCTTTGACCGCGCGGATGAGCGCTCCCGTAGAGTGCGCCTCAGTAAGAATCGGACGCTCTACCCCGAGCCCCTACCCCTCTGCTCTCCTGCTCGACTGCTGTCGGTCGAGATCTCGGACTACCTCGGCCATCGCGAGCGGTGCTGCCTGGCAAAGGAAACCGTCGACGACACGGCTCGCACGCTGAAGCTCCTACGGATTGCCTGTGGTGACGTTCCTGTCTCGCGCATCGACCACGCTCACATCTACAAGCTTTGGGACCTGATGCGTTGGGCACCCCCGCTCTTGCTGTCCGACCTTAAGTATCGGGACTACACGTTCGAGCAGGCGGTTGCCCGTGGCAAAGAACTTGGCGTGACGCCGCCCGCTCCCGCCACGCTGGAGAAGCACCGGCGGTTCCTGGTGACCTTCTTCAGCAATCTAGTAAAAGCCAAGGCGATTCCCATATCGCCAATGGATGCGTTCCCGAAAATCAAGAAAGACCTGGTCGTGGACACGAACAAGCCCCAGCGCTTGTTCGACGAGGAAGAGCTTCAGCGCATCTTTTCACCCAAGACGTTCCCGGCCTGGGCCAAGAAGTATCCGCATCGGTGGTGGCTGCCCATGATCTCGCTCTACACGGGCGCACGCATCAACGAGCTCGCTCAATTGAAGGTCGCGGACATCGTTGAGGAGGCCAAGGTCTGGTGTATCCGCATCCAAAAAACGGTCGACGCCGATCTCAGGCATAAGGATCGAGACAGGAGCCGTCAAAGCCTAAAAGGCAAAGCAGCAGTTCGCACGCTGCCCATCCCGAAACCATTGCTGGATGCTGGTTTCCTGGATTTCATTGAGGACATCAAGGCTACTGGCCATCCCAGACTCTTTCCGCATCTGTCTGCGGGCGTGAACCGGGAAACGGGTGAGACCAATGCGCGCTACAGCCAAGGCGCGGTGAACCAGTTCAGCAGCTACATGAAGACCTTGGGCTTCGGAAAGGGGATCGGCGCTCACACCTTCCGCCACACGCTTGCCACCGAGCTTCACCACAAGAACGTGTCCGACCAAGACATCGCCCTCATTACCGGCCATTCGCTGCGGAAGAACGTGCCCGTCTTGCATGACGCGTATTTCCACAAGAAGCCCAAGCTTGCTCGGGCCACGCAGATCAGAATTCTGGCGAAATACAAGCCGCCGGTCGAGTTGCCCAAGTATGAGCGTGGCCAGTTTTCGGAGTGTTTGGCGGACCCGAGCAAGTTTTACCCCTGACCGTGCCCTGCCCTGATGTCCGGTTTTGCAACCTTGTTGCGGTGCTGTCGCCACCGCTATGTCGCCTGCTTCGCCCCCCGTTGCTGGGCAACTGAAGACGGAGGCCAAACGACTGACGCAGCCGGCTCAAACCTCAACGCCCTTCTCCACCCTTCCTTCTCCACCCTTTCGGAATTCAATCATGAGCATCACCAGCACGCCTACTGCCGAACATCTGTCCTCTCTCCTCAATCAACGCCTACCTGGCAAAGTAACCTTTCGAACACCTCGCAGCACCGCAAGCACAGCATTTGTTATGAATGCCGAATCTCACCGCCAACACCCGCAGCGTCTTGCTGAGAGCGACCTAGCGACGATTTTCGCATCTCCGGCCTACGATCAATGGGCAGCCAACGAGCCGCTACTTTTTTGGGCACCCTTGCTCGGACTCTACATGGGTGTCCGGGCATCGGAGGCGGCTGCGCTGTCTATCGACGACATCATCGAACCCGCCGGGCTGATGTGCATCGTGCTCAATAATCGAGCTGCGCCGGAATCGGAAAGCGCCACTGCCTCCAAATACCGAACTCGACAGAGGCATAGCACAGGGTCAATTCCGGTGCCGAAAGTGTTGCTTGATGCCGGGTTTCCGGACTACGTCGCAGCCATCAAAAGCAAGGACGGGCGGGAACTCTTTCCCACCAGCCAGAGGGAGCGAACAGCCGACACAGCCGCATGGCTTAGGAGCAAGTTCGCTCGATACTTGCGCTCTCATGGCATCAAAAAAAGCGGATTCTCAGCGCTACGCCAGACCTTCGGAGAACGCTTGATGGATGCTGACATCAGCTGGGCTGATAAAAGGGAGTTGGCACGAGCGTCAGAGCGCCACTTCCCGGCTTTTACGTGGTTCCTTTACCCAAGTTGTCGGATGAGTAGCCTAAAAAAATCGCTGAATAAGATCTCCTGTGCTGGGCTGACCATGCCACGCTTTATGGGCGACCAGGTGCTTGTGCGCACGCATGGGGCTGCCCGTTACGGGTGACTCTTCCAGCCTCAGAAAAAGCGAAGCAGATCGCAAAAGAGCGGAACCCTAGCTTGTGCTACCCAATTCGTTTTGCACTAATGGTCAACATAGGATTTCTCCCTGCGACCAAAAGGAGTTTGATACATTTCGAAAATCACCCTGATCAACCAGACCAACGAGACCTCGCAAGTTCTATCCGTAATTGGACTCAGCGGTCGATACTGGACAGCCATGGACTACAAAGCTCCATAGAGTGCTCACCCGTTGTTACCGATCAACCGTCCTCGTGCACATGGTCGGTTAGTAGCCCAGCGATACTCTGGCTACCTCATCACCGAGGCAGACGGAGAACCTCAAAGCCGCCCTTGATCGAACGCATCTGGAGGCCTGTTCCATTGAGCATTGCCTGCAAGGCGGCGGTTGGAGTCATTGTGCCCACCACTGGCTGGGAACGCTTACCGCGCGCGAGATCGGTGCCAGAAATCGGACAGCGACTCGTCAAGCGCAACTGGTCGAGGGCACGGTCGAGCTGATCCCCTGGGATGGCAATTGCGACCGGTTCGTTTTGGCAATCGTAGCGGAAGCTTCGAGCCTGGCCCTTGCTGTCGGATGCCACCAACGCATCATTTCCGTAACTGCGCGCGGCGCCGTGACGATCGAGTTCGACGTCAATTGCACTCAAGGTGCGATTGTAGGAGGCCAATTCTCCTGCACTCACGAAACCCTGTTGGCGAGAAAGGCGGTCCATGCTTGCCTGGGTCTGCTCCACCTGGCGCTGAAGCGTGGTCGCACGAACGCTCGTGATTGCGCCGCCACGCAGAGCCTCCTCGATCCGCTCTCCCGTGGCCCCGATGCGGGTGCGTAGGTCTGCGGTCGCACGATCGTTCGATTCTCGCTGAGGTTGAGTTCCATACTGCTGCGCTGCGACAGCAGCGGTAGACGTGGTTACAACTGCAAGCCCGAATGCGACGGAAAATAGGGTTCGCGAGAAAGGCGTAGGCATTTTGCGCTCCTTATACGCGTAGATGATCCAAAGCGTATGACACGCATACGCAAAAGAATCTGAATAGATGCTGCGCGACTGTTATGGAAGATGGTCAGGATGGAAATCGCCGTCGCGCCGGACACAAAAGTGATTATTTCGTTTTATGGTCACAGTGAAATAGGCACTCAACCACCTACTCAATCGCTATGTCAGAATCTGTGAAGCCAACCTGGGCGAGAACGACACTTGCACAGGAGAGCCGCGTATACGAGGTCCGTTTCATGAGCGCTGGTCCAAGCTTGCCTAGGACCTGAATCATCTGACTGCCCCCTATCAACCAACTGCGAGCGCTGCATGAGAGGAGTGCATCGGCCTAGTCGGCCGCCCGCCCGAGCATTCCTGAACCTACTGGCCGGTCGAGCCTTTGGACGTCGCGTTCTCCTTCTGGTTGGAAGGCTCCTTATCCCGGCTCTCGGTCTCGTGAGCGTGTCCACCGCTTGGGTCTTGGATTTGGATCACCGTCCCCTCTCGCCAGGCGTCTGCGCCCGGGTCTATGTTCGGCGCAGCAATATCGGCGCGGCGCTTTCGCTTGTCCTCGCTGCTGACGCCAAGCCGCGTGTCGCGGGCCGCCACCATCGCCGGGTCCGCTTGGCCATCCGCCGTGAAGCCCATCATCAACTGCGGCATACCTCGCGGAAGGTCTTTGTCCAGGTCGGTGTGCCAGGTGTGCCACGTTTTCCCATACGTGCGGATGAGTTTCTCCATGAGCTCATGCTCAGCCACCTCCGGGATCCCTGGTGCGATCAGCTGCCCCGATTTCACTTCTTGGACGTGGCTATGCCAGAGCGCCTTCTCCTGCTCAGGGAGGCCCGCGAATAGCTTCTCACTGATGATGTATTCCACGCCCATCAGCTTGGCGTCTTTCACATTGCCATCGTAGATGGTGCACTGAATGACATCCTCATTGAGGATTGAGCAGTAATGATGAGCCTCCATCTGGAGCTTCATCTGACCATTGTAGAAATGAAAGCCGTCCAGGTAGGCGTTGACGGCATCGATCGGCGGCCGATCCTGCATCACTGCCGCACCCGTCTCCAAGGCCTTCGTCTTGGCCGTTTCCTCCGCACCAGGAGCTTGGACACTGGACTCGGTGTTTCCGCCCCCGCACGCGGTTAAGACGAGGGCTGCCGCAGCCGGCAGGATGGATCGACGCATCGGTTTCTCTCCTAAATCAGTATCAAAGCAGGCGGCCAGATCAAGCGTCTTGCGCCCACCGGGCCAGGTTCTGCTGGACCGTGTTGATATCCGCCCAAGGATCTTTCTTGCGTCTAGCCAACTTCGCCGGAACGTCTTTCATGGTGAAGGCGTCCGCACGGGTCAGCTTGGCAAGCTCGCTCCAGGCAATGGGCATGGCCACCGGCGCGCCGGGGCGGCCGCGCAGGGAATACGACGCGACCGCTGTCGCCCCGCGGCCGTTGCGCAGGTAGTCCACAAAAATGCGTTTGTTGCGAAGGCTCTTGGTCGAGGTGGCCAAAAAGCGGGTCGGCTCCGATTTTGCCAACGCGTCGGCAAACCCCTTGGCGAAGCGCTTGGTCAGGTCCCAATCGCACCCCGGGTTCAACGGCACCACCACGTGCAGCCCCTTGCCGCCTGACACCCGCAAGAACGACTCCAGTTCCAACTGTTCAAGCAGCTTGCGGATGTCCACGGCTGCCTTTTTGACTTCGGAAAAGGGCACATCGGGGCCGGGATCCAAGTCAAAGACAACGCGGTCGGCGCGATCAGGCGCTTCCGCGTGGCTGCCCCACGGGTGGAACTCCAGCGCGTTGAACTGAACCAGCTCAAGCAGGCTGGCTGCATCCCTGACCACAAGGTAATGGGCATTGATACCGCTGTCCTCCTTCAGCCGAACCGAGTCCACGAGCTCCAGGCCTGCGGTGTGGTGCTTCTGGAAGAAACAAGGTTTGGCGGTCCCACTGGGGCACCGGATGATCGACAAGGGGCGGCCGATAACCTCGGGCAACACGTGGTCGATCACGGCCGTGTAGTAATCCCACACGTCCTGCTTAGTGGCCTTGATGTCAGGAAAGATCACCTTGGTCGGACTGGACAGCCGAGGCGGTGTGCGGCCTTGGGTTCCTGTCGGGGTCGTGCTGTGCTCTGAAGCGGTGCGGTGCCTTGAAGCGTTGCCGTGCTTTAAGGCGCTCTTGAGCTGCTTGCCAGGGGTTTTGAGCTGGGGGGCATCGGCGGGCTGTTCGACTGTGGCAGCCCTATCCGAGTCAGCCAAATCGGCCACCTCCTTGTCTCGCCTGACCGCCTTAAGTGAGGCTTGGCGCAACAGTTGCTGGCCGCCGATGCCGCGATAAAAGACCTCCACCACGAACCTCGGCTCAAACCACGTGGCCGAGCGGAGGTCGGTGTCCTCGGTGGGAACGTAAGCGGTAGGCGTCTTCCCGCCAGCTCGGCCGACCAGTTGGGCAATTTCTTTGATCAGCACATCGGAGAAGCCTGAACCCACCCGGCCCACGTAAAGCCAGCCGTGCTTGGGGTCAGGCTTGGCCAGAAGCAACGACCCAAAGCCCGTGCGGCTGCCCTTCGGGGCCGTGTAACCCACGACAGCAAACTCATCGCTGGCCAGCTGCTTGGTCTTCTTCCAGTCCTCGCCCCGGCCCCCGTGATAGGCCCGATCTGCACGCTTTGAAATGATGCCTTCAAAGTGGCGCTCGCCTGCCAGCCGGTAGGCCGATTCCCCATCGCCCTTGATGTGGGAGCTGAAGGCCAAGTGCCCTGGGCTGCCCTCCAACAGCTCCTGCAGGAGTTCCTTGCGCTCCAGCAGGGGCGCATCGGCAACATCTATTCCATCGATGTGGAGCAGATCGAACAAGGCATAGGCCAACGCGCCTTGCCGTTCTCCGGACAGGGTGGCCTGTAGGAGGTTGAAATCCTCTTTTGTGCCGTTGCCGGCGATGAGTTCCCCGTCCAGTGCTCCTGACTTCAGCCCGAGGGCTGCAACGGCGTCCCTGATTTCAGGAATCTTCTCGGTCCATTCCAGGGCATTGCGTGACCAAAGGCGCACCTCGCCCTCCGCAATGGTGGCCAGGATGCGGTAGCCATCCCACTTGATTTCATGCACCCATTGGTCTCCCTGGGGTGGAGCGTCGCCGAGCTTGGCCAGCTGCGGTTCGAAGGGGTCCTCTGGCGGCTTGGCTTTTTTGGCCTTGGTCAGCGCGGCGGCCTTCTTCGCCCAGTCCTTGCGACGGCCCTTGCTTGGCAGGGCCACGGCCGTGAGCTTTTTCTTGTCTGCCTTGCCAGCCCCTGCACGCTTCAGATCTTCAGGAGGCGGCGAGGTGACGTCGCCCAATAGGTCATCTGCCTCCACATCGCTGGCGAAGGCATCGTCTTCCTTGAAAAGGAGCCATTGCGGCTGCTTGGCCGGCTTGCCCGACCGGACCAGATGCCAACCGCCTTTGAGCTTAGTGCCAAAGAGCTCGAAACGCAGGTGTCCTTTGGCGAGTTGGGCCTCCGGGTCGCCTGAGGTGGCCCACACACCATGGTCAAACTGGGCGACGTGGCCGCCCCCGTATTGTCCTTTCGGAATCTCGCCTTCGAAGCCGGCGTAGTCCACGGGATGGTCTTCGACCTCCACCGCCATGCGCTTGACCTTGGGGTCATAGCTGGGCCCTTTAGGAACGGCCCAGCTCTTGAGCGCATCGCCGACCTGGAGCCGGAAGTCGTAATGACGGCGGCTGGCATGGTGGAGTTGAACCACGAAAATCGCGCGCCGCCCCGATGGCAAGGCCTTCCCTGGCTCGGGCTCCTTGGTCTTGTCAAAACTCCGCTTGCGGCGGTATTCGGTGAGGGACATGCCCTACTCCCGGTTACTTGCCCAGGTGTTTACGCACGGCCGCCGCGGTTGGGCCGACGGCTTTGACCGCCGCCCGAAGCTCATCCGCGCTGACGCCAAAGGCCTTGGTCCAGTATTGCAGCTCGTAGTCTTCATTGACGTTGATCCGATCGCGGTCCGGGCTACCCGTGTTCTTCTTGTCATCAGTCATCGTGATCTCCTCGATCTGTGGCTATTTGCCATCGTGCTGGTGTTGCTTCTTACGGTGCTCGCTCTCTAGAAGTTCGGCACCCACGCCTATCGCAAAACCTAGGATGTAATGCAAATCAGCGCCCGTCGGGCCGTCGCAGCACATCCGACAAGGCGCCGATGAAGAGCCAATCGTTACTTCTTCGCCTCAACGCCCGGAGTTGCATCGCGCACCAGGAACTCTTCGGTGAGTTCTGGCAGGTGCGTCGCGAGCCAGTCGGCCATTGCTTCCTCCTGAACCAAGATCTCCTCGCACACGCGTGCCGTTTCCGGGTCACCGGCGGTCTTGGCCGCCGCGATCAGCGCGGTATAAGACGCGATTTCGAGGTGTTCGAAGACATAGCCCGCCATTGCACCCTTCACGATTTCGTCTGATGCGGTCATCCCACCCACCGCTTGGCCTAGAGCCGCCATCTTGCCCATCACGTCTTTGATCGTGGAGGGAGAACCACCCAAACGCTTGATACACCCATCGAGCAACTCTCGCTGGCCGATCGTTTCTTGGATGTGCTCTTCAATTCGCGCCTTCAAGACCGGGTAGTGCTCAATGCGGGACGCCTGGCCCCTCAACATGGTCTCGGCCTGCTGTTCCATCGCATGGGCATCGCGGAGCCAATCAAGCAGGTTTTCTTTGGGTTCGGCCATGAGAATGTCCTCGTTAGATTAGGGGAAACCGCACCCTATCCAGCCAAACATTGCGGAAAAGCGATGTTGAAGTGACGACGGAGCGAATCCGATCAATGGCGTGTCAATTACACAAGTGGCAGCATGAAGCTCAGAGACCGCGCATCGGCTGTCCTCAAGCCGACGTCAGGAAGATACTTTGCCTTCCCCCCAACCACATAACCCAGGCTCTCGATCGATTTCTTCAGCACATATATCAAGCCGGAGATCGCTCTCGACCAATGCGCTCGCTGCCCCGGTCCCGTCCGTCACATTGTCGCCCTCATGTGCTCCAAGTTTGCCCACGGGCTCGGTTTCTATGCTTTACGACGTGCTATCACCAAGCTCAAGCATTCCCGGGTTCGCCAAGAGGACGTGACCAACATTACGGAACGTTCGAGAACAACCGCTTCCCAGCGTTGAACCTCTATCAAACCACGGAGAACCCCGAAGAGCGGGCTCGTCGGGTGAGGGCACTGCAGAAATGATCCAGCGCCCGCCCGCTAGAAGCGTTGAGTATGGAGCTATCTACGAGGTTCGACCAAGATAAGCTGAGAGGCCTCGACACCTACTGCGGTGAATAGCTCCGGCGTCTGTTCTTCTAAAATTCCTTCCATCATCAAGGCAGCCTTCGCCTGCTGAAAGGCCCTTTCGACGGAATGCCCGAAGCCTATCGCAGAGTAAAAATAAGCAGCAAATATGCGGGCAGCATCGTCACCGATGGCCGTGTTCATACCGATGGCACAGGGAACGTGCTCTACGATGGCCTCAGCTTGCCCTCGGGAAAAGCAAGTATTGAAGAAGACCAACTGGATATCACCAGACGCCGCAACCATCGTTTGAACTAATGCTTCCTTGCGGACAACCTTGGTTCGTCCTTCCCTATCCTGGAAAAGGATCTCGTCGTCACTGGAACCATGCCCGCTAAAGTGGACCACACCCGGGTTGCATTCGTTGATGGCTTGAAGCACATCAAGGGGCTGAACGGCCCACCTGGACTCCAACCGCACAGCATCACGATGTTCTGACTTCCGAATCATCTCCAAGATCAAGCGGGCCTCTTCGTCTAGTCGAAGCTGCTGCTGATCCAAAGGGTTAGACGCGAGAAATAGAACCGTCAGCCGCTCTGGCAACTCCTGTAACCGCTGCAAAGTAGCCTCAGTGCTCCGGTGTAAATGGTCGTGGTGCGTAAGACGGCCTTGGACCCTAGACAGCTCTTGCGCGCTCGCGGCCATTGCCCGCTTACGCTCAGCATCTCTTTTCTTGTCCTCCTGGACTAGCTTCTTTTGCTCCTGAACTTGCGCTGCGGAAAGCTGCCGGTTGGCATTTCCTAATCGCTCATGCTCCCGGGCTATCTTCGTCTCAAGATCAGCTATCTTCTTTTGAATTGCGACGGCACTGCCTTCATAGCGCTGGGCCTCGCGCAGCTTCGACTGCTGTGTGGAAACAGACTTTGTCCGAGTTGCGGCCGCCGACGCATCGAACGCCTTCTTCTTCTCCCCAACGGCCTTGGTCTCTTCTCGAGATTTTTCGGTCTGGAGCCGGGCTATTTCCTTTTGATGTCTTTCGACATCCCTACGGCGCTGGTCGACTGACATTGGATTTCCTCGATGCAGGTTAGAGGCAGTGCTCACACCAAGTCGGAACACCCGTTGGTGTCCGGTGCGGCAATATCCCTTATTCCTAATCCTAGGCTTGGACTATCTCATTGCCTGAGATTCGGCCAAGCATCGGTCATCACCGGCTCGACTATCTCCGCTATTCGCCTGAGTGCTTGCCTGCAAGATCCTTGAGTCGCTCCAAAGCCTCTTTCTGCTTGGCGACGGGCAACCCCGACACAATCAAGATGATGTCGGCCAGCACGTCGGACGTGGCGTGGAAATAAGCCACAGGCAGCTTCAACGCCTTCGCTAGTGCCTCAGCGGTCGCAGGGTCCGGGTCATGTTGCCCCGTCTCGTAGCGGCTCACTCGCGTGGCTCCCGACACTGAGTCCACCATCCCAATGCGCTCCGCCAGCTCGGCTTGGGTCCAGCCCATGGCCATCCGCGCATGGCGCAGACGCGTGCCATAGACCGTGGCCGGTGTCTTGGGTTTGGGCATCGAGAAGATTGCACGAAAGCTGAATTCCCTCAGTGTGCCGCTTGGAAGCAGGCGACTCATCTGCGATTATCGTAAATGCCGCCAGGCCGGCGGTCTACAGGGGCTTTTCGTATGAAGCACACAGGACAAGGAGCGTTCGCTGCGCTCTTGGCGTTGGCGCTCGTCTCGCCGTTCACCGCCCAAGCCCAAGAAGTGCCGGAGCACAAGTCCGGCTTTTTCCGTCAACTCGGAAAGGGGTTGGCCGACACTGGCAAGCAGATGGTGGGCATCAAGTCGGACGTCGGCAGCAAGGCCGGCAGTCAGGGAACAGGCTCGATTTACACGCCCGTTAGCGGCGCTGGGAAGCTGCCCGGACTCTTCAAGGGCGATAACCACCAGCAGGCCCAGCTTGGGAAGCTGGATTGGCCCCGAGTCGCGTTGACCTTCACCGAGTGGGGCACCTCCCTGCCCTGCTGGACGGCAGAGGCCCGCATCTGGACCAGTCCGACAGCGTCGACGACCGAAACCTTCCGGACCTGCTTCGATGCCGCGGTGGTGGAAAACGACGACCTGGGCGACACCGCTGAGCTCAACAGCGCTGCGCTGTGGAAGGGCCGGGACACGTTGAGCGGGATCAGAGTGATGCCCAGCAAGCCCAACACCGGCGCTCAGAGGTCAACGGGGCCCAACCCGCCGGCTCAGCCGTTCGTGGTCAATGTGAGCCGCCCTGGGGTCGCTGACCGGGCTGTGGATGTGTCGCTGCGCATCGCTTGGGTGAGCGGCTTTTTCCAGACCGCCGACCTGCACCCGGGGGCCAGCGGCCTGCTGACGCCCTTCAAAGACACCCGGATGTGGATCGCCGGGTTCAAGCCCGACGGGAACCGCGACAAGTAAGCCGGTCGCCCTCTCTATCACTCATCAGCAAAGGAACGACATGAAAAACGCACGGATCGCCTTGGTCGTCCTGACCATGGCCCTGGGCCTGACCGCCTGCAGCGGCAAGCCCTCGTCTGACAACGCAAAGGAAGCGTTCGTCAGGCTGCTTCAACAGAGTGGCGCTGGCCAAGTCACCGACGTCCAGGACTTCGAACTCACCGGCTGCGTTGAAGCCGAGGGCGCCGAGGGCTATCGCTGCGACACCCGCGGCCAAGCGGTACTCAACATCGAGGGCCGGCAGGTGCCTATTCCTGTCAGCAAGAATCTTCGCTACGTGCGCGAATCGGGAACTTGGAGGGCCTACGCCAAATGAAGACCGAATCGAATTCGATGGTTGGAACGGCAGTCGGCGCCGTGGGAGGGCTTGGCGGGGACGGCGCACTGCGCGCTGCCCCCAAAAAGGTGACCACGCCGCACAACCGGTTCTTCTGGTGGTTCTCGCTGAGCCTGCTCTTCCTGGGCCCGTTCGGTTTCATCGTTGGGCCACTCATGGCTCGACGGGGTCTGCGGAAAGCCGAGCGGCTCTACCCGTCGGAAGCACGGGTTGCCCAAGCGCGGGATACCGGCTTCGCTTGGTGGCAGTGGTGGGTGATGACCCCGCTGACCCTAATGGGAGCTTTCTGGGTCAGCTCGATGCTCAGCGGACTTCCCATGGTGCTGCTCGTGTTGTGGCTTCAGTTGACCAGCTGAAGATCTTGCTCCTGCCTGACAGCACAAAACTCAAACATGGAGGAGTCGCTCAATACGCCAGTCACCGAGAGGAATCAGCTCTGGAAACTGCGAGGCCGGCATCACTGCGGGCCTCTTCGTATTGGGTCGAGAAAACCGCCATGAAATATTATGATTTTGGGCGCTCGCGATATCTCTTTTCAAATTGAGACCTCAGCTCCCCAATACCCGCACCAATACACTTTTCGTCCTTGCAAGGCCTAATCAGAGGCAACCCACTGGAGAAGGCCCATTCCAGGGGGTCTCCATCATAAGGAGGCAGCAAAATTGTCAGATCGCAGGACCCATCAGACTTTAGCTTGACTTGAATTCGATCCCAAGAATCGTTTTGCCACGCCACCCCTTGTTCAAATTCCAACAACTCCAGCGCATCTGAAGGCCCACTTTTGCATCCATTGGGCTCGAGAACAATCACCTTAGATGCAGGCTTGGATCTCCCTCGCATAGACCAGACCCTGTCATGAACGGAGTCGTTAGCCAACTGTCGGTTTATTTCGTAAGCCCCTTCGGCAATGCACCATGCTGACAAACGAATCTCGCACCGTGAGGGAGGCGCAGCTGGCGCCTGGGTTCTAGGCGAAGCGGTGACAAAACCGCTTCCAAGAAGTCCGACCATGCCTGCAATAAGTGATAATTTGTTCACTAACAACCTCCGTTCGCCGCGCTTACGCCCTTATCGCAGGAGTTTACATTGGTCTTGGCATTGATGATCTCTCCAAGGCTCTGAGAATTTGCCGGCTGGCCAGAAAGATCCTTCATCACATTAGCTGGACCTGCGACATCGGCCGGAAGCACATTTCCATTAGCGTCAACCCCGCCCGCATATTGATCCCCTGCGCCGCCGGCATGGCCAAGTTCGTGCGATATCGTTAAAGTTGTTGCCGCATCTGCTCCACCGGCACCAGCGGTCACTTTGTTACTGCCGATAGCGTTAATTTGGGAACGTCCACTTTTAGTGACACCAGCCGTATCAGGCACGACGTTAACGACGTTGACGCCTTTCCCCCCTGTTGTTTGATAAACACCTTGCGCAGTCATTGTGACCTTGACGCCATTTACAGTGACGGTCCCAGAGAAATCTTGAGCAATCTGTGCATTGACGGAGGCAGCCGTGAAATTGGATGTTGGCACGCCAGTCATCGTCCATGGAACTGTAAAGGTCACTCGATCGGGCGCTGACCAGAAAAGTCTACCGTCTCGCCCATCCGGGTCAGTGAACCGATACGGATTGTTGTTTGCATACCAGTAGCGATTGAAGTTCGCTGCAAGCACCGAGTCCGCGGCCACCGGATCCACGCTCAAGAACCGCCCAAGGTCCTGGTCGTAGTAGCGCTGCTGCATGTAGGTCAGCCCGGTCGCACCGTCCATGGCATGACCGGTGTAGCCGATGCCATCGACCGTCTTGCCGATAGGGCTGCCGTAAGGCTGGTAGTCGGTGCGCTCTACTACCTGGCCGGCGGTGTCCGTCACAGCTATCGGGCTGCCAAGCGCATCGGTGTGCTGGAACTTGATAACCCCTGCATTGCGCGTGGCGAGCAAGCTCCCGTTGAGGTAGACGTATTCGGTGTTGCCCTTGCCGCGCACCTCAGCGTAAAGCAGCTGTCCCGCCTGGCTATACGCTTGTAGGTTCAAGGTAGATAAGCCCCCAGACAACACCCGACGTCCATAAGCGTCGTAGCGATAGGCCTCTTTCCCTGTCACGTCTCTCAGACGATTTCCATAGTCGAAGGCGTAAGCCTGGCCGTTCTTGTTCTTCAAGTTGCCCTGAACGTCGTAGCTCAGGCCGATTGTCGTTGACCCTTCATTGCTCAAGATATTGGTGAGGCGATTCTTGGAGTCATACCAGTAGTTGCTCTCACGCACGCCTGGGAGCTTGGCCGTGAGAATGTTGTCCAAGACATCGTAGGTGTAGTTGTTCCAGTTGCTTCCACCAAACCGCTCAGACCCTGCTTCCGTCAGGCGATCCAGCCCGTCATACCCCATGTAACGGTTGAAGCCCGCGCCTCTTTGCTGGTCGAAAATAGCGCTGACGTTCCCGTTGGCGTCGTATTGATACTCGAACGACGCAACGTTGTAGTCCCGCACTTGCTGGGGCATCTGACGCCCGTTGAGCACGAGTGAGTGATTCACACCGTTGCCATAATTGAACTGGCTAGCCGCACCATTTGGGTAGTAGGCAATCCCAGTGGCGTAGTTGTTTCCTGCCTGGTCCCGCACGGCCGTTGGCTGACCCAGCGCATTCGGCGAATAGGTCACTGTTGTGCCGGTGGGATAGCTTTGGCTCGCCAATGCTCCATTGGCGTCGTAGCCGTAGCCAAATGACCAACTGATCCCTGGCTGCTCAACCACCTCAGACAGCAACTTCCGTCGTTTATTGTAGTTGTAGGCGTTGACGACTGTCGTATTGCCCGAGTCATTGACCGTGCTTACGCGAGAAGGAAGGCCATCTGGCGTGTAATCCCAGTTCTGATCGCCGTTGCGGTCCGGAAACTGCAAGGTCTTGAGTCGGTTGCGAGAGTCGTAGGTGCGGGCGACACGCCTTCCACTGTTCGCTGCCGCATCCAGATCACAGCTGGTCGTGCTCGGAAGGTCCAAGCCGCTGGCCGACCAAGCCAAGTTGCCAGCCGCGTCGTAGGCCATGACCGTGGCGCCGCTTTCGGGCTCAATCACCTTGCACAGCTGCTGGTTCGCGTCGTAAACGTAACTACGGGCAGCAAGCCCGACGCCATGTTCCACCGGCGGCGGAGCCACCACCTGCACGACTTGGTTACTGGACTCATTACCCAGATCACCAGCACCATCGCGCATCCGCCAACGCAGGTTGTAGCCGCCCGCACCCAAAGGTGCCCGGAGGCTGAAATTGAAGTCCACGCTGCCACCCGGCGGAACGTCCGACGGCAGGCCGATTTCGCCTGGAGACCACCCGCGTGTATCGCCAACCAACACTGCCCGATAGCCCTGCCCTTGGCGCCAAGTGACGTTGCCCGTATTGGTGAAGCGAACCGAACCGTTGTAAGAACGACCCGTCGAGAGCTGTGCAGGCATGTTCTGGGAGGCAAACGCAGCACCACGCTGAAGCGCTGGAATTGCTAGGGCCCCTGACCCATCAATGAGATTATTCCCTCCACCAACCGGTGACAGACCGTGAATGTAAAACGGCTTGCCTCCGTAACTGCGGATTAGCTCGTCGGTAATTGGGATAGAAAAACGATAATTGCTTCCCGATGCAGCACATGCTCCGGCAATGCCACCATCGCTGGGAAGGTTCGCGCCTGCACTTGCTACCATCGTCCCGCTGCCGGCGGCTCCGCCCGCATACATGTGAACCTCGATGGATTGGCTCAATCTGGTCGAGCACGCCCATCCAACTATCGCTCTGTTGTTGTCAATGCCATCGATTCTTCCTTTGACGACCGATGCCGGCACCGCCACTGCCCCGGAACCCGCGATGACATTGTTTGCGCCACCGATGGGTGAAAGGCCATGGATGTAGATCGGCCTTCCACCGTGGCTTCGAATCAGCTCTTCCGTGATGGGAATGGAGAAACGGTAATTACTCCCCGACCCCGAACAGGCACCAGCAACGCCCCCTTCGCTGGGGAGGTTGGCTCTGCCGATCGCAGCAAGACTGCCGGTTCCATAGGCGCCGCCCGTATACATATGGATATCAACCGACCGGGCCAAGCCAGTCGAACATGCCCAGCCGACGATGGCGTTGTCATTCTGGATTCCGTCGATGTTGCCTTTGATAATCGATGCAGGCACAGCGACTGAACCTGACCCAGAGATGGTGTCGTTCCCAGCTCCCACTGGCGATATGCCGTGGATGTGGATCGACTTCCCGCCGTTCTGGATGATGAAGTTCTCATCGATGGGAAACGAAAACCGATAGTTGCTGCCAGAAGCGCTACAGGCATTTGCGATACCAGCATCACTTGGCAAGGTAGCTGCGGTGGCTCCAGCGAAGGTTCCCGAACCAGCAGAGCCGCCCAGATACATATGCACATCGATCGAGCGGTTCAAATACGTTGAACAGACCCAGCCAGATATTGCGTTGTAAGTGACGCTTTCGATGCTGCCTTTGATCAGCGAGGGAAGCACCTGAATAGAAGAAGCTCCAAACGCTCCGAACCACTCTTTTCCCTCCTGCACCATTCGCCAAGCAAATGAATACTGGCCTGGCGTAAGTGGCGCGGTGACATTGAAATTGAAGGTTACGTTACTTCCAATCGAGACAGCACCTGGCAGTTCTACCCTTGAAATACCCCAAGGGCTGACAGGAACAGAGCTGCCACCATATCCAAGCTTGTGGCCGATGCTTGAACCCCACACTTGGTTGCCCATGTTCTGGTAGGTCGCGCTGACCGCATACGTCTGCCCAACGACCATCTGGGATGGCACGTTATAGCCCACCCAGCGGGCCTCGTTGTCTGGAACGTCCGGACAAATGTTGCCTCTACCCGCAGGGCTGCCGTCTGGACATTGGCGAGCTGCGTGCGCAAATCCCGGCAACACGAGGAGTAGAAGGAAAACGAGGCAGCCTCCAAAGGTCCGAAGAGCCCTGAACTTGCCAGTGGAGCCAAGAACGTAGAACTTCGTCCTTTGACCGATTGCATCCATGCATTGAATCATTGGGCACCCCGCTCGATCTTGACCGCCTTGCCGAAAACATCGCGAGCAATATTGGTCCTGCTGGACTCTGGTAGCTGCACCCAGACAGGTGCGTCATAGATCGGTTGATCGAACACCTGGTAACCCGTGCGCGTCTGAGCACCACGCGGATTGGTAACCAGGGTTTGAGCGCCAGGCAAATACTGCGTGATCGTGGTCAGCAGTCCCTGCTCACTGTCCTGGGATACGGCCGTGGGCCGACCCACTACGTCGAACTCTGTCCAGACTCCGGTGTTGGCGGTCTCGTTGCCACTCGGATAAGAAGCAAAGACAGGTCGTCCTTCGTGGTCGTAGACAAAGCGCTTGACCCGAAGCGTTCCCGCGACGTTTGCCGCATCGTATTCCCGCGTCAGTAGCGGCTGCCATAGCGCATCGAAGTAGGTAACTTTTTGTGCGTTTCCAGTGGTCACGGTCTGGCGCCAATGGCCAGCACCGATGCCGTATTCGTCGCCACCCACTCGCTCGAATGCCTGTGCAGTCGAGTTCCAAGCGGTGCTGTCGCCCGATGGGTAGTTCGTGGCGTTCAGCCGCCCCATCGCGTCGTAGCCATACGTCGTCGCAAATCCATTCTCGTCGTTGGTCTGACGGATCCACCCATTGTCGTCCACAGATGCGGACTTAGCCGTGCCATCGGCATTTGCAACGGTCTGGGGGATGCCACGCTTCCAGCCAGACAAGGTTGTCGCGTTTCCCAAGCCATCCTTGACTTGTGCCAGGGTTCCATCGGGATTGTAGGTATAGGTTGCGACCAGCTTCCCATTGCGCCGTTCCGCCTGGGGCAACGCATTGCTGCCGTAGTCGACTTGAGAGGTAACAATGCCGGTGTTGATGTTGCGAGCGATGGCGGTCTGTCCCAACACCCACGCACCGCGCTCATCGTAATACGTGGTTTCGTCGGTGCGGCTGTGCCAGGGACTGAAGCGTTCGATCCGCAACGGACGAGCAAACTCATCGAAACACGGCTGCCCATTGCAGTCCGCAATCCGCCACACGAACTGGTCGCCCTTGTCGATCGTGATTACCTGACGCACGGGCCGCTGCCTGGCCGCCACCGTGTTATCGCCATAGTTGCCACCCGGATACATCGTCCGTGCCGCATAAGGAGCCGCATCAAATGCAGCGTAATCGGTCATCCGCGTGCGAACGGCTGTAGAACCATTCCAACCGAAGTCCTGCTGGAGTAATAAGCCTTCGTTGGACCAATAGCGATTTCCAAATCGATAACGCGTGGCCTGCCCTGCAGGATCCTTGACGGTGATGTCCCGAGTAATGGGCGAGCCAGCATTGCACTCAACGTATTTGGCAGGGTCGAGAGGGTTTGGGTTGGGACTTGGCTGCCAGCAGTTGTTTGGTGTGCCGTAGTCATACGTCCAGGTGAGGCCCTGCGACGGCAACCCGGGGCCGGTGATGCGTCGGCTGGTCACCGCCATGACATAGAACTGATAGGGGATGTCCGAGTAGGCCTCTTCTCTTCTGCAAACCCTGGGCACCCACGACCGTCCCATCAGCATGGAGTTGACGGTGTAGTCGCTGCGAGCGCCGGTCGGAGCAGTAATGCTGCCCACCCTAGGGCCCCCCGACCAAGGGCGTATGTTGTCGCACCCCGGCGGCTGGCTGTAAGTTACGCGTGCAAGAGACAGGTCGACCAAATCAAAGGTCCAGCTGCTGCCGTCAGGCAACGTCACTGTGTCCAGGGTGTCGCTGTAGCCGTAAGACCAGGTTCGCCCCCCTGTGGTCACGGAGGTGATGGTGTTGCCATTCCCTCCGGCATACGACAGGTCAATGCGACGCCCATCGCTGGCAACAATGCTTAGAAGCTGCCACGGAGCACCGGGATTCCAGTTGTAAACCACTGTATTGCCGAAGCGATCCGTCACTCGCGTGGGATAGATCAAGACCTCCTTGCGAACCAAGATGTAGTTGTTAGCGACCATCGGGACGATTCCACCGACGCTTGCGGTGGTCATCGCCGAACCTGCAGAAAGGGCCGCTGGGCCAGGGGAGGACTTAGCCAACGCTGGATAGGAGCGAGTGACCATGTGGTTGAAGGCATACACGCTGCCTTGCGTATCAACTAATTCAAATCCTTCACCACGCACTCCCGATTCGCTGGCTCCATCCAACGACGCCAGACAACGGATAGCAGAGCCGTCTTTTAGAACAATGGGATAGTTGCGTCCATCGTTTGGACGAAGGGCTTGAGCAGAAGCTCGCAGCAGCTCCTGGTCACCGCTTCCAGGGCGATAGAGAAAGCTGCCACGCCAAAATTCGGAAGACTCAAAGATTCCGCCTTGGTTCTCGGCAGCAGGGGGAACGCTATAGTTACTGCATCGGTTATAAACGGTGTCCCTGGTCCCGTTGATTGCCCAGCCGTCCGGTGCAGTGTTGCCGCCTGGAAAGGCGAAGACCCCGTGCATGTTGGGGATGTCCAGGTCCCAGAGTTTGAAGTGCCCCCTGCTCGGACTGCCCACCGTGAACCGACGGCCTATCCGGACTTGGAGTGCGTTGTTGCCCTTCAAGTCGACGTCGGTCTGCGTGATTTCCATCGACCCTGTATAGAGGTTGATGTTGTCCCCGAAGAGCTTGTCACCTGGACTTGCGACCACAGCCCCGGACTGAATCAGCTTGCCGTAGTCGTCGTAGACGTTCTCGGCCAGTCCTGCTGCGGGCAAGATCCCTGCCAGCGCAGCCAGCCCCAGTCCAATCGCGCGCATCTTGCGCGAGGTCGTGCCCCATTCCATAGCATTTTCCAGTTTAATGACCGACCGAGGTCCGGTTAGACCTCATTGCTCCCACGAACTCGCGCTCATGCAAAGGCAAGGCATGGCAACGCATGCCCAGCCAAGCCATTGGCAGGTGTTCGTGTTCAACGAATCCGGAGGGTGCGCGAAGCGCGACCGCGAGGTCATTCCCCAATACCCCCACGCGCATTAGAGTTGCTCGGCGCCAGTTTGATGTCAACCGCCTGCTATCGGCTACCCACCGTTGAGGGAGCTAAAACGCAGGACGACAAATTTTTGACGTTATGAGGAATGCTTACGAAAGGCGGAAACTAAGGGTCGCTTCCCTATGCTGGATTCAGAAAACTCTGACACTGTCATCAGCGGTTATCTGACACGGACCCTGCGTCACCCCATCACTCGCCCAGTTGGGTCGCCTTCGGCTGTCCGTATTGTTCCGCAGGTCGCTAGCTTCAACCAAGTCGCCAAGTGTCAGGGAAGACATCGCCGAGTGCTACCGGGACATCGCCAGCGCCAGGTCTACAGGGACGTCATCTATAGCTACACCACCATCAACTACTTCACTTTCCAGTACTTCACTTTCCAGCCGCGGCATCGGACGCCGGACTTCTTTCAGAAGATAGTCATTACGGCCAACCCAGCGGTGGCTCGCGGGCCATCAGCTGGCTGATCCCCAATAGCGCCACGCTCGGGTCGCTTGACAGCACATCGTCAGGATCAACGAGCTAGAAGACACCTTTTGCGCCAGCACGATTGGCATCACGGCACCGGCCAACGTCAAGGCGATGCTGCCAGCCACTGCTTGGCCGCAGCCCAGCGGTTGTGACTTAAGCTAAGTCTTTAGAAATGCAAAGAAGAGGCACCGGCTGCCGGAGCCTCTTCCACCTTCTTTCCGAGCCAAGGCTGGCAGCTGCCGAACAGACAATCCATCAATCCCTAACTTTTTCTTTCCCCACTTGCGTTCGCCCAAGCTTTTCCTCAACCGCCGCAATCCTGGCTTCTTGCCGATGCACATACGCAGGACCTTTACGCAGTCGAACGAGTATGCCGACCGCATAGATTGCGCAGCCATAAACCGATAGACCAAGGACAGCCAAAACTACAACGAACCACTTCATTCCTCCTTCGAAAAACGCAAGAGGAGCATAGGCCGCTCCCACGCCCATGATTGCAAGGCAAAAAAGCACCTGCGTCAAAAGAAAAACAGCAGTCTTCGAAGGATCCTCTTGTAGATCCACTACTTTTCCAAGCTCTGCACGCAAAATTTTCAAATTCATTCGGTCACTCAAAAGACCAAGCCGTCCCCAGGCCCGCCCAAGTGCCCAACTACCTCCTGCCGCCAACACCACGACCACAATACCGTTGAAGATGCTGTTCGCATCCAAGTGCAGTTCACCCATGCTCTCTCTCCTGAAGGTGTCGATGTGTTTTGGCTAGTGCGGCTCATCGCCTAAAAGGCGTGTGGCGAGGTCAAGTGGATCAGCCTGCTGTCGCACCAGAAGAGACGCAACAGCGCAAAAAATGTGCGCCAGTTTGCAGTGTTGGATCTTTCATGATCAACATCACTGACGATCGGTCGATAACACGCTTTCACCCATGGCTTCGATCACGTGGCGCTTCAAAGCTTGCTAGGAGAGAGGGTCGCCGTAATCGGACGCTATGTAGCAAATCAGTCCGACGCGGGCTAAGACATGTTTGCTCTACTTGGAAAAGCAAGAGACCACCCAGGCGCCATTACAACTAAAATGATGGCTCAGTCATTGGGTCAGCTGAGTGTTGCTGCTGGCCCGCGTATTTGCAGGTAGGAATAGCTCGGATGGCACACGATTGGCGCCCCTCTGGTTGGGGTCGGTTTTTGACTCGGTCTGCTCACTGGTGGCTTCACCTGGACGGCGACCACGCAGACATTAGCGTGGCTGGCAAACGTTACCGAACCTTCGTAGACGATGGGCATCGCATCCAAGTAGTTCCAGGCGTGCTTTGGTCCCGGGTAGAGGTGGAACTGGATGGCGGACCTTGGCTGACCGGCGACGGTCTTCCGAATGCTCAGGGCGCGCAGTTGTCGTCTGCGATTGAGGAGATGTTGTTCGAGCGGCGCAAGCGTGAACGGAAGGCCCTATTCGACTCTGTGGTTGAACTCATCGGTTCCTGGCTTGATTCTGCCCGCTCGTTGATCAATGAGGGCAAGTCGAACCGACGATGGATTACACACGAGCAGCAACAGTCGGTGTTGGAAGAGCGACCTGAGTTGCCGTTGCCCTCCGCCGAGCTGGAGCCACTCTTCTTGGATGAGGAAGTGCATGACGACGTGCGCTCCCCCGCTCATTTGGAAGCACTGAAAGACCTCCACGATTGGGGTCTGGAATGGCCGCTTCTGTGGGCAGCCGCCAACGAATCCATGGCAACACAAGAACTGACGCTTGCCAAAGATTTCTTGGACAAAGTCGAGAGCAAACCCCTGACACAGGAACAAGCACGAGCTGTGATCTGCTTCGACAATCGCGTCCAAGTTGTTGCTTCGGCGGGCTCCGGGAAGACCTCAACCATGGTCGCCAAGGCGGCCTATGCCATTGATCGTGGCTTCGTCAGCCAAGAGCAGGTGGTCATGCTTGCCTTTAACACCGATGCGGCAAAGGAGCTGCAGGAGCGCGCTAATCGTTCCTTTGAGCGCCTAGGGATGTCAGACATCGTTGTGGAAGCCCGTACCTTCCATTCGCTGGGCTTGGCAATCATTGGAAAAGCTACTGGGCGAAAGCCAGGGATTCCCAACTGGGCTAGTGACTCCACGCTCGGCTTCCACAAATTGACCGAGCTTGTTGAAGACCTGAAAGACCGATCCAAAGATTTTCGCACTCGGTGGGACATGTTTCGCTTGGTGTTTGGGCGTGACCTCCCTCCATTGGGTGAAGAGATGCTGGGTGATGGCTACGACCGAGATGGAAAGCCCTATATCCGGACGCTGCAAGGCGAGCACGTCAAGAGCATGGAGGAGTGCCTAATCGCAGATTGGCTCTTCTACAACGGCGTGACTTACGAATACGAACGGAAATATGAGTTCGACACGGCGACAGCCACGCATCGCCAATACCACCCGGACTTCTACTACCCCGACGCAGCCCTCTATCACGAGCACTTCGCGCTAAATGCTCAGGGGCAGGCTCCAGCGCATTTTCGGGGCTATATGGAAGGCATGGAGTGGAAGCGCCAGGAGCATGAGCGCCGTGGCACTGCCTTGATTGAGACGACCTCATCTGGCCTTCGCAGCGGCCATGCGCTGGAATACTTGGCCGATCAACTCAGCGCCTCGTGCATCGCTCTAGACCCCAACCCGGACCGCCCACCGTCGGAAAACGGCGCCAAACCCATGCCCGACTCGGATTTGGTCGGTTTGATGCGCACGTTCATTTCACATGCGAAGAGCAACTGCCTCACCCTTCGAGACATGAACCAGCGGCTCAACAGCCTGCCGGACGACCACTTCAAAGAGCGGCATCGGCGATTCCTGGATATCGCAGGCCCTGTGATCGAGGCTTGGGACAATGCCCTGGCCGCCGAAAAAAGCATCGACTTCGAAGACATGTTGAACATGGCAGCGGCGCTTTTGGAGCAAGGCCGATACGAGTCGCCCTACGATTTGGTCATGGCGGACGAGTTCCAAGACGCATCACGTGCTCGCGCCCGCCTCTGCCGTGCCTTGGTGGGCAAGCCGGGCAAGCACCTGTTCGCTGTGGGCGATGACTGGCAGTCCATCAATCGGTTTGCCGGAGCCGACGTCTCGGTCATGACGGGATTCCGGGAATGGTTTGGCCATGGCCAAGTTCTCAAGCTTGAGCAAACCTTTCGCTGCCCTCAGGCGTTGTGCGATGTGTCCAGCCGCTTCATCACCAAGAACCCGGTGCAGATGAAGAAAGAGGTTCGGTCTGTCACTCCTCCGCAAGGCCCGGTTCTCCAGGCCTATCAGGTGAGCAACCGCGACCAGATCCAAGACGGTGTTAAGCAATACCTGAGCACGCTTCATCAGCAGCTTCTTTCTGGCGAAGTTCCTCCTGGTAAGAATGGCCGGGTGTCGGTCTCTGTATTGGGACGCTACAAAGCCGACCGCAGCGTGATTCCCACCGATTGGAAAGCGCTTTTTGGTCAAACCATGGAAGTGAAGTTCCTGACAGCCCATCGCTCCAAGGGCACTGAAGCCGACTACGTCGTCTTGCCGGGGATGGTAAGCCGCGGATTCCCGAACCTACGCTCAGACGACCCCGTTCTTTCATTGGCCATGCCGGCAGGCGACACATATCCCCTAAGTGAAGAACGCCGGCTGTTTTACGTGGCGCTGACGCGCGCTAGGCGAACCGTGGCGATGTTCACTGTGCTTGGGAAGCAATCACCCTTCTTGGATGAGTTGGTCAAGGAAGGAAGCGTCAAGGTGACGACTTTAGCTGGGACGGCCGTTAAAGAAGAGCGGTGTCCTGTCTGTAAAACCGGAGTTTTCGTAGACCGGACCGGGCCGCATGGTCCATTCAAATCGTGCTCTAGTTACCCTCGCTGCCACCACAAGCCCAAGCGGAATTACTCACAAAAGGTTCAAAGCAATTGAGCAGCGAGCTTATGCCTCCCTTTGCTAGCTCGAACCGGCGAGAAGCATGAAAATCGCTGTATAGAGACCCTCATACACTCGCACAAGGCATGCAAGAAGCTACCCACTCATTTTGGGTTGACTGATGCATCAGGATGCGTAAGCCAGAATCAAAGAAGGCCCCAAAGTTGGGGCCTTCTCGTTGGGGTCGCTTAGACCGCAGGGGCTAAGTAGCGCCCTTCCACTATCAACGTGGCTTCAGAGCGCCCAACAATGCTGCCCTGGGCAGTAAAGCCCGATGCTGTTGCACTGCCCCGGAACTCGAGCTCGAAGTGGTCGAGCCCGCCAAACACGGATTCAGAGCTCGGATCCCAGCGTTTGATGGTCAGCTTGGCCGTAAATCCGGCGTCGTCGCTCTGCTTAGATCCTGAATACGTGTAGCCGGAATCGCCGCCATTGACGCTCTGTCCCTTGAATACAGCGATTCCCTCACCCACTCCCTGCATATTTGACGAGAAACGAACATGGTAAATGCCGTCTTTCATTGTCGCACCTCCACTGGTAGGAGTATCCATTAGACCATCTCCAAGTCTTACCAACTGCGACACCTAGAGCCCCGCTATGAGGGGGGCCGCAAGCGTTCACGAGGTTGCCTTCCTAGCTTTGGATAGAATCGGCTCCACTAGTTCTTTCAGCACCTCAAGGAGCATGATCTTGCCCAGCGTCTTCTTTTCATATTGCCATGCCGACGAGGAGCTACGCGATCAGCTTGAGAAGCAGCTCGCGATGCTTAAGCACCAGGGAATCATCGAAACCTGGCACGACCGTAGGGTCGTCGCAGGCCAAGAAATCGATAAAACGATTGATGGGCACATCAACAGCGATGACATCATTCTTCTTCTCATCAGTCCCGACTTTCTTGCCTCGTCTTACTGCTATGACCGGGAAATGACGCGTGCACTGGAGCGACATGAATCGGGCGACGCGACAGTCATCCCTGTCATCTTGCGGGCTTGTGAATGGCACCATGCACCTTTTGGAAAGCTTATGGCTACCCCAACCGATGGCAAGCCCGTAAAGCAGTGGGCTGACCTTGACGATGCATTCTTGCAGGTGGCCAAGGCAGTTCGCTCAGCGGCGACTGAGCACGCACGAAGGGCCAGCATAACCGAGGAACGCCAAGCATCCGCGTCTTCTATGCCACTGCTCGACCGTGCCACGGTGCCAAAGGAAGCCGCCGGCCGCCTCACTGAAGCTGCGCCAGGACCACGCTCCAGCAACCTCCGGTTGGCTAAAGCGTTTACACAGCGGGACAAAGACCGCTTCAAAACAGAAACCTTTGAATACATTGCCAAGCACTTTGAGAATTCGCTCAACGAGCTTCAGGCCCGCAATCCCGGCTATGAAGGCACGTTCCGGCGCGTGGACGCCAACCGTTTCTTTGTCACTATCTACGAAGACGGACATGACGCGGCCCGAGCGACTATCTACTTGGGTGGGATGCCTGGAGGCATCCACTACATACAAGGTGAAACGCTTGATAGCAACTCCTACAACGAGGCCCTCACCGTCGGTCATGACGACCAATCCTTATTCCTTACCAGCATGGGGATGTCGGCGTTCGGCACCAATCGCGATCAAAAACTTACCCAGGAAGGCGCGGCAGAGCTTCTCTGGGAGCAACTGATCGGGCCGCTTCAAAGCCATACCAACCATCCAAGGAGGCGCTGAGGTGATCACGACAGACGGGTTCCACGTGGCAAGTGCAAGTTCCTGCGCTCCGTTGTCACTGATCCTTAGTAGCAGTCGTTAGACGAGCCGTCTGACCGATCGTGGCCTGACGCGCAAGCAGGAAGGCGGCTGGCCTCTACCCAGTTGAGGCACACGCGGCTTATGCCCGGGACACCGGTTTTGCTTGGTGGTAGTGATGGGTCATGACACCGCTGACCTTGCTGGGCGCGTTCTGGATGTTCGCCCTGCTGAGTGGGCTGCCGATGTTCCTGCTTGTCCTATATGCGAAACTGACCCAGTGAGTCGAAATCATCACAATGGGCACATCTCGAATCCGCACGGACGAAAACCTAATCCTTATAGCTCGGCCGCTGATCTATGCGGCACGCACAGCTACCGCTAGCCACTGCGCAAACTCCATCCCGAGCGACAAACTCAATACCCACCGCCCCCACTAAATGCGCGCGATATAAGCTAAGTTCGCCAAGGCCAAAGCTTGCGAACGTCAACTCTCTTAGCAGCCTGCGAGGGTGCAGAAGATTCGTGATTTTCGCTTTGGACCAAGCTCTGTCCCGCGAGCGTCACGACCGCGAGTCGCTGGTCAGATAAGGATGCAGGCTTAACGCTAACACCTAGAAGCAACTTGTTAGCCCGCTCCAAGTTAGCGCCCTCAACGCCCCCAGCCCTTAGTATTCTAGCCGTGAACTTGCTCACTACTCTCATCCTTTTCATTATCGACATTGGGAAATACACCCACGCCAAATTCTGCCCTCGGATCCTCCATCAACTCTATAGCCGTGCCAGCCGCAGCCATGAGTAGTGCTAGTGCAGTATCTACAGCGCCAGGACCTTTATCCACCCCGAGTATTTCACACAATGAAGCTATAGTCAAGTTTGGCGATTCGATGATGATTACCGGCACAGATATGCTTGGGTACTTCACAGCACTGAGCGGTTCGAGACTTGTTTCGCCGATTTCAGGGAAGCTAGCAGCCACAAGCCACAAGCTACTCGTAAGCCTCAAATTCTTTTTATCGGTATCCCCCCTCGATTCGAAGTAGAAGCTTTCATCAATTTCAAATTTCCGCTCGAGCTTGTCATAGAACTTTAAACCACTCGAGTATCTAACGCGGCCCTCTCCCTTGTCCGCCTTGCAAGCAAGCGAAAACTTCAACTCGGGCTTAAAGTCTACCGCCACACCCCTCAATTCTATTTGCGAGAGTATCAGCTTCATCACAGACTCATTAATTCGCGCCAAGGCTTTCTCGGCCTGCCACTTTCTTAAATTGCGCTGAATAGCTGACGATGCCTCTCGACAAACACGCTCAATCTCCTCTTTGAATTTTAAGCGCCCAGCCCCAAACATTAGCATCTCGAGGCTAGTTTCCAAAGGAACAACCATCAGGTTATCGATACCCCTGGCATGGATTTCAAGAGGTCCCGCCACAACAGCCTCAACTAATGCACCAAACATTCGTGAAGGCTTCGCCTCAGGCGTTACGATGGAGAATCCAATAGTCCAATTTTCATCTTCCTTGGCGCGTTCTTCATCGAACACCCACAGAGGGAGGTTGGACAATATACCTCCGTCCACAAACTCGGACTCCACGCCAGGCTCGAGATATATTTTGTAAGGTTTAAATATATATGGAAGGCAAATTGAGGCACAAACGGCATCTGCAATAGGGACATCTGGTGTAGATTCTGCCGAAAAAACCTGAACCCCCTTCGTAGTTAAATTGGTGGCAACAATTTTTAGAGGTATCCCTCCATATTCCGAAAGCTGAGAGAATGTCAGCCTATCTTTGCCGGCAGCACGACCGACTGAGCTCTCTTTTATGCACTTATCCATTGCATCCCGCATCCTATCAAGTGGCGCAAGCCCCGGCCTCAGTAGGAAAGCGAAAAACCAACCGCCAATCGCGATAACTCCCATGGCCGCATACGACACGACCATAAACGTTTCTGCAACTGCACTCCGCTCCAAGATATTAAAGTAAAGCCCCGCAAGAAAGAACATTGCAATCGATATAAAAATTGCCAAAGACAACGCATATTTAGCAAGCAGGCCAGTAATGGATGCGGCGAATGAAACGCGGAGCCATCCAAAAAATGTAAATAGACGAGTCAAAGACCGGCCCTTTTTACCAAGCACTTTCTCCAATATATGCTTATTGGAATCCGGGTCGAACAGGTCGTCCGCTTTATATTGACAAGAGACAAGTGCAGCCATGATCGCACCTGCTGATGTTCCAGCAACTCCTACGATTTTAGATTTGAATTTTTCAACCTTGGACTTCTTACTGGCGCCAAGGAAGATTGCATCTAATGCCCTAAAGGCACCAGCATGAATGACACCCTTTGCGCCGCCCCCTTGAAATGCGACGTAAACCTTCTGCTCTCTAACGCCCCCACCCTCATCCATCGGCGTAGCCCCAGTTGGAAAATTAACTTTAAATCCGTGAAAAATTTACTCGCGAAATTTTTACTGACATAGAGACTATATTATTTAAGATAATTTTATCCATAGTCATTTATAAGAAACATCAATAACCCCGCCCGAGCTAGCCGGCAATCCATTCAGCTTCTCACGCAGTGTAAAGTCCCTACTGTAGGTGCTGTGGTGCTCATCATCGAGCTCGTGCCCGACGATCTGCGCCCGGAGCTCCGAAACCACGCCAGCCCCCTGCAACTCTTGGATGAACGTTTTTCGGAGCGAGTGGAACCCTCTTTTTGCTGGCTCCCAGCCCTTGCCCACTTCAGCCAGATGCCGACTGAAAGCCTTGGTGATCCAGTTCCCCTGCCCGTTCACCGCCGTGGCCTTGGCAGCCGGGAACAACCTCGTTTCACCGGCCTTGCGCTTGCCATCGATCCAATCCAGGAAGCCCATCTTAAGGAGTTCGGGATGGAGCGGCACCGTTCGAAGGCTGACCTCCGTTTTGACTTTCTGGTGCTCGCCCTCATCCGAGATGCGGACGCATGGGATGCCGTCCTCTTCGAACACGTCCTTGATCAGCAACTGGCCGACCTCGGACGCCCTGGCGCCGGTGTAGAGCCCAATGAGCGACGCCCAGCGTGCCGATTCAGACAGCTTAGCCAGCGCTTCGGGCGCGAACAGGGCTTGAATCTGCGCCCGATCGTAGGCCTTGAATCCAAGTTTTTTGCGAGCCCGTTTCTCGCGCTGCGAGTAGCTCACGTGGCCGCTAGCCGGGTTGTCGCCCTTCGGGTAGTGTCCAGACGCCATGGCCCACTCAAAGAAGCCACCCTTCCCTCCAATGTAGCTCTGCTTGTTGGTGAGCGTTGGCGTCGAAGCGCCCTTCTCGCGCATGTCCTGATACCAGCGAGCCAGGTCCGAGCGCGTGATTGCATGGACTTTCATCGTCGGCCCAAGAAACGCCACGAGCGCCTCGATGGCCGTTTTCTTGATCGTGAATGTCTTAGGCAGCGTCGAGCCCTTGAGGGTCGCCAGAAACGCGTCACGTGCCTTGCCCAGCGTCATCGTTTCGATGGCCGGCGCAGATGACTGCCTACTCGGGCCCGCATGCGGTGAGCCAAACATGGTTGGCGCGGCCACCGGAACTGCCCGAGCCTGCAAGGCAGCGCCGGCCATTGCTTCCAGCTCCATGAGCTGCCGATACAGCTTCAAGTCCTTCGGACTATCGATCTGCCATTGCTCCGTCACCGTCCCATCTGGCTGGCGGGTGCGGTTGAGTGTTAGTTCCTGGAGGTTCTCGGCACTCGTCAGGCGAGCGATGAGCAGATCAGCGTCTGTCTTACTCAGCTTGTCCACGCGTTGATCCTTCAACTGTGCGAAGAGCCGAGCATAGCCCGCCCCAAGGACCACCGCACGCACATGCGCTTGCACCAAGTCCTTCGTTTGCAAGGTGCGTTTGATAAGCCGGCAGCCCATCACGGTTTGCAAATCGATGGGAACACGTTGGACAAACGACCAACGACCGGTCGGAGAACGGCTCAAATGATGAGGGATGCGCATGCGAGTGTTTCCTCTGCATGCTTCCTGCCTTCCAATCAGACCAATTCAGATTTTTATGTTAAAAATCAAGGATTTGGAATTGACTGGCGGAGAGAGTGGGATTCGAACCCACGGAAGGTTTGACCCTTCGCCGGTTTTCAAGACCGGTGCCTTAAACCGCTCGGCCATCTCTCCGATGCTGCCTTGCGTGACCGCCGAAGACGTCGGGTGATCACACTTGCGCCACGCGCGATGCGGGTGACGCATGTCGATGGACGCCGCATTGCGCGCTGCCATCGACCCGGGATTGCTCCCGGGCGCGCATTCTCGCATGCCCGGACGCGCTTTGCTAAGCGCTGCGTTTTGCCGAGCTGCTAGGCTTTGCAAAGCGGTTCCGCTTGCCAGGTACGCAGCGTTCCCGACGACGCGGCCTTGCCAGGCGGCGCAGCGCTGATGTGCCGACGTCGACAACCAGGACGTCGACAACCAGGCGCAGCGCTTGGCCGGCTTCAGCCACGAACAGGCACGGCGCTCAGCCGGCTTCCGCCACGGCCAGGCGCGGTGCGGTCGCGGCCGCACGCTTGAGCTTTTCGGCCAGCTCGGCGCAGTTACCCCCGCAATCCAGGCGCGAACGTTCGATTTCCTGCGGCAGGTGCTCGGCCAGGAAGTCGATGAACACCCGCACCGCCGGCAGCAGGCCGCGGCGCGAGGCGAACACCGCGTGGCAGATGCCTTGCGGCAGCGACCAGTGCGGCAGCACCACTTCCAGCTCGCCGCTGCGCACTGCCTGGGCGCACACGGTTTCCGGCAGCATGGTGATGCCGAAGCCATCGCGCGCCATCGACTGCAGCAACGGGAAATCGAAGCCGGCCAGACGCGGCTGCAGGTCCACGCGGCGCATCTCGCCGTTGGGGCCGTGCAGTTCCCAGCGCTGGTGCGCTTCGTCTTCGCTGGTGCTCATGGTGGTGTGGTTGGCCAGCTCGCTCGGGTCCTTGGGACGCCCGGCGCGGTCCAGGTATTTGGGGCTGGCCACCAGCAACTCCTGCACCTGGCCGAAGCTGCGCATCACCAGGCTGCCGTCGTCGTCCAGGCGCGAACGCACACGCAGCGCGATGTCGTAGCCTTCGTTGATGACGTCGACGCGGCGATTGCTGATGTTGAGCTGCAGCCGCACCTTGGGATACTTGGCCAGGAATTCCGGCAACAGCTTGGGCAGCTGGATCTGCGCCAGCGAGACCGGAACGCTCACACGTACAAGACCGCGCGGCTCGGCACTGAGACGATCCACCACCTCGCGCGCGGCCTGGGCTTCGGCCAGCATGGTCTGCGCGTGCCGATGCACGCTGGTGCCGACGTCGGTGACCGCAAAGCGGCGAGTGGAGCGCTGCAGCAGGCGCACGCCCAGGTCGGTTTCAAGCTGGCTGATACGGCGGCTCAGGCGCGACTTGGGGATCCCGAGCGCACGCTCGGCCGCGGCGAAGCCGCCGTGGTCCACCACCATCGCGAAGTAGTACAGGTCATTCAGGTCGTGCATGGCGCAGGCATCCATGGATAGAACGATAAGTGACATTTAATCACCTTTATTCCAGCAGAGCAACGACCTGATACATCAGAAATGTAGTTCCTTGCATCCAGACCATCGGACTCTTGCGCACGGAGCTTCATCTTTTTTACCAAGGCAACGCCCCAGCACCCGGCACAGATGTCGGCAGGTAGCGCTCGCTAGATCCGCCGGGGTCTTCCAGGCGCCGCAGCAGGCCTTGCGCCATGAAAATGCAAACGGGGCCAGTGATGGCCCCGTTTTTGATCAATATGTTTAACAACTCCGCCATCGCAACCTGGGCGGCTGAGCGGCCGCGCGAGCAACACGCTCAACAAGGCTGACGAGCGAGCCGCAGCTGGCAGTCGCCAGCCGCCAGTCGAGGCTGCCTGCCCGCCCGACATCGAGCATGAAGATGCACGCCCATTCCAGGCATCGGCCGCGCCCGTCTGGACACCGCGCAGCCGGTGCCTCGGCCGCTCTTATCCGATCCGCTCGAGCCCGCCCATATACGGACGCAGCGCCTCGGGCACATCGATCGAGCCGTCGGCGTTTTGGTAGTTCTCCATCACCGCGATCATCGCGCGTCCCACGGCAGTGCCGGAGCCGTTGAGCGTGTGCAGCAGCTCCGGTTTGCCGCTGGCCGGGTTACGCCAGCGCGCCTGCATGCGCCGCGCCTGGAAATCGCCGCAGTTCGAGCACGACGAAATCTCGCGATAGGTGTCCTGCGACGGCAGCCACACCTCCAGATCGTAGGTCTTGATCGCCGAGAAGCCCATGTCGCCGGTGCACAGCAGCACCTTGCGATACGGCAGGCCGAGTTTTTCCAGCACCACTTCGGCGCAGCGGGTCATGCGCTGATGCTCGGCATCGCTGTGTTCCGGCGCGCAGGCGGTGACCAGCTCGACTTTTTCGAACTGGTGCTGGCGGATCATGCCGCGCGTGTCGCGGCCGCCGCTGCCGGCTTCGGCGCGGAAGCACATCGAGTGCGCGGTCATGCGCAACGGCAGACGCTCGGCATCGACGATTTCGTCGCGCACGATATTGGTCAGCGGCACTTCCGAGGTGGGAATCAGATAGCGGCACGACTCGCCCACTTCGGTCTGAAACAGGTCGTCCTCGAATTTGGGCAGTTGTCCGGTGCCGCGCATCGACTCGGCATTGACCAGCAGCGGCACGTTGGTTTCTTCATAGCCATGCTCGCCGACATGCAGGTCGAGCATGAATTGCGCCAGCGCGCGGTGCAGCCGCGCGACCGGCCCGCGCAGCACGGTGAAACGCGCACCCGACAGCTTGGCGGCAGTCTCGCCGTCCAGCCAGCCGTGCGGTGCACCGAGTTCCACATGGTCTTTGACCGGGAAGTCGAACTGGCGCGGCGTGCCCCAGCGCGACTGCTCGACATTCTCGCTCTCGTCCTTGCCCTGCGGCACGTCGTCGGCCGGCAGATTGGGCAGGCCCAGCGCGATGGTCTCCAGCTTGGCGCGAATCACCTCCAACGCGTCTTCGGAGGCCTTGAGCTCATCGCCGAAACCGGCCACTTCGGCCATCAGCGCAGTGACATCCTCTCCCTTGGCCTTGGCCTGCCCGATCGCCTTGGACTTGGAGTTGCGCTGACTCTGCAGCTCCTGCGTGCGCACCTGGATGCGCTTGCGCTCGCTTTCCAGCGACTCCAGTTCCGCGGTGTCCAGGGAGAAACTGCGCGTGCTGCGCAGGCGCTCGGCAAGGTCGGCGGGATGTTGGCGAAGCAGGGCCGGATCTAGCATCGGGAGTCTGTGTGTCGGTAGGAAGCGCGAGATTATCGCCTGTTCCGCCACCTGCTGCGATCGATTCACCGCCGCTATGCCAGAATTGGCCCGATCCTTCAGGTGAGCCCTATGCCCGCGCCCCGCCCTGCGTCCGATCGGCAGATTGTCCTGCGACTGCCCCGCCACACCCTGAAAATTGCCGGTATCGCCTTCGTTGCCGGCCTGCTGCTGTTCCTGCTGGTGTGGGCCACCGGCCGCAAGGACGACTTCTACAAGGCCTCGCCGGCGCAACCGGCTGCGGGTGCGCAGGCCGACGACAACATCCAGCCGCTGCCCGCGCCGCTGCCGGCCCAGGACGGCGCCAGCGACATGCCACAGGCCAAACCACCCGAAGAAACCCCGACACTGGTGGAAACCGCACCGCCAGCCCCGCCCGCGCCGACGCCCTTGCCGGAGGACGCGGTTCCCGGCGCGCCGGGCGCAGCACAGGCAAACACCGCGGCGGCTGCAGGCGGAGATCGCCCGGTGCCGATGCAGGGCCAGATGCCGCCGCCGCGCTATCCCTCGGCTGCCCTGCGTCGCGGCGATGCCGGCGATGTGGTGGTGCGGGTGGACGTGGACGCGGCGGGCAATCCGGGCGGGGTGACGCTGGTGCAACGCAGCGGCTCGCGCGATCTGGACCGCGCCGCGATGGAAGCGGTGCGTCACTGGCGCTTCCATCCGGCGCAGCGCAACGGCCAGCCGATTGCCGGCAGTCTGGATATCCCGTTCGAGTTCAAGCCGGCGCAGTAAGCCCCGCCGATACGCCGCGTCGTGCGCACCGCACACGACGGCGGCCAGACTGCCGCAATCGACGAACACCACTGCGCGTTAACCGGACAAGGCGGGGCGAACCAGCTCCCGACTCGGCTTGACCAAGCTGAATGTCTACCGCCGTTTAAACCTTCCCGAGCGCCCTGCCTTAGCTGGCCCTCAGGCAAGGCCGACCAGACTGGCCACGTCATCCCAAAGATGCGCCAGGAGGCCGGCCATGTCCTTCATCTCCAATCCTTCGTCACACCCTACCCAGGCACTGCCGCAGCGCTCCGTGCATGCGGAAGACCGCGTGGGCGACGACACGGCCGACGGCGCCTTGCCATGGCTGTGGGCGACCCTGCTGGCGTTGCTGGTGGTGGTGCCGACCTGGTGGTGGGCCCGCCATAGCGATGAATCGTTTGCGACCGACACGCGCCCCGCGCCTGCGGCCAGTCGCCAGATCCTGCCGACCTCGGAGGGTCCGCGTGCGATGACCATGATCGCGCACCAACCCGCGCGCGCGGCGATCAGCACCCAAGAAGCGATTCCGCTGCCGGGCAATGCGGTGCCGAGCTACCCGTCGGACATCGCGCAGGCCGGGATCGCAGGCAGCCGCACCGCGCGACTGCAGCTGGACGTGCAAGGCCGGGTGAGCGATGTGAGCATCGTCGATCGCAGTGGCAGCAATGATCCGCGCCTGGATGCAGCGGTGATGGACAGCTTGCGTCAGTGGCGTTTCGAGCCAGCCACCCGCGATGGCCACGCCGTCGTCAGCAGCGTGCAGGTGCCGGTGGAGTTCACCGCCGAGCACTGAGCGGGATCATCAACCAAGTCGGATCGCAGTGGCGCCGTGCTGGCTGTAATGCGGTATCCAAGCGTCGACTGACAGGCGTTACGACGCCTTTGGTCGACCGCTCCTCATCCGAAGAGCAGTCCTCAACCAGCAAGAGAACTGCCCGCCTTTCCTACTGAAGCCGTTTCACTACTCAGGCCGTTTCAAGCCCGAAACCGGCGCCCCGCGCCAGGCTGTCGAAGCCCGGGAACGAGGTTGCGACATTGGCCACGTCATTGACCCGCACGCTGCCGGTGGACAGCTGCCCGGCAATGGCAAACGCCATCGCGATGCGGTGGTCGCCGTGGCTTTCGATCACGCCGCTGCCGATGCTGCCGCCGTGAATGGTGGCGCCATCCGGGGTTTCGTCCACACGCACGCCCAGCGCGCGCAGCCCGGTGGCCATGGCTGCAAGGCGGTCGGACTCCTTGACCCGCAGTTCGGCAGCGCCGGTGACCACCGTCTGCCCGGTTGCCGCAGCGGCGGCCACGAACAGCGCCGGGAATTCGTCGATCATGTCCGGCACCAGCGCTTCGGGAATCTGCACGCCCCGCAACGGTGCATAGCGCACGCGCAGATCGGCCACCGGCTCGCCGCCATGTTCGGCATGACGTTCTTCGGCGATATTCGCGCCCATCAGCCGGAGTGCCGCCAGCAACCCGGTGCGACGTGGATTCAGGCCTACCGCACGCAGCAGCACCTCCGAACCGGGAATGATGCTGGCTGCCACGATGAAGAACGCCGCCGACGAGAAATCGGCAGGCACGGCGATATCGGTGGCGCGCAGACGCTGACCACCGCGCAACCGCGCCTTGCCGGGCGAAAAATCGATCTCCACCCCAAACGCGGACAACATGCGCTCGGTGTAATCGCGGGTGGGATGCGGCTCGCTGACCGACGTCTCGCCCTGCGCATACAGGCCTGCCAGCAACACCGCGGATTTGACCTGCGCGCTGGCGACCGGCGAGACGAAGTCGATGCCATGCAAGGTCTGGCCGCCGTGCACACGCAGCGGCGGGGTGCCGTCGTCCTCGGTGTCGATGCGCGCGCCCATCTGTGCCAGCGGGCCGGTCACGCGCCGCATCGGGCGCTTGGACAGCGACGCATCGCCGACCAACTCGCTATCGAAACGCTGCGCGGCCAGCAGGCCGGCGAGCAGACGCATGCCGGTGCCGGCGTTGCCACAGTCCAGCGCCTGGCTGGGCGGCTGCAGGCCATCCACGCCGACGCCGTGCACGATGCGCTGCGACGCCGACGGCGTGTCGATGCGCACACCGAGCTGGGCGAAAATGGCCGCGGTGGAGCGCGTGTCTTCGCCTTCGAGAAAGCCGTCGATCTGCGAGACGCCATCGGCCAGCGCGGCGAACATCACTGCGCGGTGCGAGACCGACTTGTCGCCGGGAATGGCCAGGCTGCCCTGCAATGCGCTGCCCTGCCGGGCGATCCAGTGGTGCGTGCTGCTGCTCATGCGTGTGATCCGATTGCTGCGGCATCGCCCTGTGCGGCGATGCGCGTTGAAGAGTGTCGTGGCGCTACCGTCACCTCGGCCGGTGACGGCGCGCCCGTCAGGACTGCGCTGGCGCGACGCACGGTGCTCAGGGAATGGCGACCGGGTACGAGCCCAGCACCTTGATCTGCGCCGAGTGCGCTTCCAGTTCGGCCAGCGCCTGCTTCATCGCCTCGTCTTCCACGTGGCCGGCCAGGTCGATGAAGAAGCCGTATTCCCACTTGGCCTGATGCGAGGGACGCGACTCGATGCGGTTCATGCTGATGCCATGCCGCGCGAACGGGCTGAGCACGTCGAACAACGCACCCGGCTTGTCGTGGATGAACACCAGCACCGAGGTGCGGTCATGCCCGGAGGTGGGAAAGATCTGCCGGCCGATCACCAGAAAACGCGTGGTGTTGTCGTCGTCGTCTTCGATCGACTTCATGATGACTTTCTTCAAGCCATACACATGCGCGGCGCTCTCGCCGCCGATCGCCGCGGCATCCTCGGCATTGCGGGCGCGGCGTGCGCCTTCGGCATTGCTGGAGACGGCGATCTTCTCGACCTTGGGCAGGTGCGAACGCAGCCAACCGGCGGTCTGCGCAAACGACTGCGAATGCGCGTAGATGCGCTCGATGTCTTCCAGCCGGCCGTTGCGCGAGAGCAGGTACTGGTGCACGCGCAACTCGACTTCGCCGCAGATTTTCAGGTTGGAGGTCAGGAACATATCCAGGGTGACCTGGATGGTGCCCTGGCCGGAATTTTCCACCGGCACCACGCCGAAATCGGCATTGCCGGCTTCCACTTCCTGGAACACTTCCTCGATGGTCGCCATCGGCAGGCCGACTGCCGAACGGCCGAAGTGCTTGAGCACCGCCTGCTGGCTGAAGGTGCCTTCCGGGCCGAGATAGCCAATCTTCAACGGCTCCTGCTGGGCCAGGCACGCGGACATGATTTCGCGGTACACGTGCACCAGCACTTCATCGCTGAGCGGGCCTTCGTTGCGGTCCACCACCATGCGCAGTACCTGCGCCTCGCGCTCGGGCCGGTAGTAATCCACCGCTGCGGCGAGCTTGCCCTTGGCCTTGCCGACCTGATGGGCGAAGTTGGCGCGTTCGGCGATCAACGCCTGGATGGTGCGGTCGATCTCGTCGATCTTGGCGCGCACGTCGGCCAGCACCGGCGCAGCGGTGGCCGGCTTGGTCGCGCGCTTGTCTGAGGCGTTGGCCGCGGACTTGGCGGCGGACTTGCCTGCCGGCTTGGTCTTGCCGCCGGTGGCGGCACTGGGCTTGCTGGACTTGGGAGCCATCGCTCGGCATTCCTTGAAATTGCGGCGCATGCGCCTGCGCGGCATGCGCCGCGGTCGAATGAAAGACTCAGCCGTGACGCTGCTGGAAGTCGTGCATGAAGCTCGCCAGCGCCTGCGCGCCCGCCACCGGCATCGCGTTGTACAAGGACGCGCGAATGCCGCCGACCGCCTTGTGCCCCTTCAGCGCCAGCAGCCCGGCCGCCTTGGATTCGCTGACGAACAACGCATCCAGCTGCTCGTCGGCCAGGAAGAACGGGATGTTCATGCGCGAGCGCACTGCCGGCTTGACCAGGTTGCGATAGAACCCGCCGGAGCCGTCGATCGCGCCATACACCAGCGCGGCCTTTTCGGCGTTGCGGCGGGCGAACTCGTCCACCCCGCCCTGCTCCAGCATCCACTTCACGGTGAGTCCGAGCAGATACCAGTTCCAGGTCGGCGGCGTGTTGAGCATCGAATCGCGGGCGGCATGCGAGGCGTAGTTGAAGATGTCCGCACGCGGCTGGCCGGCGCGTTCGAGCAACTCGCGCCGCACGATCAGCACCGAGATGCCGACCGGGCCCAGATTCTTCTGCGCGCCGGCATAGATCAGCCCGTAGCGCGACACATCCAGCGGCTCGGAGGCGATCGACGAACTGAAATCGGCAAACAGCGGCAGGGTACCCACCGTCGGCGTGTCGCGGAACTCGACGCCGTGGATGGTTTCGTTGGCGGTGATGTGCACGTAGGCCGAGTGCGGCGACAAGGTCCAGCTGGCCACCGGCGGAATGTCGGTGAAGCCGCCCGCCTGGCCGTCTGCGGCAATGCGCGCATCCACATAGGTGGCCGCCTGCTTGATCGCGGTCTTGCCCCAGTGGCCGGTGATCACGTAGTCGGCGGCCTGGCCGGGTGCGGCGAAATTCAGCGGCAGCAGCGCCTGGATGGTGGTGGCGCCACCGGCAGTGAACAGCACCGCGTAATCGTCGGGAATCGACAACAGGGTGCGCAGATCGGCTTCGGCCGCGGCCGCCACGGCCATGAAATCGGCGCTGCGGTGGCTGATTTCCACGATCGAGGCGCCGACGCCGTTCCACTCGACCATCTCTTCCTGCGCCTGGCGCAGGACCGATTCCGGCAATGTCGCAGGGCCGGCACTGAAATTGAACGCGCGTGTCATGGCACACCTTGGCGAGCTAGCCTTCTAGTATGCCGCAGCGCACCGGCCTTGGCAGCGTTGCAGAAAAGTTGCATGTGCATCCTTCTCACCCATGGCGACGTATGGTTTGCGTAGGCCATCGGCAGCGTCATCACCATGGTCCGGTATTCTCATCAGCAGCCACTGTCAGGAGCGAGCCATGTCCCTTCGCGATGTCTTGAAGACGCCGTCCAGCGAGATCACCGATGAGGCCGTCTACCGCGACCGACGCCGGCTGCTACAGCTGTTTGCGCTGACCCCGGCGCTGGGCGTGGCCGGCTGCGCCGAGGCCGATCCGCCGCCTCCGCCCAAGACCGTGGTGACCCCGGCGCAGGCGCGCAGCGGCTTCCGTACCGCCGAGGAACTGACCCGGCTGGAAGACGTCACCAGCTACAACAACTTCTACGAGTTCGGCACCGACAAGACCGACCCGTCCAAGGCCGCCAAGACCCTGAAGCTGTCGCCGTGGTCGGTGAAGGTCAGCGGCGAATGCGAAAAGCCCGGCAGTCTGTCGCTGGACGAGTTGCTCAAGGGCATCAGCGCGGAGGAACGCATCTACCGGCTGCGCTGCGTGGAAGGCTGGTCGATGGTGATCCCGTGGACGGGCGTGCCGCTCGGCGAGGTGCTCAAGCGCTTCGCACCGACCTCCAAGGCCAAGTACGTGGCATTCACCACGCTGGCCGATCCGCAGCAGATGCCGGGCGTGCGCTACCGCTCGATCAACTGGCCGTACCGCGAGGGCCTGCGCATCGACGAAGCGATGCATCCACTGACCCTGCTGGCCACCGGCCTGTACGGCAAGCCGCTGCCGCAGCAGAACGGCGCGCCGCTGCGGCTGGTGGTGCCGTGGAAGTACGGCTTCAAGAGCATCAAGTCGATCGTGGAAATCCGCTTCGTCGAAAAGATGCCCGAGACCGCGTGGCACGATCTGCAGCCGTCCGAGTACGGCTTCTTTTCCAACGTCAATCCGGCGGTGGATCACCCACGCTGGAGCCAGAAGACCGAGCGCCGTATCGCCGGCACCGCGAGCAAGTTGTTCGCCGAGCGCATCGCGACCAAGCCGTTCAACGGCTATGCGGACCAGGTCGCCTCGCTGTACGCGGGGATGGACCTGAAGAAGTGGTTCTAGGCAGTGATGTCCCCCGCGTAGGAGCGCACCCGGGCGCGACGGGCGTTACCAGGAATGCCCGTCGCGCCCGGGTGCGCTCCTACGATGCATGTTGATGCCCGCGCGGCATCGCTCCCTTCTTCGAGATCGCATGGCCAAGACCTCCGCATCCCTGATCGCCGCCAAGACCCTGGTGCATGTCGCCGCGCTGACCCCGATCGCCTTGCTCGGCTGGCAGTTCTGGCAGGTATGGCAAACCGGCAGCGATGCGCTGGGCGCCGATCCGGTGGCCGAAATCGAGCACCGCACCGGGCTGTGGGCGCTGCGCTTCCTGTTGATCACCCTGGCGATCACGCCGCTGCGCCACCTCACCGGCCAGGCGACGCTGATCCGCTTCCGGCGCATGCTCGGGCTGTACGCATTCTTCTACGCCAGCGTGCATCTGGCGGCCTACCTGAGCCTGGATCTGCGCGGCTTCTGGACGCAGATCTTCGAGGAGATCCTCAAGCGCCCCTACATCACGGTCGGCTTTGCGGCATGGCTGCTGCTGGTGCCGCTGGCGATCACCTCCACCCAGGGCTGGATGCGGCGGCTCAAGCGCAATTGGGGCCGCCTGCACATGCTGATCTACCCGATCGGCTTGCTGGCGGTACTGCATTTCTGGTGGCTGGTGAAATCCGACATCCGCGAACCGGCGCTATATGCCGGCATTCTGGCGGTGCTGTTGGGCTGGCGGATCTGGAAGAAACTCAGCGCGCGCCGAACCACAGCAAGGCGCTCAACGCCGCCGCCAGCAACACCGCGCTGAGCAGCAGCCACGGCCAGCGCGCCACCTTGACCGGCGCACGCGCCGGTTCGCCGGGCGCGCGTGGTGGCGGCAACGGCTCCGACTCCGGAAGGTCCCAGGTGGTGCCGTGATGGGTGCGCGGCACCTCCACGACAAAGCGATGGCGGGCATCGAACACCACCTGGTCGCCGGCCTGCAGCCAGCCGTCGCGCACCTGCACGCCGTTGATCCAGCTGCCTTCTTCCGAACCCAGGTCGCGGATCAGCACGCGGTCGCCATGGCGTTCCAGGCGCGCGTGCTGCGCGGCGAAGGCCGGGTCGTCGATGACGATGTCCGCCGCCGGGTCGCTGCCGACCAGGCGTGAGCGGTCCAGGGTGAAGCTGCGCCCGTGATGGCGTCCGCCCAGCCCGCGTAACAACAGGCAGACCTCGCTCAGGCCGGCATCGTCGTCTGCAACGTCGTTGGCCGGCGCGCTCGACGGCGCACTGCGCAGCAGCATCTCCACGCCGTCGGCGTAGATCGCATCGCCGGGGCGCAACAGCGCCATGCGCCGCACCGGACGTCCGTTGACGTGGATGCCGCGGATCCCGTTGGCCACCTGCAGCCACAGCCCGCGCTGGTCCAGGCAGAACTGCGCCAACAGCAACGCTCCCTGCGCATCGGCAACCACCCGCACACTGCCGGAGGCATGGCGGACGATCCGGTGGACGCCGGGCTTGAGGGAATGATCCGGCTGCTGCCGGTGGGTGAAATGAACTTGCAGATCGCGCACCCGCCGCAGCCTAGCAGGTTTGCCCCGCGCCGCGGCCAACAATGTGACCTGCGTCCGGCCGACGCAGGTACGGCACCGAGGTGCGTCGCTGCTCGGCCACACGCGCGCCGCACTTGGAGCCTGGCCCGCGCATGCGCACAATGCACGCTTCTTTCGTCTTTCCCATGGAACCCATGTCCA
The DNA here is from genome assembly GCF_056675615.1 of Xanthomonas sp. NCPPB 2864. Classification (NCBI taxonomy): domain Bacteria; kingdom Pseudomonadati; phylum Pseudomonadota; class Gammaproteobacteria; order Lysobacterales; family Lysobacteraceae; genus Xanthomonas; species Xanthomonas sp. NCPPB 2864. Next base: position 229,559 of record NZ_JBWWVS010000005.1, read on the forward strand.
GCATCGATATCCGCCATGACCATGCCTTGCCGCCGGCCCAGGCCCGCGCAGCGATCGACGCGGCGGCGCGCAAGTTGACCGATCGCTATGGCGTCGCCTCGCATTGGGAAGGCGATACCTTGCGCATCGCGCGGGCCGGCGTGGATGGGGCGATCACCCTGCTGCCGCAGCAGGTACATGTCACCGCCGAGCTCGGCTTCCTGTTGTCGGCGATGCAGCCGATGGTGGAATCGGAGATCCGTCGCCTGCTGGCCGAAAAACTCGTCTGAGCCGCAGTGTCGCTGGTCCGGGCCTGATCGCCCGGCCATGCCCTGACCGCACCGGTGCTTCAGCGACAAGTCACCCGCGCGGCCCATTGCAGGCGGATGCTCTGGACGTGTTTCACCTGCTCGATGCAGTGCCGGGACTAGGGTGAAGGCAACGTCACTTTGGCAACCCACAGGAGCATTCCATGACGACCGGATACGATCAGAACGGCAAGCGCGACGATGCCGCGCACGGCTTCCAGGCGCAGGCAGAACAGATTTCGCGCCGGCTCGGCGAATCGGCACAGACGGTGTGGCTAGCCGGGCTCGGTGCGCTGGGAAGGGTGCAGAGCGAGGGTGGCAAGTTGTTCGATTCGCTGGTGCGCGAAGGCGCAGCCTACGAGCGCAGCGGCCAGCGCAAGGCGGCCGAAAGCGTCGATGAGCTGCGCGAAGAGGTGGAAACCCAGTTCGAACAGGCACGCGACACTGCCGTGCGCGGCTGGGACAAGCTGGGCAAGGCCTTCGACGAACGCGTCAAGGGCGTGCTGCGCACGCTCAACATTCCCGAGCAGGACGAACTGGAAAACCTGCGCCGCGAGGTGGAATCGCTCAAGGCCCAGGTGCGCGCCAATACCGCCGCGACCAAGCGCGCCAACCGCACCGCCAATCAGGCCGCGCAGGCCGCCAGCAGCGACACCACCGGCTCGACCAGCGGCAACTCCAGTCCTGGCAGCGCTGCGTTCGATGGTGAATAAGCCGGCCCGACAATGTTGCAAAGCAGCATGATTTTTTAGACAATCGGGAAGGACCCGCCAGTCCTGTAATACGAAGTCCGTTTGCTCCCCTCCCCTCACGGCTTCGGACTGGCGGGTCTTTCGCTATCTGGATCACGGTGCGTGGTATCGCCGCTCGCGATCCATTGACGAATCTGCGGCGAAAGATTCTTCTAGGCGTACCGCTTCGTCATACGTTCCATACCTTCGCTTGATGCTCATGACTTCCTGGATTGTGGCGCTTGTGGCTTCCCTGCTGCTCTGGCTGGGAGTGTGTGCGTATGTGTGGCTGGTGCGCCGCCGTGCCAACGAAACCAGCGAGGGCGTGCGTGCGTTGGCGGCGATGCACTGGCGCGACTTTTCCGCCGTGGTGCAGCGCGTGCTGCAGGAGCAACGCGGCTGGCAACCCACGCAGGTGCCGCAGGACGGCCTGCCGACGGCCGACTTCATGATGCAGACCGAACACGGCACGCGCCTGGTGGCCTGCAAGCACGGGCGCGGCTACCGCATCGGCGTGGCAGCGGTGAACGAGCTGGGTGCGATGGCGCGGCTGGCCGGCGCGGGCGGCGGCGTGATGGTGACCGAGGGCCGCATGGAACGCGAAGGCCTGGCGGCCGCCGAGAAGCAGTCCATCGAAGTGCTGGATGGTGTGCGCCTGTGGCCCTTGCTCAAACCGTATTTGCCGGGCGATGTGGAAACCGGCGTGGTCGGCATGGCGCGCCGTCGCGCAATCCGTCACAGCCTTATTGCCGGTGCAGCGCTGGCGACCCTGGCGCTGGTTGCGGTGCTGGCCTTGCAACCGGTGGCGCCGTCTACGCCCACGCAGCAGGCAACGGTGGTGGCCGCCCCACGCGCTGCCGCAGCGGTCGCTGCAACACCTGCACCGCAGAGCGCGAGCTCGCCGCAGGCCGCGTCGCCATCAGCCGCACCGCCTGCATTGACGCCACTGGCAGGCGATGCCGAACCGGATGCGGCAACCATGCAGGGCTATCAGCGCGAGGTGTCCAAGGCGCTGGCACAGACGCCCGGCCTGGTGCGCGGCATCTGGATCACCCAGGCAACGCTGGCGGTGGATCGCTCGGTTGACGATGCGGCGGCGTGGCCGTTGATCTGCCGCGAACTGCAGCGCTACCCCTACCTGCGCACCGTGCGCGTGCAACTCAATCCGCGCCCCGGCGTGGACGAAGCGGTGCGCTGGCGGCAGTGCACGACGATCTGATTCACGCATCGCCCCATGCGCCTGCGCGCGAGGTTTGAGGCTCAGCGCATTCCCGGCGCGAACCGTGCCACCAGGTCGTAGGATCCGCCCAGGAACAACTGCCGCACGTAGGTGACCGGCTGGTCGCCGCGCCAGGTGTGGCGATCGATGACCAGACAGGCCGCGCCATCGTCCACCTGCAGGCGTTCGGCTTGCGCGGGGTCCGCACTGACGGCACTGATGCGGTGCTCGGCGCGCGTCCACGGCACGTTGCGCAACAACCAGCTGCCCGGCGCCACGTCGGTGAACGGCTGCAGCAATGCCTCGGGCACGGTGGTGATGTCGATCACCCGCTGCTCCAGCGCGAACGGGCGGCCGTCTGCCAGGTGCACGCTTTCCAGCGCCAGCACCTTGCCGCTGCTGCCCAGGGCACGCTCCTGGGGCACGCGCAGGCGCGGGCTGCGCAGTCGGCGTGACAGCAGCGCGAACCGGTAGAGGTGGCCGCGCGCGGTCATCTCCACTTCGATGTCGGGGATCGACAACGCGACCTGCTCCAGATGCGGATGCGGGCGCGCCACGAACGAGCCGGTGCGGCGCCGGCGTTCGATCATGCCGGCATCGGCAAGCAGGCCGAGTACCTTGTTCACGGTCATGCGCGAACAGCCGTATTGCGCCATCAGCTCGTGCTCGGGCGGCACCCGGTGACCGGGCGGCCAGTCGCCACTGTGGATGCGGCGTTCCAGATCCTGCCGGATGCGTTGATGCAGGGTGCCGGGCGCGGCGGTGGGGGTGGCGGTCAAAACAGGTCTCCGGTCAGACCCGCATTGTGCGCGCATCCGCTCATCTGCTCAGCAGCGATCGCAGAACCCCGGCAAAACGCGTAGCAATCCGCGTGCGATCCACATGGCGCCCGTCGCGCACCACCGGTTGCCCGGCGCGCCAGACGGTGCGCACCGCACCGCCGCGCGCGGCGAACAGCCAACTGTCCAGCAGCGCGTCGTCGTTGCGGGCCAGCAGCGCCGGATGGGTCGGGTCCAGTTCGAGCAGATCGGCCGATGCGCCGACCCGGATGCCGCTGCGCGCAATGCCCAGGGCCTGCGCCGCACCCTCGCCCGCCTGCTCGAACAACCAACGCCCGCTGGAGGCGCCCGCCTGCACCAGCACATTGCGCGCCTGCAGCTGCAGACGCTGGCCGTATTCGAGCAGGCGCAGTTCTTCGGCCGCGTCGATCAACACATTCGAATCCGAGCCCACCCCAAAGCGCCCACCCGCAGCGGCAAATGCCTGCATCGGGAACAGGCCGTCGCCCAGATTCGCCTCGGTGATCGGGCACAGCCCGACCACCGCGCCGTTGTCGACGATGCCCTGCAGCTCGCTCGCGTCCACATGCGTGGCATGCACCAGGCACCAGCGCGCATCCACCGGCGCGTTGGCCAGCAGCCACTGCAGCGGGCGCTGGCCGGACCAGGCCAGGCAGGCCTGGACCTCGCGCTGCTGCTCGGCGATATGGATATGGATCGGGCCATCGGTGAGCGGCACCAACGCCGCCAACTGTTCCGGCGTGACCGCGCGCAGGCTGTGTGGCGCCAGCCCGAGCACGGCATCCGGCAATGTTTTCAGGCTGCCCTTGCAGTCGTCCAGCAACCGCGCGAAGCCGTCGATGTCGTGGATCAAACGACGCTGCGCTGTGCTGGGCGCGATGCCACCGAAATCCGCATGCGCATAGAACACCGGCAACAGCGTCAGCCCGATGCCGGTGTTGGCGGCGGCAGCAGCGATGCGCCCGGACATTTCGCCGGCCTGCGCATACGCCGCGCCGCCGGGGCTGTGGTGCAGGTAATGGAATTCGCCGACGCGGGTGAAGCCGCTTTCGAGCATCTCCACATAGGCCTGTTCGGCGATCGCCTGCAGGCTGTCCGGATCGAGCCGGTCGACGAAGCGGTACATCAACTCGCGCCAGCTCCAGAAACTGTCGCCGCTGCGCCCGCCCACTTCGGTCAGCCCGGCCATACCGCGCTGGAATGCGTGGCTATGCAGGTTGCCCAGCCCGGGCAGCAGCCGCTCGACCCGGCTGTCGCCGGCAGCGGGTGCGGTGCCGGGCTGCACCGAGGCGATGCGCCCCTGGGCCAGCGTGATCCGCACGTCGCCCGCCCAGCCATCGGGCAGGAAAGCCCGCGCTGCCCACAACGCCTGCACCTGTTGGTCTGCCACTGGACACCCTTGATTGCCGGTTCTATTGTATATACATATCAGACACCACGAGCCTGCGCCATGCATTGCGACGTCCTCTGGCACAACGCACAGCTGATGACCCTGGACGCAGCCGATGGTGGCCTGGGCATCGTGGACGATGGCGTTCTGGCCTGCCAGGACGGCCGCATCACCTACGCCGGCCCGGCCGCGCAGGCCCCGGCGCTAAAAGCGGACGTTGCGCACGATTGCCGGCGCCGCTGGATCAGCCCCGGCCTGATCGATTGCCATACCCATCTGGTGTATGCAGGCAATCGCGCCAACGAATTCGAGCAACGCCTGCGCGGTGCCAGTTATGCCGAGATTGCCGCAGCCGGCGGCGGCATCGTGGCCACGGTGCGCGCCACCCGCGCCGCCGACGACGCAGCGCTGCTGGCCGCCAGCCTGCCGCGCCTGGACGCCATGCTCGCCGAAGGCGTGACCACGCTGGAAATCAAATCCGGCTACGGGCTGACGCTGGAGGACGAAACCAAGCAGCTGCGCGTGGCACGCCAGCTCGCGGCACTGCGCAAGGTCGAAGTGGTGCCGACCTTCCTCGGTGCGCATGCGGTGCCGCCGGGCGGCGATGCGCAGACCTATATCGACGCCGTCTGCACGCAGATGATTCCGGCGATCGCCGCGCAAGGGCTTGCCGAGGCGGTGGACGTGTTCTGCGAGCATCTGGCGTTCTCGCCCGCGCAGGCCGAACAGGTCTTCCGTGCCGCGCAGGCACATGGCCTGGACATCAAGATCCATGCCGAGCAACTGAGCAATCAGCATGGCGCGCAACTGGCCGCACGCCATGGCGCGTTGTCGGCCGATCACATCGAATACCTGGATGACGCCGGCATTGCGGCGATGGCCGGCGCCGGCACCGTCGCGGTGCTGTTGCCGGGCGCGTTCTATTTCACCCGCGACACCCAGCTGCCGCCGATCGCGGCGTTGCGCGCCGCCGGCGTGCCGCTGGCCTTGGCCACCGACTGCAACCCGGGCACCTCGCCGCTGACCAGCCCGCTGCTGGCGATGAACATGGCCGCCACGCTGTTCCGCATGACCGTGGACGAATGCATCGCCGGGTTCACCCGCGAAGCCGCACGCGCACTCGGGCGCGGCGAGCGACTGGGCCGGCTGCGCGCCGGCCTGCACTGCGACCTGGCGATCTGGGACATCGATGCGCCGGCCGACCTGGTCTACCGCATGGGCTTCAACCCTCTTCATGCCCGCGTCTGGCGCGGGCATTCCTGCTGAATCCGGAGTCATCATGAGTGCTTCTATTGTCTTGCAGCCCGGCCAGGTCACGCTGGCGCAGTGGCGTGCGCTGTATCGCGGCGCCGACGTCGTGCTGGGCGACGCCTGCGCGGCCGCGGTGCTGCGCAGCGCGCAGACGGTGGAGGCCATCGTGGCGCGCGGCGAGCCGGTGTATGGCGTCAATACCGGCTTCGGCAAGCTGGCCAGCGTGCGCATCGAGCGCGAGGACCTGCAGACCCTGCAGCGCAATATCGTGCTCTCGCACGCCGCCGGCGTCGGCGAGCCCACGCCGGTGCCGGTGGTGCGGCTGATGATGGCGCTCAAGCTCACCAGCCTGGCCCAGGGTGCTTCCGGGGTACAGCCGCAGACGCTGGCATTGCTGGACGCGATGCTGCGCCTGGGCATCACGCCGGTGGTGCCGTGCCAGGGCTCGGTCGGTGCCTCCGGCGATCTGGCACCGCTGTCGCACCTGGCTGCGGTGATGATCGGCGTCGGCGAAGCCTTCGTCGGCGGGCAACGCCTGCCTGCCGCCGACGCTCTGGCGCAAGCGCAGCTGCAGCCGCGCGTGCTGGGCGCCAAGGAAGGCCTGGCGCTGCTCAACGGCACCCAGTTCTCCACCGCCTGCGCCTTGGCCGGCCTGTTCGAGATCGAAACCGTGTTGCAGGCCGCGTTGGTCACCGGCGCGCTGTCGGTGGAAGCGGCCAAGGGCTCGGACACGCCGTTCGATGCGCGCATCCATGCCTTGCGTGGCCAGCCGGGGCAGATCGCCACCGCTGCCGCGCTGCGCGCGCTGATGGCCGATTCGAGCATCCGCGAATCGCACCGGCTCGGCGATGTGCGCGTGCAGGATCCGTACTGCCTGCGCTGCCAGCCGCAGGTGATGGGCGCGGCGCTGGACATCATGCGTCAGGCCGCACGCACGCTGGAGATCGAGGCCAATGGTGTCTCGGATAACCCGCTGGTGTTCAGCGATACCGGCGAGGCGTTGTCCGGCGGCAACTTCCACGCCGAGCCGGTGGCCTTCGCAGCCGACATGCTGGCGATGGCGGTCTGCGAAATCGGCTCGATCAGCGAACGCCGCACCGCGATGCTGGTCGACCCGGCCTTGTCGGGCCTGCCGGCGTTCCTCACCCCGCGCCCGGGCCTGAATTCCGGCTTCATGATTCCGCAGGTCACCGCTGCGGCCCTGGTGTCGGAAAACAAGCAGCGTGCGTATCCGGCCAGTGTCGATTCGATCCCGACCTCGGCCAATCAGGAAGATCATGTGTCGATGGCCGCGCATGGCGCGCGGCGTCTGCTGGCGATGGCCGAGAACGCCGCGCACGTGATCGGCATCGAATTGCTGGCGGCCGTGCAAGGCTGCGACTTCCATGCGCCGCTGCGCTCCAGCGCCGCGCTGGAAGCCGCGCGCGCCCTGCTGCGCGCGCAGGTACCGACCCTGCAGGACGACCGCTATTTCCATCCCGACATGCTGGCGGCCAGTGCGTTGGTGCGTTCGGGCGCGCTCGCGCAGGCGGTCGCCATCGCCTTGCCAGGCGTGGAGCAGCACGCATGACGCGCCACCTCGCAGCCGCTGGAATGAGCTCGGCAGCGTGGTGTCCGCGCGTGCAAGGTCTCGCATCACTGCCGAGCGCGCATCTGCGCGACCACCATGCACTGCGGCCGATACGCGCGCGCGGACTGCTTGCGCGTCAGGCCGTGGTGCGCGCCGGCCGGACGCAGGCGCGACATCGTCGCGCCTTGACGATCGCACCAGCACAAGGCGCACCGCGATGAGCGCCCTGCCCTGGCTCGAGATCCACCGCGGCGATGCGCCGCTGATCCTCAGCTTCCCGCATACCGGCACCGAGCTGCCCGAGGAGATGGTCGACCAGTTCGTCTCGCCCTGGCTGGCACGCCGCGATGCCGATTGGTGGGTGCATCAGCTGTACGACTTCGCGCAATCCCTCGGCGCCACCACCGTGCGCACCGCGATCTCGCGCTCGGTGATTGACGTCAACCGCGATCCCAGCGGAGCGTCCCTGTACCCGGGCCAGAACACCACCGGCCTGTGCCCGCTGACCACCTTCGACAACCAGCCGCTGTATGCCGACGGCGCCGAACCCGACCAAGCGCAGATCGCCTGGCGCCGCACGCAGTGGTTCGACCCCTATCACGCTGCGCTCGCTGCCGAGATCGCGCGCCTGCGCACGCAGCACGCCAGCATCGTGGTCTACGACGCGCATTCGATCCGCTCGCATATTCCGCATCTGTTCGATGGCGAGCTGCCGCAGTTCAACATCGGCAGCAACGACGACCGCAGTTGCGATCCGGCCCTGGCCGATGCCGTGGAGCAGCTGTGCCGCAGCAGCGGCTCGAGCACCGTGCGCAACGGGCGCTTCAAGGGCGGCTGGATCACCCGCCATTACGCGCAGCCCGGGCATGGCGTGCATACGCTGCAGATGGAGCTGGCGTGCCGCGGCTATATGCGCGAGCCGGACACCATCACCCCGCAGAACTGGCCCACGCCCTGGCTCCCCGCGCATGCGGTCGCACTACGCGCGGTGCTGCGCCACGTGCTGCTGGCCTGCCTGCAGTTTGCCAATACCACCGCTCACTCCTCCGCCACCACGCCGCCTGCGGCGCACCGTTGATTGCAAGGAAACCGGCATGACCCGTCACGATGCAACCCGCGTCATCCGCGCCGCCACCGGCACCACGCTCACCGCAAAAAGCTGGCTCACCGAAGCGCCGCTGCGCATGCTGATGAACAACCTGGACCCGGACGTGGCCGAGCGCCCGCAGGAACTGGTGGTCTATGGCGGGATCGGCCGCGCCGCGCGCGACTGGGAATCCTTCGATGCGATCGTCGCCGCGCTGACCCGCCTGGACGACGACCAGACCCTGCTGGTGCAGTCCGGCAAGCCGGTCGGGGTGTTCCGCACGCATGCCGATGCGCCGCGCGTGCTGATCGCCAACTCCAACCTGGTGCCGCGCTGGGCAAGCTGGGAGCATTTCAACAAACTCGATCGCAAGGGTCTGGCGATGTACGGCCAGATGACCGCCGGCAGCTGGATCTACATCGGCGCGCAGGGCATCGTGCAAGGCACCTACGAAACCTTCGTGGAAATGGGCCGCCAGCATTACGGCGGCAGCCTGGCCGGCAAGTGGCTGTTCACCGGTGGCCTGGGCGGCATGGGCGGCGCGCAGCCGCTGGCCGCGGTAATGGCCGGCGCCTCGTGCCTGGCGGTGGAGTGCCGCCGTTCCAGCATCGACATGCGCCTGCGCACCGGCTATCTGGACACCTGGACCGATGACCTGGACGAAGCGCTGCGCCTGATCGAGGAATCGTGCACGGCGAAGAAGCCGCTGTCGGTCGGCCTGCTCGGCAATGTCGCAGACGTGCTGGACGAACTGCTGCTACGTGGAGTCAAACCGGACCTGCTGACCGACCAGACCTCCGCGCACGACCCGATCAACGGCTACCTGCCGCAGGGCTGGACGGTGGAGGAATGGGACGCGAAACGCGTGAGCGCACCGAAGGAGGTGGAAGCGGCCGCGCGCGACTCGATGGCCAACCACATCCGCGCCATGCTCACCTTCCACGCACTCGGCGTGCCCACCGTCGATTACGGCAACAACCTGCGCCAGATGGCGCTGGAAGCAGGCGTCGACAACGCGTTCGACTTCCCCGGCTTCGTGCCCGCCTATATCCGGCCACTGTTCTGCCGCGGTATCGGCCCGTTCCGCTGGGTCGCGCTCAGTGGCGATCCGGATGACATCGCCAAGACCGATGCCAAGGTCAAGGAGCTCATTCCCGACGATGCGCATCTGCACCGCTGGCTGGACATGGCTGCCGAAAAGATCGCCTTCCAGGGCCTGCCTGCGCGGATCTGCTGGGTCGGCCTGGGCGACCGCCATCGGCTCGGTCTGGCCTTCAATGCGATGGTGCGCAGCGGTGAATTGAAGGCGCCGGTGGTGATCGGCCGCGATCATCTGGATTCGGGCAGCGTCGCCTCGCCCAACCGCGAAACCGAAGCCATGGCCGACGGCTCGGATGCGGTCTCCGACTGGCCGCTGCTCAACGCCTTGCTCAACACCGCGTCCGGCGCGACCTGGGTGTCGCTGCATCACGGCGGCGGCGTCGGCATGGGCTTCTCGCAGCACGCCGGCATGGTCATCGTCTGCGACGGCAGCGAGGCAGCCGACAGACGCCTGGAGCGCGTGCTCTGGAACGACCCGGCCACCGGCGTGATGCGCCACGCCGATGCCGGCTACGCCATCGCCACCGACTGCGCGAAGCAAAAAGGCCTGGATTTGCCGGGCATTCTCGGCTGAGGATTCTCGGCCCCGGCTGTTTCGCCGACCGCGTGCACGCCGTATGTGGTCGGCATGCAGCACGCGGAGATCACCGGTTGTGAGCGCACCATCCGCAGCAGGCGACGACGATCCGCTGCGTTCTTCCGGCGGCTTCCAGCTCCATTACGGTCTACTTGCAGGCCGATGCAGCAGCGGCCAGCAATGCGCTGTCATCGAGCACCGGTGCCGCCCCGCTTGCGGGATAGGCGGCTGCGATCGCCTTCGCCGCGCGATCGGCGTCCGCCTGGATATACCACTGCGACGACGGCGGCAGCGAACGCCCGCGCACCGCCTGCTCGAAGCGATACTGTCCCCAGTAGATCGCCAACGGCTCTTCCAGCGCGTTGAGCGGGTTACGCAAGGTGGCCGCACCCGGACACAGCCGCACGAAGTTGGCAGCGAGCATGCGTTTGCGCGCCGAGGGCTGCCCCGCAGACAGGTAGTGACTCAATTCATGCAACACGATCGGCGCCCAGTCCATCGAGGCGGTGCCGGTACGCGCATCATGCTGTGAATACAGCAGCATGGTGCGTCCGCGCACCTTGGCCTGGGTGGTGTCCGGCTCCGGCCACCAGACGAATCTTGCCTGGAACACCGCAGGCTCCGGCACCGCAAAGAACGCCCGCATCTGCGCTGCCAACCGCGAAACAGCGGGCTTGGACAGTTCCTCGCCCAGCTCGCGTGCCTGTTGCGCGAAACGCGGTGCAACGGCGACCACGCGCCTGGCACGCGGAACGAAGCGGGCAAAATACGCGCGCAACATCGCCTGATCGTCTACCGACTGCTCGGCAATGGCGGCGTCCGCTGAGGCCTCGAATCCCGCATTCCCGAGGAAATGCCGGGAAAAAGGATCCACCTCACGGGTGGCATCTGGCGCAAACACACGGTCGAGTACCTCCAGATCGTCGTCCTTTGCCAGCCCCGAGGTGCGCCGACGGAAATCTGCGTAGGCCACAAGCGCTGCACGATCGGCCGGGTCCAGCCCGCCATGGGTTTCGAAATAGCTGCGATAGACGGGCGCCGTATAGCTGGGCAACCAGTCCGACAGGTTATCCAACAGGTTGAACAGGTCCGTGGCCTCGCTGTAATCCACCTGCACGGGCGCCGATAACGGCATGGCCGGCGCGGCCTGCACGGTGGCACACATCACGACCCAGATCAGTCCGGCTGAGCGGACGCGCCGCAGCGTTGGCGGCCAGCGATCGATCCATCTGCGCATGCAAGGCTCCGGGCTGGCGGGTGCGCTGATTCGAGCATGCCGGGATACCGCCCGCCACGTGCCTTTGGTCAGGGGGCGCGAGAGCTTTCCTGCTTCGGGTTGCAAGCGAGGAAATCGTTGCCCATCACATTCTCGACGATTGCCCTCAAGTCCGCTGCGTGCGGGCCGACAAGGTATGCAACGTTTCGAGGGATCTCCATGGGCATCTTGATCTACCTGGTGCCTGCATTCGCGCTCTGGGCGCTGATTGCCACCGTGCTGGCGTTCGTGCGTGGCCGGCAGCTGCGCGCCGAATCCGGCCAGCTCGCCAGCACCCAGGACAGCCTTGCCCGCTACCAGGCCGCGCTCTCGCAGGCGAAGGCGCGTGCGGCCGCCAGCGTGCTGGAGCTGGAATCGCTGCAGCGCAGCTACACCGTCCTCAAGCAATCGCTGGAGCAGCAGGAACAGACGGCCGCCGAACAGGCGCCGGCTGCCGACAGCCAGGTGATTCCGATGGTGATGGTGCAGCGGCTGGATATCGCCAACGAGATCGGCACGTTGTTCGCGCACGTCGCACGGGTGGCACGCAGCCTGCGCCGCTACAGCGCCTACAGCCGCGGCCACACCGCGCCGGAACCGGCCACCGCCCGTTACGACCTGCATTGGCTGGCCGATTGCCTGCACAGCTTCGACCAGATCGGCTATGCCCTGTTGCGCGGCAACGTCGCGGCGCTGATCACCGCCTGCCAGGACCTGCTGTCAATGTACGACCACTATCTGAAGGACGGGTCCGGCTACAACAGCCGCGACACCTTCCAGCGGCTGAGCAGCGATGTGCCGCTGTCGGATGCCACCGATGCCATCCGCTCGATCATCGTCAAGGCGACGCTGGCGCAGGATGTGCGCGATGCGGTGATGGAGGATGCGGTTGCGGCTAATGTTGGGTGAGTGGGGAATCGGGAATCGGGAATCGGGAATCGGGAATCGTAAGAGCGTCGGTGCGGGGTTCTGTTGGGTCAACAGGTAGATGCATGCTGTTTGACCACTTCCCGATGCAGGTTGTTTGCCGACTGCCGTGATGCGATTGCCCATGAAAAAAGCGCACCGCTTGCGGTGCGCTTTTTCGTTTCAGGCCTCGGGAATGGCCGGCTTGCCTTGGTTGGCGGCCTTGGTCCCTGCCTGCGTCATGGTGCCTGCTGCGGCAGCGCGTAGGCCACCACGGCATCGCCTGCGGGCGTTTCCATGAAGTGGTGGCCGCCGGCCATGATCACCAGATACTCGCGGCCGTTGTAGGCGTAGACCATCGGGTTGGCCTGGCCGCCGGCCGGCAGCTTGGCATGCCACAGCTCCTTGCCGGTGGACAGATCGATGGCGCGGATCAGGTCGTCGGTGGCTGCGGCAATGAAGATCAAGCCACTGGCCGTCACCACCGAACCGCCATTGTTGGGCGTGCCGATCTCGATCGGCAGACCTGAGCGGATGCCGAACGGACCATTGCCGCGTGCGCTGCCGAACGGACGGTCCCAAAGGGTCTTGCCGCTGGCCAGATCGATCGCACGGATGCCGCCATACGGCGGCTGCTTGCACAGCAGCTTGGTGAACGGCAGGCGCCAGCCGGCGTTGACGTTGATCGCGTACGGCGTGCCGGCCTGTGGATCGCCCGCACCCTCCGCGCCACCAGCATCGCCGCGCACTTCATCGCGCGGTGCCCAGCCCAGTTTGTCGGCCTTGGCGCGCGGCACCAGCAGGTTGTAGTTGGGCATGTCGTTGTAGTTGGCCACGATCACGCCGCGCTGCGGATCCACCGACACGCTGCCCCAATCCGAACCGCCGTTGTAGCCGGGATATTCAATCGAATGACGGTCGGCTTCCGGCGGCGTGTAGATGCCCTTGTAGCTGGCCTTGCGGAACTGGATACGGCACACCAGCTGATCGATCGGCGTCATCCCCCACATGTCGCGCTCGGTCAGATCCGGCTTGCGCAGCGTGTGGTAGAGCGAAAATGGCTGCGTCTTGGCACGCATCTGCGGCTCCACGCCACCGCCCGGCACTGCGCGTTCTTCCACGCCCACCAGCGGCTTGCCGGTACGCCGATCCAGCACGTACAACTCGCCCTGCTTGCTCGGCAACAACACTGCCGGCACGTTGACGCCGCCCTTGGGGAAGTCGATCAGGCTCGGCTGCGAGCCCAGGTCGTAATCCCACGCATCGATATGCGTGGTCTGGAAATTCCACACCGGCTTGCCGGTGGTGACATCCAGCGCCACCAGCGAGGTCGCGTAGCGATTCTCCTGCGGCGTGCGCGAGCTGCTCCAGTAATCGGCGGTGGAGTTGCCCATCGGCAGATACACATAGCCCAGCTGTTCGTCGGCCGCGGCGGTGGTCCACATGTTCGGCGTGCCACGCGTCCAGGTCTGGCCCGGCGGCGGTGCGCCGTTCCAGTCCGGATGGGTCATGTCCCAGGCCCAGCGCAATTGGCCGGTCACCGCATCGAAGCCCTCGATCACACCGGACGGCTCGTAACGCTTCTGCCCGTCCAGCACCTGATGGCCGGTGACCACCACCCCGCGCACGATGGCGGGCGGCGAATTGATCGACACATAGCCCGGCGGCGTCTGCCCCATGCCGACGGTGATGTCGACCTGGCCGTTGTTGCCGAAATCCGTGCACGGCTTGCCGCTACGCGCATCCAGCGCGATCAGGCGGCCATCCAGCGTGCCTTCGATGATGCGCGTGCGGCACAGCGGCGCCCCCTCCGCTGCCACTGCTGCGGCGGCGTCGTTGGCTGCCACCGGCACCTGGTAGTACGACACACCGCGGCAGGCGGCCGTATACGGAATCGCCTCGTCCTTGACCTTGGGATCGTAACGCCAACGCTCCTTGCCACTGGCGGCATCCAGCGCGATCACCTGATTGCGCGCAGTACACAGATACAGGCTGTCGCCCACCTTCAGCGGCGTGGTTTCCGCACCCCAGCGCTTACTCGGCAGGTCGCCGGTGTGGAAGACCCAGGCCTGCTTCAATTGCGCAACGTTGTCGCGGTTGATCTGCTGCAACGGCGAATAGCGCTGCCCGGCCTGGCTGCGTCCATACGCGGCCCAGTCGTCGTCGGCAGGCGCATTGCCCGGCTGCCCGTCGGCGGCGGCCGGCGCTGCAGACGCGCTGCGCTTGACCAGGCCCGCGGCCATGCCGGCGGCGTGTGCCAGCGCGCCATCGGCCTCGGTCACCCCAAACGGCACGAAGGCGAGCGCGAAGGCCACCACGAACACCGCCGCCAGAACGCCGGCCACGCTGCGCGACACCGCACGCGACACCGGGCGCTCCAGCTTCGGCAGCAGCAGCGCCAGCACGAATGCCAAGCCGACGATCAAGCCCAGCCGCGGTACCCAACGCCAGTAGTCGCTGCCCGATTCCCACCACGTCCACGGCAACGTTGCCGCCACCACTGCGGCAAACCACCACGCGCCCGCATTGCGACCGCGAAACAGCAATACGCCGGCGATCAGCAAGGCCGCGCCCGCAGGCGCGTAATACCAGGAGCCGCCCAGCGCGGCCAGCCTCACGCCGCCTGCCAGCAGCACGGCGCCCAGCACTCCAATCACGCCTCCCAACGTCGCCAGCGCCCAGTGGCCGCGACGGGAAGGACGATGCAATGTCGTCATCAGTTGTTCCTCTTCGATCTGCGGCGACGCAACGCCGCCGCACCGCCCACAACCTTCGACCCGCCGCGGTGAAAAAACCGCGTTCTTTGCGAACGCCGTCGAAAAACACTGCGTTGCAGATGTCACCGCGTGCAATAAAAAACGCCGGCTGTGCGCCGGCGTTTTTCTTCAGCTGCGTTGCTCGCCAGGTGCGATCACGCTTCGGTCGGTGGCAGGTCGCCTGCACTTGCTGCCGGTGCAACCGCTGCATCGTCCAGCACGTCCTCGGCCTCATCCAGCGAGGCATCCAGGCGTTCGACCGCCTGCAGCTTTTCGCCCTTGGACAAGCGGATCAAGGTCACGCCCTGGGTATTGCGACCCACGCGCGAGATCTCCGAACCGCGGGTGCGCACCAGCGTACCGCCATCGGAAATCAGCAGCACTTCGTCGGTGGCGCCCAGCAGCACCGCACGCACCAGCTTGCCGTTGCGCTCGGTGGTCTGGATGCCGATCACGCCCTGCGTACCGCGGCCCTTGCGCGGGTACTCGGTCAGCGGGGTGCGCTTGCCGTAGCCGTTCTCGGTGGCGGTGAGGATGTAGGCCATGTCGTCGCTCTCGGCGACGTCGATCACTTCCGCCTCGACACCGTCCATGCTCTCCACCACGTCCTCGACACCCTCGTCCTCGACATCGCCTTCGATGCCGCCGGCACGCTCGGCCACGATCAGGCTGACCACCTCTTCGCCCTTGGTCAGACGGATGCCGCGCACGCCGGTGGCGGTACGGCCCATCGAACGCACGGTGGATTCGCCAAAGCGCACGGTCTTGCCGTTGGAGGCGAACAACAACACGTCGCGATCGCCATCGGTCAAGGCCACACCGACCAGCGCATCGCCCTCATCGAGGTTGATCGCGATCTTGCCGCGTGCCAGCCGGAACGCGAATTCGCTCAGCGGGGTCTTCTTGACCGTGCCGTTGCGCGTGGCAAAGAACACATAGCGATTGTCGGCGTATTCGCGCACCGGCAGCACCGCCTGCACACGCTCGCCGGGTTCCAGCGGAATCCAGTTGATGATCGGACGGCCACGCGCATTGGAGCCGGCCTCCGGCAACTGGTACACCGGCAGCCAGAACACCTTGCCGCTGCTGGTGAAGGTCAGCAGCGTGTCGTGCGTATTGACTAGCCACAGCTGGTCGATGAAATCCTCTTCCTTGGTCGCCGCCGCCGACCGGCCACGGCCACCACGGCGCTGCGCACGATACGCGCTCACCGGCTGGCGCTTGGCATAGCCGGCATGCGAGAGCGTCACCACCACGTCTTCCGGCGAAATCAGGTCCAGGATGTCCAGATCTTCTTCGCTGTGACGGATCTCGGTGCGGCGTTCGTCGCCGTACTCCTCGCGGATGTTGATCAGCTCGTCGCGGATCACCTGCAGCAGCACGTCCGGGTTTTCCAGGATGCGGATCAGGCCCTGGATGACCTCGAGCAACTGCTTGTACTCGTCGGTCAGCTTTTCCTGCTCCAACCCGGTCAGGCGATGCAGGCGCATTTCCAGGATCTGCGAGGCCTGCACTTCACTGAGCTGATAGAAGCCGTTGGCCAGGCCCACGCCCGGGGCCAGATCTTCCGGCTTGGAGGCTTCGGCACCGGCGGCGCCCAGCAGCGCACCGACCAGACCCGGTTCCCAGGTCTTGGCCAGCATGCGCTCGCGCGCTTCCTGCGGGTTGGCCGAGGTCTTGATCAGCTCGATCATCTCGTCGATGTTGGCCAACGCGACGGTCAGGCCTTCCAGCACGTGCGCACGCGCACGCGCCTTGCGCAGTTCAAAGATGGTGCGGCGGGTGACCACTTCGCGGCGGTGGCGGATGAACGCCTGCAGCATCTGCTTGAGGTTCATCAACTGCGGGCGGCCGTCGATCAGCGCGACCATGTTGATGCCGAACACCGACTCCATCTGGGTCTGCTGATACAGGTTGTTGAGCACAACCTCGGCCGACTCGCCGCGCTTGACCTCGATGTAGATGCGCATGCCGTCCTTGTCGGACTCGTCGCGCAGCTCGCTGATGCCTTCGAGCTTCTTTTCCTTGACCAGCTCGGCGATCTTCTCGATCAGCCGCGCCTTGTTCACCTGATACGGAATCTCGGTGACGATGATCGCTTCACGGCCGTTGTCGGCCACTTCCACATCGGCCTTGGCGCGCATGCGCACGCGGCCACGGCCGGTGCGGTAACCGGCAGCGATGCCGGCGGTGCCATTGATGATGCCGGCGGTGGGGAAATCCGGGCCGGGGATGTATTCCATCAGGCCTTCGACATCCAGCTCAGGCGTGTCGATCAAGGCGATGCAGGCGTTGATCGCCTCGGTCAGATTGTGCGGCGGGATATTGGTGGCCATGCCCACCGCGATACCGGCCGAGCCGTTGACCAGCAGGCTCGGGAACCGGGTCGGCATGACCGTCGGTTCCTGTTCCTTTTCGTCGTAATTGGGCTGGAAATCGACGGTTTCCTTGTCGATGTCGGCCATCAGCTCATGCGCCAGCCGCGACATGCGCGACTCGGTGTAACGCATCGCCGCGGCGGAGTCGCCATCGACCGAACCGAAGTTACCCTGGCCGTCCACCATCATGTAGCGCAGCGAGAACGGCTGCGCCATGCGCACCAGCGTGTCGTACACCGACTGGTCGCCGTGCGGGTGGTATTTACCGATGACGTCGCCGACGATACGCGCCGACTTGAAGTAGGCCTTGTTGCTGTGTGCGCCCAGCTCGTGCATGGCGTACAGGACGCGGCGGTGCACGGGTTTGAGGCCATCACGGGCATCGGGGAGTGCGCGGCCCACGATCACGCTCATCGCGTAATCGAGATAGCTCTTGCGCATCTCGTCTTCCAGATTGACCTGGATGATTTCCTTGGCGGTTTCTGCCATTCGGGTTCCGTAAGTGAGGTGGCGGGCGAGCCGGAAAGCCGCGTCGGGGGCGCCCTGACAACAGGCTGCCGACCCCACGCTCCCGCCGATCGATTCAAGCCCCGGATTGTATCACGAAGGGGCACCACGATGCCGCCGGTTTACCGGCCAGAAACAAGCACTTGCAGGATTTTGACGGGACGATGCGGCGATAGTGCGCCGCACTGGCCTCAGCCGCCGAACGCCGCCTGCATGCGCGCCAGGTCCGGCTGCGCGATCACCCCGCGTTCGGTGACGATCGCATCGATCAGGCTGCCGGGGGTGACATCGAACACCGGATTCCAGGCATTGATGCCATCGGCCACCGTGCGCACGCCGCCGACCCCGAACAATTCGCCCGGATCGCGCTGCTCGATCTCGATCTGATCGCCACTGGCGGTGTCCATGTCCACCGTGGACGACGGTGCCACCACCATGAACTTGACGCCGTGGTGGCGCGCGGCGATCGCCAGCTGATAGGTGCCGATTTTGTTGGCGGTATCGCCGTTGGCGCAGATGCGATCGGCGCCGACGATGACCCACTGCACCAGCCCGGACTTCATCAGATGCGCGGCGGCCGAATCGGCGATCAGGGTCGCGTCGATGCCGTCCTGCTGCAGCTCCCACACGGTCAGGCGCGCGCCCTGCAGCCACGGCCGGGTCTCGCCGGCAAACACCTTGGCGATGCGCTGCTGCGCCATGCCGGCACGGATCACGCCCAGCGCGGTACCGAAGCCGGCGGTGGCCAGCGAACCGGTATTGCAATGGGTCAACACGCCGCTGCCGGTCTCGATCAACGACGCACCGAGCGCGCCCATATGCCGGTTGGCCGCCAGGTCTTCGTCGGCGATGGCCTGCGCCTCGCGCGCGATCACCTCGCGCCAGTCGGCGCCGGCAGCGCCCAGCACGCGACGCATGCGCATCAGCGCCCAGGCCAGGTTGACCGCGGTCGGACGCGCGGCATTGAGCCGCAACAGCGCCGGTTCGAGCTTCTGCAGGGCCGCACTGCCGTCATCGGCAACGATGTCGCGCGCCGCCAGCACCACGCCCCACCCGGCCGCAATGCCGATCGCCGGCGCGCCGCGCACGGCCAGCGAATGGATCGCCTCGGCCACGGCATCGCTGGTGTCGCAACGTACATGCTCGACCACGAAGGGCAGCTTGCGCTGGTCGAGCAGTTCCAGGGCATCGCCCGTCCACAGCAGCGGGCGGATATGGTCGTAGCGGGCGTAATCGATATGGGCGCTGTCGTTCATCCGGACATTGTAAGGCGCGCGGGCAGCCCAGTCAGTGGCCGCATCGCTCGGCCCGCCGGCGATGCCGCAAACCGAACTGGTCGAGTGCGCGGTGCCCGCACCGCGCCAGAACGTTGGCCTGCCGCTTCTTGGAAGCCCGTTGCGCAGCCTGCGCGAGGCGGATGAGAAGTTGGCGGGTGGCGTGTTGAACGCCTTTCAGTTGCCGGGCTTGCAATGGCAAGGCAAAGAGAAGCTGGCCGACGCACAGTGCTCCAACCAGCGCACGTCATACCCAGCTTGCACCATGCACACCGACCATCCCGACAGGTCCTTGCCCGCCTACCGTCGCGGGATCTTACGCGGCATGGATGCCGCGTAAGAGCCTACAGGGACGTACTTGCGGCGTGTCCCGCGATGGTGGGCGGGCAAGGGCCCCGCGGCCAAGCCGCAGATCGCCCGCTCCACACCCGACGCATCCGCACCCCGTTCAATCACATCTCAAGACAACTGGGAGCTTGGGCTTCAGCGTGGTCTGGATGTTCCAAGCAGAGCTGGTCAAGGGCTAGACACCCTCACCAACCTGGTCGCGTGCTGACGGGGGCCACGGCGCTGGTTACGCCACCTATGCGATGGAGAGCAGCGGCTTCGTCAGTCCATCAGTCGACGATGAACTCGGCGCGGCAGCCGTCGTTGACCCACACGCCGTCGCGGCTCCAGCCCCAGGTCTGGCCTTCCACGCATTCCTTCTTGGAGATCTGCCGGCCTACCCGCACCTGGCGCTCCACCGAGATCCCGCAGGTGCGGCGTGCGCCCTTCTTCGATTCGCAGGTCACCATGCGTGGCATGGCCACGAACCCGGAACCGTCCTCGGCAGCGACCTCGAATTCGCCATCGCAGCCGCGCGAGACCCAGATTTCGTTACGGCGCGCACCCCAGCTGCGGCCTTCCTTGCACGGCCACACCGAGCGCTGGCGCAGCAGGCGCACCGGCGCACCACGCAGCACCACCGGGCATACCACCTTGCCGCCGTTGGAATCGCAGCGCACCACGCGGCGCATCTGCGGAGCGCTCA
This sequence comes from Xanthomonas sp. NCPPB 2864, assembly GCF_056675615.1. Lineage (NCBI taxonomy): Bacteria > Pseudomonadati > Pseudomonadota > Gammaproteobacteria > Lysobacterales > Lysobacteraceae > Xanthomonas > Xanthomonas sp. NCPPB 2864. The sequence goes on from NZ_JBWWVS010000005.1 coordinate 249,681, forward strand.
GCGCCCGTGCGGTCGCAAACTCCGCACGGCAGCCCTGTTCGACCCAGACGCCACCGCGTTCGATGTCCCACTCGCTGCCACGGATGCAACTGGTCTCGGACAGCTGGCGTACCAGCTGGACGCCGTGCTCGGTATCCATCGCACAATGCACGCGCGCCATGTCCTTGGACTCGCAGCGCACCACGCCGGCGGCGCGATCCGCTGCACGCGCATCGGCCAGCATCAGCAGCGGCAAGCACCACAAACCGCATAAGCTGATCAGCCACTTCATGCCGACAATCCTCACCCAAACACACTCTGCGCCGCGCCCCCGTGGACGCCACGATGAGAGCATCATCGATGTGAAGATAGCAATACGGTGGCGATGACAGCGGGATGGCAACGGGCGCGCGCCCGGTGCCGCGCAGACACTGGGTACCGCCGTGGGTCAGGCGCGGGCGAAGGCGAAGGCCAGCACATCGGCAATCTGCGTGGTGCCACGCATGGCCATCAACAGCCGGTCCACACCGACCGCCACCCCCGCGCAATCGGGCAGTTGCGACAACACCGCCAGCAGCCGCTCATCCACCGGCAGCTGCGGCAATCCGCGCGCCGCACGCACCGCGTTATCGCGCATGAAACGCGCCCGCTGCTCCTGCGCATCGTTGAGCTCGTGGTACCCGTTGGCGACCTCGTAGGCGCCCAGATACAGCTCGAAGCGCTCGGCCACCGGCGGCTCGTCGGGGCGGATGCGCGCCAATGCGCACTGGCTGGCGGGCCAGTCGTGCACCACGGTCAGCGTGTCGCTGGCAAAGCCCGGCTGGAGGCGATGGGTCATCAGCAGATCCAGCCAGTCGTCGCGGGTCAGGCCATCCGGATCGATGGCGATGTCGTGTAGCGGTGCGCGCAGCGTTTCGATCGAATCGCTTAGCGGGTCGATGCCCAGCGCCTGCACGAACAGCGTGCGATAACTCAGCACCTGCACCTGCGCCTGGCGCCCGACCAGCGCAAGCGCGCAGCGCACCAACTCAACGGTCTCCTGCGCCAGGGCGCGATCGTCCCAACCCACCCGGTACCACTCGAGCATGCTGAACTCGGGATTGTGGCGGCCGCCGGCCTCGCCATTGCGGAACACCCGCCCCAGTTCGTAGCAATCGCCCACCCCGGCCGCCAGCAGCCGCTTGAGCGGATATTCCGGCGAGGTGCGCAACCAGCGCACCGGCGCGCCGGCATCGACATGGCCGCTGAAGCGCGTGCTGAAGCTCTCGATATTCGGCTCGGTGTTGCCGGCCTCCGACAGCACCGGCGTCTCCACTTCCAGCACGTCGCGCTCGGCGAAGAAAGCGCGGATCAGCGCGTTGAGCCGCGCGCGCAACCGCAACGCGTCCAGATCGACCTGCATCGCGCTCATGGTTGCTGGCCGTGCTCGCCGAGGAAGGCCAGCAAGCGCGCCTCGTCCCAGATCTCCACGCCCAACGACTGCGCCTTGTCCAGCTTGGACCCGGCCTCTTCGCCGGCCACCAGAAACGCGGTTTTCTTGGAGACGCTGCCGGCGACCTTGGCACCCAGCGCTTCCAGCCGTTGCTTGGCCGCATCGCGGGTGAGCGCGGCCAGGGTCCCGGTGATCACCACGGTCTGGCCGTCGAGCGGGCCGGTTTGCAGCGCGTCGGCGTCGGGCAGACGCGACAGCACCGTTTCCATCGCCTGCTGCGCAGCGCTTGCCAAGGCCGCATTTTCCGGCCGCTCCAGCCATTGCAGCAGCGACGCCACCACCGGCGCGGGAACGCCGGCCTGCAACAAGGCATCGGACCCGGCGCTGCGCAGCGCATCGAAGGAGGCCACCGCGGCAGCCAGCTGCTGCGCACGCACCGGCGTCACCTTGGGGATATCCATGTCCTGCAGCACGCTGGCAAAGCTCAGCGCCTCGCGCAGTTTAGGTGATGGCGGATGCGCATCGCCGATGCGCACGCCACGTTGCAGCAGGTCGTCGATGGCCTGCTGATTGCCGGGCTGGTCGAAGAAGTGCCCGAGCGAGCGCGCCACCTCGCCACCGATGTCGGGCACGCGCTTGAACAGCGGCCACGGCAGATGGCGGATCAGCTCCAGATCGCCGAACCACGCCGACAAGGCCTTGGCGGTGCTCTCGCCGACATGCTCGATGCCGAGCGCAAACAGGAAACGCTCCAGCGTGGTATCGCGCGATTGCTCGATCGCCTCGATCAGGTTTTCCGCCCATTTGGTGGCGATCTTCTTGCGGTTCCAGTCGAACGCCGGCAGCCCGGCGCGCAACAGATCCGCCTGCCAGGTGTGCGGCGCCTCGCGCTCGCCGGCCAGGTCCACACCGATGCCGACCACGGTGTTTTCCAGCTGGCCGTACGCACCGCTGGCCAGATGCTCGCGCGCCTCGCGCAGGAACGCGTGCGGGCTTTCGGCAGTGCTGATCATGCGCAATTGCAGCAGCTGGTCCACGTTGAGCAGATACAGATCGGCCACGCCCTGCACCACGCCGCTGTCGACCAGCACCTCGATGAATTTTTCGCCCAGGCCATCGACATCCATCGCGCGGCGCGAGACGAAATGCCGGAACGCTTCCTTGCGCTGCGCCGGGCAGGTCAGCTCGCCGGAGCAGCGCCACACCGCCTCGCCTTCCTCGCGCACGATCTCCGACCCGCAGACCGGGCAGTGCGTGGGCATCTGCCATGGCTGGGTGCCGGGCGGCCGTTGATCGGCAACCACGCCGGCCACTTCGGGAATCACATCGCCGGCACGCCGCACGATCACCGTATCGCCCACGCGCACATCCAGCCGCGCGATCTGGTCGGCGTTGTGCAGCGTGGCGTTGGTGACGATGACCCCGGCCACATGCACCGGCTTGAGCCGCGCCACCGGCGTGGCCGCACCGGTACGGCCGATCTGGATCTCGATCGCCTCCACCGTGGTGGACTGCTCCTGCGCCGGGAACTTGTGCGCGATCGCCCAGCGCGGCGCGCGCGAGACAAAGCCCATCTCGCGCTGCCCGGCCAGATCGTCGAGTTTGTAGACCACGCCATCGATATCGAAGGGCAAGCCGTCGCGCGCCTCACCGATGCGTTGGTAGTACGCCAACAGGCCGTCGCTACCCTGCACCACCTCGACCAGGGCGCTGACCGGGAAACCCCACGCACGCAACTGCGCCAGGATCGCCGAATGCGTCTGCGGCAACGCACCTTCACTCACTTCGCCCACGCCATACGCAAAGAAACTCAACGGGCGCTGCGCAGTGATGCGCGCATCCAGCTGACGCAGCGAGCCTGCAGCGCCATTGCGCGGATTGGCCAGCACCTTGCCGCCCTGCAGGCGCATCTGCGCGTTGTAGGTCTCGAAGGCGGCGCGCGGCATGTACACCTCGCCGCGCACCTCCAGTACCTGCGGCCAGCCTTCACCACGCAGGCGCAGCGGAATCGCCTTGACGGTGCGCAGATTGGCGCTGACATCCTCACCGGTGGCGCCGTCGCCCCGCGTTGCGCCCTGCACGAACTCGCCGTTTTCGTAGCGCAGGCTGATCGCCAGGCCATCGAGCTTGGGCTCGGCCGAGAACAGCGGCTGCTTCACCTCCAGCCGCTCGCTGATACGCCGTACGAACTCGGTCACTTCCTCGTCGCTGAAGGCATTGCCCAACGACAGCATCGGCAGGGCATGCCGCACCTCGGCAAAGCGCGACGCGGCCAGGTGGCCGACGCGCTGGGTCGGCGAATCGGCGCTGGCCAGCTCCGGGTGCGCAGCCTCCAGGGCTTCCAGTTCACGCATCAGGCCGTCGTAGTCGACGTCGGCCATCTGCGGCTCGTCGAGCACGTGATAGCGGTAGTTGGCGTCCTCGATACGATGACGCAGGGCGTCGATGCGCTGAGCGGGATCCGGGCTGACAGTCATACGATCGCTGGGCTGGCTCTGGGCCGCCCATTCTAACGGGCCGTGCCGGTGTGCAAGTGCTGCCGGACCACCGACCAAATCGCGCGACAGCGAGCCCGGCAGCGATTTCCCGATAGGCAGACAGGCACAAACCCGCTAGCGTGGCGCCCTCTTTGCCTGCTCGCCTGGAGCTCACCGTGCCGTTGCCCGTTTCGCGCCGTTCGTTTCTCAGCCTTGCCAGCGTTGGCGTGGCGATCTCCGCACTGGGACTGGCACCGGCAGCCGAGGCAGCCCGCAAGCGTGCCGCTGCGCCAACCAAGCCAGGCGTGGCGCCGGCAGCGGGCGCGGTGTTTCTCAATCTCAACGAGCATCCGCTCGGCCCCTCGCCCGCCGCAGTGGACGCGGCAACGCGCTCGCTGGCACGTGCGGGCCGCTATCAGTTCGAGATGGAGCAGGACCTGCGCAACCTGATGACCGGCGAGCTGCAACTGCCCGGCGATCATCTGGCGTTCTTTCCCGGCTCCAGGGACGCGCTGCTTCGTGCCGGCAGCCTGTTCACCTCGGCACGTGCCGGGCTGGTGGTAGCCGACCCGAGCTTCGACCCGATCATCGACAGCGCCACCGCCCGCGGCGTGCCGGTACGCAAGGTGCCGCTGCGGGCCGATGGCGCGCACGACGTCAAGGCGATGGCCAAGGCCGACCCGTCCGCCGGCCTGATCTACCTGTGCAACCCCGGCAACGCCAGCGGCGCCATCACCCCGCGCGCCGACATCGAGTGGCTGCTGGCCAACAAGCCGGCCAGCGCAGTGCTGGTGGTCGACGAGGCGTATATCCACTACAGCAACGAGCCGTCCATGGCGGACCTGGTGCGCCAGCGCCAGGACCTGATCGTGCTGCGCAGCTTCTCCAAGCTCTACGGCATGGCTGGCCTGCGCCTGGGCGCCGCGCTGGCGCCGCCGGGGCTGCAGACCAAGCTCGCCAGCCTGGGCAGCAACCCGTTGTCGGTACCGGCAATGGCCGCCGGCATCGCCAGCCTGCGCGACCCGCAGCTGGTGCAGACCCGCCGCGCGGAGAACGCCCGCGTGCGCGACGACACCATCGCCTGGCTCAAGAGCAAGGGCTACACCTGCCTGCCCACGCAGGCCAATTGCCTCCTGCTCGACGTCAAGCGCGACGCTGGCGTGTTCGCCGATTCGATGCAGAAACAGGGCGTCATCGTCGGCCGCAGCTGGCCGATCTGGCCCAAGCGCGTGCGCGTGAGCGTCGGCACCGAGGCGGAGATGCTGCGCTTTCGCGAGGCGTTTACCAAGGCCAAGCGCTGATCGCCAAGCACAGAGTGGCCATCACTTCCCCTCTCGGGAGAAGGTGCCCCGAAAGGGCGGATGAGGGTGCGCCTAAGAGATCTACCATCACCTGTAATGACAAACGCGTCGCCACGCGCCATCAGACCTGAATCACCGACTGCTGCACTGCTTCGCCTCCGTACCCTCACCTCAACCCCTCTCCCGCCGGAGAGGGGCGTTGATTTCCTATCGCGTGGGAGTTGGAAACGGCGCGGCAGCATTCGGACGCAACATGCGCCGGATCCACACGTAGCTGAGCGCAAACGTCAGCGCCATCGACACCGCAATCCACACCAGGAGCTGGCGCAGCATCGGCGGGCCCTGAAAGATGCGCGCGTAGTAGCTGGCATCCAACAGCGCGATCGCATGCGGCAGGAAGACAGTGACGATGGGCGTTGGCACTGGCGCAACCAGCAGCGCCACTGCAGCGGCAAACCCGATCGACCTCCATTGCGCGCGATGTGGGCTTGTCGACGCGCCTTTGCGCAAACGCAGCGCAATCCGCGACGCCATCCATAGCAGCGGTGCGGCCAGGATGGCCCACACCGCCAGCAACATCAGCACCGCCAGCGCGCCCTGCAAGCTCCACATCGTTCACCTCTACGCTAGGACGCGTCCTGCGGCAGGTCGCGACTTAGACCGCGTATGGACGACTCACGGTCGGGATGACTCGCGGTCAATGGCTCGCAATCACTGACTCAGCGACGCTCGATCACCAGCGGTGCGCAATCACCACCCACGCACATCACCAGCAGCGCACACTTGAAAGCAATACGCACTCACCAGCGCGGCGACTTGGTCAGCGGCGGTGCCTGGTGCTGGCGATCGTAGGCGCGCAGTTCGTCGCGGATATGCGCCACGCGCTGGCGGCCCAGCGCATTGCGGCTGTCGTCCAGCACCACGCCGTCGAGCAGTTCAGCCATGCGCTGCACGGTCGGCAGCATCTTTTCCCAGGCATCCAGCGCGGTCATCGGCGCCGGCAAGGTGAGGAAGAACGCAATCGCCGGGGTCTGCATCTCGCGGATGTTGGCCATGTCGAAGCTGCCGGGCTTGAGGATGCTGGCCATGCTGAAGATAGGCCCGCGCTCCGGATGCCCCTCCACCAAACGGTGGAAGACATTCATGTGACCGAACACCAGCCCGGTCTTCTCCGCAGCGACCACCACATCTTCGCCGCGCAGCACCTGGCCGGCCTTGGCGGCCACGAACAGCGAGACGATCTTGTCGAAATCCTGGTTGGGCCGCTTGCCGACATCGTTGCCGCCGGCCGTATCGGCATCGTCCAGGTTCAGTTCGCTTTGCTCGGCGCCTTCATTGCGCTCGAACGGGTCGCCCTCCACGCCAGGCTCGCTGGAGATCACCGGCTCGCGGCGCTCGCGCGGTTGCCCGTCGTCCTTGTCGACCCGGCGCCCTTGTGGCGATTTTTTCGGGCGACCAAACAGGAAGATGGCCGCGACCAGCAGCAGTCCAGCGATCAGGATCCCGATCCGGATCATGGCCATGTCGGACATTCAGCGTGCCTCCGCATAAGAGTGACAGGTGTCGATATTCCGACAAGCATGGCACGTCATGCCGCACCCGCCAAACGTGCGGCCTCTTCCAGGTCCACGCTGACCAGGCGACTGACGCCCGGCTCACGCATGGTCACGCCGGAGAGCTGGCGCGCAGCCTCCATCGTGGCCTTGTTGTGGCTGACGAACAGGAACTGCACCTTCTCGCTCATTTCTCGCACCATGTTGGCCAGGCGGCCGACATTGGCTTCGTCCAGCGGCGCGTCCACCTCGTCGAGCAGGCAGAACGGCGCGGGATTGAGCTGGAAGATCGCAAACACCAGCGCCACCGCGGTCATCGCCTTCTCGCCACCGGACAGCAGCGAGATGCTGGACACGCGCTTGCCCGGCGGGCGCGCCATGATGGTCACGCCGGTGTCGAGCAGGTCTTCGCCGGTAAGCTCCAGATACGCGTGGCCACCGCCGAACAGGCGCGGATACAGCGCCTGGACGCCGGAATTGACCCGGTCGAAGGTGTCCTTGAAGCGGCCGCGGGTTTCGCGGTCGATCTTGCGGATCGCCTCTTCCAGCGTCTCCAGTGCGGTGTTGAGATCCAGATTCTGTGCGTCCAGATATTCCGAACGCTGCGCCGCTTCGCCGTACTCCTGGATCGCGGCCAGGTTGACCGGTTCCAGCCGCCGCATGCGGCCGTCGATCTGGCCGACCGCCGCCTCCCACTCGGCCACGTTCGCTGCTTCCGGCAATCCATTGACGACGTCCTCGAGCACGAAGCCGGCTTTCACCACGGCGGCCTCCAGTTGCTCTGCGCTGAGCACCAGCGCCTGCTGATCGAGCTTGCGCTGCGAGATGCGCTCGCGCTGGGCCAGCGCCTGTTCGTCGCGCTGCTGGCGGGTCTGCTCGTAGCTGCGCAGCTCGCCATCGATGCTTTCGAGCATGGTGCGCGCTTCGCTCAGCACGCGCTCGGTGCGTACACGCTCGCTCAACGCGGCCTGGTGCTCGTGCTCCAGCGTTTCCACCGGTGAGTCGCCGTCGCTGAGCTGGGCGACCAGGTCCTCAAGGCGCGTATCGAGCTGGCCGCGCTGGCTGTCCATGCGTTCCAGCGTCTGGCTCAGCGAGGTGATCTGGGTACGTTGCGATTCCAGCGTCAGTGCCAATGCATGCATCGCATCGCGCACGCCACGTGCAGCATCGCGGGCCTGATCGCGCGCATCGGTGAGCTGACGGCGTTCGTTCTCCAGCGCCTCGCGAGTGCCTTGCAGGTCGCCCATCAGGGTCACCGCGTCTTCGAGCTTGGCGCGTGCCTCGCGTGCCTGCTCGCGGCTGGTGTCCAGCGTTTCCAGCAGCTGCGACAATTCGTTTTCGATGCGTTCGATGCGCGTGCGCGCGGCATCGACCTTGCCCTGCTGGCTCTGCAGCTGGCCGGCCAGCTCGGACACGCTGCGGTGCGCCATGTACAACTGGCGCTGCGCATCTTCGCGTTGCTGCTCGGCCGCCAGCAGTTGCTCGCGGAAGCTACCCAGGCGCTGCTCGAGTTCGGCCTCGCGCTCCTGCAGCGTTTCGATCTGCGCACGCAGCTCCTGGATCTCGCGCTCGCGCAGCAAGGCGCCCTGCTTGGCGGCACCGGAGCGCGACACCCGCACCCAGCCCTCGCCCAGCCGCTCGCCGCTGCGGGTGATGACCGAATCGCCTTCGGGCAGGCTGCGCTGCAGCGTGCGCGCGGCCTCCAGATCCTCGGCCGCGTGCAGGCGCGCGAGCAGGCGACGGATCGCGATCGGCCCCTGCACCTTGGCCGCCAGCGAGGTCGGCGCGAAGCTCGCGTTGTCGCTGGCACCGGACACCAGCGCGATGCGGCCCTCGCCCAATTCGCCCAGCGCATCGACCAGTTGTTCCGGCGCATCCACCAGCACGCCTTCGATCAACTGCCCCAACGCGCCTTCCACCGCGTTTTCCCAGCCGCTTTCGACCGTGATGCGCTCGCCGACACGTGCGGCAGAATCCAGCCCGCGCGACTTCAGCCACGCCACTGCGGCGCCCTGCTCCTGGCCGAGTGCGGCCTGCTGCAGGGTTTCCAGCGACGACAGCCGACCACGCGCGGCCTGCGCCTGCTTGCGCACGTCGGCCAGTTCGCCCTGGCTGGCGCGCTGTTGTTCCTGCAGCCCGCCGAGCGCGTGCTTGCGCGCTTCGACCTGCTCGGTTAGCCCGTCCAGCGAGGTCTTCTGGGTTTCGTGGCGCAGCTCGATCTGCTCGAACGCCTCGGCCAGCGCATCCAGGTCCAGCCCGGCGCGCTCGTTGACCAGCGCTTCGCGGCGGCGCTCGGCCTCCAGCGACTGGCGATCGAGATAATCGACGCGCGTGCGCTCCACTTCGCCGGCACGCGAGGCTTCGCCGGTGTCGCGGTTATGGGTTTCCCAGCGCTGCTGCCAGTCGGCCAGGCGCGCCTCGGCCTCGCGTAGCGACTCCTGGCGGAATTCGTGGTCTTCGCGCAGCTGTTCCAGTTGCGGTTCGGCAGCGTCCACCGCCTCGCGCAATACCGCCAGCCTGGCCGAATCGCCGCTGATGTGCTGGGTCAGCTCCTGCAACTGGCTCTGCGCCTCGTCACGCGCCTTGTGCAGGCGATGCGAGAGTTCGCGCTGATGCTGGATCTGCTGCTCGATGCGCGCCAGTGCGCCACCGACCTGATAGACATCGGCCTGCGCCTTGGCCACCGCTTCGGCGGCTTCCTCGCGACGCGCGCGCCCGGTTTCGATCCGCGCCTCGGCATCGCGCTGTTCGGCGATCAATTGCTGCAGCCGGGTCTCTTCTTGATTCAGTTTTTCGCGCAGGCCCTGTAACCGGCCATCCAGGCCGCGGTATTCCAGCGCCTTCCACTCGGCGTCCTTGATCCGGCGCTCTTCCTGCAGGGCCTGATACTGCTCGGCCTGGCGCGCCTGGCGCTGCAGATGCGCCAGCTGCTTGGTGATCTCTTCGCGCAGGTCGCCCAGGCGATCGAGGTTCTCGCGGGTATGCCGGATGCGCGTTTCGGTTTCCTTGCGGCGCTCCTTGTACTTGGAAATGCCGGCGGCTTCTTCCAGGTACACGCGCAGGTCTTCCGGGCGCGCCTCGATGATCTGGCTGATCATGCCCTGCTCGATGATCGAGTAGCTGCGCGGCCCCAGGCCGGTGCCCAGGAACAGGTCGGTGATGTCGCGGCGCCGGCACTTGGTGCCGTTGAGGTAGTAGGCGCTGTTGCCGTCGCGGCTGACCAGGCGCTTGACCGAGATCTCGTTGAACGAGGCGAACTCGCCGCTGATGGTGTGATCGGAATTGTCGAAGATCAGCTCCACCGTCGCCTGCGACACCGGCTTGCGCGCCGAGGAGCCGGAGAAGATCACGTCGGTCAGCGAGTCGCCACGCAGGCGGCTGGCCGAACTTTCGCCCATCACCCAGCGCACCGCGTCGATGATGTTGGACTTGCCGCAGCCGTTGGGACCGACGATGCCGGTCATGTTGGTGGGCAGGTGCAACGTGGTCGGGTCGACGAACGACTTGAAACCGGACAGTTTGATCGTGGACAGGCGCATGGGACTGAAGGTTCCGGGCACCGCACGGGCGAGGCCGGCAGGCGCTTTTTCCTGTGAAGCCGCCCCCTAAGCCCTTGATCCACAAGATCTATGGGCCGTGGAACCGGCAATGGAGCATGAGTATAGCGGCCCTGGCATCGCTGGCGTGGCCGCAGAAAGACGAAGGGCGCCTAACCAGGCGCCCTTCGGGTACAGCATGCAGCGTGGATCAGGCGTCGGATTCGACGATGACCTTGACCGAGGTTTCCACATCAGCATGCAGGTGCAGCACAACGTCGTACTCGCCGACATTGCGGAATGCGCCTTCGCCCAGGATCACTTCGCTCTTTTCCAGCGGCAGGCCGGCGGCGGTGAACGCCTCGGCGATGTCGCGCGGGCCGACCGAGCCATACAGCTTGCCTTCGGTCGACGCATGCGCGCCGATGGTGACGCTGGCGCCTTCGAACTTGCCGGCGCGGCTCTGTGCGTCGGCCAGGATGGTGTTGGCCTTGGCTTCGTAATCGGCACGCTTGGCTTCAAACGCTTCAACGTTGGCAGCGGTGGCCGGAACGGCCTTGCCCTGCGGCACGAGGAAATTGCGGCCGTAACCCGGCTTGACGCTGACCTTGTCGCCCAGGCCGCCGAGGTTGGTCACTTTCTGCAGAAGAATCAGATCCATGGTGGTGCTCCGTTATTCGTTAGCGCCGGCACTTTGGCCGACGCAACGTTTGCTGTCCGAAAAGACGGGATTCGGGAATCGGGATTTGGGAATCGCAAGAGCACGATCAACACCGCATCTCGAATGACCGGCCTCTATATTTTTAATAACCCGCACATGGATGTGCGGGCTCTTGTGAGGGACTCACATACAACCGTGCGGGCTCTTGTGAGGAACTCACATCAACGACTCGGATTAAACGTCGTGATTGTCCGTGTACGGGATCAGCGCCAGGAAACGCGAGCGCTTGACGGCCGTGGCCAGCTGACGCTGGTACTTGGACTTGGTACCGGTCACGCGGCTCGGCACGATCTTGCCGTTCTCGGTGAGGTACTGACGCAGGGTGTTGAGATCCTTGTAATCGATCTCTTTCACGCCCTCGGCGGTGAACTTGCAGAACTTGCGACGACGGAAGAACTTGGACATGACAGCGCTCCTTAGGCGGCTTCGGCGTTGTCGCCGTCGGTATCGGTGGCGGCAGGTGCAGCATCGCCCTCATCGTCATCACGACGACGACGCTCGCTACGCTCGGGCTTGTCGCCCTTCTCGTCCTTGCTCTTCATGATCAGCGACTGCTCGGTGTCCGGGCCATCGCGCTTGACGACCAGGTGACGCAGCACCGCATCGTTGAAGCGGAAGCTTTCCACCAGCTCGCTCAGCACGGCCTGGTCGACTTCAATGTTGAGCAGCACGTAGTGCGCCTTCACCAGGTTCTGGATCGGGTAGGCCAGCTGACGGCGGCCCCAGTCTTCCAGACGGTGGATGGTGCCGTTACCGCCCTCGATCAGCGACTTGTAGCGCTCGATCATGGCCGGGACCTGCTCGCTCTGATCCGGGTGGACCAGGAACACGACTTCGTAATGACGACTCATGTTGTATTACCTTTCGGATGTGGCCACGTGGGCCGGACAGCTCCCCGGTGACCCGCGCAAGGCGGCCGGTGGAGCAAGGATTCCCACCCGGAACCGGGCAGGAAGCAGGAAAGTATGGCAGTTCAAGCGCTTAGCCGCAACTGGGCCGAGCCAGCGGCTGAGCCTAAGAACGTAACATCTACGTGGTGACTGCTTAAGCCCCTCTCCCGCCGGGGCGATAAGGCACCGCTTGCGCGCTACTGGCGCGCGTGCCTTGGAACGCCCGCGCCGCAAGCGCGGGCCGGGGCGCGGGGGTTGGGGTGAGGGTCCGCGGCGAAGCCACTGGTGACGTCTAACCGCGCGAGGCTTCGCCCCGTACCCTCATCCGCCCTTCGGGCGCCTTCGCCCGGTGGGAGAAGGAATAGCGCGCACCAGCGAGCTCAGCGATGCTCGGCTTCGGTCGTGAAACTTTCCCCGCAGCCGCACTCGGCAGTCGCGTTGGGATTGCGGAAGGTAAAGGTCTCGCTCAGGCCGTGCTTGCCGAAATCGATGCAGGTGCCATCGACCAGCGGCAGGCTGACCGGGTCGACGAAGATGCGCACGCCCTCCTGCTCGAACACCGCGTCGTCGTCGCGTTTCTCGCGCGCCAGGTCGGTGACATGGCCCCAGCCCGAGCAACCTGTCTTGGTCACGCCAAAGCGCAGACCCAGCGTCCCCGGGGTCTGCTGCACGAAACGCTGCACGCGCTCCAGCGCGGCGGGGGTGAGGCTGATGGCCATGGGGGTGCTCCGGAAACGATGGTGGCAAGTATAGCGAGGCTGCAATCACCGGGGCTGCAGCCGCTGCGACGACGTGTTCCCCAGATGGGGCCATGTCCGGCCTTGGACAAGCGCGAGCATCCACAAGCGGTTCAGATGCTCGCGCCAGCGCGCCCGCAGCCAGTAAACTCGCAGACCATTCAAAGTCGCTACGGCGAGGACAAGTCATGACGGTGGTCAGCGTTGAACATGCGCTTGCGGGAAAACTCCCGGAAGGCGGCGAAGTCACGGTACGGGGGTGGGTGCGCACGCTGCGCGGATCTGCCGGACTGGCCTTCATCAACGTGACCGATGGCTCCTGCTTCGCTCCGATCCAGGTGGTGGCCAACGACACCCTGCCCAACTTCGACGAGATCAAGCGCCTGACCAGCGGCTGCTCGCTGATCGCCAAGGGCGTGCTGGTGAAGTCGCAGGGCAAGGGCCAGTCGTTCGAGATCCAGGCCAGCGGCGTGGAGATCGTCGGCTGGGTCGAAGACCCGCTGACCTACCCGATCCAGCCCAAGCCGATGTCGCCGGAGTTCCTGCGCGAAGTGGCGCACCTGCGCCCGCGCACCAACCTATTCGGCGCGGTCACCCGCATCCGCAACTGCCTGGCGCAGGCGGTGCACCGCTTCTTCCACCAGAACGGCTTCAACTGGATCAGCACCCCGATCATCACCACCTCCGACGCCGAAGGCGCCGGGCAGATGTTCCGCGTCTCCACGCTGGACATGGTCAACCTGCCACGCGATGCCAGCGGCGCGGTGGATTTCAGCCGCGACTTCTTCGGCAAGGAAACCTTCCTGACCGTGTCCGGCCAGCTCAACGTGGAGGCCTACTGCCTGGCGCTGAGCAAGGTCTACACCTTCGGCCCGACCTTCCGCGCCGAGAACAGCCATACCACGCGCCATCTGGCCGAATTCTGGATGATCGAGCCGGAAATCGCCTTTGCCGATCTGGCCGAAGACGCGCGCCTGGCTGAGCAGTTCCTCAAGTACCTGTTCCGCGCGGTGCTCGATGAGCGTGGCGACGATCTGGCATTCCTGGCCGAGCGCGTGGACAAGAACGCGATCGCCAAACTGGAAGCCTTCATCAATGCCCCGTTCGAGCAGATCGACTACACCGAGGCGGTGAAGCTGCTGCAGAACTCGGGCAAGAAGTTCGACTTCCCGGTCGAATGGGGTCTGGACCTGCAGACCGAGCACGAGCGCTGGCTGACCGAGGAACATATCGGCCGCCCGGTGGTGGTGACCAACTACCCCGAGCACATCAAGGCCTTCTACATGCGCCTGAACGACGACGGCAAGACCGTCGCGGCGATGGACGTGCTGGCGCCGGGCATCGGCGAGATCATCGGCGGCAGCCAGCGCGAAGAGCGCCTGGATGTGCTGGATGCACGCATGGCGCAGTTCGGCCTGGACCAGGAGCACTACAGCTGGTACCGCGATTTCCGTCGCTACGGCTCGGTGCCGCATGCCGGCTTCGGCCTGGGCTTCGAGCGCCTGGTGGTTTACGTGTGCGGGTTGAGCAACATCCGCGACGCCATCCCCTACCCGCGCGCGCCGGGCAGCGCCGAGTTCTGATGTGAGCCTGCTGGCCGCCGCCACGCTGCAGTTGCTGGCCTTCGCGGCGGCGTTGCTGGCAGCCGCACATCCGGGTGCCAGCGCGTGGTGGCAGGGTGACACGGCACGCAGGGCGATCATCCGCGCCGTGCGTCCGTTATGGTGGACCATCACTGCGCTGGTGATCGGCGCAGCACTTCCCCAACTCGCACTGATGCTGGCGGGCACATGACCCTGTTCTTCGCACTGTGTTTTGTCGGTGTGGCCGTTGCCGGCCTCACCGCCTTGCTGATCTTCTGGCCGCTGACGCTGGTGCACCTGCGCGACCGACATCCCGAGGCGCTGGCCAGCTTCGGCGAGCCGGCCTTCATCAGTCCTGCGGCGCTGCGCTGGTTGCTGGCGCGGCGCTACCGCAGCCATCGCGACAGTGCGCTGTCCGGCCTGGCCACGCCGGCCTGGCTGTCGCTGCTGACCATCTTTTTCGGCCTGGGCATGGCAGCCCTGCTCGGCCTGCTTTCCAAGGTAATGCCATGAATACTCCGCAAGACACCGCAGATGACGACCACGATTCGTGGTGGCTGGCCACGATCGGCCGCACGCTGATCTGGGCGCGCCTGCGCGTCAAGCAGGCCGGTACCGCCGAAGTCCTGGACAGCGACGGCAAGATCCTGCCCTACGACAGCGAAGACAGCGCCCGCGCGGCCTTGTTCGATGCCGAATTCGTCGCGCTCGACGGGCTGGACGAAGAAGACGCGCTGATGCGTGGCTTCTCGCTCGATGAGGTCTCGCCGCCGCGTGGCGACGACGATGCGGACCTACGCGAACGCATGGTGCTGACCCTGGGCGGTCGCGCCTGACATGTACGCCCCACGCGCGTTCGCGCAGACCGATCTGGCCTTGCTGGACTGGCTGATCGCGCGCGACCCGTTCGTCACCCTGATCAGCCACGGCGAGGACGGACAGCCGGCGATCTCGCATCTGCCGGTGCTGTACCGACGCGATGCGCAATCCGTGGTCATCGAAGGCCACTGGGCGCGCCCCAATCCGCAGGCACGCAGCCCCGGCGACGCGGTACTGGTGGTGCAGGGCCCGCATGCCTATGTGTCGCCCAGCTGGTATCCGGACAAGGAAGCGGCCGCACGCGTGCCGACCTGGAACTACGCCGTGGCGCATCTGCATGGACGCTGCGAGCAGGTGAGCGATGAGGCGGCGCTGGGCGAGCTGATCGGCCGCATGAGCACCCACTTCGAACAACGCGTCGGCAGCGACTGGCTGTTCGAGATGCAGCGCGACAGCCACCGCCGCCAGTTACGCGGCCTGGTCGGCTTCCGCTTCGTTCCCAGCCGCATCGAGCTGACCTTCAAGCTCAGCCAGAACCATCCGGCCGCTAATGTGGCGGCCGTGAGCGATGCATTGCAGCAACAGGCATCGGCCGACTCCCGCGAGGTGGCGTCGCTGATGCGCGATGCCCTGCTTGCACGCGACCGCGCGGTCTGAGCGGCGCGGCACACCACCGATTTCTGCAACACCGCTTCTCGCTCATCTGTCGATCACACACTGCCCTCCTTCCTCTGGAATACTGCGCGCATGAACGAGCTCAACCATTTGCTTGAAAACAACCGTGCCTGGTCCGAGCGCATCCGCCGCGAGGACCCGGAATTCTTCTCCAAGCTGTCCACCCAGCAGACGCCCGAGTACCTGTGGATCGGCTGCTCGGACTCGCGCGTGCCGGCCAACCAGATCATCGACATGGCCCCGGGCGAGGTGTTCGTCCACCGCAACATCGCCAATGTGGTGGTGCATACCGACCTGAACTGCCTGTCGGTGATCCAGTTCGCCGTCGACGTGCTCAAGGTCAAGCACATCCTGGTGGTCGGCCATTACGGCTGCGGCGGCGTGTTCGCCAGCCTGACCCAGAAGCGCATGGGCCTGGTCGACAACTGGATCCGTCACGTCACCGATGTGGCCGACAAGCACGAGGCCTGCCTGCACGACGCGGGCGACCTGCCGGTGCAGCACGCGCGCCTGTGCGAGCTCAACGTGCTCGAGCAGGTGGTCAATGTGTGCCGCACCACCATCGTGCGCGACGCCTGGGACCGCGGCCAGGCACTGCAGGTGCATGGCTGGGTCTACAGCCTGCGCGACGGACGTGCGCACGACCTGGGCATGTCGATCGACCGCCCGGAACTGCTGCAGGAACGCTACGACGCCGCACTGGCGCGCATCCAGGCCGATCACGCCGAACGCTGAGCCGCACCCGCACGCCATCCAGCCGCGGCGCCCATCGGCGCCGTCGGTTGGCTATGCTGGACGTCTTCTTTGCCGAGGAACGTCGATGCTGGTCCCGCCGATCAACCTGCAAGCCTGGATCGAGCAACACCGCCACCTGCTCAAGCCGCCGGTGGGCAACAAATGCATCCAGCAGGACGGCTTCATCATCATGATCGTCGGTGGGCCGAACGCGCGCACCGACTATCACTACGACGAAGGCGCGGAGTGGTTCTTCCAGCTCGAAGGCGAGATGGTGCTGAAGGTGCAGGACGAAGGCGTGGCACGCGACATCCCGATCCGCGCCGGCGAGATCTTCCTGCTGCCGCCGAAGGTGCCACATTCGCCGCAACGCGCGGCCGGCTCGATCGGCCTGGTGATCGAACGCGAGCGCTTGCCCAACGAGCAGGACGGCCTGCAGTGGTATTGCCCGCAGTGCAATCACAAACTGTACGAGGCGATGTTTCCGCTGCAGGACATCGAAACCGATTTTCCGCCGGTGTTCGATCATTTCTACCGTTCGCTCGCGCTGCGCACCTGCAGCCAGTGCGGGCATCTGCACCCTGCGCCGGAGCGCTATGCCACTGTCGAGGCATGAGTGGGCGATGGCCGAGGCAATTCCAGGCACGCGTCGCACAGGTCTTCGAGCGCATTCGCTCGGCGGTGGCCATCGGCGCGCCGCCGCGCCCTCGCAATGCCGCGCAACGCAATGACGATGCAGCTGCGCGCAGCGCACCGTGTGTCGAGCGTGTGCACGCGCCGCAGCCGCGCCGTGCGTCCGCATTGAACCCCATGCCATGCTGCGCACGCTGATCGACCTCAAGCCGCGCGACGTGCCATTGCGCGTTGCGTTGCGTAACACCGCCGCGGTGGTGCTGCCGCTGGCGGTCGGCGTGGCCACCGGGCATGTCGCCGCCGGTCTGGCCGTGTGTACCGGCGCGCTCAACACCATGTTCACCGACCAGCCCGGCCCGTATCGCGCGCGCCTGCAACGCATGCTGATGGCCGCGCTGGCAGCGGGCCTGGCTGCGTTGCTCGGCATCTGGGTCGGCCACAACACCCCGGCATTGGTGATCGCCGGGTTGCTGCTCGGCCTTGGCGGCGGCTTGCTGGTGGCACTGGGCCCGGTGGCAGCGCGGGTGGGGCTGACCAGCATGATCCTGCTGGTGGTCAGCGCCGACATGCGCCTGCCGGTGCAGCAGGCCGCGGGCGTGGCGGCATTGATCTTCGCCGGCGGCCTGCTCCAGGTAGTGCTGGCACTGGCGGCCTGGCCATTGCAACGCTATCGCCCGGAGCGCTTCGCGCTGGCCGACCTGATGCGTCAACTGGCCGGCATCGCACGCCAGCGTCCGGAAGCCAGCGCCCCGCCACCGGCCACCCAGGAAGTGCTCGATGCGATGGTGATGCTGCATGGCGAGCATCGCTCGCGCGCGATCGCCGTGCAGAGCTTCCGCATCATCGCCGAGCTGTGCGAGCGCGTACGGCTCGAGCTGCTGTCGCTGGCCGATGTCGATACCCGCCTGACCGACTCGCAGGCGCGCCCGGCGATCGAGCGCGTGCTCGAACGCAGCGCCATCGTGCTGGAACAGCTCGCGCATGCGATGACGGTGGGCGAAGACCCGCTCGCCGCCAATGCCTCGATGACCGGCTTCGACGATCTGGTCGCCGCACTGGCGCAGTTCCAGCACGACAACGCCGATACCCGCGAGCGCCGGCTGGTGCGCGTGGCGGTGGCGCGCGCGCAAGGCCTGGGCGGCCAGCTGCGCGCCCTGATCCGCAACGCGCATTGGGCCAGCAGCCGTGGCGAGATCCAGGCGCAGCTGGCCGAAGCGCGCCTGCCGGCGGCGCTGCGGCCCGCAGCGACCTGGGCCACGCTGCGCGCGAACCTGGATCTGTCCTCGGTGGCGTTCCGGCATGCCTTGCGTTGCGGCGTGTGCCTGGCGCTGGCGATCGCCTTCCAGCGCTGGCAGCAGATCCCGCACGGCTTCTGGATTCCGATGACCACCGCCATCGTGCTCAAGCCGGATTTCGGCGGCACTTTCAGCTTCGGCGCCTTGCGCGTGGCCGGCACCTTCGTCGGCCTGCTGGTGGCGACCTTGCTGGCGCACCTGGCGATGGACGGCGCCAGCGTCCGCCTGGCGTTGCTGGCGCTGTTCTGCCTGGGCTTCCGCCTGCTGACGCAGGTGAACTACGGCATCGGCGTGGCGTTTCTGACCGGCATGCTGGTGCTGCTGCTGTCGTTCGAAGGCGTGGCACCGGGCGAGGCCATCGGTGCGCGTCTGCAGGCCACGGTCGCCGGCAGTGCCTGGGCGTTGATCGCCTACGCGGTGTGGCCCACGCGCGAGCGCCGGCATATCCGCGCGTCACTGGCACAGTTGCTGAGCGCCTATCGCGATCATCTGCGCAATCTGCTGCTCGGCAGGATGGACGATCTGGGCGACACCCGCGCTGCCGCACGCGTGGCGCGCACCAACGCGCAGGCCTCGATCGAACGCCTGCGCGGCGAGCCACGCAGCCGACGCAATCTGCACGAGCTCAAACTCGCCGAATCGTTGCTGGCCAACGGCAACCGGCTGATCCGCGCCACCCTGTCGCTGGAGGCGGTGCTGCGCGACGGCCATCCCCTGCCTGCGCTGGAAGCGCTGCCCGCCTTCGCGCAACAGGCCGACCAGGCATTGTCCGAGCTGATCGCCTGCCTGGTCGACGGCGGCATTCCCGCCGCGGCCACCTTGCGCAGCGCCGAGCGCCAGCTGTCCGATGCATTGGCCGCCCTGCCCGACGGCTCGCCCGCCACCGCCGCACTGGCCGACACCATCGACCGCATCACCGACAGTATCGGCACCTTGACGCATCTACTGCGCCCTGCCCGGCCAGCCTCGACCAGCGCTGCAGCCGAGCCAGCGGCCGCGCATGACGGCGCACACGGTGCCGGCGGGTAAACTGCGTCACTGACCTGCGTTGCGAGCCGTGATCATGACCGACCTGCTGTCCCGCGCCCATGCCGTTGCGGTGGACGCCGCCGACCCGCTGCGCCACCTGCGCGATGACTTCGTGTTCCCGCAGCATGCCGGCCAGGACCAGACCTATTTCGTCGGCAATTCGCTGGGCCTGCAGCCTCGCGGCGCGCGCGCGATGGTGGCCGAGGTGCTCGACCAGTGGGGCGCGCTCGCGGTGGAAGGCCACTTCACCGGTCCCACCCAGTGGCTGACCTATCACCAGCTGGTGCGCGATGGCCTGTCGCGCGTGGTCGGCGCACAGCCCGGCGAAGTGGTCGCGATGAACACGCTGAGCGTCAACCTGCATCTGATGATGGCCAGCTTCTACCGGCCCACACCCGAGCGGGGCGCCATCCTGATCGAAGCCGGCGCGTTTCCGTCCGACCGCCATGCGGTGGAATCGCAACTGCGCCTGCATGGGCTGGATCCGGCCACGCAGCTGATCGAAGTGGAAGCCGACCAACCCAATGGCACGGTATCGATGGCGGCGATCGCCGATGCCATCGCACGGCACGGTCCGCGGCTGGCGCTGGTGCTGTGGCCCGGCATCCAGTACCGCACCGGCCAGGCCTTCGAGCTGGGCGAAATCGCGCGGCTGGCACACGCGCAGGGCGCGATGGTGGGTTTCGACCTGGCGCATGCGGTCGGCAATATCGCGTTGACGCTGCACGACGACGGCGCGGATTTCGCGGTGTGGTGCCACTACAAATATCTCAACGCCGGCCCCGGCGCGGTGGGTGGCTGTTTCGTGCACGCACGCCATGCCAACAGCGACCTGCCGCGCATGGCCGGTTGGTGGGGACACGAGCAGCAGAGCCGCTTCCGCATGGAGCCGCAGTTCGTGCCCTCGCCTGGCGCCGAAGGCTGGCAGCTGAGCAATCCGCCGGTGCTGGCGCTGGCGCCACTGCGTGCGTCGCTGGAGCTGTTCGATCAGGCCGGCATGCCGGCGCTGCGCGCCAAGTCCGAACAACTCACCGGGCACCTGGAACAGCTGATCCACGCCCGCGTGCCGCAGGTGCTGCAGATCGTCACCCCGGCCGCGCCGGCGCAACGCGGCTGCCAGTTGTCGTTGCGGGTGGCCGGTGGCCGCGCGCAGGGGCGCTCGCTGTTCGAGTACCTGCAGTCGGTCGGCGTGCTCGGCGACTGGCGCGA
Organism: Xanthomonas sp. NCPPB 2864; assembly: GCF_056675615.1. Taxonomy (NCBI): domain Bacteria; kingdom Pseudomonadati; phylum Pseudomonadota; class Gammaproteobacteria; order Lysobacterales; family Lysobacteraceae; genus Xanthomonas; species Xanthomonas sp. NCPPB 2864. The sequence goes on from NZ_JBWWVS010000005.1 coordinate 270,285, forward strand.
GCCGGACGTGATCCGCATCGCACCGGTGCCGCTGTACAACCGCTTCAGCGATCTGCATCGGTTGGTCGAACAGGTGGAAACCTGGGCCAGCGCCTGAGCACACGCGGCACAGACTGTGCCATCGACCAGATCGGTGCGTGGGCCGGAACCGGCACACGCGCACGTACACTCCGAACCCGCACCTGGCTGATCGCGGCAGGTGCCGTTGCCAGCCATCCACGTTCTCCCCCTTCGCCGGCACTTGCGTCCGGCCGCTGCCGGATACCGCATTGAGCGCAGTCTCTCCCCGTTCCCTGACCTTGATCGGCGCTGGCCTGGCCGGTTGCCTGCTGGCCATCCTGTTGTCGCGTCGCGGCTGGCAGGTCACCGTCTACGAGCGCCGCGGCGATCCGCGCATCAAGGGCTACGAGTCCGGCCGCTCGATCAACCTGGCGCTGGCCGAGCGCGGCCGCCATGCGCTGCGTCAGGCCGGTGCCGAAGACGCAGTGATGGCCAAGGCGGTGATGATGCGCGGGCGCATGGTGCATCCGTTGATCGGCGAACCGCAGCTGCAACGCTATGGACGCGACGACAGCGAGGTGATCTGGTCGATCCACCGCGCCGCATTGAATGTCGCACTGCTCGATCTGGCCGAACAGGCTGGCGCGCGCGTGCATTTCTATCGCCGCCTGCACACGGTGGACTTCGATGCCGGCTATGCGCGCTTCATCGACGACCGCGACGACCAGCCGCACGAAATCCACTTCCAGAGCCTGATTGGCAGCGATGGTGCCGGCTCGGCGTTGCGCGCGGCGATGCAGCGCAAGTCGCCGCTGGGTGAGCGCACCGAATTCCTCGATCACTCCTACAAGGAGCTGGAAATTCCGCCATTGCCCGGTGGCGGTTTCCGCATCGAAGGCAATGCGCTGCATATCTGGCCGCGCGGGCGCTACATGTGCATCGCGCTGCCCAACGACGGCGGCACCTTCACCGTCACGCTATTCCTGCCCAACGCCGGCGACCCCAGCTTTGCCACCACGCGTACCGGCGACGAAGCGCTGGCCCTGTTTGCGCGTGATTTTCCCGATGCCCTGCCGCTGATCCCGCAGCTCAAGGAGCATTGGGAAGAACATCCGCCCGGCCTGCTCGGCACCCTCACCCTGGACCGCTGGCATCTGGGCGGCCGCGCACTGCTGATCGGCGACGCCGCGCACGCGATGGTGCCGTTCCACGGCCAGGGCATGAACTGCGCCTTCGAAGATTGCGTGGCGCTGGCAGAGCAGCTGGATGCGCACGAGGATCTGGAGACCGCGTTTGCCGCGTTCCAGGCCGCACGCCGTGACGACGCCGCAGCGATCCAGCAGATGGCGCTGGAGAATTACCTGGAGATGCGCGACCGCGTCGACGATCCCGATTTCCTGCTGCAACGCGCGCTCGAACAGCAATTGCAGGCGCGCTGGCCCACCCGTTTCGTGCCGCATTACACGATGGTGACCTTCCTGCGCACGCGCTACTCGATCGCCCTGGCGCGCAGCGAGATCCAGCGCCAGATCCTGGTCGAGGCCACGCGCGGGCACAGCGACCTGTCGCGCATCGACTGGGCCGCGCTGGAAGCGGTCGTGCATGCGCGCCTGCAGCCGCTGGAAGGCGCGCACTGATCCACCCGCGCAGGCCGGCGTCAGCAGGTGTAGGTGCGGATAAGAGATACTAGGCAGCACTGGCGGCGCCCTGCGCAGTGCGCCACGGACCTGGATTTCATACGGCATGCCTGACAGCTTTCTCTTCTACGACCTGGAAACCTTCGGCCAGGATCCACGCCGCACGCGCATCGCACAGTTCGCCGCGGTGCGTACCGATGCGCAACTGCGCGTGATCGAAGAGCCGATCAGTTTCTACGTGCAACCGGCCGACGATCTGCTGCCCTCGCCGTACGCGACCATGGTCACCGGTATCACCCCGCAACACGCACTGCGCGAAGGCGTGAGCGAGGCCGAAGCGTTCGCGCGCATCTCCGACCAGATGAGCCGGCCGCAGACCTGCACGCTGGGCTACAACTCGATCCGCTTCGACGACGAGTTCGTGCGCTGCGGGCTGTTCCGCAATTTCTACGACCCGTACGAGCGCGAGTGGCGCGGCGGCAATTCGCGCTGGGACCTGCTCGACGTGTTGCGGCTGGTGCATGCGCTGCGCCCTGACGGCATCGTCTGGCCGCAGCGCGAAGACGGCGCCACCTCGTTCAAGCTCGAACACCTGGCCGATGCCAACGCAGTGCGCGAAGGCGACGCGCACGAGGCGCTGTCGGACGTGTACGCCACCATCGGCATGGCGCGCAGGTTCCAGCAGCATCAACCCAAGTTGTGGGACTACGCGCTGCGCCTGCGCGACAAGCGCTTTGCGGCGACGCTGCTGGACGTCATCGCGATGCAACCGGTGCTGCATATCTCGCAGCGCTATCCCGCCTCGCGCATGTGCGCCGCCGCGGTGCTGCCGTTGACGCGCCATCCGCGCATCGACAGCCGCGTGATCGTGTTCGATCTGGATGGCGACCCTGAAGTGCTGTTGCGCCTGAGCCCGGACGAGATCGCCGACCGGCTGTATATCCGCGCCGCCGACCTGCCCGAGGGCGAGCAGCGCATTCCGCTCAAGGAAGTGCACTTGAACAAGTCGCCGGCGCTGGTGGCCTGGCAGCATCTGCGCGCAGCGGATTTCCAGCGCCTGGGCATCGACCACGACGCGGTGCTGGCCAAGGCTGCACGCCTGCGCGAGCTCGGCCCTGAGCTGGCCGAAAAAGTGCGCCAGGTGTACGGCAACGAACGCGCTGCGGCGCCGGCGGTCAACGATGCCGATGCCTCGCTCTACGACGGCTTCCTGGCCGAAGGCGACAAGCGCCTGCTGGCGCAGGTGCGCGCCAGTGCGCCGGCCGAACTGGGCGCGCTGGAGTCGCGCTTCCGCGACCCGCGCCTGGTCGAGTTGCTGTTCCGCTACCGCGCGCGCAACTGGCCGCAGACGCTGTCGTTCGAAGAGCAGGAACGCTGGAATGTCTATCGCCGTCAACGCCTGCTCGACGACCGTGGCCTGGGCGAGGTCACGCTTGATCAGTTCCATGCGCAGATCGCGGATTTACGGCTTGCTCACCCAGACGATGCTACCAAGCAGTCCCTGCTCGATCAGCTCGCCGCCTGGGGTTTGGACCTCCAACGCACGCTATGACCACCTATTTTTCCGACGCCAGTTTCAAGTTCCTGCGCGCACTGGCGCGCCACAACGACAAGACCTGGTTCAACGATCACCGGCATCAGTACGAGGCGCATGTGCGCCAGCCGTTCCTGCAGCTCATCACCGACCTGCAGCCGGCCCTGGCCGAGGTCAGCGAGCACTATCGCGCCGATCCCAAGACCCAGGGCGGCTCGCTGTTTCGCATCTACCGCGATGCGCGTTTTTCCAACGACAAATCGCCGTACAAGAACTGGCAGGGCGCGCGCCTGTTCCATGAGCGCCGCCGCCAGGTGCCGGCGCCGTCGTTCTATATCCATCTGCAGCCGGGCGAGAGCTTCGTCGGTGCCGGGCTGTGGCATCCGGAGCCGGACACCCAGCGCAAGCTGCGCCAGTTCATTTTCGACAATCCCGCCAACTGGAAAGCGGCCGCCTACGAACCCAGACTGCGCCGCAAGTTCGCGCTGGACGACAGCGAGAAACTGGTGCGCGCGCCGCGCGGTTTTCCCAACGAGTTCGAGTTCATCGACGATCTCAAGCATCGCAACTGGGCGTACCTGCGTCATCTCGACGATGCCGTCATGACCGGCCCGCGCCTGCGCCAGACCATCGAGGCCGACCTGGTGGTGCTGGCGCCGTTCGTCGATTACCTGTGCGCCGCGCTGGATCTGGAATTTTGATGGATCGCGCGGCGCCGACGGCCATCGACGCGGCGCCGGCGACCGGCACACCGAAGCGATCTCTCGCTGCGCGGCGCTGTGCATCGCTGCGTCTTGCACCAACCACCGCGATGGACTGCACACCATGAACAAACGCTGGTTGCTATTGCCCGTACTGGCCGTGCTGCTGCTTGTCAGCTATGTGGTTGCAGGCCCGTACCTGGCCATTCGCGGCATCAGCCAGGCCGTCGCCAATCGCGACGCCGCGCAGCTGGAACGCCATGTGGATTTCCCCAGCCTGCGGGTCAACCTCAAGGCGCAGCTGGACGATTACCTGGTTCGCCAGGCCGGCAGCCGCATGCAATCGAGCCTGCTCGGCGGGTTCGCCCTGCAGCTCGCCAGCGGTATCAGCGGTGCCGGCGTGGACACGCTGGTGACCCCGCTGGGCATCGGCGCGCTGCTGCAAGGCCATAGCGTGTGGAATCGCGTCACCGGCGACACCGTCAGCCCGGACACCTATGCGGCGCCGGCGCCGGCGCGTCCGCTGCAAGGCGCCGAGCAGCGCTTCGAATCCACCCGCCGCTTCACCGCCACCACCCGCACCGCGACCGGAGCGCCGGTGGTGTTCGTGCTGACGCGGCAAGGGCTGCGCTGGCGGCTGACCGATATCCAGCTGCCGCTGGCAGATGCGGAAACTCCGCTGCCCCCATGACCGCGCGCTTGCGAGCGATATTGGGATTTTCTCCTGCGCAGGCTGACGCCGCGCGCCGGACAGCGGCTCACGAAAACCGCCAGGCCCGCTCCATCCACGCTGCCTGCAGCCGCAGCATCGACGGCCGCAGTTGCCGGCGCGCCGGCCACGGCAACGTCGCCAGCGCCTGCTCCGCAGTGCCTGGCGTGCGTTTGCCGTTCCAGGCGTACAGCAACTGGTTGCGCGGATCCGGCTCGGGCAACAGCAGCACCCGCCCATCGAATACCTCGCGCAGCGTGGCCAGATGCCCGGCCAGCGGCACCTGGAACAGGTTCAGCGCCAGCACACCGCCTGGCGTCAGCGCAGCGCGGCAATCGGCGTAGAACTCGGGCGTGCACAACGCCGGTGGGATGCCATCGGCATCGTAGGCATCCAGCAGCAACAGGTCGTAACGCCCGGTACGCGTGCCGATCCACTGCGCACCGTCGCCGTGCGTGACCTCAAGCCGCGCATCGTCGCGCGGCACGCCAAACGCATCGCGCAACGCCAGCACCTGCGCATCGGCGTCCACCGCCTCGATGCGCGTGCTGCGCAGATAGCGGTGGCAGAACTTGGCCTGCGCGCCGCCGCCGAAGCCGATCAGGCCGATGCGTTCGGGCCGCGGCTGCAGCCATAGCGCCGCCAGCATGCCGCGCGTATACGGCAGCATCAGCCGGTACGGCGCCCAGCGCGACATGCGGGTCTGCACGGTGTCGTCGGCGAAGTACAACTCCAGCTGGCGCCAGCTGGAGCGCAGCGCGGCGCGTCCGGCCGGCTTCGGTGCCTCGCTCACCTGCCCGGCGGATCGTTGGCCACGCCATGCGGTACGTGGCCGGCCGCCACGTGCTGGTGCTGGCGCGCACTGTCGATGTTGTGCTGCGAATCGTCGAAGAAGATGTCCGCGCCAAACGCCTCCAGGAACGGCCCCTTGTGCCGCCCACCGAGGAACAGCGCCTCGTCCAGACGCACGCCCCACTCGCGCAGGGTGCGGATCACCCGTTCGTGCGCCGGCGCCGAGCGCGCGGTGACCAGCGCGGTGCGGATCGGCGAGGCCTCGCCCGGCGGGAATGCCGCCTGCAGCGTATGCAGCGCCGACAGGAAATTGCGGAACGGCCCCACCGACAACGGCTCGCGCGCTCGTTCGCGCTCGTGGCGCCCGAATGCCTCCACGCCCTGCTCGCGCGAGATGCGTTCGCTCTCGTCGCCGAAGATCACCGCATCGCCGTCGAAGGCGATGCGCAGTTGGGTCGACAGGCGGCTTTCGTCGTTGTCCACGATCGCCGCGGCGGCCTCGGCGCGTTCGCCCGGCGCGCGCGGCATGATGGTCGCCGCCGCAATGCCATGGGTCAGCGCACGCCGTACCGACTCCGGGTTGGCCGACAGGAACAGGTCGGTGCCGAACGGCTTCACGTACGGCCAGGTCGGCTGACCCGAGGTAAAGGTCGCCCGCACGATGCCCAGGTTGTAGTGCTGGATCGAATTGAAGATGCGCAGCCCGGTGTCGGCGGAATTGCGCGACAGCAGGATCACTTCCACACGCGGGGTTTCTTCGGGCACATCGTGGTTGAGCGCCAGCAGCTTGCGCACCACCGGAAAGGCCACGCCCGGCTCCAGGATGTCGTCCTCATGCTCGCGCTGGAACGCCGAATACGCCTCCACGCCATCGGCCTCGAACAGCGCGTGGCCTTCTTCGAGATCGAACAGCGCGCGCGAGGTCACTGCGACGGTCAGGAGTCTTGGGGAGTTATCAGCCATAGGGGTGCCGGGAATGGGGAATCGGGATCGGGGAATGGGTTGGAGCAACAACGAATGTTCTGGGATTTGAGATGGTTACTTGCACTGCATCGTACCTTGGGCACGCGCAGGCTCGGCTGCACGTCGCGCTGCTGCCGTTGCAAATCCCGAATCCCCACTCCCCAATCCCCGCTCCTCAAACCGCAAACTGTTCGCTGAAGATGCGTTCTTCCAGATTGTGTTCGGGATCGAACAGCAGCGTCACCTGGCGCTGGGTGGATTCGCGGATGGTCACTTCGACCACGTCGCGGATCTCGTGCGAGTCGGCGGTGACGCTGACCGGGCGCTTGTACGGGTCCAGCACGCGGAAGCACACTTCGGTGTCGGCCTTGAGGATGGCGCCACGCCAGCGGCGCGGGCGATACGGGGCGATCGGGGTCAGTGCCAGCGTGTGCGAGCCCAGCGGCAGGATCGGCCCGTGCGCGGAATAGTTGTAGGCGGTGCTGCCGGCTGGCGTGGCGACCATGACACCGTCGCCGATCAGCTCGGCGATGCGGGTCTGGCCATTGAGATCCACGCTCAGGTGCGCGGCCTGGCGGGTCTGGCGCAGCAGCGAGACCTCGTTGTAGGCCAGCGACACCGTGCTGGCACCGGACTCGGTCTGCACCTGCATTTCCAGCGGGCGCAGGTGCGCCGGTTCGGCACGTTGCAGACGCGCGAGCAGGTCGTCCTCGTCGTCGCGGTACTGGTTCATCAGAAACCCGACCGAGCCCAGCTTCATGCCGAACACCGGCTTGCTGGCAGCGCCGTGCCGGTGCAGGGTCTGCAGCATGAAGCCGTCCCCGCCCAGGGCGCAGACGATGTCGGCGGTGTCCAGCGCATGATCGCCATAGCGCTGCACAAGACGCGCGCGCGCGGTCACCGCCGGCTCGGCGTGACTGGCGAGAAAGGCAATCCGGGGTGGTGCGGTCATCGTTGACTCCAGAGCATGCGAATCAGCATACCGCAGCGCTGTGGTGGGCTTGTTGGCTAGCCGCCCCGCCCTCGCCTGCGCGGACGCGCCTGCGCCTGCGCGATCGGGATCGGGATCGGGCGCCACCGGTGACACGGCGCACGTCAGCGCAACGGGCGCGGCAATCCCGCGCGCGCCCTGCGCGCGCTGCCCGGCCAGGCGTCACCGGGCCACTTCCTCAGGCGGTCAATCGCCAGGCGCGATGGATGCGCGCATGCCGCTCGAAATCCGGGTCGATGGTGCGCGGGCTGATTTCTTCGCACTGCGCAAACTCGGCCACCAGTTCCTCGTCGAGCTTGAAGCGGCGGAAGTTGTTGGAGAAATACAGCACCCCACCCGGCGCCAGGCGCGCCACTGCCGCGCGTAACAGCCGCACATGCTCGCGCTGGATGTCGAAGTCTTCGGCGCGTGCGGAGTTGGAGAAGGTCGGCGGGTCGCAGAAGATCACGTCGAAATGCGCGCGCTCGGCTTCCAGCCAGGCCAGCGCGTCGGCCTGCACCAGCTTGTGCTTGCTGCCGGCCTGCCCGTTCAGGGCCAGGTTGTCGGCGCACCACTGCAGATAGGTGCCGGACAGGTCCACGCTGGTGGTCGAGCTCGCGCCGGCCACCGCCGCTTCCACGCTGGCCACGCCGGTGTAGCAGAACAGGTTGAGGAAGCGCCGCCCCTTCGATTGCATGGCCATGGTGCCGCGCAACGGGCGATGATCCAGGAACAGGCCGGTATCCAGGTAATCGAACAAATTCACCCGCAGCAGCGCGCCATGCTCGCGCACGTTGATGAACTCGTTGCGCTGCTCGAAGCGGCCGTACTTGCTGCCGCCCTTGCCGCGCTCGCGTGATTTGAGCGCCACGCGTTCGCCCGGCACCTCGAACACCTCGCGTGCGGCGGCCAGCAGTTCGCCCAGACGGCGGCGCACGTCGGCTTCCGGAATCGTCGCCGGCGCCGCGTATTCCTGCACATGCAGAAACACGCGGCGATCGCCATCGGCTTGCTGGTACACGTCGATGGCGGCCGAGTATTCCGGCAGATCGGCGTCGTAGACGCGGAAGCATTCGATGCCTTCGCGTGCGCGCCACTTCTTGAACTTCTGCAGGTTCTTGCGCAGGCGGTTGGCGACCATCTGCGCGCCCTCGCTGAGCGCGGTCGGCGCCGCCAGCGGGGTGCGCCGCGGCACCGCGATCGGGTCGCAGACGATCAACGCGCACTCGATCGCGCCATTGAACAGCTGGTATTTCTTGCCCGCGCGCAGGCCGGTGGCATACGCCAGCTCGGCGTTGCCGCACAGCAGGCTGGCCCGCCATTGCGGCACGGCGCGCTGCAGGGTATCGCCCAGGCGGCGATACAGCGCCGCATCGGCGGCCAGACGTTCGTCGTAAGGCGGATTGCACACCACCACGCCGGTGGCCTGCGGCGGGGTCTGCAGGTCGCCCACCTCGCGCACGCCGAACCAGATCGCCTCGGCCACGCCAGCCACTTGCGCATTTTCTTTCGCGGCGCGGATCGCATGCGGGTCCATGTCGCTGCCGTGGATCACCTGCCGGAGCGCGGCGCGGCCGAGACTGTCGCGCTCGCGCGCTTCGCCCACCAGTTGCTGCCAGCCCTCGCGGTCGAAGCCGCGCCAGCGGCTGGGGAGATCGCTGCCATAGCGCTGCAGGCCGGGCGCCACGTCGGCGGCCATCAGCGCGCCTTCGATCAGCAGGGTGCCGCTGCCGCACATCGGATCCAGCAGGCCGCCGCCATCGGCGTAGGCGCGCGGCCAACCGGCGCGCAGCAACACCGCCGCAGCCAGATTCTCCTTGAGCGGCGCATCGTTCTGCGCCATGCGCCAACCGCGCCGGTGCAGCGGGCCGCCGCCCAGATCCACCGAAATGGTGGCGCGGCCCTTGCGCAGCGACAGGTTCAACCGCAGATCCGGGCTGTCCACGTCCACCGACGGACGTTCCAGGCCCTGCCGACGCATGGTGTCGACCACCGCGTCCTTGATCCGCTGCGCCGCGTAACGGGCGTGCGTGATCGCGGTACCGGAGACATGCGCGTCCACCGACAGCGTGTGGCCGACGGACAGGTGCTCGTCCCACGGCAATTCGGCCACCCCGGCATACAGCGCGTCCTCGTCCGGGCAATCGAATTCGCTCAGCGGCCACAACACGCGGCTGGCCAGGCGCGACCACAGCACGGCGCGCTGCGCGTCGCGCAGGTCGCCTTCGACGTTGACGCCGGAGATGGTGGCGGTGGCCTTGCTGGCCCCGAGCGACAGCAGCTCGTCGGCAAGCAGGTATTCCAGGCCCTTGGCACAGGATGCGAAGAATTTCACGTAGGCAGGTATCGATGGAGACGCTGGCCGTGGGGGCGAGCGTGGGAGCAGGACGCTGGGCCGGCGCCCGGGTGGGCAAAGCCGTGGCCGCCGCGGGCGGGGCGCAAATGGTCGGCCATCGGAGCCGGCTTTACCAGCCCGCCGGCCGGATCGCCCGCCGCGCGGTTCACCACGGCGCCAGCCGCCACTGCGGCTGCGCAGTCTCCAGGCGCTGCTGCAGGCCCAGCCGCTGCAGGAAGGCGGCATCGTGCGAGGCGACGATCAGCGCCCCCTGGTAGCTGCGCAGCAGCGCCTCGATCGCTTCCACCGCGGCCAGGTCCAGGTGGTTGGTCGGCTCGTCCAGCAACAGCAGTTGCGCCGGCTGCGCCCGGTACAGCGCACATGCCAGCGCCGCCTTGAGCCGTTGGCCGCCGCTGAGCTGGCCGGTGGGCAGGTCGGCACGCTGCTGGTCCAGCCCCAGCAGCGCCAGGCGCAGCCGCTGCGCGTGGGCTGGCGCGTCCGGAGCTGCATCCTGCAGCTGCGCAGCGGCCGAGCGCGCCGGATCCAGCAGCCCCAGGTGCTGATCCAGGTACGCCACCGGCACATGCACCTGGCAACGCCCCGCGCTGGGTTGCAGGCGCCCGGCCAGCAGCTGCAGCAACGACGACTTGCCGCTGCCATTAGGGCCGACCAGGCCGATCCGCGGCTGCCCATGTAGCAGCAGGTCCACCCGCCGCCCGCCCAGCCGTCCGTCGGCCAACTCCACCTGCTGCAGCGTGGCCAGCTGCCGCGATGCACCGGCGGGCGATGTCGGCGCCAGGAGCGCGATCGTGGGGTCGTCCTGCACCAGCGCTGCGGCCTGCACCACCGCCTCGCTCAGCCGCGCCTGTTCGGCCTGGCGTTGCTGTTGCAGCCGCCCCGCGCTGAGCTCGCTGCGCTGCTTCTGCGCGCCGAGCAGGATCGCGGCCTGGTTGGCCTGCCCTGCGGCACGCGCGCCGCGTGCCTGGCGTTGCTGTTGACGCTGCTGCTGTTCGCGCAGCGCCTGCTCACCGCGTGAACGCGCCTGTTTGCGCTGGGCCAGCAATTCGCTGGCGGCCTGCTGTTCGATGGCGCGCTGCTGCGCATAGAACGTGTAATTGCCGCCGTAGCTGCGCAGCCCCTGCGCGGACAATTCAACGATGCGCTGCATCGCATCGAGCAGGTCGCGGTCGTGGCTGATCACCAGCAAGCCACCGCTCCACGCCAGTAACTGATCCATCAGCCGCTGCCGTTGCGGGCCATCCAGGTGATTGCTGGGCTCGTCCAGAATCAACAGGTCCGGCCGGGTCAGAAACGCACCGGCCAGTGCCACGCGCGTCGCTTCGCCGCCGCTGAGCTGCGCGGCCGGTGCACGCGGATCGCGCCCACCCAGACCTTGTCGTTCGAGTTCTGCGGCAAATTGCGCATGGGCGGTCCAGCGCTCGCCGACCAGTTCAAAATCGGCGGGCGCAACGCTGCCGGCGGCGATACGGTCCAGCGCATCCAGCAGCGGCGCGACACCGGCCAGTTCGGCAATGCTCTGCCCCGGCGCCACGCGCACGCGCTGCGGCAGGTAATGCACGCTGCCGTTGCGCACGTAACGCCCTGCGCTGGGCAGCACCTCGCCGGCCAGCAGGCGCGCAAGCACGCTCTTGCCCACGCCATTGCGCCCGACCAGGCCGGTGGCGCGTTGGTCGATGTGGATGGACAGATCGGAAAATAGCGGGCTGCCATCGGGCAGCACATACGCAACGCTTTCCAGCGTCAGCGACGGACAGGTCATACGGGTCTCCATTGCATGCCAGCACACGCACCGATCCAGCCGGACCGGCAGCGGGTAAGGCCGTCATCACGACGGCGGCATCAATGGCGCATTGGACCAATCCTCAGACAGTGGGCAATGCGGCAAAGTGTAGGTCAGCCTGCGAGCCAGGCCAAATCGCAGGCGTGGCCGCGGTCAAGCCCAGCATGGCGAGCACCGGCGTTCATGACGGTTCACGCTCCTGCAGGCCAGCACCTCGCCGACCTCCAGGCGCCCCCGGAAACCGCGGCGAGCGCTCGCCGGTACGCAATTGCCGGGATCCGGCGTCCCTGCGTCCTCAATCCCGCGAAAACCGTCCCCTGCCGACCCAGTGCCTGGCGTGGATCACGCCAAGCGGTCGCTAGCAGCTGGACTCAACCCAGCCCGAAAGCCGGGTGATAGGCGACATCGGCCAGCGGCAGCAGACGGTCGCCGAACGCCAGCGCCTGCAGCTCGGACGCCGGCACGCCGGGCAACACCAGCCCCGGTTCCACCGCAAAGCCCAGACGCCGGAAAAACGCCGGTTCGCCCAATGCCAGGCAACCGGCGGCGCCACGCTCGCGCAAGCTGCCCAGCGCCGCCTGCACCAGGCGCGTGCCCAGTCCCTGGCGCTGATGCCCCGGCCCGATCGCCAGCGGCCCCAACGCATACCAGCCAGGCGAATCGTCCGACAGCGACACCGGCGATACCGCCAGGTGCCCGACCACATACCCGTCGTGGTCGGCCACCAGCGACAGCGCCAGCGCGCCGTCGTTGCGCAAGGCGGCGATCACGTGCTGCTCGTCGTGGCGGCTATGTTCGTCGCGCATGAACGCGACCATCGTCAGCAGTTCGATCGCCGCAGCATCGCCATCGCTGGCTTCGCGAATCAGCACGTTCATCGCAGGCCCCGCAGCCCGCTCGTCTTCAGACCATTGCGCATCACAGGCTCTGCAACAGTTCGGCGAAGGCACGCGCCGACGCATCCACATGCGACGCCAGCCGGTGTTCGTCGTCGACCAGCAGCAAGCGCGCATGCCGCGCCTGCGCCCAGGCGATCACCTCGCCGGCCGGAATCAATTCATCGCGCCAGGCATGCACGATGGAAATCGGCACGCGCGCCGCATCCAGTGCCGGCAACGGCCCCATCCGGGTCGGCGGCACCATCAGGAACAGCCCGCGCGTGGGCACCTGCAACGACACCTGCGCGGCGATGTACGAGCCCAGGCTGGAGCCGACCAGCACCAGCGGGCCCTTGTCGGCCGCCGCCCGCGCGATCTCCAGCAGGCGTTGCAGCCGGCCCTGCACGTCGCCAAGCGAACTGACCTCGCGGCGTGCGTCCAGATCGGTGTAGTCCGGGCGCTCGTGGGTCCAGCCCAGCTGCCCGGCGACATCGGCCAGGGCGGTGACCTTCAGCGCATCTGGGCCGCTTTCGAAGCCGTGCGACAGGATGCAGTGACCGCGGCTCATAGCGCCTGCACCGTATCGCCGATGCGCAGCACGCCGCCACGCAGGATGCGCGCGCACAAGCCGCCATGGCCGCGCATGGCGTTATAGCCACCCGCGCCAAGTGCGTCTTCCATGCGCGAGCACGGATCGCAGGGGTCGGTGCCTTCCAGCTCGACATCGCCGATGCGGAAGCGCCGCCCCTTCAAGGCGATCAGCGGGATGCCGGACACCACCAGGTTACGGCGCAAGGTGGCCGGCGCAATTGCTGTATAACCGGCCAGCGCTGCGATCACTGGCAGATGCTCGGCCTGGATCAGGGTCACGCCGCGCTTGCCGCTGCCGCCCTTGTAGCGGTCGCCGACCAGGCCGATGCCGGTGGTGGCCTGCGCCGCGTCCACCTCGATCATGTCCACGTCGCGCGCCGGGCGCACGCCGATCCAGGTCACCTGGCCGGTCTGCGGCAGGGTTGCCATCAATTTGCCCAAAGGGCTGTCGGGATTCAAAGCCATCGTCGAATGCTAGCATCCGCCCCATGTCCGATGCCGTCCTGCCGTCGCCACCGATCACCTATGCGCCGTTGTCCTACGAATCGCGGCTGGCGCGACGCGCGCTCACGCAGATCGACATGGTGGTCATCCATTGCACCGAATTGCCCGACATGGCGATGGCGCGCGAATACGGCGAACGCGTGCTCTACGACAGCGGCACCGGCAACAGCGGGCATTACTACATCGACCGCAACGGCAGCATCCAGCAATACGTTGCGCTGGAGCGCGTCGCCCACCACGTGCGCGGCCACAACCCGCATACGCTGGGCATCGAACTGGTCAACAGCGGCCGTTATCCGCACTGGCTGGACTCGCGCCATCAGTGCATGAACGAACCGTACCCGCAGGTGCAGATCAACGCGCTGATCACGCTGCTGCAATGGCTGCAACAACAGTTGCCGTCGGTACGCCGGATTGCCGGCCACCAGGCACTGGACACCACCCAGGAAGCGGCCAGCGACGACCCGTCGCGCAAGATCCAGCGCAAGCTCGATCCCGGCCCGCTGTTTCCGTGGCCGCAGATCGAAGCGGCGGTCAGCTGGTCGCATGCACCGCGCTAGCAGCGGTGCCCCCATCGAAACAGCATTCTGCCTTCGCTGGTACAGCGCTCAACGCTCGGCTGCGCGGTAGGTCTTCTCGCCCGCATTCACCGCAAGATCCAGGCGATTTTCCGGCGATGCGATCGGGCAGACCACATGCGGCGTCAACGCGCAGGGCGGATTTTCGGCCAGATTGAAGTCGAGCACGAGCCGGCCATCGTGTGGCGGCGCGGTGTAGAGATAACGCGCGCCGCCATAACTTTCCTTGCCGCTGGTGCGATCGGCGAACAGGAAGAACAGGCCCTCCCCGTCGTCGCTGACGATCGGCTGCAAGCGGTACTCCTGGCCATTGCGCGAGAACACCGCCTCGCCCGGTATCTCGACGGTAAGCGGCGTGCCGATCGACGTCAGCAGCGTGGTCGTGCGCGGGGTGGGATACGCCTGCCAGCGCGCCTGGATGCGCCAGTGCGGATCGGTCGGAAAATATTCCAGCCCGGCGAAATGGCTCAGCAGCGGCGCTGCCGGGTCGCGGAAACGCCAGCCGAACAAGCTGCCGGTCTGCACCAGATAGAACTGCCGCCCTTCCACATCGAGGCGATCGCCCCGCTGCCCTGCGCGCTCCGGCTCCAGGCGGACGCGATCGACGCGCTCCCCGTTCAAGTACACCGGTACATGTGCGGCGGCGTCGAAGTGCACGCGGCCGTCGCCATCCAGCGTCAGCTGCCCCAGCTGCGCAGGACCGGCCGGCAATACCAGATCGCTGCGCGGATCGCTGCCCACCTGGTAACGGCCTGCGCGCACACGCCCGGAGCCGGTGTAGCTCAGCCAACCGTCGGGCGCGCGCAAGCGCTGCAAGCGCTCGGCGCGTGCACGTTCGAGTTCGACCTGATACACCGCATGGCGGTCGCTCTGTCCACGACCGGCGATGCGCGCACCGTTGGCGTCGGCGGTCGATCCCGCCGAACAGGCCGCCATCGACAGCATCGCGACGCACAGCGCGCCGACCTGCAACTGCAACCGCATGAGTCACCCAGCACTGCGAGAAACTGCGCTCCGCGCAGCGAACCTGCGTCCCCACAGGTCACCGTTCCTGCCGCCATTGTGCCTGCAATCAGGGGCCGGTCGCGACCGGGCGTGTCGCATCCTGCAACCAACCGCTCCAGGAGCCGGCGTAAACGCGCGCGCCCGACAAGCCGGCCACTTCCAGCGCCAGCAGCAGATGGCAGGCGGTCACGCCCGAACCGCACATCACCACTGCCTGCTCGGGGCGATACGCGCCCAGCAGCGCAGACAACTCGCTGCGTAGTTCCTCGGCCGGCTTGAAACGCCCATCGCGCAGGCTCACACCCAGCGGACGACTCACCGCACCGGGCACATGCCCGGCCACCGGATCGACCGGCTCCACCTCGCCGCGAAACCGCTCGGCGGCGCGTGCATCCAGCAACCAGCCCGGCGCCTGATCCAGCCGCGCCAGGATCTGCCCGGCCTCGACCACGGCATCGTCATCGAAGCTGCCCGGGTATGCCGCGCCATCGTGCAGTGCAGGCGGCTCGGTGCTTTCCGGCAACCCCGCCGCGCGCCAGGCGGCCAGCCCGCCATCGAGCACCGCCACGCGGCGATGCCCCAGCAACCGCAGCATCCACCATGCCCGCGCCGCGGCCATGCTGCCGTCGGCGGCGTCATAGATCACCACCTGGCTGTCCGGGTCGATCCCCCACTCGCCCAGCCGCCTGGCGAATGCCGCGCTTTGCGGGAGCGGATGCCGCCCTTGCGCAGGCTGCGACAGATCGGCCAGATCCTCGTCGAGATCGGCGTAGTACGCGCCTGGCAGATGCCCCTGTGCATAGGCCTTGCGCGCTGCATCCGGGTCCGGCGCAGTCGGTGGCGCAGCGCGCGCGTCCAGCAGTCGCAACTGCGGATGCGGCAACGCCGCGGCCAGCGTGGCGCTGTCGACCAGCGTGGTCCAGTGGAGTTCCGCACTCATGCAACCTGCTCCAGACGACGACGAAGATTGAGGAGAATGGCCGCGGTGGCGCCCCAGATGCGGTGGCCCGGCCAGTCGTATTCCAGCACGCGGCGTGGCCTGCCGCGAAACTCCAGCTCCACGCTGCGCAGATTGTCCGGGTCCATCAGATAGGCCAACGGCACCTCGAACACCTCGGCCACTTCATCCGGCTGCGGCACCGCCACGAACGCCGGGTCGATCACCGCCACCACCGGGATGACGCGAAACCCGCTCACGGTCAGAAACGGATCCAGATATCCCAGCGCATGCACCTGGCCGGCGCCGAGCGCGATTTCCTCGCAGCTCTCGCGCAAGGCCGCAGCGGCCGCATCCGCATCCGACGGCTCGACCCGGCCACCGGGAAAACTGACCTGTCCGGCATGGTGACGCAGGCTGTCGGTGCGCCGGGTCAGCAGCACCATGGTGCCCTGCGCGCGCGGCACCAGACCGCAAAGCACTGCGGCCTCGGCAGACGCGCCGCCTTCGGTCAGGTCGATCAATTCGGCATGATTCCAGCCCGGCCCGTCGGGCGCGGTGTCCAGCGCATACAGCGCACGCTGCAGCTGCGCGCATTCGGGCAGCCGCGCGGCCAACGCGCGCGCGGGCAGAACCGTGTGCAGATACTCCTGACGTTCGCCGTCGCTCATGCTCATCCAGCGTGCAATTTCATCCAGGCTGCGCAGGCAGCCGACACAGTGCGCCTGCGCGTCCAACGAACATACACCGATACACGGGCTGGGCAGGCCACTGCGGTTCGAATCCGTGTCGCTCATCGCTGGCTCCCACCGCACCGCATCCTCACGCCGTCCGTCCATCCTGTCGCGCATCCGGTGGACCCAAACGACAACGCCGGCCTGGTGGCCGGCGTTGTCACAGCAACAGCAAACGCAATTACTTGACGCTGACCAGCTTGATCTCGAACTGCACGGCCACGTTCGGCGGGAACGGGGTACGCGGGTCGGCACCGTAGGCCTTCTCCGGCGGCAGGGTCACTTCCCACTTCGAGCCGGCCGGCATCTGCAGCAGCGTGTCGCGCATGGCCTGCATTTCGACTTCGCTGACCTTGATGGCCGGGATCTGCTGCGCCGGACGGGCCTTCTCGCGGTCGCCGAACGGGAACGGACCGGCCACTTCCAGCTGCACGGTGCTGGCCTGGGTCGGCTTGGCGCCCTTGCCGGCTTCGATCACGCGGTACTGCACGCCGCTCGGCAGCGTCTGCACGCCAGCGGTGCCCTTGTTCTTGGCCAGGAACTGGTCGCTCTTGGTCTTGTTGGCAGCAGCGGCCTTGTCGTATTCGGCCTTGGCCTGCTGGGCACGGCCTTGCTCACGCTTCTGGAACGCTTCGACAGCCGGCTTCAGCTGGTCGGCGGTGATCGCCGGCTGCTTCTTGGCATAGGCGTCCTGCAGACCCTTTACCACCGAGTTGATGTCGAGCTGCTCGCCGCGGCCGGTGAGCTCGGCAAGGTTGTTGCCGTAGTCATAGCCGAAGTAGTAGCTCAACTTGCCCTTCTCGGACGTCGTGTCCTGGGCCAGTGCATTGCCCGTCAGGGCCAGGGCCGCCACAGCGACCGCGATAGAACGCAACTTCATCAAACAATTCTCCAGGGTGGTGGCACAGGACGGGTCTGCCGCCTGAGATGACGCGCTAGGATAGCGGCCGCGATAGCGAACCGCTACTTATCACGAAAGCTATGACCAGCAAGGCTTTCGGAAGTTCCGCATTTACTAATTTTTTACGTTCGTAAGGATTTCCATGTCCAATCACGTCATTCTGATCGCCGACCACGCCAGTGTACGGACGATCACGGTCAATCGACCGGACAAACTGAACGCCTTGAACCAGGAAACGCTGCAGGCGCTGGATCACGCCTTCGCCGAGGCAGCGAGCGCGGACGACATCCGCGTGGTGATACTGACCGGTGCCGGCCCCAAGGCGTTTGTCGCCGGCGCGGACATCGCCGAAATGCGCGATCTGTCGGCGATGCAGGGCCGCGAGTTCTCGCTGCTCGGCCAGCAGCTGATGCGCCGGATCGAGCGCATGCCCAAGCCGGTGATCGCCATGGTCAATGGCTTTGCACTCGGCGGCGGGCTGGAGCTGGCGATGGCCTGTCATCTGCGCATCGCCGCATCCAGCGCGCGTCTTGGGCAGCCGGAAATCAATCTTGGCCTGATCCCCGGCTTCGGCGGCACGCAACGGCTGTTGCGTCTGACCGGGCGAGCGGCAGCGCTGGAACTGTGCCTGCTCGGCCTGCCGATCGATGCTGCGCGCGCGTTCCAGTTGGGTCTGGTCAATCGCGTAGTCGAGCCGGAGGCATTGCAGGACGAAACCCTCGCCCTGGCACAACGCCTGGCCGCCGCCGCACCGCTCGCGCTGCGCGGCATCCTGGATGCGGTGGTGTTCGGTGGCGAATGCGCCATCGAAGAAGGCCTGCAGCTGGAAACCGCGCAATTTGCACTGTTGTTCGCCAGCGACGACATGCGCGAAGGCACCGGCGCCTTTCTCGAAAAACGCCCCGCACACTTTCTCAACCGCTGATCGGCCTGCCATGACGTTCGACCCCACATCGGCACCACGTCCACTGGCCCAGCAGCTGTTCGACTGCGTCCACGCCGACGATCTCGATCGTGCCTTGGCACTGGGCCTGATGGAGTACCGGCCCGATCCACGCGACGACCTGCTGGATCCGGCCTGCCCGCAACTGAGCGCGGTGCTGCTGGCCGCACAACAACGGCTACGCGATGCCTGGGCAGCACGCGACCGCTACCGTGCACGCGCCGCGCGCCTGCAACGTCGCGCTGCCGAACGCGATGCACGCCGAACGCCGGCAGCGGCGCCCAGCCAACCGGCGGCCGCCGCATTACCGCCGCTGGCTGCGGCCATCCTGGCGCGCGCCAAGGCCAAGGCCGCTGGTGGAGCACAGCCATGAACGCGATCCACGTCACCGCGCCGGCACGGCGCGGCAGCAACATGCGCAAGCCCGAAATACAGGAGATGTTCGCGCGCCTGCGCGAGCTCAATCCGCACCCGACCACCGAGCTGGAATACACCACGCCGTTCGAGTTGCTGATCGCGGTGCTGCTGTCGGCACAAGCCACCGATGTCGGCGTCAACAAGGCCACCCGCAAGCTGTACCCGGTGGCCAATACCCCGCGCGACATTCTCGATCTGGGCGAAGAAGGCCTGAAGCGCTACATCGCCACGATTGGCCTGTTCAACGCCAAGGCCAAGAACGCCATTGCCACCTGCAGGATCCTGCTGGAGCAATACGGCGGCGAGGTGCCGCACGATCGCGCTGCACTGGAGGCCTTACCCGGCGTCGGCCGCAAGACCGCCAACGTCGTGCTCAACACCGCGTTCGGCGAGCCCACCATGGCGGTGGATACGCATATCTTCCGCGTCGCCAACCGCACCGGTCTTGCACCGGGCAAGGACGTGCGCGTGGTCGAGGACAAGCTGATCAAGGTCATTCCGGCCGAATTCCTGCACGACGCACACCACTGGCTCATCCTGCATGGCCGCTACGTCTGCAAGGCACGCAAACCCGATTGCCCAGGTTGCGTGATCCACGACCTATGCCGCTACCGCGACAAGACCCCCGCACCCGCCGAAAGGCCGATAACAGCAAAAGGCTAACGCGCGTCTCAACAACCAACCAATCCGCAAACCGACGGCCAAGCAATCACGCCGGCAAGGCCAGCGTGCGCTTTTACGAATCCCAAATCCCGACTCCCCAATCCCCAATCCCCGCCCAAAAAAAAATCGCGACCGGGATGATGCGTCTTGCGGCGCCATGCATCACCCGGTCACGATAGATGTCACCCGGCGCGAGCGCCGGGCGTCTGCAGCAGGTCTACGCCGCCTTGGCTTGCTCCACGCGCTGTTCGACCAGCGCGCTTTCCACCGTCGGCTGACCTTCCACGCGTCGATCCAGCTCGTTCCAGTCCACCACCAGCTCGCAGCCGCGCGAGGCCGCATTCCGGCTCCAGTCGCGCAGCAACTCGATGCAGGCGTGGTCGACGTGATGCAGCTTGGCCACGTCCAGGTGCAATGCGGTGTTCGGCGGCACGCTTTCCAGCGTACGCGCCATCGCCGGCACCTTCAGGAACGTCGCCGAGCCCTGCAGGGTCAGATGCATCTCGTCCTTCTTGTGCTCGTGCTCACGCACGTCCACCTTCAGGCGCGAAGAATGCAGGGCCAGACGGAACAACGACAGGCCGAAGCCGATCAGCACGCCGGTCAGCAGGTCGGTCGCCACGATCGCGAAGGTGGTCGCCAGGTAGATCGCCGCGGTGCCACGGCCATAGGTCGCCAGCTCCTTGACCTGCCCGATCTTGATCATCTTCACGCCCGTGTAGACCAGGATGCCGGCCAGACACGCCACCGGCGTCATCCGCAACAGCCACGGCAGCAGCATTGCGAACACCAGCAACCAGCCGCCATGCAGCACCGTGGACATGCGCGTGGCCGCACCGGCCTGCACATTGGCCGCGCTACGCACGATCACGCCGGTCATCGGCAATGCGCCCAGGAAGCCGCACAGCATATTGCCCACGCCCTGCGCCGCCAGCTCACGGTCGTACTGCGTACGCGCGCCCTGATGCATGCGATCCACCGCCGCCGCCGACAGCAAGGTCTCTGCGCTGGCGATGAAGGCAAAGGTCACCGCCGACACCAGCAAGGTCGCATTGAACACGCCGAAGATGTCCGCGACGCTGGGGATGCTGATCGCCGAGAACAGATTGGTCGGCACGTCGACCTTGTTGACGTTCAGGCCCTGCAACTGCACCGTCGCCGTGACCACCACCACCGCGATCAACGCACCCGGCAAAAAGCGCAGACGCTGCGGGCGCAGCTTGTCCCATGCCAGGATGATGCCGATGGTGGCCAGACCCACGAACAACGCGGTACGGCCGGTCCCCTCGGTGATCGCCTGCCACACTACGGCCGGCAATGCAGCGAAGTTCTCCAGGCCGCGCGCCTTGGGAGCGGCGTCCATCAGCACGTGTGCCTGCGAGGCCACGATCAGGATGCCGATACCCGACAACATGCCGGCCACCACGGCCGGCGACGTCATCCGGAACCACACGCCTGCGCGGCACAGGCCGGCAATCAACTGAATCGCACCGGCCAGCAGAATCACCGGACCGAGGGCGGCAACGCCATGCTCGCGAACCAGCTCGAACACCAACACAGCCAGGCCGGCGGCCGGTCCGCTCACCTGCAGAGGAGAGCCCGCCAGGAAGCCGACGACCAGCCCACCGATGATGCCGGTGATCAGACCTGCGGCCGGCGGCATGCCGGAAGCGATCGCAATGCCCATACACAACGGGAGCGCGACGAGGAAGACCACGACAGACGACAACAAATCACGTCCGAACAGTCCCTGGCGGAAATATCCGCCGATACCTGATGTGTTCATGATGTGCTCCGTCAGGCGAGTTCAGCGCGCACGACTTGCTGCAGTCGCGGACGTGGGGTGGCTTCGGGGGTGTTGTCCGCCAACAACGGACGGAAGCCACCCTTCTCGGCATCGAAGGCGCGGATCTCGCCATGGGCGATGTCATAGATCCAGCCATGGATGCGCAAGGTGCCGGCCGCCAGACGCGCGGCGACCACCGGCTGCGTACGCAGATGGTCCAGCTGCGAGACCACGTTCTCTTCGGTCATGCAGCTCAGCGCTTCCTGGCTGTGCGGATCGTGTCCGTGATGGGCAGTGACGTGACGCGCTGCATCGGTGTGCTTGAGCCAGGCCGCCACGGACGGCACGTCTTCCAGCGATTCCGGCTTGAGCACCGCCTTCATTGCGCCACAGTCGGTATGACCGCAGATCACGATGTGCCGCACGCCCAGTACGGCGATGGCGTATTCGATCGCCGCAACCACGCCGCTGACGTGCTGGGAGTAAGGCGGCACCACATTACCGATATTGCGATAGACGAACAGTTCGCCCGGCTGTGCGGAGAAGATCAGCTCCGGCATGACACGCGAATCGGCGCAGGTGATGAACAACGTATGCGGACTCTGGCCACCGGCCAGTTCCTGAAAGCGCGCACTCTGGCGCGGATACACTTCCTTACGGAAATGACGAAAACCTTCTAGCAAACTTTCCATGGGAGATACCTCTAGGCAACGGATGGCTCTCCGCGGCGCGAACCGCGAAGTGCAAAGACGAACAAGTCAAATGAATCCGGTGCGCTGCACCGGTTGACGCGACTAACGGAGGATCAGGCGCGCACTGCGTTGGGAGGACGCAGTTGCGGGATCAGGTCGCGTTTTTGAGTTGCCGGCGCGTAATGCGCGTACCAAGAGGGGAAATAACGTGCGACCACCGGCCATGCCTGGGAGAGCAAGGGGATATCGTCTGCAGAATGGGTATCGACCTGGGTCTGTGCGTCCCCGTCGCCCTGCAGATCATCGGCTGCATCACGTTCTTCGCCAGCGTCCGCCATTACCGCCACGCCGTCGCCCACAAGCGCATCGTGGATGCGGCTGTGCGCATCGGCCGCCGACCACGCAGTGAGCGCGAGCAGGCAGACCAACAGCAACTGGAGGAATCGAGGAAACATGGCCTCGAAACTAACAATTTAGAACGCGCCTGTGCAAGTGGTGCGACGCACAAAGCGCTTGATACGCCGCAGTTCCACTTAGTTGGTTCAGGTCGCAATAAGCTTGAGCTCGCTGAAACGGTGAACTGCGCCACTGTCACATCTGTCATACGACGCGGCCTGTTCAGACTCATGACACACACTGACAAAAAACAAACACGCGTAAATCTTTGTCTTTGTTGACAAAAATCAGATTGCAACGCGATCTGAAGTTGTCACATTAACGCAACTTTCACGCCATAGCCTGCGCTCACTTTCTCAGGTCGCAAGGCACATATGAAACTTTCTCCCACCCTGCTTGGCTCCGCCCTGCTGCTGGCGCTGGCCGCACCCGCCGCGCACGCCGAAATCGCCATCGACGTGATCGGCGGCTCGGAGATGTCGCTCGAAGGCCTGGTCCAGGCCGACGGCAACTGGTTCCACAACGACGTGCAGGACCTCAATGGCCCGATCGGTGCCAATGGCGACAATTCCGAATTCAGCATCCGCCGTGCCGAGCTGGTGCTCAAGGGCAAGGGCCCGGGCAATTTCGAATGGGTGGCCGGTTACGACCCCAGCGTGCTGAAGGAAGTCACCATCCGCGGCACCACCATCCGCAGCACCGGGCGTTTCCTCGACAACAACATCAAGTACAAGTTCGCCGGCAACGCCAACAACTACCTGCAGGTCGGCCAGTTCAAGCAGCCCAACAGCCTGGAAGAGCTGTCCAGCACCAAGAACAACGACTTCGTCTCCAAGGCCGCAGTGACCAACACCTACGGCATCTCGCGCCGGCTGGGCGTGGCCTACGGCATGGGCGACAACGACTGGAGCATCACCGCCAGTGCGTTCGGCCGCGAACTGACTCGCAACCAGGCACACGGCAGCGGCTACGGCGCGCGCGGCACCTGGGCGCCGATCAACGAGAGCGGCAACGTGCTGCACTTCGGCCTGAGCTACCTGGGTTACGACACCGACGACGACACCCTGCGCCTGCGCGCACGCCCGGACGCCGACCTGACCACGGTGCGCCTGATCGACAGCGGCGCCATCACCAACGTGGACCGCGTGGGTGTGGCCGGCGCCGAGGCAATGTGGATCACCGGCCCGTTCAAGCTGCAGAGCGAGTTCTTCCAGGAAAACGCCAAGCGCATCGGCAACAACGCCAACGATTACAAGAGTGACGGCTGGTACGTCAGCGGCGTCTGGAACATCACCGGCGAGACCTGGGGCTACAAGGCCGGCGTGCCGACCACCCCGCTGCCGAACGCACCGGCCTCGGGGATGTGGCAGCTGGCGGTACGCTACGACACCCTGGACCTCAACGACGGCCACCTGGTCTCCAACGGCACCACCCCGTTCGTGGACGGCGTGCTGGGCGGCAAGATGGACGTGTGGACGATCGGTGCCAACTGGTACTGGCGCTCCAACTTCAAGTTCGCACTCGACTACGCGAAGGTGGAAAGCACCCGTTACAACAGCGCCACGCGTGGCCTGGTCGACGACAACCCGTCGATCATCGAGGCACGCGCGCAGTTCTATTGGTAAGTGCGCGCTGGATCGGCCGCCGTGCTGCGCTCCCGTGAGCGCGCCACGGCGGCAACCATCCTGATCCGACCCGGCAACGCGCCCCGCCGCAACGCCGTCATCTGCATGTCATCTCCCGGACACCGCGCAGTCATGCCCCTGCCCTGCAATGGCACGACCGCGGGACGTCCTCATCCCTTCGCTACAGGAGCTGTTCCGTGATCCACTCTTTGAAGACCCGTCTGGCCGTCGGCGTGCTCACCGCCTCGCTGGCCTTGTGCGCCCAGGCCGCCGATGTCACCGGCGCCGGTGCGTCGTTCATCTACCCGGTGATGTCCAAGTGGTCGGCCGACTACAACGCGGCCACCAAGAAGCAGGTCAACTACCAATCGATCGGTTCGGGCGGCGGCATCGCCCAGATCAAGGCAGCCAGCGTGGATTTCGGCTCGTCCGATGCGCCGCTCAAGCCGGAAGAACTGGCCGCGGCCGGCCTGGCACAATTTCCGTCGGTGATCGGCGGTGTGGTGCCGGTGGTCAACGTGCCCGGCGTGGCGGCAGGCGCGCTGAAGCTGGACGGCAAGACCCTGGGCGACATCTTCCTGGGCAAGGTCAGCACCTGGAACGACCCGGCGATCGCCGCGCTCAACCCGGGCGTCAAGCTGCCCGACGGCAAGATCACCGTGGTGCATCGCTCCGACGGTTCGGGCACCAGCTTCAACTTCACCAACTACCTGTCCAAGGTCAACCCGGACTGGAAGGGCAAGGTCGGCGAAGGCACCGCGGTGCAGTGGCCGACCGGCATCGGCGGCAAGGGCAACGAGGGCGTGGCTGCGTACGTGAAGCAGATCAAGGGCGGCATCGGCTACGTCGAGCTGTCGTATGCGCTGCAGAACAAGATGGCCTACACCGCGATGAAGAACGCCGCCGGCAAGTTCGTGCAGCCTTCTGACGAGACCTTTGCCGCCGCCGCCAACAGCGCCGACTGGGGCAACAGCAAGGACTTCTACCTGGTGATGACCAACGCCTCCGGCGACAACGCCTGGCCGATCACCGCCACCAACTTCATCCTGGTGCAGAAGAAGCCCAAGAACGCGGCCGGCCTCAAGAACACGCTGGAGTTCTTCCGCTGGGTCTACAGCAAGGGCGATGCGCAGGCAAAGCAGTTGGACTACGTGCCGCTGCCGGACAGCCTGGTGACCCAGATCGAAGGCTACTGGGCCAAGAACCTGCCCAAGTAACGCCAGCCACAGCGACAGGAACGACGCCGTCTCTCTCCCCGGCGTCGGCACCGGGACGCGGCCCCCACGGGGTCGCGTCTTTTTTGTGATGCCTTCTCCAAAAGGCACTGTCATGCACGTGTAACAAAAACATCATTTCATAGCGTGGTCTGCCGGGTCCCCCGGCCAACCCAGCCTCGGAGCTTCCATGAAACTGCAGTCGGCCAGCCTGACCGCCATGTCCCTCACCATCGCCCTCGCCCTGGCCGCCTGCTCGCCCGGCAAGGATGCGCAGTCCGGCGACACCGCCAAGGGTGCCACCGCCGCAGGTGCCACCGCTGGCGACAGCAAGAGCGCCGAGATCTCCGGCGCCGGTGCGTCCTTCATCTATCCGCTGGTCTCCAAGTGGTCGGCCGACTACAACGCCGCCACCGGCAACAAGGTGAACTACCAGTCGATCGGCTCCGGCGGCGGTATCGCGCAGATCAAGGCCGGCACGGTGGACTTCGGTTCGACCGACAAGCCGCTGGACAGCGCCGAACTGCAGCAGGCCGGCCTGGGCCAGTTCCCGTCGGCGATCGGCGGCGTGGTGCCGGTGGTGAACCTGGAAGGCATCGCGCCGGGCAAGCTGCGCCTGACCGGCGCGCTGCTGGGCGACATCTTCCTGGGCAAGGTCACGATGTGGAACGACGCGGCGATCGTCGCGGCCAATCCGGGCGTGACGCTGCCGGCGACCAAGATCAACCTGGTGCATCGCTCCGACGGTTCGGGCACCACCTTCAACTTCTCCAACTACCTGTCCAAGGTCAGCCCGGAGTGGAAGAGCAAGGTCGGCGAAGGCACCTCGGTGCAGTGGCCGGGTGGCGTCGGCGGCAAGGGCAATGAAGGCGTGGCCTCGTACGTGCAGCAGATCAAGGGTTCGATCGGTTATGTCGAACTGGCCTACGCACTGCAGAACAAGATGCCCTACGCCTCGCTGCAGAATGCGGCCGGCCAGTGGGTGGAGCCGAATGCAGAAAGCTTTGCCGCCGCTGCCGCCAGCGCCGACTGGGCCAACGCCAAGGATTTCAACCTGGTGATCACCAACGCACCGGGCGAGAAGGCCTGGCCGATCACCGCGACCAACTTCATGCTGATGCACAAGCAGCCCAAGGATGCGGCGCGCAGCAAGGCGACGCTGGACTTCTTCAAGTGGGCGCTGGACAACGGCCAGGCCCAGGCCAGCGAACTGCATTACGTGCCGCTGCCGCCGGAACTGGTCAAGCAGATCCAGGCCTACTGGGCCAGCGAGTTCAAGTGATGCCCTGCACCCGCTGTCATGGCGGGTTGCGCTGCGGTGAGGTGCCTGCGGGCGCCTCGCCGTTCCTGCTGTCTCACGCTCCCGCCAGTGCGCGGGTGACGAGTCCAATCGAATGAATGCCACCGCCATTCCCGAAGCGATGACCGCCCCGCGCGGCCGCGACCTGCGCGATGCACGTGCCGATCGCCTGTTCAAGCTTGCGCTGGCCGCCACGGTCGTCTTCGTCCTGTTGGCGCTCGGCAGCGCCGCGCTGTCGATGCTGTGGGGCGGGCGCCATGCCTTGCAGATGCAGGGCCTGAGCTTTTTCTATTCCGCCGACTGGAATCCGGTGGAAAACAAATACGGCGCGCTGGCGCCGATCTACGGCACCCTGGTCACCGCCTTGATTGCGATGGTGATTGCGGTGCCGGTGAGTTTCGGTATCGCGTTCTTCCTCACCGAGGTGGCGCCGCGCTGGTTGCGCGGCCCGGTCGGCACCGCCATCGAACTGCTGGCCGGCATCCCGTCGATCATCTATGGCATGTGGGGCCTGTTCGTGCTGGTGCCGGTAATGACCGAGCACGTGACGCCCTGGCTCAACGATCACCTGGGCACGCTGCCGTTGATCGGCCCGTTGTTCCAGGGCCCGCCGTTGGGAATCGGGTTGCTGACCGCAGGCTTCGTGCTGGCGATCATGGTGATTCCGTTTATCTCCTCGGTGATGCGCGAGGTGTTCCTGACCGTGCCGACGCGCCTGAAGGAATCGGCGTATGCGCTGGGGTCGACCAAATGGGAAGTCAGCTGGGACATCGTGCTGCCCTATACCCGCTCTGCGGTGATCGGCGGCGTGTTCCTGGGCCTGGGCCGTGCGCTGGGCGAAACCATGGCAGTGGCGTTCGTGGTCGGCAACACGGTGCGGCTGTCGCCGTCGCTGCTGGAGCCCGGCACCACCATCGCCGCGCTGATCGCCAATGACTTCGGCGAGGCAACCGAAACCTATCGCTCGGCATTGCTGCTGCTGGGCTTTGTCTTGTTCATCGTGACCTTCATCGTGCTGGCGATTGCGCGCTTCATGCTGATGCAGCTGTCGCGTCGGGAGGGCAACTGATGTCATCGGTCTCGCAATCGCTGTACAACCGCCGCCGCGTGACCAACGCGATCGCACTGTTGCTGTCCTGCGTCACCGCGGTGTTCGGCCTGTTCTTCCTGGCCTGGATCCTGTGGACCTTGCTGTCCAAGGGCGTGCCGGGCATCGACGTCAACCTGTTTACCAAGATGACACCGCCGCCGATGCAGGAAGGCGGTCTGCTCAATGCCTTCTTCGGCAGTGCGGTGATGTGCGGCCTGGCGCTGGCGATCGGCACGCCACTGGGCATTGCCGCCGGCACCTGGCTGGCCGAATACGGCAATGCACGCAAGGCCGGGTTGGTGGTGCGCTTCGTCAACGACATCTTGTTGTCGGCACCGTCGATCGTGCTGGGGTTGTTCGTCTACACGCTGTACGTGATGCAGACCGGCGGGCGCTTCTCCGCGTTTGCCGGCGCGCTGTCGCTGGCCTTCATCGTGCTGCCGGTGGTGGTGCGCACCACCGACGAAATGCTGCGCCTGGTGCCGGCGCAGATGCGCGAAGCGGCGTTGTCGCTGGGCATCCCGCAATGGAAGGTCACCGTGCAGGTGCTGTATCGCGCCGCCTCGGCCGGCATCCTCACCGGCATCCTGCTGGCCCTGGCCCGCATCAGCGGCGAGACCGCGCCGTTGCTGTTCACCGCCTTCGGCAATCAGTACTGGAACAGCAACGTGTTCCAGCCGATGGCCAGCGTGCCGGTGATCATGAATCAGTTCGCCGGCAGCCCCTACGAGACCTGGCAGACCCTGGCATGGTCCGGCGCGCTGGTGCTGACCGTGTTCGTGCTGCTGGTGAGCCTGGGCGCGCGCGCCCTGCTACTGCGCAACAAGATTTCCAATGACTGACCTCTCCCTCCGGACACCCGACATGAACGATCTCCAAAACGCCATGCCGATGCATCGCATCGCCGTTCCTGCCGCCAAGGGAGCACCGGCCGCGCAGGCGCCGGTGAAAGTGGCCGCACGCAATCTGGACTTCTATTACGACAAGTACCACGCGCTCAAGGGCATCAACATCGAGATTCCGGAAAAGCGCGTCACCGCGCTGATCGGGCCGTCGGGTTGTGGCAAGTCCACCCTGCTGCGCATCTTCAACCGCATCTATGCGCTGTATCCGAAGATGGAAGCGCGCGGCGAAGTGCTGCTGGACAACGAAAACATCCTGTCGCCGAAATACCCGATGAACCGGCTGCGCAGCAAGGTCGGCATGGTGTTCCAGAAGCCGGTGCCGTTTCCGATGACGATCTTCGAAAACGTCGCCTACGGCATCCGCCACCACGAAAAACTGTCCAAGGCCGACATGCAGAACCGGGTCGAGCAGGCGCTGCGCCAGGGCGCGCTGTGGGACGAGGTCAAGGACAAGCTGGGGCAAAGCGCGCTGGGCCTGTCCGGCGGCCAGCAGCAGCGGCTGTGCATCGCACGCGCGGTGGCGCTGCGCCCGGACGTGCTGCTGCTGGACGAACCGACCTCGGCGCTGGATCCGATTTCCACCAGCCGTATCGAGCAACTGGTGGAAGAGCTCAAACGCGAATACACCATCGTGATCGTGACCCACAACATGCAGCAGGCGGCGCGCGTCTCCGACTACACCGCCTTCATGTACCTGGGCGACCTGATCGAGCATGACCGCACCGAAACGATTTTCTCCCAGCCGTCCAAGCAGCAGACCGAGGACTACATCACCGGCCGTTTCGGTTGATGTAAGGCGGGCCATCGCAACGCCGCATTGACGCAGCTCCGCCGCACTGCCCGGCACGACATTTGCATCATCTGCGATGTCGCCAGGGGTACGGCGGACATCCACCACCGCCACGAATCGAGATCACGATGAACCAGCACCTCAACGACCATATCGTCAAAAGCTACGACGAGGAGCAGCACCGTCTTGTCGCCGAGATCGTGCGCATGGGCGACACGGCGGTGGCGCAGCTGGAAGCCGCACTGGATGTGGTGGAGCGTCGCGACGACAACGCCGCGCATCGCATCGTGGTCAACGACGAGGCGATCGATGCGCTGGAGCATGCGATCAGCCACGACGTGATGCGGCTGGCGTTGCGTGGGCCGATGGCACGTGACCTGCGCGAGATCCTGGCCGGCCTGCGCATTCCGGCCGATATCGAACGCATCGGCGATTACGCGGCCAATGTCGCCAAGCGCTCGATCGCGCTCAATTCCGCACCGCCGCTGCCGCAGACGGTGGGCCTGCGTGCGCTCGGCCAGATGGCCGCCGATGCCGTGCGCGAAGCGGTGCAGGCATACCGCAACAAGGATGCCGATGCGGCCATCCGCGTACGCGATGAAGATGCACGCCTGGATGCGCAATACACCGCGCTGTTCCGCGAACTGCTGACCTACATGATGGAAGACCCGCGCAACATCACTCCCTGCACGCACCTGCTGTTCATGGCCAAGAACCTGGAGCGCATCGGCGACCACGCCACCAACATCGCCGAGAACGTGTGGTTCCTGGTCCACGGCGAACAGCCGCTGCCGCCGCGCCTGAAGCGCGACGACACCAGCACCACCGGCGTCATCTGATCGCAACAAGTGCCGGCGGCATCTGCCGGCACAGGCCGCAACGCCTTATTTCATTACGTATTCAGCTCCAAATGCCTACGGTGAACTCGCACAGGCTGTTCCTGTGACGCAGGAGTAGGCAGATGAAACGCATCATCGGATCCCTCATGGTTGTATCGCTGCTCACGTCCGGCGCAGCGTTCGCCGCGCCGCAGCAGCATGACGACCGCGACCGCAGCGCGCAGCACCACGACGCGCATGGCCCGGACCGCCGCGACGATCATCGCGACGACAGACACGATGACAAGCGTGACCACCGCCCCAGCGCGCACAACGACGACCACCGCAACGATCGTCGCGGCCCCCCGTATCGGCGTGGCGAGCGCCTGGCACCGGACCATCGCGGCATACGTGTAACCGACTACCGCAAGCATCACTTGAACACGCCGCAGCGCGGGCACGAGTGGCGCCGCGTGGACAACAACTACGTGCTGATTGCGGTGGCCACCGGGCTGATCGCAAGCGTGGTCGCCGCCCGCTGACGCCAGCGGTGTAGCACAGCTTCCGGGCCCGATCCGTGGCAACACGGGTCGGGCTTTTGTTTGCCGAATCGCGGCTCAGTACACGCGGGCAGGCCGCCAGCTGCCACGATCGGGCCGGCCGTGCGACCTGCTAGGCTATGCCGATGAACGAACCGGTCGACCTGCAGCCTGCCCCCTCCTTCCTGCCCATGTCGCGGCGCTTCCGCGGCTATCTGCCCGTGGTGGTGGATGTGGAAACGGGAGGATTCGACTGGAACAAGCACGCCCTGCTGGAAATTGCCTGCGTGCCGATCGAAATGGATGCCGACGGGCGGTTCTTCCCCGGCGACACCGCCAGTGCCCATCTGGTGCCCGCGCCAGGACTGGAGATCGACCCGAAGTCGCTGGAGATCACCGGCATCGTGCTCGACCACCCGTTCCGCTTCGCCAAGCAGGAAAAGGACGCGTTGGACCATGTGTTCGCGCCGGTGCGTGCGGCAGTGAAGAAATACGGCTGCCAGCGCGCGATCCTGGTCGGCCATAACGCACATTTCGACCTGAACTTCCTCAACGCCGCGGTTGCGCGCGTGGGCCACAAACGCAACCCGTTCCATCCGTTCAGCGTGTTCGACACCGTGACCCTGGCCGGCGTGGCGTACGGGCAGACCGTGCTGGCGCGCGCGGCACAAGCCGCAGGGCTGGAATGGAATGCCGCCGATGCGCATAGCGCGGTCTACGACACCGAGCAGACCGCGCGACTGTTCTGCACGATCGCCAATGCCTGGCCGGGGCCTGTTTGAGCGGGGATTGGGCATTGGGGATTCGCAAAGGCACGCTGCCTGACGCGTCCCTTCTGCTGAGCCACGATGCGCCGCACGCAATGGCACAGCCAGTCGGTGGGTTCTAAAGCAGACCAACACACTGCACTTGCCAATCCCCAATCCCGATTCCCCAATCCCAGCACCTAACCCACACCGATGCGATCGCGCCCCGCGCTCTTGGCCTGGTACAGCGCCTGATCGGCGCGCTGCATCAGCGATGAGCCGGTGTCGTCGTCGCGCAACTGGGCCACGCCGGCACTGAAGGTCACCTGCAGGCCTTCCACGCCGCCCCAGCCGTGGCGCGCGTGGAACAGCGCGCGGATGCGCTGGCACAGCGCCTGTGCATCCTCCAGCGTCGTGTCGGCCAGCAGCAGGGCGAACTCTTCGCCGCCCAGGCGCGCCGGCAGGTCAGACGCGCGCGCGGCGGCGGTCAGCAGCACACCGACTTCATGCAATACCGCATCGCCACTGGCGTGCGAATAGTGGTCGTTGATGCGCTTGAAATGATCGATATCCAGAATCGCCAGCACCAACGGCCGCCCGCTGCGGCGTGCGCGGCTGATGTCGCGCGCCAGCGCCTCGTCGAAATGCCTGCGGTTGGGCAGCCCGGTCAGGGCGTCCTCGTGCGCCTGGCGCTCGAACACATCCGACTTGATGCGCAGCCGTGTCAGCAGCTCGCTCTTTTCCTGGTTGGCCTGCAGCAAACGCTGCGCCTGCAGTTGCAGATCTTCGGTGCGTTTGCGCACCAGTTCGGCCAGGCGTGCGTTATGGCTCTTATAGCGGCGTAGCAGGAACCGATACACCAGCGCCAGCAATAAAATCGCACCCAGCACCGCGGCCAGGCGCACGTCCTGGCGCTGCCACCACAGCGGCAGCACCTCGAACGCCCACACCGCCTCGTGCGGACTCCAGGCACCGCCCGGGTGACGGGCCGCCACATGCAGACGGTAGCGCCCCGGCGGCAGGCCGATGAATTCCACGCTGCGTTGCCGGCCACGCTCGGTCCAGTCGCTGTCCAGGCCTTCCAGGCGCGTGCGGTACTCGATCCGCTCCGGCAGCAGAAAGCTCATGCCGACGTAGGACACGTTCAGGCGATGCCCGCCCGGCAGGCGCGCCTGCTGCCGCCATGTCAGCGGACGTGCGTCCTGCTGCACGCTCTCGATCACCGCCGGCGGCGCGCGCCGCTCGCGAAAGCGCTGCAGGCGCGCCGGGTCGACCGTGCTCACGCCGCCAGCGGTGACCACCCAGATCGAGCCGTCGGCACGCGCGATCATGCTCGGCCCGGAGCTGCCGTTGGCCTGCGCGTTGCCCATGCCGTCGATCTCGCCATAGCGTTCGATGACCAGCCGGGCGCGTCCATCGGCAACCGCGTTGAGCTGCGTGAGTTGCGTGCGCAACACGCCGCGATTGCTGCTGATCCAGGCATTGCCGAACCGGTCGCCGACCAGCTGGAACACCGTATCGACCGGCATGCCCTGCTCCAGCCCCACGCGTGCGAGCCTGCCGTTGCGCACCCGGTACAGGCCGCGATCGGTCGAGATCCAGACAGCGTCACCGATGCGCTGAAAACCGAACACGCTCCGCGCGCCGCCCAGCGCTTCAAGATTCAATTGCTGCAGTTTTCCGGCGCGCAGTACCGCCGCGCCGTCGACCGAGCCGATCCACAGCGCACCATCGATGCTGGCCAGCGCGGTCACCACGCCATCGGGCAGGCCGTCGACCGCCAGGGGCACCCGCTTGCCGTTCACCAGCTTCACCACGCCGCGCTGCGTGGCCAGCCACACCACGCCGGATTCTTCGATCACGATGGCGCGGATATGCCCGCTGGGAATGCCCTCGGCGTCGCCGTAATGCCGCAGCAGGCGTCCGTCGTGCAGCACGAAGACGCCATCGGCATAGGTGCCCACCCACAGATCGCCGTGCCGATCCAGCGCCAGGCTGAGCACCGAAAGCTTGCGCCCGGATGGCGTGGCCACCGCCACCGGCACGATGCGCCCGTCCGGCAGCATGCGATCCAGGCCGGCGGTGCTGGCGATCCACAGGCTGCCGTCGCGGTCTTCCAGCACCGCGCGGGCGTAGTCGCCGCTCAGCCCATCGCGTTGGCTGTAACTGCTGAACAACGTCTCGCGCAGCCGAAACAGCCCGCCGTTGGCGCCGACCCAGATGCTGCCTTCGGCATCCTCGCGCAGGCTGACGATGCGCCCGGTCGGCAGGCTGCGACCAGCCGGCAGGTGCTCCACTCCATGACTGCCGATGCGCAGCAGCCCCTGATTTTCGCTGCCCAGCCACAGGTCGCCATGGTGGTCCTGCAGCATCGCGGTGAAATGGCCCTGCCCGGGCACCCGCCGTACCAGCTCGGCAGTCTCGCCCCGCAGCCGATACAGCTGCTCGCCGGCGACGACCCACAGCGTGCCGTCCGGCGCGCGGTATGGCCACGCCAGCCCGGGTGGCAGGCCGAACGCGGCCGGGGCGCGATGCATGCGTCCGTCCGGTTCGCGATAGATCAGGCCGTCCAGCGTGCCGATCAGCAGCCGGCCTTGGTCGTCGAATGCCATGCGCGGAAAGCTGCTCTGCAGCGGCACGCCATCGCGCGGCGGAAAATACTCGAAGCGCCCATCCGGCCACAGGCAGCCCAGCCCGTGGCCCTCGAACAGCAACCACATGCGACCGCGCGCATCCATGGTCATTGCATGGATCAGCGCCTGCGGCCACGGTCCCTGCCGCTGCCAGTGCCGCCACTGCCCGTCGCTGCCGTGACGCACCAGATTGCCGCGCGCATCGCTGAGCCACAGCGCCCCGTCGTGGTCGACGTACAAGGCGCCGACGCCGTTGTCGGGCAGGCCGGGACGCGTGCTGCGGTCGATGATGCCGAATTCCAGGCCGTTGTAACGCACCAGGCCTTCCCAGGTGGCGAACCACAGGTAGCCGTCGCGGGTCTGGGCGATATCGCGCAAGGAGTTGTGCGGCAGGCCGTTACGCGAGCTCCAGCTGTCGATCGCGTAGTCGCGCAGTGGCGCCGTGCCGGCCGGTGCAGCCAGTGCCGCGAGCGAGCACAGCGCCAGCAGCATGCAGACAATGGCACCGAGCCAGCGCTGCGGCCGCTTGTCTCCCCGTGCCGACGCCTTGGCATCGCATCCGTTCTCGCCCGTCGACCAGGCCCCCGCCCCATCTCTCATCAGACATAACACGCCGTTCGCTGCCGATATGGTAGGCAAAAACGGGCGCGCGCGCCGGTCAATCGTCGCACGCCTTGGTTAACGTCATGCGCGGCGGGCCACCTGCGCGCTTGGCACTGCAGCGGCAAGCGCACCGGCGCCATGGTTTGCGCAGATCGGCTGCTGCATGTGTGCGCGGATCAAACCGCGCCGCACGCGCGATCTCGCCATGCCGATCGACCTGCGCTCGCCATTGGCACGCACGTGCGATGCAGAGTGGTTGGCGACACAGAGCGAACAGCCGCCAGCTGGATGCGGACGACGTGCAGCAAGCGCAGTGCACGGGTGGTGCGTGCCGAGTCGGGGCATCGGCCGCGCCCGCGCCCACCTGGCGGTGAGCGCAGTCGTTTCGGTGGCCGCCTCAGGCGCCCAGGCGCTGGCGTACCGCTTCGAACAGGGTCACACCGGCGGCCACTGACACGTTGAGGCTTTCGATATCGCCCGGCATCGGGATCTTGACCAGACCATCGCAATGCTCGCGGGTGAGACGACGCAGGCCGTCGGCCTCGCCGCCGAGCACCAGCCCGACGTTGCCGCGCAGGTCCACGCTGTACAGCGACGCCTCGGCTTCACCGGCCAGGCCATACAGCCACACGCCCTGCTTCTGCAGATCGCGCAGGCAACGCGCCAGATTGGTCACCGCGACCACCGGAATACGGTCGGCCGCACCGGCCGAGGTCTTGCGCACGGTCGCGTTGACCGTGGCCGACTTGTCCTTGGGAATGACCACTGCAGTGACGCCGGCCGCGGCCGCGCTGCGCAGGCATGCACCGAGATTGTGCGGGTCCTGCACGCCATCGAGGATCAGCAGCAAGGCACGTCCCTCGGCGGCGGTCACCAGCGCTTCGAGTTCGTTTTCGGCCCACAGCCGCGCTGCGGCATAGCGGGCGACCACGCCCTGGTGGCGCACCTGCCCACCGACGCCATCGAGTGCCTGGGTATTGACCCGGCGCACGTCGATGCCCTTGCGGCGGGCCTGCTCTTCGATTTCGATCAGGCGCGGATTCTTGCTGCCGGCCTCGATCAAGACCTCGCGCACGTTGTCGGCGTCGTTCTCGACGGACGAGGCGACGGCGTTGACGCCGACGATCCACTGATTCTGCTTGCTGCTCATTGCGCCGGATACGAAGAGATAAAGGGGAATGGTAGGGCCTGCGGCCTGCCACGTCACGGCCGGAGCGCAGACGGCGCTAGCGACAAGGAGATCGCGGTGCTCCTGGGCCACGGCCAGAACTTCAGCACGCTGTACGGCCGATTGCGGGGATCGAAGATGGCGCTCGCGCCGTTGTGATGGTGCCGGCACCTGCACGCACCCCGCTGTCGCGCGCCCCTGCGGTAGGCACTCACGCCTGCGGGCGCGGACTCACACTGGCCACTGCGCGGTATCGTGATCCGGGTGCTGCCTTGACACCACATCGGCCAGAAACGCCAATGCGGCGACATCGTCCTCGGTGGTGCGCGCCGGTAGATCGGCCAATGCATCGACGAACGGCAGCTTGCGCTCCACCCCGTACTGGATTGCCGGAGGCAGCTGCTCGGGCGTATCGAACGCACCGGCAGCAATCGCCAGGCCGTCGGGCGCTTCATAGGTCAGCGGCGTTCCACATTCGGCGCAGAAGCCACGCAACATTATCGATGAAGAGGCGAAGCGCTTCGGCTCGCCGCGTGTCCAGCTGAACTCGACACCGCGCACCGAAACCAACGGCGCGTAGTAGGCACCGAAGGCCTTTTGACACATGCGGCAATGGCAGATCGAGGCGTCCGTCAGCCTGCCGCGCACGTGGAAACGCACGGCACCGCACTGGCAGCCACCGCTGTGCTCGATTGCTGCGTCCATCGTCGCCTCAAGCCTTGAAAGTGGGCACCCAGCGCGCGTTGCGAGCGTCTGCCCGCAACGACCTGCCGCTCATATCCGGCGGTCCGTATACATCGCGAGCCGCCGCCGGACGGCGGCTCGCGGTCCTGCAGACGCGCTTAGTACTGCTTTTTCTTGCGCTTGGCCGGCTGAGCGCTCGGCGGCGGCGGCGGTTCGGGCGAATCGCCGCGATCCTCGGCCAGGCGGAAGTCGATCTTGCGCTCCTCCATGCTGGCCTTCAGCACCAACACCCGCACCGGATCGCCCAGACGGAACGTGCGGCCACGACGCTCGCCACTGAGCGTCTTGCGGATCGGATCGAACTGGTAATAGTCCTGCGGCAGCTGGGTGACATGCACCAGACCATTGACCTTGGACTGGGTCAACTCCACGAACAGGCCGAACCCGGTCACGCCGCTGATCACGCCATCGAACTGGCCGCCGACATGCTTTTCCATCCACGCGGCACGATAACGCTCGTCGACTTCGCGTTCGGCTTCGTCGGCACGCCGACCACGCTCGGAACACTGCAGCGACAAGGCCGCCATCTGACGCGGGGTATAGATGTATTTTTCCGGGCTGGCGCCGGTCAGGGCGTGCTTGATCGCGCGGTGCACCAGCAAGTCCGGGTAACGCCGGATCGGCGAGGTGAAGTGCGCATACGCCTCAAGCGCCAGACCGAAGTGACCGTTGTTGTCCGGCGAATACACCGCCAGGCTCTGGCTGCGCAGCAGCACCGATTCCAGCAGCGCCGCGTCGGGGCGCGCGCGCACCTTCTTCAGCAACTTGGTGTAGTCGCCGGGGCGCACCTTGCTCCATGCCGGCAGGCTCAGCTGGAATTCCTTGAGGAACTCCAGCAGGTCTTCGTACTTGCTCTCCGGCGGCCGCTCGTGCACGCGGTACGGCGCCGGCACATGCATGCTCAGCAGGTAACGCGCGGCCTCGACGTTGGCGGCGATCATGCATTCTTCGATCAGCTTGTGCGCATCGTTGCGCACCAGCATGCCGGCCTGGGTGACTTCGCCGGTGTTGTCGAGCACGAAGCGCACTTCGGAGGTTTCGAACTCGATCGCGCCACGCTGCGTGCGCGCCTTGGACAGCACGTTGTACAGCTGGTGCAGGCGCTGCACCTGCGGCAGCAACGGGCCGATGAAGGCCTTGGTGTCGGCGTCGTCTTCGCCCACCGCCTTCCAGACCTGGTTATAGGTCAGGCGCGCATGCGAGTTCATCACCGCTTCGTAGAAACGCGAACCGGTGACTTCGCCGTCGCGCCCCACCTGCATGTCGCAGACGAAGCACATGCGGTCGACCTTGGGCATCAGCGAGCAGATGCCGTTGGACAGCGTCTCCGGCAGCATCGGCACCACGAACCCCGGGAAATACACCGAGGTGGCACGCTTTTGTGCTTCGTCGTCCAGCGGTGTGCCCGGACGCACATAGTTGGACACGTCGGCGATCGCCACCACCAGACGGAAACCGTCGACATTGGGCTCGCAATACACCGCGTCGTCGAAATCCTTGGCGTCTTCGCCGTCGATGGTGACCAGCGGCATCTGCCGCAGATCCACGCGCCCGCCGATCATCTGCGGCTCAACCACCAACGGCACTGCCGCGGCCTCGTCCAGCACTTCCTGCGGAAATTCGTGCGGCAGCTCATGGCCGTGGATGGCCATCTCCACCACCAGCGACGGGGTGAGCTTGTCGCCGAGCACCGCGATGATCTTGCCGATCGCCGGGCGCCGCGCGTCCGGCGGCGCGATCAGTTCGCACACCACCAACTGCCCTTCGCGCGCCTCGCCGATACCGTCAGGTGCGATCTGCACGTTGCGTTGCACGCGCTTATCGTCCGGGTCGACATAGGCCACGCCATGCTCGTAGAAGAAGCGTCCGAGCATGCGCGACATACGGCGTTCGAGCACGCGGGCGATCGCACCTTCGCGACGGCCGCGGCGGTCGATGCCGGTGACGTTGGCCAGCGCACGATCGCCGTGCATGACCTTGCGCATTTCATAAGGCGGCAGGAACAGGTCATCGCCACCTTCGTCCGGCTTGAGGAAACCGAAACCTTCCGGATTGGCGATTACCACGCCGGCGATCAGGCTGGTCTGCTGCACCGGCGCGTAGCCGCCGCGACGGTTCTGCACCAGCTGCGCTTCGCGCACCATCGCCGCCAGGCGCTTGCCCAGCGCGTCGATGCGGTCGCTGAGATTGAGTTGTTCGGCGATTTCCTCGGCGGTCTGCGGGCCATCGCAGGCGTCGAGCAACTGCAGGATGGCCTCGCGGCTGGCGATCGGCTCGGCGTAGCGCAGTGCTTCGCGATCGGCATGCGGGTCCTTGAACTCCGCCGCCGGCGCGGGCGCTTCGGTCGGCGCCTGCTGGAAGCGTTCCGGCGCCGGCGCCGGCGGACCGCTCTTGCGCGGATGCGGTGCGCGTGGTGCCGGCGGCGTGGGCAGCGCGGGCGCTACCGGCAGCTCGGGCGAGGCGTTGGCGGCCTTGTCGGCAGCGCGTTTGTTGGCGGACTTGGTCGACGCACCGGCGGCGGCGCGGACCAGGAAGTCCGGCATCCAGCCCGGCAACTTCTGTTTTTCGGCGGTGGTGGACTCGCCCGGGCTGGTGGACTTGCGGCGACTGGGCCGATCGGAATCTGGGGTGTTTTTCTTTGTCATTGCTTACATGGTACCCCTTGCGGCCGCGCCATGGGCGGCACGCCTCGCCTGGCCGGTCGCAATTGCCTGCCACCAGGCATTGACAAGCCCGCCGGGAGTCTGCAAAATTCGCGGCTCACCTGCCCAGGTGGCGGAATTGGTAGACGCACTAGCTTCAGGTGCTAGCGGGGGCAACTTCGTGGAGGTTCGAGTCCTCTTCTGGGCACCAGTTTAAAAAGACCTCCGAGCGATCGGGGGTCTTCTGGTTCCTGGGGTCCGAAAAGTTCTGCTGGTAGCCGTGCGCCTGCGTTGCCGGCCGATGGCAGCCCGCTATTGATCGGCGGCCGGCGCTTCATTCCGCTCACGCCATGACGCGGCAACCGTGCAACCGGATAGCCTGCTACACGACAGCAGCGCCCTCTTCGACGCCGCTGCCCTGACTCCGCAGCGCAGGACGGCCTATGGCGTTGCCGTGATGCCTGCCTCGCGCAGCGCCGTGGCCCAGATCGCGTACCCGGTCTCACTGGGATGGGTGCCGTCGGGCATCAGCGCCTCGGGCAAGGTCCCGTCCGGCTGCAGCATCCGAGGGCCGATGTCGACCAGACGCACGGACCGATCCTTGCCATAACGCGCGGCCAGCAGCCGATTGGTCTCGGCAATGGGCGCGCGCTGCGCATCCCCGGCATCGCGGCCGCGCGGCATGATCGCCATCAGGATCAGCTGACTCCTGGGCAAACGGCGACGCACCTCGCTCACCACCGCCTCCACGCCCTGGGCGGTCTCGGCCGGCGTGGAGGCGCGCGCTTGCGCGGTGCCGGTGAGGTTGTTGGTGCCGATATGCAGCACCACCCAGCGCGGATCCAGGCCGTCGAGCTCACCCTGGCGGATCCGCCACAGCACGTTCTGGGTGCGGTCCCAGCCAAAGCCCAGATTCAGCACCGGACGCCTGCCGTACAACCAGCTCCAGGACTCGGGGCCACTGACACGCGTGGCCTGCGGTGTGCCGGCCCAGAAGTGCGTGATCGAATCGCCGATCATCACCACCTCGGGCTTGGGCGTGCGCGCTGCGGCCAGCGCCGCATGGTGACGCGCATACCAGTCGTAGGAGTCCTGCTCCAGCCGGTCGACCGGAATCAGCGAGGTCGCAAAATCGCGGCCCAGCGCGGCAACCGGCTTGACCGGCGGCTCGCCCAGCAGGCGCGCCAGGGTCGGCTCGATCGCCTCGGCCAGCATGCGCTGGCCTTGCGTGTCCGGATGCAGGGCAGCGGCCGGCGGACGGAAGCGGGTGTCGTAAAACAGCTCGGTGCGCAGCTTGCCGTCGCGCTGGAAGATCGACCCCACATCCAGATAGGTCACGCGTGGATTGTCGCCATAGCGCACCGCCAGGCCC
Organism: Xanthomonas sp. NCPPB 2864; assembly: GCF_056675615.1. Classification (NCBI taxonomy): domain Bacteria; kingdom Pseudomonadati; phylum Pseudomonadota; class Gammaproteobacteria; order Lysobacterales; family Lysobacteraceae; genus Xanthomonas; species Xanthomonas sp. NCPPB 2864. The sequence goes on from NZ_JBWWVS010000005.1 coordinate 310,941, forward strand.
TGGTTGATCTGCGCATCGCGGCGCGACTTCTCGCCGGAGATGCCGCTGGGCAGCACACCCACCAGCAAGATCTGGGTGCGCGGCAACTTCTGTTCGATCGCCGCCACCACCGCATCGATACCGAGCTGGGCCTGCTCAGCGGTCTGACCGAGGTGGCCGGTGTTGTTGGTACCGATCAATACCAGCGCGACCTTGGGCTGCAGGCCATCGACCTCGCCATTGGCCAGCCGCCACAGCACGTGTTCGGTGCCATCGCCGCTGAAGCCCAGGTTGAGCGCGCCACGGCTGCCGTAGAAGGTCTGCCAAGTCGGCTGAAAATCCTCGTCCGGCGCCTTGGCTTTTTCGTAGTTCTGGGTGATCGAATCGCCGATCAACAACAGCGGCGTGTCAGCGTGCTGTTTCACCTGCTCCAGCACCTGCGCATGCCGCTGCGCCCACCAGGCTTCCTGCAGGCGGTCGGTGGGCACGATCGAGGGCGGCGGCGTTTGCGCAGTTGCCGCAGCGCAGACCAGCAACAGCCCCCAACACACCAGCACCGCAACGAGGACAGACAACGAAGGGCGGGAAAACACAGCGTGCAAGGACCGGGGCATGCGCGCACCAGAGGCCAAAGAAGCTGCGATTGTGATCTGCGCGCGCCGCGCGCGACAAGGTCGGGCGCAACCACGCGCGATGTAAGGCTGTAACGTTGCTTACGGTGTGCCGGCGCCAGGCCAATGACACGGCGCAGCTGCGACATCTGAGCGCCCACGTTTGCGTAGGAGCGCGCTTGCGTGCGATGGGGCGTTATCGAGAACGCCGTTTCGCGCGCAAGCGCGCTCCTACACAGGGTGAGGCAATCGCCCGCGCCAAGGTGCCGGATCGACTGCTGCGCAGCTCGGGCCGATGGTGTCGACCGCGGCGTACTGCCGGATCAGGCCCTTCAGCGCAAGCCGGTCTCGCCACGCGCGATCACCAAGCGCTGGATTTCCGAGGTGCCCTCGTAGATTTCGGTGATCTTGGCGTCGCGGAAGTAACGCTCCAGCGGCATTTCCTTCGAATAGCCCATGCCGCCGTGGATCTGCACCGCCTGATGGGTGATCCACATCGCCGCCTCCGAGGCGGTGAGCTTGGCCACGGCCGCTTCGGTGCCGAACTTATGGCCCTGCCCCTTCAACCAGGCCGCGCGCAACGTCAGCAGCAGCGCTGCATCCAGCTTGCACTTCATGTCGGCGATCTTGGCCTGGGTCATCTGGAAGGTGCCGATGGCCGCGCCGAAGGCCTTGCGCTCCTTGACGTAGGCCAGGGTCGCCTCATAAGCGGCACGCGCGATGCCGACCGCCTGCGAAGCGATGCCGATGCGCCCGGCGTCGAGCACGCTCATCGCGGTCTTGAAGCCCTCGCCTTCCACGCCCAGCACTTCGTCGGGCTGGGCGATGTAATCGGCAAATTCGATCTCGCAGGTGGCCGAGGCACGGATGCCGAGCTTGGGCTCGGTCTTGCCGCGATGGAAGCCGGCGCGATCGGCGTCGACCATGAAAGCAGTGATGCCGCGCGAGCCCTTGTCCGGCTCGGTCACCGCAAACAACACGATGTACTTGGCGACCGGGCCGGAGGTGATCCAGCTCTTCTTACCGTTGATCACAAAGCTGCCATCGGCCTGCTTGACCGCGCGGCAGCGCATCGCCGAGGCATCCGAACCGGACTGCGGCTCAGTCAGTGCGAACGCGCCGATCTGCGCGCCTTCGGCGATCGCGCGCACGTACAGCTGTTTCTGCGCCTCGCTGCCGTTCTTCAGGATGCCGGTGCAAAACAGCGAGTTGTTGACCGACACGATGGTGGAATGCGCGCCGTCGGCGGCAGCGATCTCGATCATTGCCAGCGCATAGCTGATCGGGTCCATGCCGGCGCCACCGTACTCGGCCGGCACCTCGATGCCCATCAGGCCGTTCTCGCCGAGCAGGCGGATGTTCTCCAGCGGAAACTCGCCGCTGCGATCGAACTGCTCCGCGCTGGGGGCGATCTTTTCCTGGGCGATGCGGCGCGCCACATCCTGGATCATCAATTGTTCTTCGGTAAAGCTGAAATCCACGTCGCACCCCTCCAGGCCTAGGCTGAGCGTCCATTGTAGCCCCAACCATTCGCATGCGTATGTAGTTGACCCCACACCCTGCCCGGCCGAAAATATCTCCATATCGCGATATAGAGATATTCATGGATCTGGAAGACTGGTCGGCGCGCCTGAAGGTATTTGCCGACGCCACCCGCGTCCGCCTGCTGACCTTGCTGGAGCAGGAAGAACTCACCGTGGCCGAGCTGTCGGCGATCACCCGCCTGGCCCAGCCGCGCGTGTCCACGCACCTGGCCAAGCTCAAGGAAGCCGGGCTGGTGCGCGACCGCCGCGCCGGCGTGTCGGCTTACTACCGTTTCGACGAAGTGTCGCTGGACCCGGCGCAGCGCGCCCTGTGGCTGGCACTGAGCACCGGCAGCGACGACCCGCTGCTGCGTCAGGACGCCGAGCGCGTGGCCGCAGTGCTGGCCAACCGCGCCGCCGACCAGAACTGGGCCGATTCGGTGGCCGGCGACATGGAACGACACTACTCCCCGGGGCGCACCTGGGAGGCGCTGGCGCGCACCGCCCTGCCCCTGCTGGAAACCGGCGACGTGCTCGACATCGCTTCCGGCGACGGCGTGCTGGCCGAGCTGGTGGCACCACATGCCACCCGCTACATCTGCATCGACACCAGCGCACGCGTGGTCGCCGCCGCCAGCGAGCGCCTGCGCAAGCTGCGCAATGTGGAAGTGCGCGAGGGTGACATGCATGCGCTGCCGTTTCCCGATGCCAGCTTCGACCTGGTGGTGCTGATGCATGCGCTCACCTACGCAGCCAAGCCGGCGCAGGCAGTGGCCGAATCCGCGCGCGTGCTGCGCCCCGGCGGCCGCCTGTTGCTGTGCAGCCTGGCCAAGCACGAACACCGTGCCGCGGTGCATGCCTATGGCCACGTCAATCTCGGCTTTGCTGCCAAGGAACTGCGCAGGTTCGCCGAGAAAGCCGGTCTGGACGTGTCCAGCCTGGAGACGGTGACGCGCGAGAAGCGCCCGCCGCATTTCGAGGTGATTTCATTGATTGCGGTGAAGCCGGGAATTGGGAGTCGGGAATCGGGAATCGTTGAAAGCAAAGGCGCTGCTTCGCGGAGAGCTGAATCATGACGCAGGTATCCAATCCCCAAGCTCCAATCCCGTTTGCACTGCCCTGGCTGCATCCGGAGCGCGCCGCCAGGCTCACTGCCGCGCTCGCCGAACGCATCCTCATCATCGACGGCGCGATGGGCACGATGATCCAGCGCCACGATCTGCAGGAGCGCGACTACCGCGGCAGCCGCTTTGCCGACGGTTACGACAGCGCGCAGGTACACGTGCATGGCCCGGGCTGCGATCACGCACACGCGCCGGAAGGCCACGACCTGAAAGGCAACAACGACCTGCTGTTGCTGTCGCGCCCGGAGATCATCGCCGGCATCCATCGCGCCTATCTGGACGCCGGTGCCGACCTGCTGGAAACCAATACCTTCAACGCCACCTCGGTGAGCCAGGCCGACTATCACCTGGAACATCTGGTCTACGAATTGAACAAGGCCGGCGCGCAGGTCGCGCGCGCCTGCTGCGACGAAGTCGAGGCGCTGACCCCGCATAAACCGCGCTTCGTGATCGGCGTGCTCGGCCCCACCAGCCGCACCGCCTCGATCAGCCCGGACGTCAACGACCCCGGCTACCGCAACACCAGCTTCGATGCCTTGCGCGACACCTATCGTGAGGCCATCGACGGTTTGATCGACGGCGGTGCCGACACGCTGATGGTGGAAACCATCTTCGACACGCTCAACGCCAAGGCCGCGCTGTATGCCATCGAGGAAGTGTTCGAAGCGCGCGGCGGGCGCCTGCCGGTGATGATCTCCGGCACCATCACCGATGCCTCCGGACGCACCTTGTCCGGCCAGACAGCCGAGGCGTTCTATGCCTCGGTCGCGCACGGACGGCCGCTGTCGGTGGGCCTGAACTGCGCGCTCGGTGCCAAGGACCTGCGCCCGCACGTGGAAACGCTGGCGCAGATTGCCGACGCCTATGTCAGCGCGCATCCCAATGCCGGCCTGCCGAATGCCTTCGGCGAGTACGACGAAACCCCGGAAGAAATGGCCGAAACCTTGCGCGAATTTGCGCAGGCCGGCCTGCTCAATCTGGTCGGCGGCTGCTGCGGCACCTCGCCGGATCACATCCGTGCGATCGCCCAAGCGGTCGCCGACCTGCCGCCGCGGCAATTGCCTGGCGCGCAGGAGCTGGCAGCGTGATGCAGAGCGATGACACTCATCCGTCCTTCGGGCACCTCCATCCGCATGCGGGGGAAGCAGGCGTGCAGCGCCGGATGAGTGCAGACGACTGCGTCCCGTCACTTCCTTTTCCGATCCGGGCTAGCAACGCGGCCGCCCTTCTTCAGAGCATCGCATGAGCACTCCCCGCCACACCCGCCTATCCGGCCTGGAACCGCTGGTCATCACCCCGGACCTGTTGTTCGTCAACGTGGGCGAGCGCACCAACGTTACCGGCAGCGCGCAGTTCCGCAAGCTGATCAAGGAAGAGCGCTACGAAGAGGCGGTGGAGGTGGCGCGCCAGCAGGTCGCCAACGGTGCGCAGATCCTCGACGTCAACATGGACGAGGGCCTGATCGATTCGGAAAAGGCGATGACGCGTTTTCTCAACCTGATCATGTCCGAACCGGATATCGCGCGCATTCCGGTGATGGTGGATTCGTCCAAGTGGAGCGTGATCGAAGCCGGCCTGAAGTGCCTGCAAGGCAAGAGCGTGGTCAATTCGATCTCGCTCAAGGAAGGCGAGGCGCTGTTCATCGAACAGGCGCGCAAGGTGCTGCGCTATGGCGCTGCCGCGGTGGTGATGGCCTTCGACGAAGTGGGCCAGGCCGATACCTGCGCGCGCAAGGTCGAGATCTGCACGCGCGCCTACAAGGTGCTGACCGAGCAGGTGGGCTTTCCGCCGGAAGACATCATCTTCGACCCGAACATCTTTGCCGTGGCCACCGGCATCGAGGAGCACGACAACTACGCGGTGGACTTCATCGAAGCCACCCGGCAGATCAAACGCACGCTGCCGCACTGCCATGTCTCCGGCGGCGTTTCCAACGTGTCGTTCTCGTTCCGCGGCAACGAGATGGTGCGCCAGGCGATCCACTCGGTGTTCCTGTTCCATGCGATCAAGGCCGGCATGGACATGGGCATCGTCAACGCCGGCGGCATGCCGATCTACGACGAGCTGGACCCGGAACTGCGCGAACGCGTGGAGGATGTGATCCTCAATCGCCGCAAGGACGGCACCGAACGCTTGTTGGAAATTGCAGAGCGCTACAAGGGCAGCAAGGGCGCGGCGAAAGTCGAAGACCTGGCCTGGCGCGAGAAGCCGGTGCGTGCGCGGCTGGCGCATGCGCTGGTGCACGGCATCGACGCATTCGTGGAAATCGATACCGAGGAAGCGCGCCAGCAGTCCACCCGCCCGCTGGACGTGATCGAAGGCCCGCTGATGGATGGCATGAACGTGGTCGGCGACCTGTTCGGCGCCGGCAAGATGTTCCTGCCGCAGGTGGTCAAGTCCGCGCGTGTGATGAAGAAGGCGGTGGCGTACCTGCTGCCCTTCATCGAAGCGGAAAAGCTGCGGACCGGCGATGTCGGCAAGTCCAACGGCAAGATCATCATGGCCACCGTCAAGGGCGACGTGCACGACATCGGCAAGAACATCGTCGGCGTGGTGCTGGCATGCAACAACTTCGACGTGGTGGATCTGGGCGTGATGGTGTCGGCGCAGGTGATACTGGACCGTGCACGCGCAGAGAATGCGGACCTGATCGGCTTGTCCGGCCTGATCACGCCGTCGCTGGAAGAGATGTCGCATGTCGCGCGCGAGATGCAGCGGCAAGGCTTCGAGATTCCGCTGTTGATCGGCGGCGCCACCACCTCGCGCGCGCACACTGCCTTGAAGATCCACCCGCATTACGCCGCCCCCACCGTGTGGGTGAAGGACGCCTCGCGCGCGGTGGGCGTTGCGCAATCGCTGATCTCGCGCGACCTGCGCCAGGCCTTCGTCGCCGCCAACGATGCCGACTACGCAGAGATCCGCGCCCGCCACCACAATCGCGGCGACGCCAAACGCCTGGTGTCGCTGGAAAAGGCACGCGCACAGCGTTTCGACGGTGATTGGGACGTCTACACACCGCCGGCTCCGCGTCAGCCGGGCCTGCACGTGTTCGACGACTATCCGCTGCAGGAGTTGATCGAGCTGATCGACTGGACCCCGTTCTTCCAGGCCTGGGAGCTGGCCGGCAAGTTCCCGGCGATCCTCAGCGACGAGGTGGTCGGCACCCAGGCCAGCGAGTTGTACCGCGATGCACGCAAGATGCTGCGCACCATCGTCGCCGAAAAATGGCTGACCGCGAAGGCGGTGTTCGGGCTGTGGCCGGCAAACAGTGTGGGCGATGACGTGGAAGTGGTGCTGACAGACCACCGGGATTCGGCAAACGGGATTGGAGATTCGCAGCAGCCCGGCCAATCCCAAATCCCGAATGCCCAATCCCGGCAGCTCTTGCACTTCTTACGCCAACAAGTCGACAAACCCATCGACCGCCCCGACTTCTGCCTGGCCGATTTCATCGCGCCCAAGAGCAGCGGCAAGCAGGACTGGATCGGCGCGTTTGCGGTCACCGCCGGCATCGGCATCGAGCCGCATGTGGCGCGGTTCGAAGCCGCACACGACGACTACAACGCGATTCTGCTCAAGGCCCTGGCCGACCGTCTGGCCGAGGCGCTGGCCGAGCGCCTGCATCAACGCGTGCGTACCGAATTCTGGGGCTATGTGGAGGATGAGACGCTGGACAACGAGGCGCTGATCGCCGAGCGCTATCGTGGCATTCGCCCGGCTCCGGGGTATCCCGCCTGCCCCGAGCACAGCGAAAAGCGCACCCTGTTCGACCTGCTCGATGCCGAGCGTCATACCACGATGACGCTGACCGAAAGTTTCGCGATGCTGCCCACCGCAGCGGTCTCCGGCTACTACTTCAGCCATCCCAAGAGCCAGTACTTCGTGGTCGGGCGCCTGGGCAAGGAACAGGTGGCCGACTACGCCAAACGCAAGGGCATCACCGTGGCACTGGCCGAACGTTGGCTGGCATCGAATCTGGATTACGACCCGGAATAAGCACAGCCGCAGACCACAGACATCGCAGGAGCGCACCCGGGCGCGAT
>NZ_JBWWVS010000006.1:0-215788 GCF_056675615.1 Xanthomonas sp. NCPPB 2864
CTAGACGTCCGAGAGTGTCGCGTGATGGTTGCTATAAGGATTTACGACAGCGCAGGGCGCAACTTGATGCGGCCAGACCACCCCGCCGCCACGGCCCTGACAGCTGTAGGGAGAATCACCGACAGTGCGCATTTTGGCGAGCGCCCACCGCTCCTCAAGTGATTGATAGAAGAAAGGTTTTCTAGAAAGCGGACGCTGCAGCGCACCATTCCGATGTGCGTTCGCGGGCTGTCTCAGAACCCGGAATCGGCCGCATCCTGGCGCGCGAACCAGTCCGCCGAATGCACCTCTTCCGCCGCAACCTCCAGCAGCTGGCGCAGCACCGCCAGCGGAATCTGCACCTGGGTGCCATCGGCCTGCAGTTCCACCCACAACGATTCGTCCCGGGAATCGGCCAGCACCGTCAGTACCGCATGCTCGCGGCCCTCGACGCGTGCCGACAGCTGCAAGGCCATGCCGCCGTCCTGGTCGGGCGACCACAGCCGGCTGTGGGGCGGACGCAGTGGCTCGGTCATCGGTGGCAGTGCCTCACAGTGGCGAACAGGGACCGCGCGCGCAGCCAAGGGGAATCGGTACGCCCGGCGTACAGGTCGCAGTGTACGGACAGTCGTCATCGATTCCGCACACTGACCGCCAGCATGACGCAGTTGCACAGTTGCTACGTGGACGTACTTGCGGCGTGTCCCATGCCGGTACGCGTGCAGGCGCCCCCTCAGTGACCGAAGCATTCCCCCGGACACAGCAGACGTCGACAGCAGACGTCGCGAGCAAGCGTGCTCGATGCGCGCTGCAGTCTTCGACAGCCAGCTCAGCTGGTAATGGTCTGGGTCAGCGATTCCCAGGTCGGCGGCAGCGGCCAGGCCGGGGCCTGGTTGCCGTCCAGCACGCGGCGCAGGTCGCGCTTGTCGATCTGCGGTGCCAGCACGTGCACCAGATCCAGGGCGTAGTCACGCAACACGCGGTCGCGCGGCAGCACTGCCCAGGCGATGCACTCGGCGATCGGCGCCGGCGCCGGCCAGGCGCGCAGGTCCTCGTCGCTGGCGCTCACCGCCATCTCAGCCACCAGCCCGACGCCCAGCCCGGCACGCACATAGGTCTTGATCAGGTCTGCGTCCAGCGCGGTCAGCGCGATGCTCGGCTCCAGCCCGACCTGGGCGAATGCGCGCTGCAGCGACGAGCCCGGCCGCGTGGAGGATTCGTAGCTGATCAACGGGTGCTGCGACAACGCCTGCATGTCCGGCGCGGTGCGTGCCTGATCCAGCGCATGGCCGCGCGGCACGATCACCAGCCGCCGCCAGCGATACAGCGGCACCGCGATGCCGGCGCTCGGTTCGCCGCCGGCGGTGCTGACCACTGCGATATCCGCATCGCCCTGGCTGAGCAGATCCAGCGCCGCACTTTCGGCGGCCTGCTGCAGATGCACGCTGACCTGTGGATAGGCATGCTTGATCTGCGCCACCGCCGGCGGCAGCACGAAACGCGCCTGGGTGTGGGTGGTGGTCAGGGTCAGCTGGCCCTGGCTCTCGCGGCGCTGGTTGGCCGCGTAGGTGCGGATGTTGTTGGCTTCCGACAGCACCGAGCGCGCGCGCTCGATCACTTCCACGCCGGCCGGCGTCACCGCATCCAGGCTGCGTCCCTTGCGCACGAACAGCAGAAAGCCCAGTTCGTCCTCCAGCTGCTTGAGCTGCTTGGACAGACCGGGCTGGGTCGCATGCACACGCGCGGCGGCGAGCGTGATGTTGAGCTCGGCATCGGCGATGGCGACCAGATAGCGAAGTTGGGTCAGCGTCATGGGCTTATATCCAAAAAAGCGCGAGGCGCCACGAAGGACTCGACTGTAGAGGAGTTCTGCGGGCCAGCTTATAACCGAACGCTATTTTCAGGGTGTATGAAGTCATTTCCGACCGCTATATGCCGGCGTTACGGTCTGGCCCTCCCCTCTCGATGCGCTGGCCGTGCCCTCTGTGTTCCCGCTTCTTGCCGACCTGCGTGGCCGTGCCGTCCTGGTGATCGGCGGCGGCGCCGAGGCCGAGCACGCCACCTCCGCGCTGCTGCAGGCCGGCGCCGTCCCCTTGGTCGGCGCGCCGGAATTGAGCCCGCAACTGCGCGACTGGGCGCAGGCCGGGCGGCTGCGTTGGCTGGTGGGACGGTTCGAGCCGGCATGGCTGGAGCTGCCCGACCAACCGGTCTGGCTCACCATCGCCGCCAGCACCGCGCCGGACCTCAACGATGCCTTGCGTACCGCGGCCAGCGCACGCCGCCTGCTTACCCACGACGCCACGCCCGCCGCGTCGGCAGCGCCACCTGCACGGTCCCCGGCGCCACGCACCGCGGTCGGCCGGCTCTCGCCCGGCAGCGTGACCCTGGTCGGTGCCGGCCCCGGCGACCCCGGCCTGCTCACCCGGCATGCCTTGCGCGCGCTACGGCAGGCAGATGTGCTGCTCTACGATCGCCTGGTCAGCCCGCAGATCCTGCAACTGGCCCGGCGCGACGCGCTGCGCGTGGAAGTCGGCAAGGCCGCCCAGGGCCACAGCACGCGCCAGGAGCAGATCCACGCCCTGATGCGCGAGCACGCGCGCGCCGGTCGCCGCGTGGTGCGGCTCAAGGGCGGCGACCCGTTCGTGTTCGGCCGCGGCGGCGAAGAGCTGGAGTTCCTGCGCGACCACGGCATCGGCTTCCAGGTCATTCCCGGCATCACCGCCGCGATCGCCTGCGCCGCCTATGCCGGCATTCCGCTCACCCACCGCGACCATGCGCAATCGCTGCGGCTGATCACCGCGCACTGCAAGGATTCGCTGGACACGCTGGACTGGCAGGCGCTTGGCCAGGAACGCCAGACCCTGGCGTTCTACATGGGCGTGGCCGGCCTGGACGGCATCCAGCAACGCCTGCTGCAGGCCGGCCGCGCACCCACCACCCCGTTCGCGCTGGTGGAAAACGGCTCGCGCCCGCAGCAACGCGTGATCACCGGCACCCTCGCCAGCCTGGCCGCCACGGCGCAGCAGCACGCCGTGCGCGCCCCGGCGTTGCTGATCCTGGGCGAGGTCGCCGGGCTGGCCGCCAGCCTGCACTGGTTCGGCGCAGCGCCGCTGACCGCGCAGCCGCCCCCGCACTCACCCATCGCAACGCCCGACGCGCCCACACTCGCCCACGCAGCCTGATTCCGACGGAGACCCCATGGCCCTGTACGACAACATCCTCGACACCATCGGCCGCACCCCGGTGGTCAAACTCAACCGGCTCGCGCCCGAGCACGTGACCCTGTACGTCAAGGTCGAGTCGTTCAATCCGGGCGGCTCGGTCAAGGACCGCCTGGCGCTGGCGATCATCCTCGATGCCGAACAGCGCGGCCTGCTCAAGCCCGGCGACACCATTGTCGAAGCCACCTCCGGCAATACCGGTGTGGCGCTGGCGATGGTGGCCGCCGCGCGCGGCTACAAGTTCGTCGCCACCATGGTGGAAACCTTCTCGATCGAGCGCCGCAAGCTGATGCGCGCCTACGGCGCCAAGGTGATCCTGACCCCGGCCGCCGAGCGCGGCAGCGGCATGGTGCGCAAGGCCAGGGAGCTGGCCGAGCAGCATGGCTGGTTCCTGGCCAGCCAGTTCGCCAACCCGGCCAATCCGGCCTATCACCGCAACACCACCGCGGCCGAAATCCTGCGCGACTTCGCCGGCCACCGGCTGGATCATTTTGTCACCGGCTGGGGCACCGGCGGCACGCTCACCGGCGTGGGTGAAGTGTTGCGCGTGGCCCGCCCGGAAGTGCGCATCACCGCCACCGAACCGGCCGGCGCTGCGCTATTGCAGGGCCAGGACTGGAAGCCGCACAAGATCCAGGGCTGGACCCCAGACTTCGTGCCGGAAGTGCTCAACCGCGAGGTCGCCCACGAAGTGCTGAGCGTGGAAGACACCGACGCGATCAGCGTGGCGCGCCGCCTGGCCGCCGAAGAAGGCATCTTCACCGGCATCTCCGGCGGTGCCACCGTCGCCACCGCCCTGCGCGTGGCCGAAAGCGCGGTGCCCGGCGCAGTGGTGCTGGCGATGTTGCCCGACACCGGCGAGCGCTATTTCTCCACGCCGCTGTTTGCCGACATCAACGAAGGCTCCGACGACGACTGGCTGGCCGGTCTGCCCTGACCGATCACACAGCGTTGGTTTGTACACACAGGCCGCGCCCACAGCGCGGCCTGTGTGTTTGTGGTCGTCCAGTCATTGCGCAGCTGCCCGGTGTGCTCCCGCGTGCCGGCGCGAACATGCCAACGTCGCGGCACTACGCCTGCGTGGATTTTCGTTCGCGTGCGGCGGACTCCGGCGTGCGCATACTCCCCTCCGCGTCAAGGAAACGTTAGGATGGCGACCGACACAGGGAGAACCGTCGTGAGCAACCGGCCGTATGGATACAGCGACACCCGCGTTTCGCGGGCGCCATGGCTGGTCAAGATCACCTCGCCTGCGCACTTCGCGCTTGCCCTGGGCGTGGGCGCCTGGCTGCAGAGCGCACTGCAGCTGCCATTGCCTGCACCGACGCCACTGGCCTGGATCGAGCTGGCCGGCGGCATGATCGCCTGTCTCGGCCTGGCGCTGGCAGTGAGCTGCTTCATCCTGTTCGCGCGTCGGCGCACCACCATCATGCCCAGCGGCCATCCCTCACGGCTGGTACTCGATGGCCCGTATCGCTTCACCCGCAATCCGATGTACCTGGCGCTGGTGCTCAGCTATGTGGGCCTGTGCCTGCAGCTAGGCCTGCTGTGGGCAGTCGTCTTGCTGCCGCTGCCCTGGCTGGCCCTGCAGCGGTACGTGATTCCATTCGAAGAGGCGCGTCTGCGCAACGAATTCGGCCGCCAATACAGCGCCTATTGCGCACGCGTGCGGCGCTGGCTGTAAGTCGCCAATCGTGGCGACATCGCTGCTCGACGATTGAGCGGATTGATCGCAGCTTGCGGGTTCGCATACTTCCCGCCGCACGACCGCCACAGCCGTTCCCGGCAATCGCAGCAGATGAGATGAATGGGCGCTAGCGTGCCTGTTCCGCAACGCGCGCCCCATCACGCGTTCCTCATGCAAATCCCATAATTATCTCGCCATGAAGATCGAAGTCTGGCAAGGCGACATCACCGAACTCGACGTTGACGTCATCGTCAACGCCGCCAACGAATCACTGCTAGGCGGTGGCGGCGTGGATGGCGCCATCCACCGCGCTGCCGGCCCGCGCCTGCTGCAGGCCTGCGAGGCATTGCCGCAGGTGCGTCCAGGCGTGCGTTGCCCCACAGGCGAAATCCGCATCACCGATGGGTTCGATCTCAAGGCGCGGCACGTGTTTCATACCGTCGGCCCGGTGTGGCGCGACGGCAAGCACAACGAGCCGGAGCAACTGGCCAACTGCTACTGGCAGTCGTTGAAGCTGGCCGAGCAGATGATGCTGCATTCGATCGCGTTCCCGGCCATCAGCTGCGGCATCTATGGCTATCCGCTGTACCAGGCCGCGCGCATCGCCGTGACCGAAACGCGCGACTGGCAGCGCTCGCACAAGGTGCCCAAGCACATCGTGCTGGTGGCCTACAACGAGGCCACGTTCAAGGCCTACCAGCAGGCGCTGGCTGCGCAGGAAACCGCTGCCGCCTGACGCCTGTGCGAGGCAGAGGTTGGAGATGACGAGCGCCGCAAGGCGCTCGTTGCGTTTGGAAAGTCGTGCGGGCGCGGGGCAACCCACACAAACAAAAACGCCGGCATCGCTGCCGGCGTTTTCGCTAGGTGTGCTCCGGCCATGAAGCGGCCGGCATGCCGATCAACCCTTCCACTTGCCCAGCGCGGCCAGGCCGTTTTCCTTGGCACGCTCATAGATGACCTGCTGCGCCTTGGCGAAGTTGCCGGTCATGTCCTTGGCCCACAGCTTCAGTGCGGCCTGCTGCATCGCGCGGCCGTACGAGAAGCTCAGCGGCCACGGCAGGTTGCCGAGCTGGTGCATCTCGTTGAGGTGCGCGGTGGACTGCTCGTCGGTCTGGCCGCCGGACAGGAACACGATGCCCGGCAGGATCGCCGGCACGGTCGACTTCAGGCACATCACGGTGGACTCGGCCACTTCCTCGACGCTGGCCTGCTCTTCGCAGCCCTTGCCGGAGATGACCATCGAGGCCTTCAGGATGGTGCCTTCGAGCACCACATTCTGCTCATACAGTGCGCCGAACAGCGAACGCAGCGTGGCTTCGGTGACCTCGTAGCAGGTCTCGATGTCGTGGTTGCCGTCCATGATCACTTCCGGCTCGACCATCGGCACCAGGCCCTGCTCCTGGCACAGCGCGGCATAACGCGCCAGCGCATGCGAGTTGGCCTCGATGCAGGTGCCGGACGGGATGTCCTCGCCGATGTTGATGACCGCACGCCACTTGGCGAAGCGTGCGCCCAGCGTGTAGTACTCCTCCAGACGCGCGCGCAGCCCGTCCAGGCCTTCGGTGACCAGCTCGCCCGGCATGCCGGCCAGCGGCTGCGCACCCTTGTCGACCTTGATGCCCGGGATGATGCCGTGGGCGGTCATGTACTCGGCGAACGGCACGCCGTCCTTGGTCTTCTGACGGATGGTCTCGTCGAACAGGATCGCGCCGGAGATGTAGTCGCTCAGCTTGGGCGTGGTCAGCAGCAGTTCGCGGTAGGCGCGACGGTTTTCTTCGATGTTCTCGATGCCGACGCTGGCAAAACGCTTGGCGATCGTGCTGGTCGATTCGTCGATGGCGATGATGCCCTTGCCCGGGGCGACCATGGCCTGGGCGGTTTCGGCAAGCTGTTCGATGCTCATGTAGTTCCTGTGGCAGCTGCGGGGGAGAACGAAAGTATAGCGACGAAAGTTGCAGACATTCCTTCACGGAATGCCTGCAACCGATTACACGTGTCCGGCATGGCGGATGTGTGGCGCGGCTCCCAGCGTGATGCGCACGCTGCGGGCTGCGTGCCCCGCAGGCGCACTCGCACCGCAGACCCTGTCCCGCACAGCACAACGGCGACCCGCAGGCCGCCGCTGTGTCTGTACGCAACGATGTGGATGCAGCGCGCGTCGACCGACGACGCACGCGCTGCGCAGGCCGTGCGTTACAGCTCGCCCAGACCGCTGGCGCGGCCGTCTTCGCCCACTTCCAGCAGACGCAGCGTGTTGGTGGCGCCGTGGGTTTCCATATGCTCGCCGCTGGTGAACACCACGCGGTCGCCAGGTCCCATGCGCTCGTTCTCCACCAGCAGGCGGATCGCCGCACGTGCGGCTTCGCGCGGGGTCAGGCCGCGGCTGTCGAAGCTGATCGGGAACACGCCACGCATCATCGCCATGTGGCGGCGCGCGCCATCGTGACGGGTGAAGGCGTAGATCGGCATGTTGGAACGGAAGCGCGACAGATACCGCGGCGTGCCGCCGGACTCGGTCAACGCGACCACGCCGGCCAGACCGATGTGCTCGGACAGGAACATGGTCGCCATCGCGATCGCCTGGTCGGCGCGCTGCAGATTGCGTTGCGCCGCTTCGAAGTCGGTGTCGAACTCGAACTGGCGCTCGGCGCCCAGACAGATGCGCGCCATCGCTTCCACCGCACGCACCGGGTAGGCACCGGCCGCGGTTTCGGCCGAGAGCATCACCGCGTCGGTACCGTCGATGACCGCATTGGCCACGTCCAGCACTTCGGCGCGGGTCGGGATCGGGCTTTCCACCATCGACTGCAGCATCTGCGTGGCGGTGATCACCACTTTGTTCTGCGCCAGCGACTCGCGGATGATCTTCTTCTGCAGGCCCGGCAATTCGGCATCGCCGATTTCCACGCCCAGATCGCCACGCGCCACCATCACCACGTCGGAGGCTTCGACGATCTCGACCAGGTTCTCGATCGCTTCGGTGCGCTCGATCTTGGACACCAGCGCGGCATCGCAGCCGTGCTGACGGGCAATGCGGCGCGCGTCATTCATGTCTTCGGCGTTGCGGCAGAACGACACCGCGATGAAGTCCACGCCGATCTTGGCGACGATGCCGATCAGCTCCTTGTCGCGCTCGGTCAGCGCGCCCAGCGACAGGCCGCCACCCTGCTTGTTCAGGCCCTTGCGATCGGACAGCACGCCGTCGTTGAGCACGGTGGTGACGATGCGCTGCCCCTGCACTTCGGCCACCTGCAGCTGCACCAGGCCATCGTCCAGCAGCAGCACGTCGCCGGCGGCCACGTCCTGCGGCAGGCCGAGGTAGCTGACGCCGACCTGGTGCTGGTCGCCGGCAGGCGCATTGGGGTCGGCCACCAGGTCGAAACGCTCGCCGGTGGTCAGCTTGACCTTGCCTTCGGCAAAGCGTTCGACGCGGATCTTCGGGCCCGGCAGGTCGGCCAGGATGCCGACTTCGGCACCGACGCGCACGGCAGCTGCGCGCACTTCGGCCGCGCGCTTGGCCTGGCCGGACGGGTCGCCATGGCTGAAGTTGAGGCGCACCACGTTGACGCCCGCCTTGAACAAGGCTTCCAGCACACCGGGCGGATCCGTCGCCGGTCCGAGCGTGGCGAGGATCTTGGTGCGGCGTTGACGTTCTTTCATGATGGCCTCCCTGTAAAAGCCGCGAAACTTAACACACGCGTCACCTACCGAGGATGGCATTGCGGCATAGCCACCCTCGTATTCCGGCATGTCCTAAAGACAGTGCGGGACAGTACGTACGCTTTCCGCAGCGCGCTGACGCACCGCGGGATGTTGCTGTGGGCTGCCACCCTAACGCGGCAGCGGTGAAGGCCCTACGGGTTGCAGCAGCGGTCGGATGACGGCGAGCGGTCGTCGCAGCGCGGATGCTGCAAGACCCTCGCCGCATCCGCGTGCCGCTACCCAACGACGAGCGCCGGCTGCGCTCGCCTGGCGACGCGCGCAGCTGCTCTGTTTGTCACTCTTACGACTGGATCAAGGCGCGCAACTCGGCAGGCGTGTGCGCGATCGCACCGGCACCGGCGGCACGCAGCTCGGCTTCGTCGCCGAAGCCCCACAGTACGCCGATGCTGTGGATGCCGTGGTGGTTGGCGCCATCGATGTCCATCCGACGGTCGCCGATCATCGCGCAACCGGTCTTGGCGATGTCCAGCCGCCGCAGCGCTTCGGCGATCAGGTCCGGCTTGAAGCGGCGTTCGCCGTCTTCGCTGGCCCCGATCACGTTCTCGAAGCAGGCCCCGAACGGCAGATGCTCGACGATGCGGCGCGCGTAACGCTCGTTCTTGGAGGTCACCACCGCCAGGCGATGGCCGGCGCGGTGCAGGTCGACGACGACCTCACCGATACCGTCGAACACGCTCAGTTCGGTCCAGCCGACCGCGTCGTAACGCCCGCGATACGCCGCCAGTGCGCGCTGCACCAGCTCCGGATCGTCGGGAAAGCAGTCGGTGAAGCTGTCGCGCAGCGGCGGGCCGATCCACGCGCGCAGGGTCTGCGGCGACGGACGCGGCTGGCCCACCGCGTCGAAGGCGTGCACGATGCTGGCGACGATGCCCGGCTCCGAATCGACCAGGGTGCCGTCCAGATCGAAGAACAGCGTGGCTGCACTCACTTGCCGCGTGCCTCGAGCGCCGCCACCGCCGGCAAGGTCTTGCCTTCCAGGAATTCCAGGAAGGCGCCGCCGCCGGTGGAGATGTAGGTGACGTCCTTGGCGATGTCGTACTTGTCCACGGCCGCCAGGGTGTCGCCGCCACCGGCGATCGAGAACGCCTTGGAGCTGGCGATCGCACGCGCCAGCGTCTCGGTGCCGTGACTGAAGGGCTCGAACTCGAATACGCCAACCGGCCCGTTCCACACCACGGTGCCGGCGCTGGCGATCAGCTCGGCGTAGCGCGCGGCGGTCTGCGGGCCGATGTCCAGGATCAGGTCGTCGGCCTCCACGGCGTCGAGCGCCTTCACCGTCGCTTCGGCATCGGGCAGGAACTGCTTGGCAACGACCACATCGGTGGGCAACGGAATCTCCGCACCGCGCAGCTTCGCATCGGCGACGATCTGGTTGGCGGTGGGAATCAGATCCGGCTCGCTCAGCGACTTGCCGACGCCATGCCCGGCTGCGGCGATGAAGGTGTTGGCGATGCCGCCGCCGACGATCAGCTGGTCCACCTTGTTGACCAGGTTGGACAGCAACTCCAGCTTGGTGGACACCTTGCTGCCGGCCACGATCGCCAGCAGCGGCTTGGCCGGGTTGTCCAGCGCCTTGGCCAGCGCATCGAGTTCGGCCATCAACAGCGGACCACCGGCAGCCACTGGCGCGAAGCGGATCACCCCATGCGTGGAGGCCTGCGCGCGATGCGCGGTGCCGAAGGCGTCCATGACGAACACATCGCACAGCGCCGCGTACTTGCGCGCCAGCGCCTCGTCGTCCTTGCCCTCGCCGACATTCATGCGGCAGTTCTCCAGCAGCACCACCTGGCCCGGCGCGACGTCCACGCCGTCGACCCAGTCGCGCACCAGCGGCACGTCCACGCCCAGCAGCGCAGTCAGGCGTGCGGCAACCGGCGCCAGCGAATCTTCTTCGGTCCAGCTGCCTTCCTTGGGCCGGCCCAGGTGCGAGGTGACCATCACCGCCGCGCCCTTTTCCAGCGCCAGCTTGATGGTGGGCACCGACGCGGTGATGCGCTGCTCGGAAGTGATCTGGCCGTTGTCGATCGGCACGTTGAGATCCTGGCGGATCAGCACGCGCTTGCCGGAGAGATCGAGGTCGGTCATGCGGACGATGGACATGGGGTCAGCTCGCTAGGTCTGGGGATTGGGGAATCGGGATTGGGGAATCGAAAAAGCAGCCGGTGGACGTGGCGCCGATGCCTGGGCGCTGCGCGGATGGATGGCTTGGCGCAGCCGTTGCACGCTGGCGTTGCGCCCGCGTGCAGGTCGCGGAGATTGCAGCTTGCCTGTCGCGCATGTCGCTGCCCATACGGCTGGCGATGCGGGGGATGCTCGGTCGAAGACGACGGGCAATGCGGCTGCCTTTGCGACGGGGGATGCCCATTGTCGGACCTTCGCGCCGCAGCGGCAAACCGCGTTGCAACGCGAAGGGTCGTCAGGGGCTGCGGTCGGTCGCCGAATTGCGCAGCAGACTCACTGCAAAACCACCGACCAGCAAGGCGCCGCCGACCAGCAGCGCCCATAGCAACCAGCGCTTCCAGTCACGCGGTGTGGCGGCCGGCTGCAGCGCGGCATCACCGGCCAGCGGCTGTGCCTGCGCGGCGATGTTGGCCTGCGCCGGTTGCCATTGCGCTCCGCGTTCGCGGCGCAGTGCCTGCAGCATCGAGGCCAGCGGCGCATCGCCACGTTGCTGCCGCGCGCTGCCGGCGACCACCGCATACGGCGGCTGCCCCTGGGCGAGGAACATCATCCGCTCCGGCTGGTACCCCACACGCAGCGTCGGCAGCGCAGTGCTGCGCCCTTGTGCGGACAGCAACCGCCACTGGCGATCACGCACCGGGGCTGACAGCTGTTGCGGTGGCGACGCGGCGGCGGTGCCAGTACCCAGGCGATACGCCAACCACGGCCCGGCACGTTGCAGCCATGGCGCGTCATCGGTATCGCGGCTTGCCACGATCCATTCGACCGCCTCGGCCTGACCGCCGCTGACATCGACCTGGGTGATCGGAAAGCGCCCAGGCAAGGCATACACCACTGCCTTGTCCTGCGCAGTGCCCGGCAATTCCAGCCACTGCGATTGCGGCGGCGCCGAGACGCCGTCCAGTTCCGCATCGACCACGCGCAAGGCCGGCAGCTCGCCGGACACCGGCACGATGCGCAGATAGCGCGCGCCCGCGTCCAATGCGATGCGGCGCTGCTGCAGACGCTGCGCCTGGTTGTCCAGCGCCATCACGGTGGCATCTGCGGCGAGCAGGTGCCAGTCGCGCAGATCGTCGCTGCCTTCCACGCGCAGCCGGGCCTGCACCGGCATGTTGCCGTCCCAGTCCAGCCACAGCGCGCGCGGACGATCGCGCAACGCGCTGGCATCGATCAGCCAGCTGCCACCTGCACTTGCAGCGGCAGCGGTGCCGGTGGCGAAGCGGCCTTCCAGCCGACGCACCGCGCCACTGGCATCGCGTTCGGCGATCAGTTGCAGATCGCCGTTGGCAGGCGCTGCACCAGCCGGCAGCGCGAACAAGGGCAGGCGTTGCCGACGCGGCGCGGCAGCCGGCGCGGCATCCACCGGCAAGAGCGCGGCCGGCATCTCCTCGCCACGCGCATCGATCACCGTGACATCGCGCAGCCCCGCGTCATTGGCGCTGCGATAGATCGCCGCATTCAAACGCAGCTGATACATGCCGGCGTCCGCGCCGGTTACCTGCAGCGGCCACTGTTGACGATAGTCCTGGCGCACATCGGCTGCCTGCGCCAGCAGCGGCACCAACAGCAGCCATCCCCATTGCCTCGATTTCATGCCTGATCCTTGTCCACGCCATCGTCTCCGCCAGTCTGCTCTTCGGCCACCGGCTGGCGCGGCGGCGCCGGTGCCAGATAGCCCACCACGGTGCACAACAGGCCATAGGCCATGAACGAGCCGATGCCGAGCAGATTGCCCAGATGCTGGCGGTCGACCAGCACCAGCTTGGCCAGCACCAGGCCCATCAACAGCGCACCACCCAGCCACAGTCCACGCTGACCGCGCCGCGAGCCGATCACCCAGCCCAGCACGCCCAGCACGCTCCACACGATGGTCAGGCTGGTCTGCGACAGGGTCGCGCCGATCAACCCGGCATCCCACGCCACGCCACCCCAGTGGTGCACGCTGTGCAAGGTGCTGCCGGTGATCAAGGCCCAGCCCGACACGCCCAGCGCAGTCACCCGCCACCGTTGCACGGCCAACGGCGCCTGCGCAGACCAGGCCCAACGCGCCAGCAAGGCCAGCACCGCCAGTTGCGCCAGCTCGGCCGGATTGAGCACGGGCAGCCATGGCAATGGCGCCGCGCTCACCGGGTCCAGCAGCACGATCAACCAACCGATGCCCAGCACCGCGAACACACAGCCCAGCAAGGCATTGCGTGCCCGATCGAAACCCGCACCCTGCGGCCACGCCAGCCACGGCCAGCGCAACAGCCCCACTGCCGCCACGATCAGCCAGGGCGCGGCCAGCAAGGCGCAACGCCAGCCATTTGCCAGCATGAACGTATCGGCCAGCCAGGCTACGCCCAACGACACCACCAACGGCCACAGCAGCCACCAGATGAACTGTGCGGCCACCGCGCCTGCGCCGTGCTGCCTGCGCAGGCACCACAGCGCGCGCGTGCCGGCCACGGCGAACGCCAACCAGGCCAGCGCCCCCCAATGCGCGAACGGTTGCGTATGCGCATGGCTCTGCCACAGCGCCAACGGCGCGGCCAGCGCCAGCCCGAACATCGCCGTCCACACCAGCGCCGTTGCCGGGCGACGCCGATGCACCTCGGCTGCCAGCCACACGCTGAGCGCGACAAAGCCCAGCAGCAGATCCGGCTCGCTGCGCAGATCGCCGGCAAAGCGCAAGATCTCGTGCACACCGCACAGCGCCCACCAGCCCAGCCCCCACAGATACGCCACCAGCGCGCGGCGCGGCTGCCCTGCATCGCGTAGGAACCAGGCACTGGCCCAGCCGGCCAATGCAAGCAGCAAGGTACTCATGCAGGTAGCGTTGGCAACGGCCACTGTGTCGTGGCGCCACGCATCCACACCGAAGGCGACCCCGACCGCCGCCAGCAACTGCAACGCCACCCCGCTGAACTGCGGGATGCGACGCTGCTGCCGCAGCCCCAGCCACAACAAGCCGGCGCCTTCGAGCGCGAAGACGCTGGCGGTGGCACGCGCCGACAAGGCCAGCGGTACCGCCAGGGTCGCAAAACCGACCGCCAGCATCGCGTGCGCCTGGCCCAGCAGGCGCGTGGAGGCACGTCGCAGCAACCAGCTGGCCAGGCCCGCGTACAGCGCCGCCACCGCCAGCGCACACAGCGCCAACGGCAGGCGCTCGCCATCCAGCAGGCGCGCCTGCAATGCGAAGGCCACCAGCGGGGTGCCGAACAACAGGCTGCCGTCGATGAGCTTGCCCGCACTGCCATCGCCACGCCGCGCGTGCAGTACCGGAATCGCCACATACATGGCGAAGAACAACAGCAGGAACGGCTCGGTCGTGGCGAATTTCGCCGGGGCGTATTGCAGCGCACCCCACAGCGTGCCGATGCCGAAGGTGAAGGCGAATCCGAGCAGGTTCAGCACCCGCCACGGACGCGTCCAGGCGATCGCCACGATGCCGGCGTTGAGCACCGCGTAGTACGAAAACAGCGCGACATGATTGCCGCTGCCGGTGGACAGCCAGATCGGCGCGAGAAAGCCGGCCAGCACGCCCAGTACGGCCAGCGTGCGCGAATCCTGCACCACCGCCAGCACGCACATGCCGGCAATCAGCACCACGCTGATGCCCATCGCAAGACCCGCGCCGAGCAGCCCGTACAGCTTGAACGCGGCGAATACCGTCAGCAGCAAGCCGCCGATGGCGCCGCCCTGCAACGCCAGCGCAAAGCCCGGCCGCTGCAGCCGTTGCTTCCAGCCGAAGACCAGGCCGACCAGCGCCAGCACACTGATGCCGGCCAGCCGCAGCTCGATCGGCATGCGCATCCAGCCCTGGTCGCTGGCGTACTTCAACAGCGACGCCACACCGGCCAGCAACACCAGCATGCCGACCTTGACCGGCACATTGCCCTCGGTGAACCAGCGCTTCGCTGCGCTGGCCACGCGCGCCAGCGGGCCCGGCCCGGAGGGCACGTGCGCTGGCTGCTCGGACTCGGCAGGCGCAGCGATCAGGGGCGGCGCTTGCACTGCGCTGCGCGCCGCCGACGATGCGGGAGCTTCTGCCGGCAATGATGGCGGCACTGGCAGTGGTGCGACCGGCGACGGCGCCGGCGCGGCTTGCAGATCTGCTGCGAGAGGCAGCTCAGGCTCGCCAGACGCAGGCATGCCGACGTTGGACGCCGCTTGCGGCTCCCACGCGCCGGCAGGCGATGGCGATGGCGCTGACCTGTGCACCGCCGCCGCGTCCGCACCTGCTGCGCCGCTGGCCTGCCATTGCGCAAGCCGCTGTTCCAGCGCATCCACGCGCCGCCGCAGCCCGGCGATCCACACCAGGGCGATCACCAGCCCTACCGGCACCGCAAGCAGCAACAGCACCACCGTCACAATCATCGTTTCCAACGCACAGCCCCTGAGTCGGCATCCGGCCGAATGCGCGAACCATACAGGCTCAGGCCGCGTCTGGGCAGCCAATCACTGGCTGAAGCGCAGCGACGCGATGCCTTCGGCGCCACCTAGCCACACTGGCCATAGGCACGAACATGCACTCCAAAAAAACGCCCGGAAGAACCGGGCGTCTGACACTTATTCGCGGTAGCCGCTGTCGTTCTTGTTATGGATGATCCAGATCAGGTTGCCGCCGGTGTCCATCGACTTGCCAGCGAACACCAGGCGCCCCTGGCCCTTGTAGGCCATCTCGTAACGGTAACGGTCGCCGCCGAAGAAGAACGGGATAAACGCCTTGCCGGTCACGTAGGAGCCCTGATCATTCGGCTGACCAATCAGGTCGGTGACCTGCTTCATCGGCATACCGATCTTCAGCTGGGTGAACTTGCTGTCAGGCGCCGGCTTGCCGGTGATCTCACCTTCGTAATCGTTGATGCCCTTGACCGTTTCGCCATAGCCCGCCTCGACATCGGCCGACTTGATCACCTCGCCATCGGCATTCATCCAGGCCGGCGTACCGGTCTGCTTCTTTGCCATTGCCTGCGGCGCCAGCCCTGCCAGCACCATCGTCAGCACCATGGTTCCCATCCACATACGATTGAGCTGCACGTTGTCTCTCCTTGAATTCATTGGGTGCCCCTGTACGTCCTCTGTGGTCCCAGCGCAGGAACAATCACTGGCCAGCAGGTTATTAGCGCACGCGCCTGGGTCGATGTCCACGCTGAGCCGTCTTGCAGATCCAGTAATTCGCTACTTGCCGAGCTTTACCTCTAGTGCTACAAACGCGCCAGCGCACGGGTGAGCACCCGATTCGCAAGGACCAACGGCATCACTGCCCTGCACGGACGTATCACAATGCACACCCTCTTCCGCTCTTACTCACTCTCCGCACTTTGCGCACTCGTCCTGCTGACGACCGCACCGCAGGCCTCTGCCGACATATTCGGCACCGCTGAAGATGTCGCCCGAAGCTGGATTGGCCACGACGCCAGCGAACTGATGATGCAATGGCCGGTAGGGAAAGGGCTCTATACGTCCGAAAACACCGAGACGCAGGAGACTGCCTACACTTACAACTTCGGCATAGAGGCGCACTACCGCACCAATTACTGGACCACGCAGGGAGGGATTATCGGCACGGTCGGCGGAGGCAATGGCGTGGCCGCCACCCCGATTTTTCAGGAAAACCAGCATAGCGAGGAAGTCTTCGTTCCCGCCGAACATCATTGCGAAATCACCTTCGTCGCCGATTCGGACGGAATCATCACCCGATACGATTTCGCTGGCAGCAAGTGCAACGACCATGTGCGTAGCTGGGGGCGCCCAAAACAAAAGAAGTAGCGCCATCCCTGATCGACATCAATCTATCAAACAAGGAACGCTCCGAATGAAACCACGGAATTGGATTAGTCGTACTGCATGGCTGGCGCTCGCACTGGCGCATTTTATGCTTGCTGTACCTGTCATGGCCGAATCGGCAAGGCACGGGACCATTGCAGCGATGGAACCCATCGAGAACAAAGGCGAAAACGTTCCAGAACGTACCAAGCGCCTGAAGAATGCAGCCTCGAACTTCGGCGGCATGGCGGGCAGCTTTCTCGGCCTGAAATCCAACAGTCCACTTGGTGCGGAGGCTGGAGCGGCGGCAGGCACGTATGCCGGCAAGCAGGTTGGCGACAAAGTTGTCAGCAATGGTGCAGCCTCGCACTACATGCTGAAGATCCGTTTCGACAACAAGTCGCAGGTAATCGTGACAAAGCCGAGTGCCGAAGTATCCGGCTTGGCAGTTGGTAGCCGAGTCGCCGTCACAGGCAAGGGCGAAGACATGCGCATTACTGCAGAATGAGTGTTTACTAAGGATCAGGACTTCAAATAAAAAAGCGCCATAAGGCGCTTTTTTATTCAATGAAAGCAGCGCTTACTTCGCGACAACCCGCACCATTTCCAGGCACTTGTTGGAATAGCCCCACTCGTTGTCGTACCAGGACACCAGCTTGACGAAGGTCGAGTCCAGCGCGATGCCGGCGTCGGCGTCGAACACCGAGGTGCAAGTTTCGCCGCGGAAGTCGGTGGCCACGACCTTGTCTTCGGTGTAACCCAGCACGCCCTTCAAGGCGCCTTCGCTCTGCGCCTTCACTTCAGCACAGATCTCGGCGTAGGTGGCCGGCTTTTCCAGTTCGACGGTGAGGTCGACCACCGACACGTCCGAGGTCGGCACGCGGAAGCTCATGCCGGTCAGCTTCTTGTTGAGCTCGGGGATCACCACACCCACGGCCTTGGCGGCACCGGTGGAGGACGGGATGATGTTCTCCAGGATGCCGCGCCCACCGCGCCAATCCTTGTTCGACGGGCCGTCCACGGTCTTCTGCGTCGCCGTGGCCGCGTGCACGGTGGTCATCAGGCCGCGCTTGATGCCCCACTTGTCGTTGATCACCTTGGCCAACGGCGCCAGGCAGTTGGTGGTGCACGAGGCGTTGGAAACGATCGCTTCGCCCTTGTAGGTGTTGTCGTTGACGCCGAACACGAACATCGGCGTGTCGTCCTTGGACGGTGCCGACAGGATCACCTTCTTGGCGCCCGCGTCGAGATGCTTCTGCGCCGTTTCCTTGGTCAGGAACAGGCCGGTGGACTCGATCACCACGTCGGCGCCGACTGCATCCCACTTGAGGTTGGCCGGGTCGCGTTCCTGGGTCAGGCGGATCTTGTTGCCGTTGACGATCAGCGTGTTGCCGTCGACCGACACATCGGCCTTGAAGCGGCCATGCACCGAGTCGTACTGCAGCATGTAGGCGAGGTAATCGGGCTCGAGCAGGTCATTGATGGCCACGATCTCGATGTCATTGGCGAAGTTCTGCACCGCAGAGCGCAGCACGTTGCGGCCGATGCGACCGAATCCGTTGATGCCAACCTTGATTGCCATGTTCACTAGCTCCTGCGGCCGCGATGGCGCGGCGGATGGAAAGGGACCACCATTCTAGCAGCGTCGCACTCGTGCAGCCGTGCTGCGGCCAGCGCTGCGGCATGGGGCGCTAGGACGTTGTGCCGTGGTGCATGCGTGGTGGGGATTGGGGAATCGGGAATCGGGAATCGGGAATCGGAAGGTGGGCACGCTGTGTGGGTACCGTCAATTGACACGGTAATGAGCTCGGCGATGCCGGCGCGATCTGTATGGGCTGACGCCTGCCTGACTCGAGGGCCCGCGACGATCTTAGGAGCGGCACGGACGCGGCAATCGAAACCACGCTTTATTTTTCGATATATCCAATCTAATTCAATCACTTACTTTTGACGTCGATACGCTGAAAGGCGTATCGAGGCATATGCCGAACAGCGGAATTTCGGCGCTCCGTGGATTTCGATACTGGCCCCTGCCTGCTGAGGCACCCATCCATCACAACGGAGATTCCCCATGCGTCGCACCCTTCTCTCTCTGGTTCTGGCCCTGGCCGCCACCCCGGCGCTGGCTGGCGGCGTGATGCACTACACCGACAAGGCCGCGCTGCCCGCCGATGGCGAAGCGCGCGAAGTCGCTGCGCTGTTCGATACCTGGAACGCGGCGCTGGCCACCGGCAACCCGCACAAGGTGGCCGACCTGTACGCGCCGGACGGCGTGTTGCTGCCGACCGTCTCCAACGAAGTGCGCGCCTCGCGTGCGCAGATCGAAAAGTACTTCGAGATGTTCCTGACCAAGAAGCCGCAAGGCGTCGTCAACTACCGCACCGTGCGCGTACTCGATGACGACAGCGCGGTGGATGCCGGTGTCTACACCTTCACGCTGACCGACAAGGACGGCAAGAAGAGCAAGGTGCAGGCGCGCTACACCTTCGTGTACGAAAAGCGCGACGACAAGTGGCTGATCATCAACCACCACAGCTCGGCGATGCCGGAAGTGGATGCGCCCACGCTCGCCAAGGTCAAGTAAGTGCGCCAGCGCTGCAGCCACCGTCTCGCTGCCTGCTCCACCGCGCACCCAGACGGCGGCGCTCCTCCCCCGCCGCCGCCTGCGCCAGGCACGTCGCGTTGCAGACCGGACGCGATGCGCCGGCGAGATCACCGGCATGGCGCAGATCGCTGCTGCTGCTGCCGCTGCCGGTGCCTGCTCGTATCTGCGCATGACCCACAGCGTCCCTGCGCGGATGG
The DNA here is from genome assembly GCF_056675615.1 of Xanthomonas sp. NCPPB 2864. Taxonomy (NCBI): domain Bacteria; kingdom Pseudomonadati; phylum Pseudomonadota; class Gammaproteobacteria; order Lysobacterales; family Lysobacteraceae; genus Xanthomonas; species Xanthomonas sp. NCPPB 2864. Next base: position 19,345 of record NZ_JBWWVS010000006.1, read on the forward strand.
ATTGATCAGGATCAAGGCATCCAGCGGGCAAACCATCAAGACTTCTCCCATCCCCTGCACACAACGAGAGTTTCCATGCGCATGCGCTCTACCCTTCTGCTCGCCGGCCTGGCCGCCGGCTTCGCCAGCGTCCCCGCACTGGCTCAATCCAAAGGCGACTGGACCGTTGCCGTCGGTGCCCACCAGGTCGCTCCCAAGTCCGATAACGGCCGCCTGGTCGGCGGCACGCTCGAGGCGGACGTCGGCAAGGACATCAAGCCGACCTTCACCGCCGAATACTTCATCGCCGACAACCTGGGCATCGAAGTACTGGCTGCGCTGCCGTTCGAGCACGACATCGCGCTCCGTGGCCTGGGGCGTGTCGGCAGCACCAAGCATCTGCCGCCGGTGATCTCGCTGCAGTACCACTTCAACAGCCAGGGCAGGCTCTCGCCGTTCGTTGGCGCGGGCATCAACTACACCCGTTTCTTCAGCACCGACACGCGCGGCGCGCTGGCCGGCAGCGAGCTGGATCTAGACGATTCCTGGGGCCTGGCACTGCACGCGGGCGTGGACTACAAGCTCAGCGACCGCGGCGCGCTGCGGGTAAACCTGCGCTGGATCGACATCGACACCGAAGCGCGCCTCGACGGCAACCGCATCGGCACGGTCAACATCGACCCGCTGGTCTACGGCGTGGCCTACGTGCACCGCTTCTGAGCCCGGCAGCGTGCGCGATGCATCTCTGGCACACTTGGCATCCAGGGACGTGAATCCACCGCCGGAGTTGCGGACAGGTTGGTCACGTCGACCGCCTGTCCGACCTATCCGGGGATTCCATGAGCATGCTGATCCGTACCGCCCTCGCCATCGCACTGGCCGCCTCGGCCGCACCCGCCCTTGCACAATCGGCCGGCCACTGGACCACGGGCTACGGCGCCGGCTATGTCTCGCCCAAGTCCGACAGCGGCAGCTTCGGCGGCACGCGTGCCGAGATCAAGGGCGCCCCGGCGCTGTCGTTCACCTACGAATACTTCCTGCGCAACAATCTCGGCATCGAGGTGCATGCCGCGGTGTCGGGCAAGCACGATCTGGAGCTCGAGGGTGTCGGCAAGGTGGGCAGCTACTGGTCGGTGCCGCCGAGCGTACTGTTGCAGTACCACATCAATGGCTACGGCACGGTGTCGCCGTTCGTGGGTGTCGGCATCAACTACACCACGTTTGTCGGTGAGGACGTCGATGACGCCTTCGGCAATGGCGACCTGAGCTTCGACGACTCGGTGGGCGCCACCGCGCATGTCGGTGTGGACTTCATCTTCAACGATCGCAGCGGCCTGCGGGTGGACGCGCGCTGGACGAATTCGCGCAGCAACGTCGACTTCAATGGCAGCCGGCTGGGCAAGGCGCGGATCGATCCGCTGACCTATGGCGTGTCGTACCTGGTGTACTTCTGAGCATGCCGCTGATGCCACGCTGAGCCGTGGCTGTGCTTCGCCCGGGGACGGCCATCAAACCGTCCCGGACCGATGCGTACAATTGCCGGATGAAGACCTTCTCTCCTCGCATCCTCCTTCTTGCCGCAACCGTGGTCGCGGCCCTTCAGCCCATCAGCGCGTTCGCCTGGGGGCCGCAAGGCCACCGTCTGGTGGCGCGCATTGCCGAGACCGAACTGAGCCCGCAGGCGCAAGCGCAGGTGGCGCAATTGCTCAAGGGCGAAGCCAACCCGACATTGGCCGGTGTCGCCAGCTGGGCCGACGAGCTGCGCGAGCACGAACCGGAGCTGGGCAAGCGCTCCGGGCCCTGGCACTACGTCAATCTTGGCGAGCATGACTGCACGTATGCGCCGCCACGCGACTGCCCGGATGGCAACTGCGTGATCGCCGCGCTCGACCGGCAGACCGCGCTGCTTGCCGACCGCAGCCAGCCGCTGGACGTGCGCCGGCAGGCCCTGAAGTTCGTGGTGCATTTTGTCGGCGACATCCATCAGCCGATGCATGCCGGCTACGCGCACGACAAGGGCGGCAATGAATTCCAGCTGCAGGTCGCCGGCAAGGGCAGCAACCTGCATGCGCTGTGGGACAGCGGCATGCTCAACGACCGCCATCTTGATGACGATGCGTATCTGCAACGCCTGCTGGCGTTGCCGGCGACCGCTGCGACATCGCCGGTGCTGCCACCACCGGCTGCGGCATGGGCGCAGGCCTCCTGCAAGATCGCGGTCACGCCCGGCGTCTATCCGAGCAAGCACGTATTGCCGGACGACTACATCGCGACCTATCGTCCGCTTGCCGAGACCCAATTGCGCGAGGCCGGCGACCGACTGGCCGCCGTGCTCAATGCGGCGCTGGCCGCGCCCTGAGATGGAGACGCCGATGCAGCCCGAGGTGCTTGCGTTCTTTCACGCCGACAGCAACACCTTCACCTATGTGGTCGCCGACGCGGCGACCGGGGCGGCAGCGGTGATCGATCCGGCGCTGGACTATGCGGCCGACACCGGCCAGGTCGGCACGCGCGCCGCGCAAGCCATCGTCGATGCCGTCGCCCACCACCGCTGGCAGGTGCAGTGGTTGCTGGAAACCCATGCGCATGCCGATCACCTGTCTGCCGCGCAGTGGCTGAAGCAGCACTGGCCACAGGCACGCATCGGCATCGGTGACGGTATCCGCGATGTGCAGCAGACGCTTGCGCCACGTTGTGCGTTACCGGACGACTTCCGTGCCGACGGCTCGCAGTTCGATCACCTGTTCGCCGATGAGGAGCGCTTCGAGCTTGGCACGCTGCAGGTACGTGTCATTGCGGTGCCCGGGCATACCAGCGACAGCATCGCGTACCTGATCGGCGATGCGCTGTTCCCCGGCGATTCGTTGTTCATGCCGGACGCCGGCACCGCGCGCTGCGATTTCCCCGGAGGCGATGCACGGCAACTGTTCGCCTCGATCCAGCGCATGTACGCGCTGCCGGCGAACACGCGCGTGTTCGTCTGCCACGACTACGGCCCGGGCGGCCGTGAGGTGGCGTACCAGACCAGCATCGGCGAGCAGCGGCGCAGCAATATCCACGTGCACGACGGCGTGGAGATCGAGGCATTCGTGGCGCAGCGCCAGGCCCGCGATGCCACGCTGCCCGAGCCCAGGCTGATCCGGCCGGCATTGCAGACCAATCTGCAGGCCGGCCGCTGCGACGGCGTGCTTGGCTGACGCGCCAGTGTCGCCACCACGCGGCGCATGACGCGCAGCCGCTATGATCGCTGCCTGACCTTGCTGGAGCTTCCCATGCGCACGATCGGTTTTTGGCAGCGCGCGTTCTGCGTGCTGATGCTTGCCCTGCCCGTCCTGGCCACTGCGCAGAGCGCGCCGGTGACGGTGTTTGCTGCAGCAAGCCTGAAGGAATCCATGGACGAGGCCGCGGCCGCTTACGAAAAGGCGACCGGCACGCCGGTGCGCGTTTCCTACGCCGCCAGCTCTGCACTGGCGCGCCAGATCGAGCAAGGCGCACCGGCGGACGTGTTCTTTTCGGCCGACCTGGAATGGATGGACTATCTGCAGCAACGCGGCCTGGTCGTGCCAGCGCAGCGTCACAACCTGCTCGGCAATACCCTGGTGTTGATCGCCCCGGCCACCAGCAAGCTGCGCGTGGATCCGCGCCAGCCCGGCGCGATTGCCAAGGCGCTCGGTGACAGCGGTCGGTTGGCGGTTGGCCAGACCAACAGCGTGCCGGCCGGCAAGTATGCCGCCGCAGCGCTGCGCAAACTCGGTCAGTGGGATGGCGTGCGCAATCGTCTGGCCGAGTCCGAAAGCGTGCGCGCCGCATTGATGCTGGTCTCGCGTGGCGAAGCGCCGCTGGGCATCGTGTACGGCTCGGATGCGCGCGCCGAACCAAAGGTCCGCGTGGTTGCGACCTTCCCCGCCGATAGCCACGACGCCATCGTGTATCCGGTGGCCGCGTTGAAGAACAGCAGCAATGCCGGCACGGCCGCGTTCGTGCAATGGCTGGGCAGCCAGCCGGCCAGGGCGATCTTCGTTCGCCGTGGTTTTTCGTTGCAGGATTGAGGCGCGCCGTTGTCGATGTTCACCCCACAGGAGCTGACCGCGATCGGCCTGAGTCTCAAGGTGGCCATCGTTGCGGCCGTCGCCAGCCTGCCGCCGGGCATCGCCTGCGGCTGGCTGCTGGCGCGGCGGCGCTTTCCGGGCAAGGCGCTGCTGGACGCCCTGCTGCATCTGCCGCTGGTGATGCCGCCGGTGGTGACCGGCTACGCGCTGCTGGTGGTGCTGGGCACGCAGGGGCCGGTCGGCAGCTGGTTGCTGGAACATCTCGGTATCCAGTTCGCGTTCCGCTGGACCGGCGCGGCGCTGGCATGCGCGGTGATGGGATTTCCGTTGATGGTGCGCGCGATCCGCCTGTCCATCGAAGCGACCGATCGCCGCCTGGAAGCAGCCGCCGCCACGCTCGGTGCGGGCCCGTGGCGGGTGTTCTTCAGCATTACCTTGCCGCTGGCCTGGCCGGGCCTGGTCGCCGGCATGGTGCTGGCATTCGCCAAGGCCTTGGGCGAATTCGGCGCGACCATCACCTTCGTGTCCAATATTCCTGGCGAAACCCAGACCTTGTCGTCGGCCATCTACGGGCTGATGCAGGTGCCGGGTATGGAATCGGGCGTGTGGCGGCTGGCCGGCGTTGCGTTGGCGATCTCGCTGGCGGCGCTGCTGCTGTCCGAGTGGCTGGTGCGCAGGCCGCATCCGCGCGAGGACGGCTGATGCTCGATATCGACCTGCAGCTGCAGCGCGGCAATTTCCAGCGGCATCTCCACATCCAGGACCAGGCGCGGGTGGTGGCCCTGGTCGGCCCTTCCGGTGCGGGCAAGACCACGGTGCTCAATGCCATCGCCGGGCTGGTGCAGCCACAGGCCGGGCATATCCGCATCGACGGGCGCTGCCTGTATGACGCCCGGCAAGGCATCAACCTGCCCACGCACAAGCGCAGGATCGGCTATGTGTTCCAGGATGCGCGGCTGTTCCCGCATCTGGATGTGCGCCGCAATCTGCGTTACGGCCGGCATGCGCGTGGCACGGCGCCATTCGGTTTCGACGATGTGGTGGCGCTGTTGGGGATTGGGCCGTTGCTGCAACGCCGGCCGCGCAATCTGTCCGGAGGCGAAGCGCAGCGCGTGGCGATCGGCCGCGCCTTGTTGTCGCAACCGGCGATCCTGTTGTTCGACGAGCCCTTGTCGGCACTGGATCAGGCGCGCCGCGAAGAACTGATTCCCTACCTGCAACGCGTGCGCGACGAGATCCGCCTGCCGATGCTGTATGTCAGCCACAATCCCGACGAAGTGCAGCGCATCGCCGATAGCGTGCATGTGCTGGAATGAGCGCATCGGCACTGTCGATCACCGCATTCAACCAGCTGGCGTGTCCATGAAACAGTATCGAAAACATGCATTCCCGGTGGAGCAGGCGCGCCGCTTCCTGGAACCGGGGCCGGTGGTGCTGGTGAGCTCGGCCCACAAGGGCCAGCGCGACATCATGACCATGGGCTGGCATATGGTGCTGGAGTTTTCGCCCTCGCTGATCGCGTGCTGCATCGCCCCCGGTAACCACAGTTTCGAACTGGTCCGGCGCAGCAGGCAATGCGTGATCAACCTGCCGACGGCCGAGCTGCTCGACACCGTGATCGGCATCGGCAACAGCAGCGGTGCACAGATCGACAAGTTCGATCACTTCGGGCTGACCGCCGTGCCCGGCCGACGGGTCGCAGCGCCGGCCATCGCCGAGTGCTACGCCAGTTTCGAATGCCACCTGCACGACGGCCGGCAGATCAACCGCCACGCGCTCTTTGTCTGGGAAGTGGTGAACGCGCAAGTGGCCAAGCGGCCTGCGCTTCCCAGGACGGTGCACTACCGCGGCGATGGCCGCTTCATGCTGTCCGGCGACGAAGTCTCGCGGCGGCACCTGTTCGCACCCGACATGCTCTGATCGCAGCGATGCGCGCGCTCAACGCGCCACCTTGCCGGTACGCACGCTGACCTTGCCTTGCCGCACTTCGAAGGTGAACGCGAACGACAGCGTCACCGGTACCGGCTGCTGGCTGATGGCGCCGCTGCAATCGTCCAGCGCGGCCGGCTGCGCCACGCCTGCGGCAAACGTGCACAGCGCGGCCGGAACGAACTGCCATTGCTGCACCGTGGTGCGCACCGACTGCACCAGATCGGCATTGTCCGGCAACAGACCGGCCGCACATTCGTCGCGATCGGACATGGGGTCGACGCGCTGTACCGCGCCGTCGGCGGTCAGGATCACATGCGCGCACACGGTGGTCGGCGGCAAGCTCTGCCGCGGCGAATCGGCCGGCAGCACCGGCGCATCGCTGCGCAGCGCGCGCGGCATGCGGAAGCGCTGTGCTGGCGCCAACGTGTAAGACTGGATGGAGCCGCCACCATTGCCACCCGGTTGCGCGCTCAGCATGCGCTGGTCCACCGAATCTTCGCGCTGGCTGCGCTGCTGTTCCTGCACCCCTTGCGTTGCACATGCGCCAAGCGACAGCGCCAGGATTGCGGCGCAGGTCGGCGCAAGGACGGCCGACAACACGTGGCGAGCAGTTGTCGGGTGGGCGTGGCCAGCGCGCAGGAACCGGCGAGTATGCGCGGCACATGCCAATCCCGGACACCCGGCGCGCCCGCCAGACAGTTGTGCAGTCGTTTTGCTGGTTGCGCTGGATTGCATCACGGCCTCTCCCGCCTTGCACAGCCCGCTGAAGCACAACCGGCAAGGCGGTTGGACGCTGGCGCCTCCGAGCGCGCGGCGGCGGCATCGGTAGACGTTTGCTCCGGCCCATCCAGTTCGAACTTCACCGGCACGCGCACCGTGGAAGCAATCGGCTTGCCATGTACATAAACAGGTTTCAGCCGCCACTGGCGCGCTGCCTCCAGCACCGCTTGATCGAACACGCCGGCCGGCCTGCTCTGCACGACGTCGATATGCTGCGGCACGCCGCCAGGGTCGATGTCGATCTGCAGTTCGACAAAGCCCTCGATACCGCCGTCAAACGCGGCTGCCGGATATCTCGGCGGTTGCATCGTGGCGAAATCCACCGCGTTGCCGGCCGCCAGCGCCGGTTGTGCCGCTAACGCAATGCGTGCCGGCTGCAGCGCCCAGGCGGCTGTACTGATCGTCGCCGCCAGCAGCAGGACCATCGCCACGCGCCAGCGCGCACGCCCGGCAGCAACGGGGGAACCGCGCAGCGCCGCGATCCGTTGCGTCAACGGATGCGATGCGGCCCAATGACAGGCGAGCGGCGTAAAGTCGCCTCCAAGCTGGGTCTTGAGCATGGCGGTGGCGTAACTGCGCCGCTTGCCCGGATGTTGCGCCAGCACGGCCGCATCGCAGGCCAGCTCCTGATCCAGCCGGAACGCACGCCAGCCCAGATGCATCAGCGGGTTGAACCAGCCGATGCAGAGCATCAGCGCCGCCAGCAGATTGGCATGCAGATCGCCGCGGCGCAGATGCATGCGCTCATGCGCCAGGATCAGGGCGCGCTCATCGGCGTTGTAGCGCTCACTGAAATCCGCCGGCAGCACGATGCGCGGACGCCAGAGTCCCAACGATGCAGGAAGACCGGCATCGCGCGCGGCCGACCAGAGCCGGTCGTCGAGCCGGTGCAACGGCCCCAGGCTGCGCATGAAACGCCGTTGCCGCGTCCACAATCCGATCGCCATCACCACCGCGCCGCCCAGCCACGCTGCTGCCAGCCATGTTGCCCACGCACGACCTTCGCCATGCACGCTGGAGAGCGCAGGCATGGCGGTCAGCGCCGGCAATCCCGGCACCGCGATGCCCAGAGACGGGCCGGGCAACAAGGCCGCCACCAGCGCCAGCGGGACGCAGGACCAGATCGCATACGCCGCGCCGGCACCCGACCGCTTGCGCAGTGGGCGACGCAGGAGCAGGCAGACCAGCAGCGCAGCGGTGGTGTACAGCGTTGCGCGGGACAACAGGACCCAGGCCTCAGGGTTCATCGTCCAGCTCCTTGATCAGTTGTTTCAGTTCCGCGATATCGGATGCGCTGAGTTTTCCGCGCTCGCTGAAGTGCGCCACCAGTGGCGCCACCCGTCCGCCGAACAGGCGCTGCAGCAATCCCTCGCTCTGTTGCTGCACCCACTGCTCGCGCGCCAGCACCGGCGAATAGAGATAGCGTCGCCCTTGCTTCTCGGCACGGATGGCGCCTTTGCCAAGCAGGCGGTTGAGCAAGGTCTTGACGGTGGGCTCGGCCCAGTCGCTGCGGCCTGCCAGCACGGCGACCACCTCGTCGGCGCTGCGTGGCGCCGCATCCCAGAGCACCTGCATCACCACCGCTTCGGCGTCACTGATCGACATGCGATTACATCCGTAATTTTTATCGATTACGCATGTAAATCTTGTCCCTGTCAAGCGCGTTTTCGATTGCCTTGCGGGAAATGCATGCACAGACCAGGCCTTGTCGGCGATCCAGATACCTGCCCCGCCATCGCCTCGGCTACCCTGCACCGATGACCGAACACCTTACCGACCTGCCCGGCGCGGTTGCGCACATCCTGCAACGCCTCGATGGCCCGCTGCGCGTCGGCGCGCCGTTGGGCATCGGCAAGCCGCACCGGTTGTTGAACGCGTTGTATGCGCAGCTCAAGCACACGCCGACCCGGCCACTGGCGTTGTACACGGCGCTGTCGCTCAATCCGCCCAAACCCGGCGCGGGACTGGAGGCACGCTTTGCGGCGCCGTTTATCGCGCGCCATTTTGGCGAGGATTTCCCGCGTCTTACCTATGTCGATGACATGCTGCGCGATGCGCTGCCGGCGCATGTGCAGGTGGAAGAGTTCTACACGCAGTCCGGCGGGCTGCTGCACTCCACCCAGGCGCAGGCTGACTACACGAGCCTCAACTACACCCACGCTGCTGCGGCGGTGGCGCAGCGCGCACCGAACCTGATCGTGCAGAAGGTGGCGCGCGAACCGGGCGGCACGCGGCTGTCGTTGTCGTGCAACAACGACATCACCCAGGACACGCTGGATGCGGTGCAGGCGCTCGGCCTGCCGCGCCCCATGCTGGTGGCGGAAGTGGACACGCAACTGCCGTGGATCGGCGGAACCGCGGCAGTGGAGGAGGCGTTCTTCGATCTGGTGATCGACCTGCCCGGTCCGTCGCCGCGCCTGTTCGGGTTGCCCAGGCAGCCGGTCAACAGCGTCGACTACGCCATCGGTCTGTATGCCAGCGCGCTGGTCCGCGATGGCGGCACCTTGCAGATCGGCATCGGCACCCTGGCCGATGCGCTGAGCCATGCGCTGGTACTGCGACATACCGACAACGCCACCTATCGGCGCGTGCTGCAGGCGCTGGACCCGGAACTGGAACAGCATCCTGCGGTGCGCGCCAGCGGTGGCCTGGCGCCGTTCGAGATCGGCCTGTACGGCTGCAGCGAAATGCTCAACGAAGGGTTCAAGCAGTTGGTGGACAGCGGCGTGATCCGCCGCAAGGTGCACGATGATCTGGCGCTGATGCAGCGCATCGCCGACGGCAGCGCCGATGCGGCCGATCACGCGCGCCTGGCCCGCGAAGGCGAGTTTCTGCATGGGGCGTTCTATCTCGGCTCGCCGGATTTCTACCAGTGGCTACGCGAGCTGGATGCGGACACGCGCGATGCCATCGGCATGCGTCGCATCAGCGAGATCAACCAGCTGTATGGCGGCAACGAAGCGCTGGAGCGGCTGCAACGCCGCGATGCGCGCTTCTTCAACTCCTGCATGATGGCCACCGCGCTCGGCGCGGCGGTGTCCGACGGGCTGGAAGATGGCCGTGTGGTTTCCGGCGTGGGCGGCCAGTACAACTTCGTGGCGATGGCGCATGCCTTGCCGCAGGCGCGCAGCGCGTTGATGCTGCGGGCCACGCGCGATGCCGGTGCACACGCAGCGAGCAATGTGCGCTGGAACTACGGGCACACCACCATTCCGCGCCATCTGCGCGATCTGTACATCACCGAGTACGGCATCGCCGACCTGCGCCACCAAACCGATCAGGATTGCGTGCTGGCGATGGCCGGCATCTGCGATGGCCGGCATCTGCGATGCACGCTTCCAGGACGCGTTGCTGGCAACCGCCAAGGCATCGCGCAAGCTACGTGGCGACCCTGCACTGCCTGCGCGTGCGCAACGCAACACGCCGCAGGCACTGGAACAGGCGCTGGCGCCGTTCCGCCGCGATGGCAGCCTGCCCGACTACCCGCTCGGCAGCGACTTCACCGAGGTCGAGCAACACCTGCTGCGCGCCCTGAGCTGGCTCAAACGCGCCACCGCCGGCAATAGCGCAAAGCTGATGACCGTCTGGCGCGCACTGCTGTCACGCGAGAGCGGCGATGCATACGAAGCCGCCGGTCTGCAACGGATGGCGCTGGATGCGCCACGCAGCATCGCCGAACGGGTGCAGGCACGGCTGCTGGCGTATGCCTTGCAAAAGACCAGAGTGCACTGACGCGCCGGTGTCGCGAAAAGCGATGCCATGGCGCGTTTTTCGCACTGTGACGCACGACGGCAACACGGCGGAAAGCCTTGCGTCAAATTTGGCCCGGATGATGGCGACCACCTTCTTTCCGGCCTGGCTGCATGCGCTGCTTATTCGTTGTTTCGGCTGTGAATCCACGCGATGACCGCACAGCGAAGCCATCACGCGCAAGGCGAAGCAACACACGTAGCGCTGCATTCCTTGGCCTGCTGATGCTGGCCGGCGTGACCGCGCATGCCGCGCCTCGCCTCACCGATCTGCAATACATCGGCAGCCACAACAGCTACCACGCCGGCTTCGCTCCCAGCGAAGCGACACTGCTGCAACGACTGAGTCCGGAGCTGTTCGCGGCACTGGATTACCGCCATCCGCCACTGGGGCAACAACTGGACGATGGCGTCAGACAACTCGAACTGGATGTCTTCGCCGACGCCAACGGTGGTCGCTACGCACACCCGGCCAGCGTCGCGCAGATCGCCAAGGCCGGCTTGCCACCCGCACCGCCCGGCGCACCGGCCGGAGTGATGAGCAAACCCGGCTTTAAGGTCATGCACGTGCAGGACGTGGACCAGCGCAGCACCTGCCAGCCCTTGATCGCGTGCCTGCAGGAAGTGCGTGCGTGGTCGAAGCAGCACCCCGGACATGTGCCGATCTTCATCCTGCTGGAAACCAAGCAGGCGTCGGTGCAACTGGCGTTTCCGACCGTGCAGCCGGAGCCGTTCGATCCGGCGACGATGGATGCATTGGATGCCGAACTGCGCTCGGTGTTTCGACCCGGCGAGTATCTCAGCCCCGATCAGGTCCGTGGCAACGCAGCCACGCTCAACGCCGCAGTGCTTGCGCATGGCTGGCCGTCGTTGAGCGAGGCACGCGGCAAGGTGGTGTTCCTGCTCGACCAACGCACGGCCGGTGCCAGCTACCTGCGCGGGCATCCGTCGCTGCGCGGACGCGTGTGCTTCACCAATGCCGTGCCTGGCCAAGACGATGCCGCCTTCACCGAACTCAACGATGGCCCCGCCGAGACGATCACCCAATTGGTGAAAGCCGGCTACCTGGTGCGCACGCGTACCGACGCCGACCTGAAGGAAGCACTGCAACACGACACCACCCGCCGCGACCGCATGCTGGCCAGCGGCGCGCAGTTGCTCAGCACCGACTTCCCCGCACATGAGCCGGCCGGCAACGGTTACGTGGTGCGCTTCGAAGGCGATGCGGTCGCACGCTGCAATCCGCAGCTGGCGCAGGCGCACTGCAAGGGCGTCGACCTCAGGCACTGAGTCGGGGTCACTGCCGTCGTCGCAATCTCCGCACCACACACAGACCTGTCGCAACGGAAGGCGTCGGCGATGCACACCCGCACCCGCAGTAAGGGGCACTCCATCTTCTCCAACCACGCGAGCCATTGCATGCAGTCCCCACGCACCACCCATCGCCTGACCTGCGCCATCGCGCTGGCACTGTCCGCGCCGGCGTTTGCCGAGACGCCGGAGCTCGGCACCACCACGCTGGATTCGGTCAACGTGCAGGCCAAGCACGCCGCCGCGCCGGGATCGCTCAACGAACAGCGCCTGTCCAGCAGCGTCAACAGCGTGATGAGCAAGCAGCAGATCGATGCGATCCCCTCCGGCGGCATCGCCGATGTCGTGTCGCACATGCCGGGCCTGTCCGCATACAGCGACATGCATCTGGGCCAGGCCACCACCGGCGAAAACGCCTACGTCAGCATTCGCGGCATGGACGCCAGCTACAACGCCTACACGCTCAACGGCTTCGGCATGCCGGAAACCGATTCGTCGACGCGCGCCATCTCGTTGAACATGCTGGCGCCGTTCGGCATCCAGTCGGTGCAGGTGTCCAAATCCCCAACGCCCGACATGCCCGGCGATGCGATCGGCGGCGCGATCGACATGCGCACGCCCAATGCCTTCGACTTTGAGCAGGATGTCTACGCCAAGAGCACCGCGCAGGGCCAGTTCAATGCGCTGGCCTCGAAGCTGGGCGGCAAGGACAGCGGCGGCACCTTCCAGCAGGAGCTGGCCTGGAAGTTTGGCGATGGCCATGCCTTCGGCCTCTACGCATCGGCGTATTACGGCAGGAACAACAACATGGCGCAGGCGCCGGCGCCCAACAGCAAATACGTGCCGGCCGATCCCGCCCTCGCCACTGCAACCGACCTGCGCGATGTCGGGCCGTTGATCAGCACCCGCTACAAGTACAGCCTCTACACCAGCCAGATCGAACGCTACGGCGGCAACCTCTCGCTGGATTGGCAAGGCGACAACAGCGCGCTGTACGCGCGTGCGATCTACGGCAGCTACGGCGTCACCGGGCAGCAGGACCAGTCCAGCGCGCGCCTGGAAACCTATCGCAACCAGCCCACCGCCGTGCGTGGCGGCTATTTCAACACGCACGATATCGACGAGAAACTGGCGACGCTGCAATTGGGAGGCCAGACCACGCTGGGCCGCTTGCGCTTCGACTACGGCAGCTCGGTCGGTCGCGGCACCCGCAGCCGCCCGGACTATGTATCGGCAAGCCTGTATGGCTTTACGCCCGGCAGCTTCGCCTTCGACCTCAGCAACCCCCGCTACCCCAGCATCGCGCCAAGCACGCCTGCCTTGCAGGACTTTTTCTACAACCTGGGTTCGTCGTTGCTGTGGAAGGTGCAGGGGCACGACGCCGGCAGTCACGACAACCGCATCAATGCGCACACCGATATCACCTACCAGGTCGATGGCGACGTGCTGGACAGCGTCAAGCTCGGCCTGTCTGCCGACCATTCCGACCGTGGCGCCTACGATCACCCGTTCTTCCACAAGGACGGCAACTTCGTCACCAACGGGCCGTATTTTGGCGGACCCAATTACGCCTTCCCCACCGCAGGCGGACCGCCACTGAGCGCGATCCCGGGCCGCGTCACCTATCACGCCTTCGACGGCCGCTACGCCGGCCCGTTCAAACTGCTGGACCGCAACTGGATGCTTGCGCAGGCGCTGCCCTACAAGTACGTCGACGATCCCAACGGCGCAGGCGTCTATACCGCCAACGACTACAACGCCAACACCACCTCCAGCACCGAGGCGATCTATTCCGGTTATGCAATGGCCGCGCTGCATGTCGGCTCGGTGAGCGTGCTGCCCGGCGTGCGCTACGAGTTGACACGCTATGCGGCCGAATCCTGGCAATCCAGCGGCGATGGCAGCACCGGCAGCTTCGTCGGCACCGGCAGCACCTATGGGCAAGTGCTGCCGGGCATCAGCATCAACTATCGGCCGGATGATCTCACCGTGTATCGGGCTTCGTTGCGGCGCAGTTTCAGCCGCCCGGCGTTCGGCCTGATCTCCGGCGAGACGGTGTACACCATCGACGATACCCAGAAGGTGGTCGGCATCTCCAGGCCCAATCCCGATCTGCAGCCGAGCAAGGCCGACAACGCCGATCTCTCCGCCGAGTTCTACGATCACAGCGGCGGCGTGCTCAGCGCATCGACCTATTACAAGCGCATCACCGGCTTCATCTACACCTCGCAATCGGCGACCAGCAACGACAGCACCCTGGGCGGGCTGGTACCAACCGGCACCACCTTCGAAAACGGCGTACCGGTGACCATGCCGCAGAACGGCGGTACCGCCAAGCTCTATGGACTGGAGCTGGCAGCGAGCAAGCGCCTGCAGGAGTTGCCGGGCCTGTGGAGCAACGTCGGCGTCACCGCCAACCTCACGCTGCAGCACAGCGAAGCAGACAGCAGACGCAGCGACCAACCGGAAAAAACCTGGCTGCCACGCGCACCCGAGCGCATCTACAACATGGATCTGTTCTACGACGACACGCACCTGCGCGCCGACCTGAGCTACAACTACACGGGCCTGCAATTGCTGGGGCTGACCAGCGACCGGCTCAACTATTACCTGCAACCGGTCAAATCGCTGGACTTCACTGCGACCTATCATCTGCCGCACCACGTCGATGTCGGTGTGTCGGCCAAGAACCTGCTCAATGCCGCCACGTTCTACGAAACCCAAGGCAAGTCAAAGCGCTACATGGCCTACGACCCTGGCGCCGACGGCGCCTATGTACAGACCGGGCGGGTGTACATGCTGACGGTGGGCTACACCTACTGACGGCAGACCTGCAGACAGCTGCGGCGCAATGTCTGCAGCTGCAGGGAGCGGGTCTGCACCAATCCGTATCGATCGCCTGACTGACATGCAGGCGATCGATTACGGCGTGGTGCATCATTCTCTCTGCCGCTCGGGTAGAAGCGGCAGGCAGCGGCATCTATGGCAGCTGTGCGGAGGCGAGATGACAGGTATCCACTCCTGACCGGCATCGCGACTGCGTCCCCAGTCAGTCCCGGTGCAGCCATTTCACGCAGACCACGCAGGCGGCTCGGGCAAGGTGCGCGCATGCCTCTTCCGGACCTGCTCATGCCACCACGCATCTACGCTCGCGCCTGCTTGCTCGCCCTTGCTCTGGGCACCTCCCTGTCCGCACTGGCGCAAGCGCCGCAGCCCGCCGCCGCACCTGCGCCGGCACCTGCAGCAGCTCCCGCTGCGACCGTCGTGCCGACTGGCCCGCGTTCGGACCTGCATGCGCAGGTGCTGCTGGATCGCGCGCATTTCTCGCCCGGACAGATCGACGGCGAGCGCGGCTCCAACCAGAAGCGTGCGGTGTCCGGATTTCAGGCAGCGCACCAGATCAAGGTCACCGGTGAGCTGGATGACGCCACCTGGCAGGCCTTGCAGGCCGACACAACGCCGGCGCTGGTGCAGTACACGCTCACCGATGCCGATGTGGCCGGGCCGTTCCAGCCGATCCCGAAAGGGCCGGCCGAACAGGCCAAGCTGACGTCGCTGGGCTACACCTCGGTGGACGAGGCGCTGGGCGAGCGTTTCCATGCCGCTCCGGAACTGCTGCGCCAGCTCAACCCCGGCGTGGATTTGAGCAAGGCCGGTGGCGTGATCCAGGTGCCGAACATCGACGGCGTCCCGCCACTGGCCAAGCCGGCCAAGCTGGTGGTCGACAAGTCCGAGTCGACGCTGCGCCTGTTCGATGCCGACGGCAAGGTGTATGCGCAGTTCCCGGTGTCCTCCGGCAGCAAGCACGACCCGCTGCCGATCGGCCGCTGGAAGGTGTTGGGCGTGGCGCGCGACCCGGTGTTCAAGTACAACCCCAAGCTGTTCTGGGACGCGAAGAAGGGTGATCAGAAGGCCACCCTGCCCTCCGGCCCGAACAATCCGGTCGGACGCGTGTGGATCGATCTGTCCAAGCCGCATTACGGCCTGCACGGCACGCCGGAACCCGGCCATGTCGGCAAGACCGAATCGCATGGCTGCGTGCGCCTGACCAACTGGGACGTGGTCAATCTGGCCAGCGTGGTTGGCCCGTCCATGCCGGTGGTGATGCAGGAGTAAGCATGAAACTGCTGATGATGCTGGTGGTCGGTGTCTTGCTCGGTGCAGCCGGCTATTGGTGGCTGGAACGCGAGGCGCCACAGGCGGCGCTGGCACCGGCGTCCGCAGCTGCACCCGCGGTGACAGCGCGGTCTGATGCGGCAGAGGCGGCAATGGCAGCGCCTTCTGCCGCTCCAGCGGTTGCCGATCCAGCCGTTGCCGCATCGTCGCCATCCACCGAGATGATGCCCGCCGCAAACACGCCAGCCGCGCCTGCGTCTGCAGCCGCTCCTGAAGCTGCGAGTTCAGGCAGCGGCCTGCTGATTCCGGTGCAAGGCATCGGCAGCGGCCAGCTGCAGGACACCTTTACCGACGCACGCAGCGAAGGCCGCGTGCACGATGCCATCGACATTCTTGCGCCGACCGGCACACCGGTCATTGCAGTTGCAGACGGCACGGTCGAGAAACTGTTCAACAGCGAGCGCGGTGGCCTGACCGTCTACCAGTTCGATCCGAACGGCACGTACTGCTACTACTACGCACACTTGGAACGGTATGCAGATGGCCTGGCAGAAAAGCAGGCAATCAAGCGCGGCCAGGTCATCGGCTACGTCGGCAGTACCGGCAATGCCGATCCTGCCGCACCGCATCTGCACTTCGAGATCCACCGCCTGGGGCCGGAAAAACAATGGTGGAAGGGAGAGGTCTTGAATCCCTACCCCGTATTGCATGGCGACCAGACCCTGCAGTGATGCACCAGGCGGTAATGCAGACACAGGCCTGCACGTGATGCGCAGGCCTGTGCATTCAGATCAACATGCCGCCCGATACCTCGATGCGTTGCGCGTTGATCCACCCGGTTCCCGGCGCGAGTAATGCAGCGACCACCGGCCCGATATCGTCCGGTAGCCCTGGGCGTCCCAGCGCCGTGACCGACGACACCATCGCATTGACCTGTGCGTTATCGCGCACGCTGCCGCCGTTGAAGTCTGTCTCGATCGCACCCGGCGCCAGCGTATTGGCACGAATGCCACGCGCGCCCAGTTCCTTGGCCAGATAGCGGGTGAACACCTCCACCCCGCCTTTCATCATCGCGTAAGCCGAGGCACCGGGCAGTGCGAAACGTGCCAGGCCGCTGGATACGTTGAGGACGCGTCCACCGTCGGCGATCAGCGGCAATAACGCCTGGGTCAGGAAATACGGCCCCTTGAGATGGACGTTGACCAGGGCGTCGAACTGCGCCGGCGTGGTGTCGGCGATGGCCGCGTGCAGCCCGGTACCCGCATTGTTGACCAGCGCATCGAACTGCGTGCGATCCCAACCGGCCAGCACCTGCTTCAACTGCTCGGCGAATGCCGCGAACGACTCCGCGTCGGCAACATCCAGCGGCAGTGCCTGCGCGCGGCGGCCAAGCGTGTGGATTTCGGCGACCACCGCAGCGGCCTCATCTGCCTGGCTGCGATACGTCAGCACGATATCGCTGCCATCCGCAGCGAGCGCAAGCGCGGCATTGCGGCCCAGGCCGCGGCTGCCGCCGGTGATCAGGGTGATCGGTGAGGTGGTCGACATGGATGGACTCCGGTACGTGTTGGGAAGCGATGGGGGCGATCACAGAGTTGGTCGGCGACCGCTGGCGGGGGTGACATTGCCTGGCCATGCCAAGACTATTGCGCTTGCCGCGCCACATAAATCGGTCCAACCTGATTGCACCGTTCAAGAACGTCGACCAATCGATGGATACCCTGGAGTCGCTACGCGCCTTCCTGCGCGTCGCCGAGCTCGGCAGTTTCACCCGCGCCGCCGAAACGCTGGGCCTGCCCAAAGCCAGCGTCTCCACCGCCGTGCAGCGGCTCGAAGCCTCGCTTGGGACGCAGCTTTTGCATCGCACGACCCGCCGCGTGCAACTCACCGGCGATGGCACCGCGTTCTACCAGCGCAGCCGCGATCTGCTCGACGACATGGGCGAGTTGCAGAGCATGTTTCAGCGCGAGCGCAGCCAGCTGCGCGGGCGCCTGCGGGTGGACATGTCCTCCGGCATCGCACGCAATTTCGTGATTCCCGCATTGCCAACGTTCCTGGCGCAACACCCGCAGCTGGAAGTGGAAATCAGCGGCACCGACCGCCGTGTCGATGTGGTGCGCGAAGGCTTCGATTGCGTGTTGCGCGTGGGCACGCTCGAAGACACCAACCTGGTCGCACGACCGCTCGGCGTGTTTCGCATCATCAACTGCGCCAGTGCCGACTACCTCGCACGACGGGGCACGCCGCAGCGCCTGGACGATCTGGTTCACCACGACCTGGTGCATTACGTGCCGACGCTGGGCCAGCGATCATCCGGCTTCGAGTACCGCGATGGACCGGCCTACCAGCTACTGCCGATGCGCGGCCCGGTGACGGTCAACAACGGCGATGCCTATCTTGCTGCGGCATTGGCGGGCCTGGGCATCATCCAGGCGCCGGCCAGCCCGTTGCGCCCACACCTGGACAGCGGCGCCTTGATCGAGCTGCTGTCCGCCATCGCGCCGGAACCGATGCCGGTCACCCTGCTCTACGCGCAGCGTCGCCATCTGCCGCAACGCGTAGGTGCGTTCATGGACTGGGTTGCAGAGGTGATGGCACCGTATCTGGACTCGCTGTAGCCCTGACCGTCGATGCGATTACCGGCGCGTCTTCGCGTGTACGTTTGCGTAGGCAGGAAGTGTCTCTGTAGCGCGCCGACATTGTTGGAAAGCATCAGTTGCTTTCGCGCCACTTCGATACCACCGAAGCAAACCGATACCAGCAGGCAGTGCGGCATGCGCCGCAGATCCACGATCACTCCGCTGGCGCCAGACACAAAAACAGGCACCTTCTGCAAGGTGCCTGCATCGTTGCAACACCAGACCAGGCGCTGACATCGCGCCCGGCCCGGTCTGCGATCAGAACGTGTAGTTGAAGGTCAGCATGCCGTTGCGCGAGGCGCCCCATGCGCCATAGCCACCGTTGAACTGAGAGTAGTAGCGCTTGTCGAGCAAGTTGTCGACATTGAGCTGCACCGAGAACTGCGGCGACAACCGGTAGCGCGCAAACGCGCTGACCAGTGCATAAGCACTCTGCTGAAAGGCGCCGTAGACCGGGTCCACATAGTACGAGCGGTTCTGCCAGTTGACGCCACCACCCACGGTCAGATCGCTCCACGCACCTTGCGGGGTGTAGCTGTTGAACAGCTTGAGGGTGGTGCGCGGCAAATGCGTATTGATCGAGGTGCCGCTGTCATCGCGCGCGGTGTAGTGCGAGGCGCCGAAGGTGGTGTTCCAGCTCTCGGTCACCCGCCCGGACACCTCGAAATCGAAGCCTTCGCTGACCACGCCGTTGGCGGCTTCATACGCCGACTCGCTGCTACCGGGGACGAAGCCGCCGGTGGCCACGCCCAGGTTGTCCTGCTCGATGCGGAACACCGCAAGCGAGGCGTTGAGCCTGTCGTCGAACCACGCTGCCTTGACGCCGGCTTCGTAGCCCTTGCCGGTCAACGGATCCAGGTAGCCGCCAGTGGCATCGCGCAGGGTCTGCGGGTTGAAGATTTCGGTGTAGCTGACGTACGTCGACCACACATCGTTGATGTCGTAGACCAGACCGGCGTACGGGGTGACTTCGGTCTGGCTGTCGGAGAACGGCGCCAGTCCCTGCGTGGCATCGAAGTTGCCGCCATCGATCTGCCAGTCGGTGTAGCGCGCGCCCACCAGCAACTTCAGCGAATCGGCCAGCGAGAAGCGCGCAGCCACGTAGGCCGCCTTCTGCTTGATGGTGCCGGTGCTCTGCACCGTGCGCGGGCTCCAGTTGGGTTCCGGGTAGGCACCGGTCCAGCCGAGGTAGCTGTCCAGCGGCGCCGGGAAATCGAAGGTGCCGTTATTGACGTACTCGCGGCGGTTGTAGCTGGCGCCGGCAACCAGCTGATGCTCGCGGCCGAACAGCTGGAACGGGCCTTCCGCATAGACGTCGGCACCATCGGCCTTGCGCTCGGTCAGGTAGTTGCCCGAATACGGCACCACGCCGCCACCGGTGGCGCGGTCGAAGCCGAAGATCGTATAGAACGGATAGAACAGGTGATTGGCCGCTTCGGTCTTCTCATGGCTCAGATTGGCCTTGAGGGTCCAGCCGTTGTCGAAGCTCTGCTGCAGGCTGGCGAAGGTGCGCTGCAGGCGCGTGTCCCAGAACGTCCAGTCGGCCGCCGGGTTGAACGAACGGTCATAGTTGGTGCGGGTGCCATCGCTGTAGAACAGCGGGAAGCCACCCCAGGTGACATCGTTCGATTCCTTCTTCTGGTACTCGTAGCCCACGCTCAGCAAGGTGCTGTCGGTGAGGTCGGCATCGATGATCGCCGAGCCGATCTTCTTGCGCAGGCCGTAGCGGTCCATGTCCGACTCGCCGTCCTGGTACACGCCGATCACGCGCGCACGCACGGTACCTTCGGGGCTGAGCGGCACGGTGACATCGGCCACGCTGCGGGTTTTGTTGAAATCGCCACCGCCCACCGACACGGTGCCGGTGAAGTCGCGGCTGAGCGCATGCTTGCGCACCAGGTTGATCGAGGCCGACGGATTGCCCGAGCCGGTCAGCAGGCCGGTGGCGCCACGCACCACTTCGACACGGTCGTACAGCGCCACGTCCAGCGCCGAATCGCCGTAGCTCCAGGCCTGCTCCATGTACGCCGGGATGCCGTCGAACTGGTAGTTGTCGATGTAGAAACCGCGCGCGTAGAACTCCAGCCGCTCGCTGTCGCTCTGCGCCACCGAGATGCCGGAGACGTTGTTGAGCACATCGGTGATGCTCTGCAGGTTCTGGTCGTCCATGCGGTCGCGCGTGACCACGCTGACCGACTGCGGGATCTCGCGCAGCGACAGGTTCATGCGCGTACCGGCCGTGGTCTTCTCCACCGTATAGCCCTTGGCCTGCTCGCCCTGCACGATGAGCCGGTCCAGGGTGGTGACCTCGGCATCGCCGGCCGGCGTTTCAGCCAGTGCCTGGCCTGCCGACAACGTGCACAGCGCGGCGAACACCGCATGCGACAGCGCGCGCGGACGCTGCGCAATGGGAAGAAGACGCATTACGGTAGGACGATTCATCACAGCTCCAGCACAGACAGTCGAGGGCACCGGTCGCGGCAAGGCTGCCCGACGGCGAGACAAGGGGGAGGACGTTCCACGCGACCGTGGCAACGCGCCATTTTAATGGGAATGATTTACATTTTAAACAGGTAATTCAGGCCGCCCTGCATCGCGATAGCGGGGAGCGAACGCCACAGCGGCATCTGGCCGCGATCCGGCGGGCAAACGTCTGCGCACCGGCCACCCGGGCGACGCGCGCTGATGAAGTCGCCTGCCTGCCATCAGGCACGTCGGCTTGCCCGGCCTTCCGGACAAGTCCGGCCAGGTGATCCTCACGCAACACGCCAGGCACCTTCCCACCCCCGCAATAACCTCGGTTTCCCCGACCGAGGCGATACGTACATGCAAGGTCGCCACGTGCAGCGCAAACAAAAACGCCGGCTTTCGCCGGCGTTTCATTGGAAGCCACTCGGCGCTTTTACAGCGCCTTTGCCGCCTGCACCACATGCTCGGCGGTGATCTTGAAGTATGCGTACAGCTGGTCGGCCGGTGCCGAGGCACCGAAGGTGTCGATACCGACCACATCACCATCCAGGCCCACGTACTTGCGCCAGAAGCTGGTCACGCCTGCTTCCACCGCCACGCGCTTGCGCACCGCATTGGGCAGCACCGACTCGCGATAGGCCGCATCCTGGCGATCGAACACATCGGTCGACGGCATCGACACCACGCGCGTCTTCAGCCCGGCCGCGTCCAGGGTCTGCTTGGCTTCCACCGCCAGCCCGACTTCCGAACCGGTGGCGATCAGGATCACGTCGGGCGTACCACCTTCGGCATCGGCCAGCACATAACCGCCGCGCTCGATCAGCTTGAGCTGCGCGTCACTGCGCGGCTGGTGCTGCAGGTTCTGGCGACTGAACACCAGGCAGCTCGGGCCGTCCTTGCGGGTGATGGCGGCCTTCCAGCTCACTGCCGATTCCACCGCATCGCCCGGGCGCCACACATCGTTGTTGGGGATGTAGCGCAGCGAGGCCAGGTGTTCCACCGGCTGATGGGTCGGGCCGTCCTCGCCCAGGCCGATCGAGTCGTGCGTGTACACGTGGATGGCATGGGCCGGATTCAACGCGCTCATGCGCACGCCGTTGCGCGCGTAATCGCTGAACACCAGGAAGGTGGCGTCGAACGGAATGAAGCCGCCATGCAGCGCCAGGCCGTTGGCGATGGCGGTCATGCCGAACTCGCGCACGCCGTAATAAACGTAGTTGGCATCCGGATCATCGGTGGCCACCGACTTGCTGGCCTTCCACAAGGTCAGGTTGGAATGCGCCAGGTCGGCCGAACCGCCGATCAGTTCCGGCAACAACGGCGCGAACGCTTCGATCGCCAGCTGCGAGGCCTTGCGCGAGGCGATGGTCTGGCCGTCCTGCTGCGCCTTGGCGATGTAGGCATCGGCCTGGGCGATGAAGTCGGCCGGCAGCTCGCCGTGCGAGCGGCGGGTCAGCTCGGCAGCTTCGGCCGCGTACTGCTTGCCGTACTTGTCGAACAGCTGCTCCCACTCGGCCTGACGCAGGGTGCCGGTGCCACCTGCGCGCCAGCCGGCGTAGATCTCTTCGGGAATCTCGAAGGGGCCGTACGGCCACTCCAGCGCCTTGCGGGCGCCCTCGAGTTCTTCCTTGCCCAGCGGTGCGCCGTGCGAGGATTCCTTGCCGGCCTTGCTCGGTGCGCCGAAGCCGATCTTGGTGCGGCAGCAGATCAGCGTGGGCTTGTCGGTGTTCTCCAGCGCGGTCTCGATGGCGGCCTTGATCTTCTCGGCGTCATGTCCGTCCACATCGCGGATCACGTGCCAGCCATAGGCCTCGAAACGCTCCGGGGTGTTGTCGCTGAACCAGCCGGCGGTGTTGCCGTCGATGGAAATCTGGTTGTTGTCCCAGAACGCGACCAGCTTGCCCAGGCCCCAGGTACCGGCCAATGAAGCGGCTTCATGGGAAATGCCTTCCATCATGCAGCCATCGCCCATGAACACCCAGGTACGGTGGTCGACGATTTCCAGCTCCGGGCGGTTGTAGCGCTGCGCCAGCAACTTCTCGGCCAGCGCGAACCCGACCGCATTGGCAAAACCCTGCCCGAGCGGGCCGGTAGTGGTCTCCACGCCGGGGGTTTCGCTGCGCTCGGGGTGACCGGCGGTCTTGCTATGCAGCTGACGGAACTGCTTGAGCTGCTCGATAGGCAGGTCGTAGCCGGACAGGTGCAGCAGCGCGTACTGCAGCATCGAGCCGTGGCCGTTGGACAGCACGAAACGGTCGCGGTTGAACCACTGCGGGTTGTTCGGGTTGTGCCGGAAGAAATCGTTCCACAGCACTTCGGCGATATCGGCCATGCCCATCGGCATGCCGGGATGGCCGGATTTGGCGGCTTCGACCGCATCGGCGGCGAGAAAACGGATGGCGTTGGCCAGCTGGCGGCGGGTGGGCTGGGTCATGGGCGTCTATGGAAGCGGAGGGGAACACCGCTGGAAGCGGAGACGCTTATTCTCCCACAGAGCGCGTTAGGGGGCTGGGATTGGGGATTGGGGATTGGGGATTGGGGAGTCGGGAATCGGGAATCGGGAATCGGGTGCAGTGCTGCAGGTTGACGCCGCTCTCGCCAAGGCTACCGCTGCGGTACAGCGGACCTCACATCACCCGTACCGATCGCTACAGCCCGCTTTTACCCATTCCCGATTCCCGACTCCCTACTCCTCGCCCTTGGCAACCAAGGTCGTCAGCGCCAGATCGCCGGTCACGTTCAGCGCCGTCCGGCACATGTCCAGGAAATGATTGACGCCCAGGATCATGCCGATGCCGACCGGGTTGACCCCGACCATCGCGCAGATCAGCGCCACTACCGGCAGCGAGCCGGACGGCACGCCGGCGGTGCCGATGCCACCCAGGATGCAGACCAGCATCACCATGAACTGCTGGCCGATGCTCAGGTCCACGTTGAAGAACTGCGCCAGGAAGATCACCGTCACCCCTTCGAACAAGGCGGTGCCGTTCTGGTTGGCGGTGGCGCCCACGGTCAGCACGAAACGCGACACCCGCGGCGGCAGGCCCATCTCGTCGGCCACGCGCAGGGCAGTCGGCAGGGTCGCGTTACTGGAGGCGGTGGAGAACGCCATCATCGTGGCCTCCTGGGTCTGCCTGAAGAAGCCGATCGGCGAACGCCCGGCAAACTTCACTGCCAGCCCGTAACTGACCACCATGTGCAGGCCCAGCGCCAGCACCACCACGCCCACATAAGCGCCCAGGCGGATCAGCAGATCAAAGCCGAACAGCGCGGCCAGATTGAACATGAAACAGGCCACCGCATACGGCGCCAGGCGGATCACCAAGCCGATCAGGGTCATCGAGATTTCGAAGATGCCCTCGATGCCGCGCTTGAGCGTGGCCACCTTCTCGTCGGCGGTCAGCACCATGCCCACGCCGAACATCACCGCAAAGAACATCAGCGACAGGATCGCACCGTTGCTGGACGCTGCCGCGATGACGTTGCTGGGCACGATCGACAACAGCATGTCCATGCCCTGCGGCTGGGTGCCGGAGCTGGAGATGATCTCGCGGGTGCGCTCGGCGTTCTGCTGGATCAACTGGTTGGCCAGCTGCGGGTCCACCCCGGCACCAGGCTTGAGCACATTCACCAGCACCAGCCCCAGCAACACCGCCACGCCGGACAGCACGACGGTGTAGCCCAGGGTGCGCCAGCCCACACGCCCGAGCGCACGGATGTCGCCCATTTCGGAAATGCCCATCACCAATGCCGAGAACAGCAGCGGCACGATCAGCATGAAGATCAGATTGAGGAAGATCTGCGAGAACGGCGTGGTGACGTATTTGGTAACCACGCGCACCCAGTCGGCATCGCTGCCGGCCAGGTAGTAGACGGCCAGACCCAGCAGCAGACCGACGGCGAAGCCAATGCCCATCTTCCAATGCAGGGGCAGGCCCGGGCGGCGTGCGGCGGGGGATGCAGTCATCTGGTCGGGCCTTGATCTGGACACAAGCCCCGGAGCTTAACAAACGCCATCGACGCGGCCACCTACCCGGCCTGCCGCGGTGCGCCTGCCCGAGGGTAGGTGCACCTCCACGTCAGCCGATACGGGCGCTGGAGCGTTCAACACATCTGGCGCGCTCATCGTGGGGCGGGCACAGCCGATATTTGGAACTGCCTGTACCGAGGCGCGATGCCCAAACGCCTTTGGGACGCCGTGGAATCCGGCCATGAGCTCTTGCTTGCAACCATGCACACCGACCATCCCGACGGGTCCTTGCCCGCTCACCGTCGCGGGACCTTACGCGGCATGGATGCCGCGTAAGAGCCTACACGGACGTACTTGCGGCGTGTCCCGCGATGGTGGGCGGGCAAGGGCCCTGCAGCGAAGTCGCAGATCCGTCGCTCTGCAACTGATCTCTCCACACTGTCCAAGCGCATCATGCTCTGCTTGCAACCGACCACACCGACCATCTCGACTGGCCCTTGCCCGCCCACCGTCGCGGGACCTTACGCGGCATGGATGCCGCGTAAGAGCCTACAAGGACGTACTTGCGGCGTGTCCCGCGAGGGTGGGCGGGCAAGGGCCTTGCAGCCAGGTCACAGACCCAACTCCTTGCTTCAAGCAGCACAGGTGAAGAATCAGGATGCAACCGGAATCAACGCGTCAAAGCGGGGCACAGCATGCCGACCATCAAGAACCTGCCCCTTCGCCCGCTGCCGCCGATGCAGCGAAACCGATCAAGGCGCCGGCGGATACAGCGGCGCCAAGACCTCCGGCTCCGCAGCCGTGGCATGCCGCCAACGCGGGCCCTTGGCAAAGGCCTCGCGCAATGCCGAACGTGCACTGGTCACGTCGCCATCGCCACCCCAGCGGGCGCGCTGCATCTGCGCCACCGCCGCCTGCTGCGCCGGGTCGCTCAACGCTGCCAGCACGCTGTCGATATCGGTAACGCCGGCCATGCCGCACAGCACCGCGGCCACGTCGTCCATGCCGCCGGTATCGAGCGCGCGTCGCAGCTCGGCCACACCGTGCGTCACACGCCGGCCGGGCGCAGCTGCATCGCTGGCATTGATCACCGGCGCGCCATGCGAACCGCCGCGACGCCGTAACAAGGCCCACACCAGGGTGGCAATCCACAGCAGCGCAAAGCCGATCGCCGCAGCGATCCAGCCCCAAGGCCGTTGCGTGGCCGCAGCCTGCTGCAGACTCAGCGTGCCAGCCGCAGCGGTTGGCGCAGCGTTATCCGGTGATGGATTGGCTGCAGGCGTTGGCGCTGGCGCGGGCGCCGCAAACGCGCCGCTGCCTGCCGCCACGTCGAGTGTGAGGTCCGGCAACGCCGCGGTCTTGGCTGCCGCCGCACCCACATCCCACCACGCCACCTGCAAGCCGGGCACCACCAGCGGGCCGGCGCGGTTGGGCACGATCGAATAGCGGCGGGTCAGCCGCAGCTGCGGCGAGCCATCCACGAAGCGTTCTTCGTATTGCGGCGGCTCGGCGAACACCTGCGCGTCGGGCACGCTCGGGGTCGGCAATTCGGGGAACTGCGCCTGGGTGGCGCCGCGTGCGCTGGCCTCCACCACGAGCTGGGCCGCTTCACCGGCGGTGGCGCGCTGCGGCGTGGTCGTATATCGCAACTGCAGGCTGCGCAGCGGCAACCACGGCTGCGGCGCGTTGGCCGGTTGTGCGCGTACCTGCAGCGGGATGCTGGCGCTGCGTGCGCTCAGCTCGCCGTTGCCACGACCGAAATAGTCGTCGAAGAAGCCGCCGACCGAGCGACCATTGAAGCGCGCCGACGGCAACACCAGGCGGCCGCTGCGCTCGGGCACCAGCAGATAGCGCCGCTCGACCACGTTGTATTGGCGGTTATTGAGTACCTTGACCGAACTGACGTCGTCGCCGATGCGCTGCAGCGATGCACCATCGGGCGCTTCCAGATCCAGCTCGCCGGACGCCAGCTGCGTGGCGAAATACAGCCGCACCACCACGCCCACACTTTGCTGCACATAGGGCTGCGGATCGTCCACCTGCGTCTGGACGAAGGCATCCTCGTTGCCTTGCGCCGCCGCCGCTGCGCCGGACGCGCTGCTGCCGGCATCGCTTGCCGACGCGCCCACCTGCAGCCGCAACGGTTCGGTGCGCTCGTTACCCACGCGGATCGCCGGCACGATCAGCTCGCCGCTCTTGCGCGGCGTCAACACCACACCGAACAGCGCGCGCACCGTCACCGACCCATTGGTCACCTGCATCTGCTGGTTGGCGCTCTTGGCCCCCAGCGCGAAATCGTTGCGCAACGGCGTGTAATCCGGATCGACACCGCGTTGATCGGTTTCGATATTCAGCATCACCACGTCGCCGGCATTGGCGCTGTCGCGATCCAGCCACGCGCGCGTGACGGCACCCACCGGTGCACAGGTGAGCAGCATCGCGCTGGTCAACATGCCGATCGCCGCGCGGCGCAAATGGTGTGTGCCGATCATCGTCCGTCCCGTTGCCTGCGTTCGTGTTCCAGCCTGAATTTGGTGCGCAGCAGACTGCCCGGGTCGTCCGGCACCCGCCGCAGCCAGGCATCCACCGCCTGGCGTTGCTCGCGTTGTTCCGGCGTTTCGTTCGCCGTTGCCGCGGCGGCCTGCTTGCCGTTTGCGTCGGCGCCCTTGTCGCCAGCCTGCGCCATCGCCTGCTGCATCTTTTGCCGCTGCGCGGCATCGGCCTGCTGCTGCGCCTTGGCATCGGCCGATTTCGGCGCTGCGTCCTGCTTGCTCTGCTCGCCCTGGCCGTTTTTGGACTGCTGGTTCTGCGAGGCTGCATCCTGCGGCGTCTGCGCGGACGGCTGATCCTTGCCGTCCTGTCTACCCTGCGAGTCCTGTTTGCCTTGCCCGTCCTGGCCAGGCTTTGGAGCGTTCTGCTTGTTCTGCCCGGACTGATTCTGGCCGGAGCCGTTCTGACCGGATTGCTTCTGGTCGTCGGACTGGCCCTTGCCGTCCTTGCCCTTGCCGTCCTTGTTATTCTGCTGCTGGCGCTTGCGCGCCGCCTCCACCGCCGCACGATTGGCGATGGCGTCGGGCTGATCCGGATGTTGCTTGAGCGCCCGGTCGTAAGCCGCAATCGCTTGGTCGTACTGGCCCTGCCTGGCCAGCGCATTGCCGAGGTTGTACAAACCCTCATCGGTGGGCACATTTTCGAAGGCTTTTTGTGCCGCGGCGAAATCGCCCTTGCGATACGCCTGTACGCCGGCATCCAGGCGTTGTTGCTGCACCTGATCGGCGCGTTGCCACAAGGTGCCGTCGGCAGCATGCGCGGGTTGGGCCAATGGCAACACGCACACCAGGGCCAGGATCGCCACAACCGTACGCCGCCGGAACGCCAGCAGTGCCAACAGCATCACCGGCAGCAGCAGCCAGTAGCCCTCGTCCAGCCAGGTCTTGCCGCCGGTGGACTCGGCAGCTTCATCGGCCAGCGGCTGTTGCGCCGGGTCGAGCACGCCCAGTGCACGCAGGTCTGCATCGTCGGCGGTGATGCGCGCATAGCGACCACCGCCCTGCCCGGCAAGATCGCGCAGGCTGCCTTCATCCAGTTTTGTCTGCGCAATCTCACCGGTCGTGGTGCGATAGGCCGCGCCGCGCGTGCTCCCCACGCCGAGCGCGGACACGCTGAATCCACGCGAGCGCGCCAACCGTGCGGAACTTCCGGCCGCACGATCGGCGCTGTCGCTGACCAGCAGGATGTCGCCTTGCTTGAAACCCGCCTGCAGCAGCAACTGCGTGGCCGCGTCGATCGCCGCATCGGCGCGCTTGCCGTCCACCGGCATCACCGATGGCGACAACGCATCCAGAAACAACGCCACGTTGGCGGTGTCTTCGGTCAACGGCGCAACGGTGAAACTCTCGCCCGCATAGACCAGCAATGCGACTTCGCCACCGGCCCGCTTGCGTAACAACGTGGCCAACTTGGCCCGCGCCTGTAGCAGACGCGACGGCGGCAGGTCGTTGGCGGTGATGCTGGAGGACAGGTCCAGCGCCACCACCAGGGGCATGCTGGAGTGATACACCGGCCGCTCGGTCTGCCGCCAGCTCGGCCCGGTCATCGCCAGCACCGCCAGCGCATAGGTCAGCGCAGCCAGCACGAATCCCAGCCATCCACGCCGACTGCCGGACACCAGCAAGGTCGGCAACAGATGCGCATCCACGCTTTGCCGCCACACGTCCGCAGCGCGTCGACGCAACTGCCACAGCACTGCCGCCGGCACGATCGCCAGCAGCGCCCACAGCAGACCCGGGCGCAGCAGATGCAGCGACTGCAGCCAGCCTGCCAGTTCGGTCAGCGCGTTCATCGCCATCTCCGCGGCAACACATAGGCCAGCAGCGCAATCACGATGGCAGCGCCCAACGGCCAGTAATAGCGTTCCACGCGCGGCTGCACCGAGGGGCCGAGCGCCTTGACCGGCTCCAGCCGATCCAGCTCGGCATAGATGCCGGCCAGTTCTTCGGTATCGCGGGCACGGAAAAAGCGCCCACCGGTTTGCGCGGCGATCTTGCGCAAGCCGTCTTCGTCGATATCGTCGTTGCCCGTGGCCGGAATCGGCACGCCGAACAACGAATAGCCGCCATTGCCACCGAAGGCGATCGTATGCACGCGCACGCCTTCGGCCTTGGCAAGCTCGGCGGCCTTGAGCGGATTGAGCACGCCGGCGGTGTTGACGCCATCGGTGAGCAACACCACCACGCGCTGGCCCTGCTTCTGCTCGCGCAGCCGTTTGACCGACAACGCGATCGCATCGCCGATCGCCGTCTCGCGCCCGGCCAGTCCCACCACGCTGTCGGCCAACTGGTCGCGTACCGAGGTCAGGTCGGCGGTCAACGGCGTCAACGCGTAGGCGCGCTGACCGAACACCAGCAAGCCGACCCGATCGCCGTCGCGACGATCCAGAAAGTCCGACAACACCGCCTTGGCGGCGGTCAGGCGATCCACCACATTGCCGCCGAGCACCATATCCGGCTCGCTCATGCTGCCGGACAGATCCACCGCCAGCATCATCTGCCGTGCCTCGCGCGGCGGCTGGATCACATCGCCCAATTGTTGCGGGCGCGCAAGCGCCGCGCACAGAAAAAACCAGCCCAACCAGGCAAGCCAGCGCGGCACCCGCAGTACCGGTGTCCTGTTTGCCTGTGCAACTGCATGCAGTTGATCGGCGTAAGGCACGCGCAGCGCCGCCGTATCGGCGCTGCGCTGCGGCCAGAACCACATCAGCAACGGCAGCGGCATCAACCACCATGCCCACGGCCATGCACAGTGCGCCAGCGCATCCTGCCATTGCGACCACTGCAGCCAGTTCATCGCCGGCCTCGCATCAGACTCAGAAAACGCTGCCGCGCCAGCGCCTGCACCGCATCCAGACCGGTCACCGCCGGCGCACGTTGAAAACCGCCGTCCAGCAGCGCGCGCCCCGGTCCCTGCGAAAAGGCCTGCGTCTTGCTCTTGTGCCCGTCCAGAAACTGCAGCCATGCCTCGCCCTGCAGCCGGTCGGCCTGCGCATCGACGCTGCGTGCTGCGCGTCGCAGTAACACCGACAACGCGGCCAGACGCTGTGCGGGGGTCGTTGCGCGCTGCAGCTCGGCATCGAAGGCCGCCAGCCAGCGCCGCTGCTGCTGACGACGGCGACGCCACCACCACCATGCGCTGCCAAGCACGACGACCACTGCGGCGATCACCAGCCACCAGCCCAGCGCCAGCGGCCACCATGGCGGCGACGGCGGCAGATGGACATCGCGTAGCGGCAGCGATTGCGGCGACATCGTCATCGACTCCGCACGGCGCTGCTGCCGCCCAACCAGGCATCGCTGGCATCGTCGGTGGACAGGCGATGCAAGCGCACACCGCGTGCCTGCAGGACCGCGGTCAATTGTTCCAGCGGCGCCACGAATTCGGACTGCCAACGCGCACGTCCGGCCTGCGTGGACAGATCGATCGCGATGCGCTCGCCGCGCACATCGAAGCTGAGTGCGCGGGCCGGTGGCGCCAGCTCCAGCGGGTCGACCAGCACGATCACCACCACCTCGTGATGCAGGGCCAGGCCCGACCAGCGCGTGGCAGAAATCCTGCTGGCGCTGCGCGCATCGGCCAGCACGGTCAGCCGCGCACCCGGGCGCAGCAACCGCGCGGCATGGTCCAGTGCCACCTCCAGGCCCGCATCGCCGGACGGCGGCTGCGTGTACCAGCGCGCCAATGCGTCCAGCACCGGCAACACGCCGCGTTGACCCGAGCGCGGTGCAATCGGCGCTTCGCTGGCAGTGCCACGCAGCGCGGCGATCCGGTCGCCCTGCCGTTGCGCCAGCCACGCCGCGACGGCGCCGGCACGGGCGGCCTGCACCGATTTGTAGCGCACCCGCGTGCCGAAGAAGAGCGCTGGCGAGGTATCGGCCACAATCAGGCTCAAGCGTTCGCGCTCGGCCTGGAACAATTTGGTGTGCGCGCGCCCGGTACGCGCGGTGACGCGCCAGTCGATATGCCGCGCATCGTCGCCGGCCACGTACTCGCGCGACTCGGCGTATTCCATCCCGCGCCCACGCGTTGCGGCCGGTACCGGCCCGACCAGCCCATGGCGGCCACGCCCTGGCTGCCCGCGATGGGTCGTGGTGCCACGCAGCGCGATCAGCTCCGTCAGCGTCGGCCGCAGTCCATCGCCGGCGATCGACGCCGGAGCGGTGACAGGGGAAGAAGACGGCATCGAAGACATCGGATTCTGGTCAGAGGACGGCATACCTCGGCGACACGCTACCCCATCAGGGCAGCGGAATCTTTTCCAGCAAGGCGGCGACCAGGCGCTCGCCATCCCAGCCTTCGGCAGTGGCTTCGTAGCTGGGCAGCACGCGATGGCGCAGCACGTCCGGCGCGATTGCGCGGATATCGTCCGGGGTCACGTAGTCGCGCCCGGCCAGCCATGCACGCGCCCGTGCGCAGCGCTCCAGTGCGATCGACCCACGCGGGCTCGCGCCCCAGGCGATCCGCCGCGCCAATGCCGGGTCGTAGCGCTGCGCATCGCGCGATGCGAGCACGATCTCGATCAGGTAGCGCTCCAGCTGCGGCGCCAGATGCACGTCCAGCACCACCCGACGCGCGGCAAAGACATCTTCCAGCGGGATCTTGTCGGCTACCGTCTCGTGCTTTTCCAGGGTGTCGCGCGCGGCCTCACGTGCCAGACGCAGGATCTCCGCCTCGGCATCGGCCTGTGGATAGCCGATACGCACGTGCATCAGGAAGCGATCCAGCTGCGCCTCGGGCAACGGGAACGTGCCTTCCTGCTCGATCGGGTTCTGCGTGGCCATCACCAGGAACAGCTGCGGCAGCGCATAGGTATGCCGCCCGACGGTGACCTGACGCTCGCCCATCGCCTCCAGCAGTGCCGACTGCACCTTGGCCGGCGCGCGATTGATCTCGTCGGCCAGCAGGATCGGATGGAAGATCGGCCCGGGCATGAACTCGAACCGGCTGTCCTGCGGCCGCCAGATCTCGGTGCCGGTCAGATCGGAGGGCAGCAAGTCAGGGGTGAACTGCACCCGCGCGAAATCCGCCTCCAGCCGCGAGGCCAGCGCGCGGATCGCGGTGGTCTTGGCCAGCCCGGGCGCGCCCTCGACCAGCAGATGCCCGTCGGCCAGCAGGGCGATCAGCAACCGTTCGACCAGCGCGGACTGGCCCACGATGCGCTGCGCCAGCGACTCGCGCAGCAGGGTGAATTGACGATGCAACCGGTCCTGGGCGGGCGCGGCAGCGGCTTCTGGGGGCAACAGCGGCGGTGCGTTCATAGGACCAGTGTGACCGATTCGAGCGCAATTGGTTCATTCAGTAGCACCGGGATGTTCAGTGAGTGGCGCAGGTTTGACTTACGTCACTATGCGACTAGCTACTTGAAATAGCTTGTTGGAGGGATTGAACGCTGAAACGCGTCCATTTCTGTCACCGGTACCCGCCCGCGCGGGCCTCAGAAAACGTCACGCCCTAGCAAAAGCGATCCTCACCTAGTATCGCTTGCTATGCGTTCAATCACCGCATAAAGAAAAAAGCCGCTTTCGCGGCCTTTTTCCGATTCGGCTTCTCTTATGGAGTAGCGCTTGCGACACGCAGTACCTTAGGTGTTATGAAGACGAGCAACTCGGCCTTCTCCTTGCTGCGCCCCCTTTTCTTGAAAAGGTTCCCGAGGAACGGGATGTCGCCAAGGAAAGGGACCTTCGCGATGCTCTCACGATCATTGAATTCGTAGACGCCGCCGATAACGACTGTCTCACCATCACCAACCAGAACGGCCGTATTAACTTCACGACGGTTGATCTCTGGAACGGTACCGTAGCCATCGAGCACGATGAAACGAGCAACCTCATCCTTCTTAACATTCATATTCAAGAACACGCGATTGTCATTGGTGATGGTCGGAGTGACCTTTAGCTCCAACAGCACTTCTTTGAACTGCACGTTGGCCTGGGACTGACCACCGCCACTGGCGGCAGTAATCGTCACATAACCAATTTCCCGACCCTGCTTGATAACACCTTCACGCTGATTTGCCGTAACGATACGCGGATTGGAAACGACTTCCCCTCGCCCCTCTTCCTGCATCGCCGACAATTCCATGTCGAGAGCGAAGTTGCGTCCAAGCAAGGTGTATGCAATAGCACCTGGCGTGTTTGTAGTGAAAACTCCACCCGCGGGAAGGTTGAAGTTTAGACCCCCGGGAACATTATGAATTCCATCATTAATAATTGACACATTATTAGAAGTACTACCACTGATAACACTGGTATTGTCGCCATACTGACGACGCCCGGCGATACCAAACCGCGCACCGAGGTCACGCGCGAACGTGTCGGTCGCGATCACAATGCGGCTTTCGATCAACACCTGATCCACCGGCCGATCGATATGCGAAATCAGCTCGCGCATCTGCGCGACCTTCTTCGGAATATCGCTGATCATCAGGGTGTTGGTGCGCTCGTCGGCAACCAGGCGACCGCGAGGCGACAAAAATCCATTGTCCTGCTGGCCACCTTGTCCACCTTGACCGCCGCCCTGACCACCACCACCGCCACCAATCCCCTTGGCCTCCGTCAGCGCTTTGAAGATCACGGCCGCGTTGTGGTAGTTGATCTGCACGTAATCGGTGATCAGATCCTCGCGGTTCTCGATCGCGATGCGGGCGTCTTCCTTGTCCTGCTCGAACTTGGCCAGCTCCGGCTGCGGGGCGACCCACACCACGCCGCCGTCGCGGCGCTTGTCCAGGCCCTTGGCGCGCAGCACGATGTCCAGCGCCTGGTCCCACGGCACGTTCATCAGGCGCAGCGTGACATTGCCCTGCACGGTATCGGAGGCGACGATATTGAGGTTGGATTCCTCGGCGATCAGCTGCAGCACGGTGCGTACCGGCACGTCCTGAAAGTTGAACGTCACCGGGCGGCCGCTGTAACCGCGCGCAGCGATCTGCGCGGCGGCTTGGGTGACGGCTGCGGCGCTGACGCCACCGACCGCAGGCTGGCCCTTGCGCGGAGTGATTTCGACCACGTATTCGTTGCCGGTCTGGTAGGCCAGCGAATCGAACGCGCCCTTGGTCGACAGCACCAGCTGCGACCCCGAGCCGGATGGCTTGACCTCGACGCGCTGCACCGGCGTTGCAAAGTCGGTGACGTTGAGCGGGCGCTGCAGTTCGGCGGGCAGGCGTGCGTTGCTGATGTCGACCAGCACGTTGTCGCCCTGCGTGCGCAGATCCGGGCTGGCGCCCTGGCCGTCGAACTGCAGGATCAGACGGCCAGCGCCATCCTCGCCACGTTTGAAATCGATCTTGGACACCGCCAGGCTCGCCGGAGCGGTCTTGGCCGGATCCTGCACAGGCTGCTTCAGTGCCGCCGCCGAGAACGCGCTACCGCTCGCCAGCGCCAGCGCGAACCCCATCGCGCAGGCCTGGAATACCGCGTGGCGTCGAACCGGACGCAGCCGCCGGGCATTGGAAAACGTCATCGTGCTATCCCCTATCACTTTATTGATCATCCAATGCGAGCGCGGCCGGCCGTTCAAGCCATCCGCCCGCACCGTCCGGCACAAGTTCAATCAGCTCGATGCGGTCTTCGTAGACCCCGGTGACCCGGCCATCGCTCTGTCCCAGATACACGCCCGGCCGCACCCGGTAGGTCACCTTGTCGGGTGCCATGACCAGCGCAACCAGGCCCGAGCCACCGCCAATGGTCCCCACCATGTCGAGGGCGTCGAGCGGATAGGCCTCCAGCGGCTCCTTGCGCCGGTTCGGATCCGGACGCGTGCCGTTGCCGCCTTCGGCGCTGACCCAGGCGTCGCTAAACGGGTCGCGCATCGACTGCGCCGCATATTCGAACGTCTCGAACTGCTGCATCACCGGCAATGGCTCCAACGGCGGCGCCGGCCGTGCGCGCACTTCGGCGACCCAGGCTTCCAGGTTCGGCGCATCGCCCGGTGTGCTGGTCACCCCGCGCGTACACGCCGGCAATACAGCAATTAGCGCCACGCAGGACAGGATCTTGAGCAGTTTCATGGTCATTGGCCGCCCTTCTTCGCAGCGTCGGCCGCGGCCTTCTCCTGCTCTGCCATTTCCTCATCGTCAAGATAACGATAGGTCTTGACCGTGCCGGACAGTTCCAGCGCCCCGCGCGGGGTGATGCCGGCCTTGGGGTCCCTCGGCTTGAGGTTGATGTCGTGCATGGTCAGGATCACCACGCGCGGCAACGAAGCCACACCGCTGACGAAGGCACCGAACTGGTGATAACTGCCCACCATGCGCAAGGCGATCGGCTTTTCGGCGTAGAACTCCTTCGGCGATTCTGGGCCCGGCTGGAACAACTCGTTGGACAGGCCGCTGGACAGCGCGGTCTGCGAGATGTCGATGATCAGATCCGGCATTTCGGTCTTGCTGGGCAGCTGCCGCAGCATCTGCTGCAGCACCTGTTCCATCTGCGCGAGCTGCTGCTTGAGCGGCTCCAGATTCACCGCGCGACCCTGCTGGGTCTCGAACTCGGTGCGCAGCTGCGTTTCGGTGCCTTCCAGGCCTTCGAGTTCATCGCGCTTGCCGCTGATCAACAGGAACCAGGCCAGCACCATGATGAACAGGCCGACCACCACGCAGAACACGATGCGTGCCTGCTGCGGCCAGCCGCCGATGTTGTTGAAATCCAGATCGCTGAGCTTGAATGCTTTCTTACTCATGACGCCGCCCCCTCCTGCGGCCGATTGGCGGACGCCGGCGCTGGCTGCACGGGTGCAGGAGCAGCGGCCGGCGACGTGGCAGGCGCAGGTGCTGCAGGTGCCGCCGCTGGCGCGCCCGCAGGGGCCGTACCGGCTGGCGTTGCACCCGGCGCTTGCGCATCGACCGGTGCGGTGCCGTTCTTGTCGGCCTCGTTCGGATTGGCCAGCTTGACCTTGAGCGTGAACACGTACGGCAGCGTCTTGGTGTCCATCGACGGTCCCGCGGGCTGCCCGGCCTTGTCCTGGCTCTTGGCCTCGATGATCGACAGGTCCGGATTGGTCATCCAGCCCGAGCCTTCCAGGTTGCGCATGTAGGTACTGACGCGCGC
Organism: Xanthomonas sp. NCPPB 2864; assembly: GCF_056675615.1. NCBI lineage: Bacteria > Pseudomonadati > Pseudomonadota > Gammaproteobacteria > Lysobacterales > Lysobacteraceae > Xanthomonas > Xanthomonas sp. NCPPB 2864. The sequence continues at coordinate 55,933 of NZ_JBWWVS010000006.1, forward strand.
GTTGGACTGCGAACGCCCTTCCAGGGTCAGGATGTCGCCGTCCTGCTTGATGTTGGTCAAGGCCACGCCATCGGGGATGGTGCGCACCAGCGAATCGAACAGATGCACCATCTGCGAGCGATTTGCCTGCAGTTCCTCGATCACCTTCTTGCGGGCGAGCAGGCGGTCCTTCTTCTTGTCGAGCTCCTTGATCTCTTCGTTCTGCGCCTTGACCTTGTCGATCTCGGCGGTCAGGAACGCATTGCGCTCGGTCTGGCCGCTGATCTGCGCGTCGTAGTAGAACCAGATCAGGACCGACAACAGCACGCCGCCCAACGCGGCGAAGCCCAGCATCGAATAGAACTCACGCTCGCGCGCCTTCCGGCGCTCGGCGCGCCAGGGCAAAAGATTGATTCTTGCCATCAGTCAAAGCTCCTCAGGGCCAGGCCGGTGGCGATCATCAATGCAGGCGCATCCAGCGCCAGCGCGTGGGCCTGGACCTTCGGGCCCAGCGTCATTTGCGCGAGCGGGTTGGCGACCACGGTGGTCACGCCGAGCTGCTCTTCCACCATTTCCGGCAGGCGCGACAGCGCAGCGCAGCCGCCGGCCAACACGATGCAGTCGACGCGATTGAATTCGCTGCCCGCGTAGAAGAACTGCAGCAAGCGGCTGATCTGCTGCACCGTCGCCTCCTTGAACGGCTCCAGCACTTCGACCTCGTAGCTCTCCGGCAAGCCGCCCTGACGCTTGGCCAGGCCGGCCTCTTCGTAGGTCAACCCGTAACGGCGCATCACCTCGTCGGTGAGCTGCTTGCCGCCGAAGACCTGCTCGCGGCTATACAGGCTGCGACCTGAGCGCAACACGCTCAGCGTGGTCATGGTCGCGCCGATGTCCACCAGCGCAACCACCGCATCGGCGGCCACCGGCAACTCGCTGGCGACCAGGGCGAAGGCGTTCTCGACCGCGAAGGCCTCCACGTCCATGACCTTGGCGGTCAGGCCACCGAGTTCCAGCGCGGACTGGCGCAGTTCCACATTCTCCGAACGCGAGGCGGCCAGCAGCACCTGGACCATGTCCGGGCTGTTGGGCATCGGGCCGAGCACCTCGAAGTCGAGATTGACTTCCTCGATCGGGTACGGAATGTAATTGGTGGCTTCCAGTTCGACCTGGGCTTCCAGATCGCTGTCGTCCAGATCGGCCGGCATCGGGATCAGCTTGGTGATCACCGCCGACCCGGCCACCGCGGCTGCGGCGTTCTTGGCCTTGCTGCCGGAACGGTTGATGGCGCGACGAATCGCTTCGCCGACCGCCTCGACCTCGACGATGTTCTTTTCCACGACCGCATTCGGCGGCAACGGTTCCACCGCGTAATGCTCCACGCGGAAACGGTTCCCGCTGCGCGACAGCTGCAAGAGCTTGACCGCAGTGGAACTGATATCGACACCAATCAGTGGCGATTGACTCTTGGGTAGAAGCCCCACGGAAACTCCCCTGCCGATGGGCACTTGGACGCTTGTCTGCGCCCTCGTATTAATAATTAAATTTTAACAGGTGACAAGCCCTTCACGCGCATGGCAATGGCCCCGCGACGTGACCCCAGTGCTGTTTCCTGCGATCCCCAGAGTTCGGCCCCAGCCAAACCCGGCGTCATCTATACTCTGTGACCAAGAAATCTGCAATCGGAATCTCTCTTACATGCCCCGTATTCGCCGTTGGCTGGGCTGGATCCTGGCCGCGTTCGTGGTGCTCGCCCTGCTTGGCGCTATTGCTGCCGGCGGCCTGTATTACGCCATTTCCTCCAAGTTGCCGGACGTGCAGTCGCTCAAGCAGGTCGAGCTGCAGGAGCCGATGTACGTCTATTCCAGCGACGGCCGCCTGATGGCCGTCTATGGCGAGACCCGGCGCTACCCCATCCAGATGAAGGACGTGCCGCTGCGCCTGAAGCAGGCCTTCCTGGCGACGGAGGATGCGCGCTTCTACGAACACGGCGGCGTGGACTACAAGGGCATCGCCCGTGCGGTGTGGCTGCTGGCCAGCACCGATGCCAAGCGCGTGCCGGGTGGTTCGACCATCACCCAGCAGGTGGCACGGCAGTTCTTCCTCAGTTCCGAATACAGCTACACCCGCAAACTCGCCGAGATCCTGCTGGCGCGCAAGATCGAGAGTGAGCTGAGCAAGGATGAGATCTTCGAGCTGTATCTCAACAAGAGCTTCTTCGGCAATCGCGCCTATGGCGTCGGTGCTGCCGCCGAGTACTACTACGGCAAGAAGATGAGCGAGTTGAGCCTGGACGAGATGGCCTCGCTGGCCGGCATCCCCAAGTTCCCGTCCAGCGGCAACCCGATCAGCAATCCGGAACGCGCGCAGGAGCGCCGCGATTACTACGTGCTGCAACGCATGGCCGACCTGGGCTTTGTCAGCCAGGCCGAAGCCGACGCCGCCAAGGCGGTGCCGATGCACGCCAAGCCGCACGAGCCGCCGGTCGAGGTTTACGCCCCGTACGTGGCCGAGCTGGTGCGCCAGGAAATGATCGCCAAGTACGGCGGCGATGTGCTCAACAAGGGTTACCACGTCACCACCACCATCGATGCCACGCTGCAGACCGGCGCCGATGCGGCGGTTGCCGAAGGCCTGCGCCTGTACGACCACCGGCATGGCTGGCATGGGGTGGAGCAGCATTTCGATGTCGCCGCCGATGCGGATGCCACGGCACTGGCCAAGCATCTGTCGGGCGTGTTCACCCAGGGCGGCCTGCGCGCGGTGATCGTGGCACGCACCAATGCCGACGGCGGCGTGACCGTCGTGCAGAGCGACAAGACCGAGCTCACCTTGCCGGCCAGCGCCAGTCGCTGGACCAACAAGACGCCGGCCAAGCTGCTGACGCGCGGCGACCTGACCCGCATCCGCGCCGGCGAGAAGGATGGCGAGTGGATCATCGACCAGTTGCCGCGCGGCCAGGCCGCGCTGGTGTCGCTGGATGCCAACAGCGGCGCGCTGCGCGCGCTGGTCGGCGGTTTCAGCTTCGCCGGCAACAAGTTCAACCGCGCCACCCAGGCGCGCCGCCAGCCGGGCTCCAGCTTCAAGCCGTTCGTGTATGCGGCCGCGTTCGAGAAAGGCTTCAACCCGGCCTCGATCGTGCTCGATGCGCCGGTGGTGTTCCGCGACCGCCGCGGCAAGACCTGGTCGCCGCAGAACGACGGCGGCGGCTTCCGCGGCCCGATGCGCTTGCGCGAGGCACTGGTGCAATCGCGCAACCTGGTCTCGGTCCGCTTGCTGGACGCGATCAGCGTCGATTTTGCGCGCAAGTACATCAGCCAGTTCGGCTTCCAGGAAGCCGAGCTGCCGCCCAACCTGTCGATGTCGCTGGGCACGGCCTCACTGACGCCGTTGTCGGTTGCGCGTGGCTATGCGGTGTTCGCCAATGGCGGCTCGCGGGTGGAGACCTGGATCGTGGACGAGGTCAAGGACCGCGACGGCAATGTGGTCTTCAAGGAAGTGCCGGCGGTGGCCTGCCGTACCTGCGCCTTGCAGGGCGGCAATGTCGCGCCGGTGAGTCAGGTGGTGGACGGCTTCAACTTCGGCGCCCCCGCCCTGCCCAAATCGATCGAACCGACCACGGCGACGCCGGCTACGCCGGCGGAGACCGCCCCGGCAGCCACTGCCGAAACCAAGATCGCGCCGCGCGCCATCGACGAGCGTACCGCCTACCAGCTGGTCTCGATGATGCGCGACGTGGTCCAGCGCGGCACCGGCACCGCGGCCAAGGTGCTGGGGCGCGAGGACGTCGGCGGCAAGACCGGCTCGACCAACGATCACCGCGACGCCTGGTTCTCCGGCTTCGGCGGCCCCTACGCCACCACGGTGTGGGTGGGTCGCGACGACTTCCGTTCGCTCGGTTATCGCGAGTACGGCGGCAAGGCGGCACTGCCGATCTGGATCGACTACATGCGCGTGGCGCTGAAGGACAAGCCGATCGCCGCCAACGATCCGCCCGACGGCATGACCCAGGCCACCATCAATGGTGCGGTGGAATGGGTGAAGAACGAGGACCTGGATCGCCTGCAGGACTACGACTACGGCCTGCAGGAACAGCAGGACGAGAAGGCCTTCGATATCTTTTGAGGGCCGGGATTGGGGAATCGGGATTCGGGATTGGGGAATCGGAACGGCTTCGTCCGCTCGATTCCCCGATCGGGTCCGCGGAATCGACTGCCTTCAGTTCAGTAGAAGGCAACGGGTAATCACCGTTGCGTGATTGCCCTTGCAGGGAACACGGGGCATTCGCCACCTCTTCATGCCGCTGTTGTAGAGTCGAACCAGGTTCATTAGGGGAGCCCGGTCATGCATCACGCGCGCGAACACGCCGATACGCGAACCCGAGAACGTCGCCATCGCCTGGCGCACGAAGCGGCCCGGCTGATGGCCGAGGGTGGCATCCGTGATTTTCATCAGGCCAAGCTCAAGGCGGCCAGCCGGCTGGGCATCCACGACGACGCATCGCTGCCGCGCAACCGCGAGATCGAAGATGCGTTGCGCGAGCACCAGCGCCTGTTTGCCGGGCCTGCGCACGGGCTGCGGCTGCGCCAACGCCGCGAGGCCGCATTGCGCGCGCTGGAGTTTCTTAGCCCGTTCCAGCCGCGCCTGGCCGGCCCGGTGCTCGATGGCACGGCCGACGCGAATGCGCCGGTGCAGCTGCAGTTGCACAGCGACGATGCCGACGCCGTGCAGCGCTTCCTGGAAGAACACCGCATTCCGGCCGAATCGCGTACGCGCCGGCTGCGCCTGGACCGCGAGCGCACGGCCGAGTTTCCGGTGTGGCTGTTCAGTGCCGAGGAACTGACCTTCGACCTGACCGTGCTGCCGTACGATGCCTTGCGCCAGGCACCGCTGTCGCAGCTGGACGAAAAACCGATGCAGCGCGCCTCGGCCGCCCAGTTGCGTCAGTTGTTGGCAGAAGAGGATGGTGGCCACGCCCTGCCGCGCACGCGCTGAGCGCAGCGCGCCATGACGCGTGACCACTGACCACAACGCCAACCCGCAAAAGCAAACGCCCCGCAATGCGGGGCGTTCGTTCAAGCAGACAACCGCAGGCGCTTAGCGCTGGCCGGCGTCGGTGTAGTCGCGCTTGTCGTAGCCGGTGTAGATCTGGCGCGGACGGCCGATCTTCATTTCCGGGTCGACCTGCTGCTCCAGCCAATGCGACACCCAGCCGGCGGTGCGTGCGATGGCAAACATCACGGTGAACATTTCCACCGGGATGTTCAGTGCCTTGTAGATCAGGCCCGAGTAGAAGTCGACGTTCGGGTACAGCTTGCGCTGCACGAAGTAGTCGTCCTTCAGCGCGGCTTCTTCCAGCTTCAGCGCCACTTCCAGCAGCGGATCGTTGACGCCCAGTTCGCCCAGCACCTTGTGGGTCATCTCGCGGATGATCTTGGCGCGCGGGTCGAAGTTCTTGTAGACGCGGTGACCGAAGCCCATCAGACGGAACGAGGAGTTCTTGTCCTTGGCCTTGGCCACGGCGGACTCGACGTTGTCGGCGGTGCCGATCTCTTCCAGCATCTTCAGCACGGCTTCGTTGGCGCCACCGTGTGCCGGGCCCCACAGCGCGGTGATGCCCGCTGCGACCGAGGCATACGGGTTGGCACCGGTCGAACCGACCAGACGCACGGTCGAGGTCGAGGCGTTCTGCTCATGATCGGCATGCAGGATGAACAGCAGATCCAGCGCCTTGGCCACCACCGGATTGATCTCCAGCGGCTCGCTCGGCACTTCGAACATCATGTGCAGGAAGCGGTCGACGTAGTTGAGGTTGTTGCGCGGGTAGCGGATCGGCCAGCCGATCGAATAGCGGTACGCAGCAGCAGCCAGGGTCGGCACCTTGGCGATCAGACGGATGGCGGCCTGGCGGCGCTGCTCCGGATCGTTGAGGTCCAGGGTGTCGTGGTAGAACGCCGACAGCGAAGCGACCGAACCGGCCAGCATGGCCATGGGGTGGGCGTCATGCCGGAAGCCACCGAGGAAGTTCTTCAGCGACTCGTGCATCATCGTGTGATGCGTGACTTCGTGGTCGAACTTCTTGAATTCGTCCGCGGTCGGCAGCTCGCCGTTCATCAGCAGGTACGAGACTTCGAGGAAGCTGGACTTCTCGGCCAACTGTTCGATCGGGTAGCCGCGATACAGCAGCACGCCGTTGTCGCCATCGATGTAGGTGATGGCCGACTTGCAGCTGGCGGTGGCGGTAAAGCCCGAGTCGTAGGTGAACAGACCGGTTTCTTTGGTCAGCTTTGAAATATCGACGCAATCATTGCCAAGCGTGGGCTTGAGAACCGGCAGAACGACCGACTTGTCGCCGGCGTTGAGCGTGACCTGATCAAGATCGGACACTGTGTACGCTCCTTCAGTGGAAGGCGCCTGTCACCAAATGGGCAGGCACGTGATGGAAGTCCAGGGCATCGCCCCGGATCACGTCATTATCGCACAGCAACATTTTGGCCGTCGCTTGGACAGAAGTCGTAGACGCCCCGTCGACGGCGTGAAAACGAAGTTGCCGCCGCCCAAAAAACAACGGCCGCGCAATGCGCGGCCGCTGCCGGTACAGCCCGTCCTGCAAGCTCAGCGCGCGTAGCGCTTCTGGAACTTGTCGATCCGGCCGCCGGTGTCGATCACCTTGTGCTTGCCGGTATAGAACGGGTGCGAGGCCGAGGAGATATCCACCTTGATCAGCGGGTATTCCTGGCCGTCTTCCCACTTCACGGTCTCTTTCGAGCTCATGGTGGAACGGGTCAGAATCTTGAAATCGGACGTCACGTCGTGGAAGACGACGTCGTTGTAGCTGGGATGAACGTTATCTTTCATGGACTTGGCGCCGGGCTGCCTGGATAAGCCGGGCATTATAGCGGCCTCCAGACGCCCGGCGCAAGATCGCCCTAGCCCGCCGCCAGCGCCGCCGCGACCAGGCCGAAGAATTGCGGGCGATCGTAGTCCAGCAGCAGGTTGGCATTGTCGGGGTTGCCATCCCGGCGCTCCCAGTCCACCAGGGTCATGCCGCGGGTGTGCGTACCGGTCAGCTCGATATGCACCGGCCGCCGCTCCAGCCGCTGCGCGCCCTCCGGATGCAGCGCGAACGCCATCGCCAGCGCGTCGGCGGCGTACCAGTGCTCGCCCCGGCTGTCTTCGGACCACAGCCGGGTCTTGCGCGAAATCTCTTCGTAGAACCGTGCCTGCGCGGAGTCTGCCGCCAGCCATTGCTCGACATCGCGATGCAGCAGCCCGTGCGCGATGGTGGCTTCCCAGTCGGCCACGTCGAACTGCGGAAAACCGCGGAATACGATATGTGCCGCTTCCGGGTCGAAGCCGATATTGAATTCGGCCGCGGCGGTGATGTTGCCGTGCCCGGTCAGCGCCCCGCCCATTACCACCAGCCGCGCCACGCGCTGCGGCAGGGTCGGATCCAGCGTCAGGGCCAGGGCCAGATTGGTCAACGGACCGAGCGCGACCAGCAGCAGCTCGCCGGCGTACTCGTGCGACAGGCGCAGGATGGCCAGCGCGGCGTGCTCGGTCTCGGCAGTGCGCTTGGCCGGCGCCAGGCCGACATCGCCAAAGCCGTCGACGCCATGCACATGCGCCGCGTCCACCGAGGGATGCAGCAACGGCTGCGGGCAGCCCGCATAGACCGGCACATCGTCGCGTCCGGCAATCTCGCAGACCTTCAAGGCGTTGCGCACGGTGTGCTCCAGGCCCACGTTGCCGGCGGCGATGGTCAGCCCAACGACCTCATGCCGGGTGTCGTTGAAGGCCATCAGCAAGGCCAGCGCGTCGTCCACGCCCGGGTCGGTGTCGATCAGCAGCGGTATCTTTTTGGTCATGGGATCGGAGATTGGTCATTCGGGATTCGTTGCCGCATCTTCGCAAGGATCGGCCGGTCACGCGAACCTAAAGGCCGCAGCAGCCAGCTCTGACCAATCCCCAATCCCGAATCCCCAACCCCCAATCCCCGCCACTCAAGCAGCGGCATAACGCACCGCGCTGCCGATCCAGCGCGCGACCACGCGGTCCGCAATGTCCGGCGCTTCGGCCAGCAGCCGTTCGGCGAGCACCTGCACGCGCGGCAGCAGCCCGGCATCGCGGGTGAGATCGGCGATGCGGAAAGTGGCCAGGCCGGTCTGCCGCGTGCCCAGCAATTCGCCGGGACCACGCAGCTCCAGATCCTTTTCTGCGATCACGAAGCCGTCGTTGGTCTGGCGCATGGTTTCCAGGCGTTGCCGCGCCATCATCGACAACGGGGCCTGGTACAGCAGCACGCAGCTGGACGCGGCCGCGCCGCGACCGACCCGGCCGCGCAACTGATGCAACTGCGCCAGACCCAGGCGCTCGGCATTCTCGATGATCATCAGCGAGGCATTGGGCACGTCCACGCCGACCTCGATCACCGTGGTGGCGACCAGCAGATCGGTAAGGCCCTGCTTGAAATCCAGCATCGCCTTCTGTTTTTCCGCCGCTTTCATGCGCCCGTGCACCAGCGCCACGCGCACGCCGGGCAATTGCGCGGACAGCGCTTCGAAGGTGGCCTCCGCCGCCTGGGCCTCGATCCTCGGCGGGCCACTGGGCGCGCCCTTGCCGGGCTCTTCGCTTTCTTCGATCAAGGTGCAGACCCAGTACGCCTGACGCCCTTCGGCGCAGGCGGCGCGGATGCGCTCGACCAGGTCCGGCCGACGCTCGGCACTGAGCACGATGGTCTGCACCGGCGTGCGCCCGGGCGGCAGCTCGTCGATGGCCGAGACATCCAGATCCGCATAGGTGGACATCGCCAGGGTGCGCGGGATCGGCGTGGCGGTCATCACCAACTGATGCGGCACGCTGCCGGCGGCCGCACCCTTGTCGCGCAAGGCCAGGCGCTGATGCACGCCGAAACGGTGCTGCTCGTCGATGATGGCCAGCGCCAGGTCGTGGAAGACCACCGCGTCCTGCATCAGGGCGTGGGTGCCGACCACCACCTGCGCCTGGCCGGAGGCCACCTCGGCCATCGCCGCGGCGCGCGCCTTGCCGGTGACCTTGCCGGCCAGCCAGACGATGCGCACGCCCAGCGGTTCCAACCAGCCACGCAGATTGGTCAGGTGCTGCTCGGCCAGCAGCTCGGTCGGCGCGGCCAGTGCGACCTGCTTGCCCTGCTCCACCGCCAGCATCGCCGCCAATGCGGCGACCACGGTCTTGCCGCTGCCGACATCGCCCTGCACCAGCCTAAGCATCGGCGACGGTTTTGCCAGATCGCGGGCAATCTGCGCGAACACGCGCTGCTGCGCACCGGTAAGCTGGAACGGCAACGCCGCGCGCAGTTGCCGCACCAGGGTGCCGTTGCCAGGCAGCAGCGGTGCGCGGAAGCGCTGCAAGGCGATGCGCTGGCGACGCAGGCTGAGCTGATGCGCCAGCAGTTCTTCGATCGCTAAACGCTGCTGGGCCGGATGCCCGCCTGCGAGCAGCTGCTGCGGGTCGGTGTTCACCGGCGGGCGATGCATGGTCAGCAGCGCACTGCGCAGCGACGGTAGTTGTTCGTCCTGCAGCCAATGCGGCGGCAGCAGTTCCAGCGCGGCCTCGGCCGGCAAGCGCTCCAGCGCCTGGCCGATGAGTTTGCGCAACGTGGCCGGGCCCACGCCTTCCAGCACCGGATAGACCGGATCCAGGCTGTCGCCCAGCCCGGCATCCTCGCCCGGTGCCAGCACGCGGTAACTGGGGTGCACGATTTCCCAGCCGTTCTGTCCCGGCTTGGGCGTGCCGAACACCCGCAGCCGCGTGCCCGGTGCGAACTGCGCGACCTGCGCCGCGCGGAAATGGAAGAAGCGCAGCACCACGCTGCCGTGCGACTCGTCCGAGACCGCCACCCGCAACACGGGCCGGTAACGGAAGCCGCGCTCCACCGCATCCACACGCCCTTCGATCTGCGCCGGCACGCCGCTCTGCAACTGCGCGATCGTGGTCAGCCGCGTGCGGTCTTCGTAGCGCAACGGCAGATGCAGCCACAGATCCTGTAGCGTCGAGATGCCGCGCGCAGCGAACTTCTCGGCCACCTTGGGGCCGACGCCGGGCAGGCTGGCAAGCGAGGCCTGGCCTGCGACGGCCAGGCGCGGGGTGACGGTCGCTGCGCGCGGCACGGCAGGGCGCTCGAGTCAGACGAGCTGGATCAGTCGAGCACCATCACCGCGTCGACCTCGAAGCCGGCACCCTTGGGCAGGCCGGAGACCTCGATGGTCGAACGCGCCGGGAACGGCGCCTGGAAATACTCCTGCATCACTGCGTTGACGGCGGCGAACTGGCCGAGATCGGTGAGGTACAGGCCCAGCCGCACGATCTTGTCGAGCGAGCCACCGGCGGCTTCGGCCACCGCCTTGAGGTTGTCGAACGCGCGGCGTGCCTGCACGCCGACATCGCCCGGCACGATCTCGCCGGTGGCCGGATCCAGCGGGATCTGCCCGGAGAAATACACCGTGTTGCCGGCACGCACGGCCTGGGAATACGGGCCAATGGCGGCAGGCGCCTGGTCGGTATGGATGATCTGGGACATGGCGACTCCATCAACACTGAAAACGAACGCGCATTGTATCGGCGCCTGCCGTTGACGGGCGAATGGGGCGTGGGCGGTGACGGTGCGCAGGCGTTGGCCGCCGACGTAGCGGCGTGTTGCCCGGTGGGCTGGGCATCTTGCAATGGGCTGGTGTCTGCCTGCGCGCGCGATGGCGTGGTGAGGCTGTGCGCGTGCGCCGCTGGAGGCCGCGCGACGGAGCACGAGGCTGCGCACGTCCCCTCATCCGCCCCGACGGGGCACCTTCTTCCGAAGGGAGAAGGGAACGGCGAGCCCCTCTTTTGCTGGACGCTAGCCCCTCTTCCGCTGGAAACGCTGGCCACTGTCCTGCGAAACAGGGCTTAGGTGAAGGCCCGGGCGAAGCCACGCCAAATGCGTTGCACTGTGGTGCGGCAGCGCTGCGGCGCGCGATGCTCCGGGGGTGCGACCTGTGCCGCGGGGTCGTCACGACGCACGGGGGCGGTCACGACACCGAGAGACGTGCAGCGCCGCATCATTGCTACCGACTCGGGAACATCGCCTCCTGCGCGGCGGCGCAACAGTCGGCCTGAGCGCTGCGCCACCCAGCGGCCCGCCACTGCGGAAAACCGGCAGGGCTAGGTGATCGGCGCCGGATTGAACAAGGCCAGATCGTTGTGCAGGCGGTGGTGCTCGGTCCAGGTGCGCTGGCCGCTGGCCACGTCCAGATAGCGCCGGAACAACTCCCAGCCCAATTGCTCCAGCGTCTTGTCGCCGGTCGCCACGCCGCCGGCATCGATGTCCATCAGGTCGGACCAGCGCTGCGCCAATTCGCTGCGGGTAGCCACCTTGATCACCGGCACCATGCCCAGGCCGTAGGGCGTTCCGCGCCCGGTGGTGAATACGTGCAGGTTCATGCCCGCCGCAACCTGCAAGGTGCCGCAGACGAAATCGCTGGCCGGGGTGGCGCAATACTGCAGCCCGCGCCCCTTGACCCGCTCGCCAGGCGGCACCACGCCGTTGATCGCCGAGGAGCCGGACTTGGCGATCGAGCCCATCGCCTTCTCCACGATGTTGGCCAGCCCGCCCTTCTTGTTGCCCGGGGTGGTGTTGGCACTGCGGTCGGCCTGGCCGCGTGCCAGGTAGGCGTCGTACCAGGCCATTTCGCGTACCAGCGCCCTGGCGACATCGGCATTGGCCGCGCGCGGCACCAGCAGATGGATGCCATCGCGCACTTCGGTGTTTTCCGAAAACATCACCGTGGCACCGGCGCGTACCAGCAGGTCGGCCGCCACGCCCAGGCCCGGGTTGGCGGTCACGCCGGAAAACGCATCGCTGCCGCCGCATTGCATGCCTACCACCAGTTCGCTGGCCGGCACGGTTTCGCGCCGACGTAGGTCCAGATGGCGCAGGCGTTCTTCGGCCATGGCCATGATCGAACCGACCATGTCGGCAAAGCCCAGGCTGGCTTCCTGCAGACGGTAGACGCCGCTGTCGTCGGCGCTGGCATCGTCCGGCAGCAGGCGCTCGGGCGCGAGTTTCTCGCAGCCCAGGCCCACGATCAGCGCCTGCCCGCCGAAGTTGGGGCTGCGCGCGATATTGCGCAGCGTGCGGATGGGGATGATGGCCTCCGGCGCGGTGATTGCCACGCCGCAACCATAGACGTGATTGATCGCCACCACATCGTCGACATTGGGATACTTGGGCAGCAGCTCGGTGCGGATGCGCTCCACCGCGTGGCCGAGCACGCCCACCACGCACTGCACGCTGGTCATGATGCCCAGAATGTTGCGCGTGCCGACACTGCCATCCCGGTTGCGATACCCCTGGAAGGTGTAGCCATCCAAGGGCGCGGGTGCGGGTGCCGGCTGCAGCGACAGATCCAGCGCGGCCAGATCGGGCGCTTCGGGCATCGCCAGCAATTGCTCGCTCACCCAGGCCCCGCGTGCAATGTCGGCATTGGCGGTGCCGATCACCGCGCCCAGGCGGATCACCGGCGCGCCGGCGGCCAGGTCGCGTAGCGCCATCTTGTGGCCCTGCGGAATGTGTTCGACGGCGGTGAGCCCATCCGGAAAGGTGGCGCCGGCCGGCGCGCCGTCATCGTTGACGACGATGGCGACGTTGTCGCGCGCATGGGCGCGGATGCTGAGCCAACGGGTGGGTTGCTGGGTTGCGGACATCGTGGGGCTACCTTGCAGGCGTGGGGTGGAGTGCATTACCGGTCGGGGCTGTCGAACTGACGGCGGTACTGCAGGATCAAGCGGTTTTCATCGACATTGCGCTGGTAATTGGAGCGGAAGGTGCCGTTGAACCAGATGACGCTCAAGTGCTTGAAGCGCTCGCTCTGGAATTGATAGGTGGTCAAGACATCGCGGGCCCACTCGCGGCCTTGGCCGGCATAGGTGGCCGGCTGCGCATGGTCGCCATTGATGTAGCGCGCCATGACGCTGAGACCGGGGATGCCGATGCTCTTGCCATCGATGCTGTAACGCAGCTGCCAGCTGCGCTCGCCGCGTTCGAGAAAGTCGTTGATGAAGGTCCAGTTGAAGACATTGCCGTCGGTGCCGCCCGGCCAGGGCATGGCGCTGGGGCCGGACAGGCGTTGATAGCCGGCGCCGAATTCGTGCCCGCCCGTGCGCCAGGACAGCATGCTGCTGAACATGCGGTTGTCGATCGGCCCGGCCAGCGACTGGGCGATGTCATCGGTACGGAAATACCGCAGATCCACACGCAGCTGGTCCTTGCCGAAGGTGTGCGTCTGGATCAGGTTATAGAGCTGCTGCCGGTAGATGTCTTCCATCACCGCGCCCTGATAGCGCAGTTGCGTGCCGGGCACGACGCTGTAGGTTGCCGAGAGCAGATTCAACGCATCCGAATCCGGCGTGCCCAGAAAACGGCGATTCTTGTTGGTCAAGGTGATGGGGACGCGCGAATCGCCATCGCGATACCAGGCGCTGGTGAAGCGCGCGAGCAGCAGATCGAGCTTTGGCACGTCCTTGGATTCCAGCGTCACACCCTGGAATGTTTCCGGCATGATGCGGGTGATGCTGGCGCGCACCAGCGGCTCGTTGGGAATGAAGCTGCCCCACTTCACTTCGGTTTGCGAGGCGCGCAGTTTGAGCGTGGGTGCCACCCGCGTCAGCGCATGTTGCGCAGTACCGTCGTCGTTGCTGGGCAGCAGGCCGGTGCCGCCTTCGGCGCGCACGCCATCGAGCTTGAAATCGCCGATACCCAGCAGATCCAGGCCCGCGCCGACCGACCCGCGGGTATAGCCGCTACGGGCATCGACCACAAACCCCTGCGCCCACTCGGCACGCTTGCCCTGCCCGTCGCCGCTGCGGAAATCGCGGTTGTAGTAGAAGTTGAGTGCGGTGACTTCGGCCGTCGCGCCATTCCAGAACCCCTCATCGGGGTGTTGCGCACGCGCACGCCCGGCCGCGCCGACCGCCAGCAGCGCTGCGCCGCTGATTGCCATCATGCTTTTCATTACTCGGTTCTCCACCTGCGGTGAACTGGCGGCCATGCGCTGCGGCCGGCGCTCCGGCAGCAGGCATGAGGGCGCTTCAGCGCACCAGACAGGGCCGCTTGTTGTCGAAGGTCCAATTGGGGATCAGCGCCTGCATGGCGGCGGCATCGTCGCGCGCGCCCAGGCTCAGGCTTTGATAGGTGCGATGCGCCGCCTCCAGCGCGTCCATGTCCAGCTCCACACCCAGGCCCGGCTTTGCCGGCACCTGGATCTGGCCACCGACGATCTGCAATGGGTCGTGGGTCAGGCGTTGGCCGTCCTGCCAGATCCAGTGCGTATCGATCGCGGTCACCCGCCCAGGCGCCGCGGCTGCGACATGGGTGAACATCGCCAGCGAAATATCGAAATGGTTGTTGGAATGCGAGCCCCAGGTCAGGCCCCAGTCGCGGCACAGTTGCGCCACTCGTACCGAGCCCTGCAACGTCCAGAAATGCGGGTCGGCCAGCGGGATATCCACCGACTGCAACTGGATGGCGTGGCCCATCTGCCGCCAGTCGGTGGCGATCATGTTGGTGGCGGTCGGCAAGCCGGTGGCGCGACGGAATTCGGCCATGATCTCGCGCCCGGAATACCCATCCTGCGCACCGCACGGATCTTCGGCGTAGGCCATCACGCCGTGCATGCCGCGGCACAGGGCGATGGCCTGATCCAGCGACCACGCGCCATTGGGATCGAGGGTGATGCGCGCCTGCGGAAACCGCGCGTGCAACGCGACAATGGCGTCGATTTCGTCTTCGCCGCGCAGCACGCCGCCCTTGAGCTTGAAATCGCGGAAGCCGTATTTCTCGTAGGCCGCTTCGGCCAGGCGCACCACCGATGCCGGCGTCAAGGCCTCCTGGTCCCGCACAGCCTCCCAGTCATCGCGGGCACCGCTGCCGTCGCGATAGTCAAACGCAGTCTTCCGCCGGTCGCCGATGAAAAACAGATAGCCCAGCACATCCACGGCGCTGCGTTGCTGGCCTTCACCGAGCAAGGCAGCGACAGGCTGGTCGAGGAATTGCCCGAGCAGATCCAGCAACGCCGACTCGATGGCCGTCACCGCATGGATGGTGATACGCAGATCGAAGGTCTGCAGGCCACGGCCGGCGCTGTCGCGGTCGGCAAAGGCGGTGCGCACCTGATTGAGGATGCGCTGATACTCGGCGATGGAGCGGTCGCGAATGAGCGGCGCTGCTTCCTGCAGCAAGCCGGCGATGGCCGCGCCGCCAGGCACTTCGCCCACGCCGGTGCGTCCGGACGAATCGCGCAGCACCAGCACATTGCGGGTGAAGTACGGCGCGTGTGCGCCACTGAGGTTGAGCAGCATGCTGTCCTGCCCGGCGACGGGCACCACGCGGATGTCGGTGATGCGCGGCGTGGCGCCGATGCTTGCAGGTGCGGTGTGGATAGTCATCGAAAGTCTCCCAGGACGGTCACAGCGTTGCGGGCACGGGCATGGACGGGCCGCCGGGCGGCGCCTTGAGTTCCACGCGCTTGATTTCGCCCACCACCACCAGATAGGACACCACCGCCAGCAAGGCATTGAGCCCGACGAAGACCAGCGCCCACTCGAAGGTGCCGGTGGTGGAGACGATGTAGCCGATGACGATCGGCGTGGTGATGCCGGCGATATTGCCGAAGGTATTGAACAGGCCACCGGACAGGCCGGCGATTTCCTTGGGCGAGGTGTCGGCCACCACCGCCCAGCCGAGCGCGCCGATGCCCTTGCCGAAGAAGGCCAGCGCCATCAGCCCGACCACCATCCATTCGGCCTGCACATAGTTGCAGCCGATCATCGTCACCGACATCAACATGCCGACAACGATCGGCGTCTTGCGCGCGACGGTGAGCGAGTAGCCCCGCCGCACCATGCGGTCGGACACATAGCCACCCAGCACGCCGCCGATGAAACCGCACACCGCCGGCAACGAGGCCACAAAGCCCGCTTCCAGGATCGACATGCCGCGCTCCTTGACCAGATACACCGGAAACCAGGTCAGGAAGAAATACGTCAGCGTGGTGATGCAGTACTGGCCGATGTACACGCCCAGCAACATGCGGTTGCACAACAACTGCTTGGCGTAATGCCATTGCGTGCCCTTGGGCTGGCGGCCGGGCTTGTTGCCCTGCTCCATGTCCACCAGCGCGCCGTTGCGCTGGATGTAGTCCAGTTCCTGCGCGCTCAGGCGCGGATGTTCGCGCGGGGCATAGATGGTCTTGCGCCACACCAGCGCCAGCAACACGCCAGCCGCGCCCATCACCAGAAACACATGCTCCCAGCCCCAGGCATGCACCAGCCAGCCCATCAACGGCGCGAACGCCACCGTGGCGAAGTACTGCGCGGAATTGAAGATCGACGCAGCCAGACCGCGCTCTGCAGTGGGAAACCAGGCCGCCACGATGCGGCTATTGCCCGGGAACGACGGCGCTTCGGCGATGCCGACCAGAAAGCGCAGCACGAACAGCGTGGTGACCGCCCAGGTCACCGGCACCCAGTCGATAAAGCCCTGCAAGGCGGTGAACAGCGACCAGATCAGCAGCGACAGGCCGTACACGCGCCGCGAGCCAAAGCGATCGAGCAACCAGCCGCCGGGAATCTGCCCGGCCACATATGCCCAACCGAACGCAGAAAAAATGAAGCCCATCTGCAGCGCGTCGATGCCCAGCGCATCCTGGACCGCGGAACCGGCGATGGACAAGGTGGCGCGATCGGCATAGTTGATCGTGGTGACCACGAACAGCATCAGCAAGATCAGGTAGCGCCTGCGCGGAACCGTCGTTGAACCGACCGTTTTTGAATCGATAGCCATCATCGTTCCTCACCTATGACGATGGAAGCGCACTGCGCTTCGGTACTCCACGTTGCGCCTGCGGATGGCGTACCGGACCCTCCTCCGGCACGCCTCAGGCATCGTTGCTGCGGCAGCCGTCAGTCGTGTCCCAGCGCGCCATCGACGCGTCGCCATAGCCCGAGCGGGTTGTCGTGCGCGACGGCGGCAGGCAACAGCGCAGCCGGCAGATCCTGGTAGCAGACCGGGCGCAGGAAGCGATCGATCGCCAGCGTGCCGACCGAGGTGCTGCGGCTGTCGGAGGTGGCCGGGAACGGGCCGCCGTGCACCATCGCGTGGCAGACCTCCACACCGGTGGGCCAGTCGTTGACCAGGATGCGTCCGGCCTTGCGCTCCAGCACCGGCAGCAATGCGGCGGCCAGTTCGGTATCGCCCACCTCCATGTGCAAGGTGGCGGTGAGCTGGCCTTCCAGGTGCTCGCTCAGCGCACGCAGCTGTTCGATGTCCCTGCAACGCACCAGCAGCGACGAGGCGCCGAAGACTTCGGCCTGCAGCGATTCATCGGCCAGGAAGGCATCGGCGTCGGTGCCGAACAACGCCGCCGGACAGCGCCCGGCGTCCGCCGCAGCGCCGCGTGCCAGCGTGCTGACCTGCGGGTGCGCGGCCAGACGCTGCACGCCTTGCGCGTAGGCCTGGCCAATGCCTGCGGTGAGCATCGCTGCCGGCGACACGGCCTGCAGCGTTTGCGTTGCGGATGCGACAAATGCATCCAGCGCCGGCGAATCGATCGCCAGCAGCAAGCCGGGATTGGTGCAGAACTGCCCGCTGCCCAGGGTCAGCGAGCCGACGAACGCTTTGCCCAGATCCGATGCGCGCGCCTGCAGCGCCTGCGGCAACAGATACACCGGATTGATCGCGCTCATCTCCGCATACACCGGAATCGGCTCGCGGCGTGCGGCGGCAATCTTGACCAGCGCCATGCCGCCGGCCCGCGAGCCGGTGAAACCCACCGCCTTGATGCGCGCGTCGGCGACCAGTCGTGCACCGATCTCGATGCCGGCGTCGAACAGCAGTGAGAACACGCCCTCGGGCAGGCCGCATTGCGCCACCGCCGCCTGGATCGCACGGCCCACCAATTCCGAAGTCCCCGGATGCGCGCTGTGCGCCTTGACCACCACCGGGCAGCCGGCCGCCAGTGCCGAGGCGGTATCGCCACCGGCCACCGAGAATGCCAGCGGGAAATTACTGGCACCGAACACCGCCACCGGCCCCAGCGCGATATGCCGCTGCCGCAGATCCGCACGCGGCAATGGCGTGCGTTGCGGCATCGCCGGGTCGATCCGCGCCTGCAGCCAGCTTCCTTCGCGCACCACGTTGGCGAACAGGCGCAGCTGCCCCACCGTGCGCCCCCGCTCGCCTTCCAGGCGCGGGCGCGGCAGGCCGCTTTCGTGCATGGCGCGTTCGATCAAGGCATCGCCCAATGCCAGGATCTGCTCGGCGATGGTTTCCAGGAAGACTGCGCGCGCGTCCAGCGTCGTTTCGCGGTAACGATCGAACGCCGCCCGCGCCAACGCACAGGCCTGTTCCAGATCCTGTGCGCTCACCGAGCCGAATGCCGGCTGCAATGCCGCACCGCTGGCCGCATCCAGCGCATGAAATTCCTCCCCTGCGCCGCGCACGTCGCGCTGCCCGATCAGCGATTGGCCCGTGATGCTGTGCATCAGCGGCGTCCTCCAATCAGTTGCTTGAGCTGGGCGAATTCGTCCTCGTCGAGGTCGGCCAGCGGCGTGCGGACCGGACCGGCCGGGCGGCCGACGGCGCGCATGCCGGCCTTGACGATCGACACCGCATAACCGGCGCGGCGATTGCGCAGCACGGTGTACGGCAACACGAAGTCATTGAGCTCGCGGTAGATGGTGACGTGGTCGCGCGCACGCACCGCTGCATAAAACGCCAGCGCCCACTCGGGCAGGAAATTGAAGATGGCCGACGAATACGTGGTCACGCCCATTTCCAGATACGGCAGCGCGAAGGTTTCGGCGGTGGGCAGTCCGCCCACGTAGAGCAATCGGTCGCCAAGGCGGGCGTAGATGCGGGTCATGCGATCCACATCGCCGATGCCGTCCTTGTAGCCCACCAGGTTGGGGCAACGCTCGGCCACCCGCGCCAGCGTCACGTCGTCGAGCTTGGCGTTGGCGCGGCCGTAGACGATCACACCCAGCCTTGTCGCCTTGCAGACGCGCTCGACATGGTCGGCCACGCCATCGGCATCGCACTCGGTGAGGTACGGCGGAAACAGCAGGATGCCGTCGGCAGCATTGCGCTCGGCAGCCTGCGCCATCTCCATGGCGATCGCGGTGCCGTAACCGGCCGGTGCGATGACCGGCATGCGGCCGGCGGTCTGGGTCACCGCTGCTCGCACGGCGCGATTCACTTCATCCAGCGTCAGCGAAAACAGCTCACCAGTGCCGCCGGCGGCAAACAGCCCCGCAGCCGGGTGCGAGGACAGCCAGTCCAGATTGCTGCGGTAGGCGGGTTCGTCAAAGGCCAGGTCGGCATCGAAATGGGTCACCGGAAACGACAACAGCCCGGCGCCAAGTGCTTGGGCCATTTCGGAAGGGGTGTATCTGCTGCTCATCGGACAAACGCTCCTGGGCGGGGGATGCGGTTGATCCTAGAAACGCAGATCGTTGCCGGTCCAAACCAAAGGACGTATTGTTTGATACACAAGTTGAATCAATCGCGTCATCGATCGATGTAGTGCGCCGCAAATGGCTGCTTTGCAACGCTTTTTCGACAGTGCGTAATTATGGCCGGCTGCGCCCGCCAACGTGGTCGTTGGCGTGGCAGCGCCTATTCATCGGCGCTGGCGGCGGAAGGATGTTGCGGGTGCAGCATCAATTCACCTGTTTTGCCATGCGAGGCCCGTCCCCCATGTTCGATCTGCAGCAACTGCGTTGCTTTGTCGCCGTCGCCGACGAACTGCACTTCCGTCGCGCGGCCGAGCGCCTGAACATGACCCAGCCGCCGCTCAGCCGGCAGATTCAGTTGCTGGAGCACAGCGTCGGCACCGCGCTGCTAGAGCGCAACAGCCGGCATGTGCGGCTGACCCAGGCCGGGCGCAGCCTGCTTGCCGAAGCGCGCGCGATCCTGCGCATGGCCGAAAACGCCGGCCTGCGCGCGCGCCGGATCGGCACCGGCGATGCCGGTAACGTGTCGGTGGGTTTCACCGCAGGTGCCAGTTACCGCTTCCTGCCCGAGGCCATCGCGCGGTGGCGCAGGCAAGCGC
The DNA here is from genome assembly GCF_056675615.1 of Xanthomonas sp. NCPPB 2864. Classification (NCBI taxonomy): domain Bacteria; kingdom Pseudomonadati; phylum Pseudomonadota; class Gammaproteobacteria; order Lysobacterales; family Lysobacteraceae; genus Xanthomonas; species Xanthomonas sp. NCPPB 2864. Next base: position 76,026 of record NZ_JBWWVS010000006.1, read on the forward strand.
CGGATGTGGATCTGCAACTCAAGGAGATGGTCAGCCTGGCGCAACTGGACGCACTGGATGCAGGCCGGCTGGATATCGGCCTGTTGCGCCCGCCGATCCAACGCCAGGGCCTGCACAGCCGCTGCGTGGCACGCGAACCGCTGATCGCCGCGCTGCCGGAAGACTCTCCGCTGGCGCACCGCGACAGCCTGCGCCTGCAGGATTTCCACGGCCAGCCGCTGGTCAATTACGCACCGGACGAGGCGCGTTATTTCTACGATCTGCTGGCGCAATTGTTCGGTGCGCGCGGCATCGCGCCGCGCTCGGTGCAATACGTCAGCCAGATTCATTCGGTGCTGGCGCTGGTACGCGGCGGCATGGGCATGGCGCTGGTGCCCGAAGGCGCCAGCGGCCTGCGTTACGCCGGCATCGTGTACCTGCCGCTGCGCGAGGAAACCCCTGCCACGCCGGTGGAGCTGCACCTGGTGTGGAAACAGGATAACGACAACCCTGCGCTGGGTCGTTTGATCGCCTGAGCCGGGCAAGGCGCGTGCGCTGTCACAGACGCACGGCAGCGCAGCCAATGTCCAACGCGGGGACCGGATTCGAAGCAACTGGCAACACGACTGCGCCCCGCCGGGCGGGTGCGACCGGTGCCCGGTGCGGCATGGACCACGCGTACACGCCGGCTTTGAGCGCGACACCGACAGCCACCTGACGACTGCTCGCTACGATTTGTTCGCCGCTTCTACTGCCGCCCCACGCTCTGCACCACGTGCAGGCGCCGCAGCCGGCGCATCACTTCGGCCAGATGGCGGCGGTCGCGGACCTGGATGTTGAAGCGCAGCACCGCCGCGTTGAAATCGCGGTCCAGGTAATCCACGCGCTCGATATTGGACTGGCTCTGCGCAATCGCCGCAGCCAGCTGGGCCAGCACGCCGGTGCGGTTTTCCACCTCGACGATCAAGGCGGTGTCGTAGTCGCCACTGACGCTGGAATCCCAGTCGATCGGCACCCAGCGTTCGGGCGATTTGCGCAGCTCGGCCAGGTTGGGGCAGTCCAGACGGTGCACCACGATGCCCTTGCCGGCGGTGTGGTAACCCATGATTTCGTCGCCGGGAATCGGCTGGCAACAGTTGGCGAAGCTGATCACGCCACGCTCGCTGCCGTCGATCAGAATCTTTTCGTGCGAATGCTTGGAGTGGCCGCCACCGCGCAATTCGGCGTAGGCCATCAGCGCCTGCGCGGCCTGGGTCGGCATCCAGTTGCCCAGCGCCACGTCGGCCAGCAAGGCTTCCAGGCGTGGATAGCGGTGCTCGGTGAGGAAGGCGTCCAGGCGGCCCTTGGGCAGCCGCTCCAGCGAGCTGTCCATCGCTTCCAGCGCGCGATCGAGCATGCGGTGGCCGAGCTGCACGGCGTCTTCGTGTTCGAGCTGCTTGAGCTGGTGGCGGATCGCGGTACGCGCCTTGCTGCTGACCACGAACTCCAGCCACTGCGGCTTGGGCGTGGCCGAGCGCGCGGTGATGATTTCCACCGCCTGCCCGCTGACCAGCTTGGTGCGTAGCGGCACCAGCTTCTTGTCCACCCGCGAGGCGACCGCGCGGTTGCCTACGTCGGTGTGCACCGCATAGGCGAAGTCCAGCGCGGTGGAGTTGCGCGGCAGCGCCAGGATCTTGCCCTTGGGCGTGAACAGATAGACCTCGTCCGGGAACAGGTCGACCTTGACGTTGTCCAGGAACTCCAGCGACGAGCCCGCCGCGCGCTGCGAATCGATCAGCTCCACGATCCAGTCGTGCGCGCGGCTCTGCGCGCTGTTGGGCGAGGCCGAGCCGACCTTGTAGGTCCAGTGCGCGGCCACCCCGCGTTCGGCGATCAGGTCCATCTCCTCGGTGCGGATCTGCACTTCGATCGGCGAGCCATACGGGCCGAACAACACGGTGTGCAGCGACTGATAGCCGTTGGCCTTGGGGATGGCGATGAAATCGCGGAAGCGCCCGTCCAGCGGCTTGAAGGTGGCATGCACCGCGCCCAGCGCGTGATAGCAATCGGCCACCGAACGCACCACCAGGCGGAAGCCGAACACATCCATCACCTGGTCGAAGGACTTGTTCTCTTCGTGCATCTTGGAATAGATGCTCCAGGGCGTCTTGATGCGGCTGACCAGGCGGTGCTCCAGCCCTTCCTTGGCCAGCCGCTGCGACAGCTGCACTTCCACCTGCGCCATCGATTCGCGCCGCACCACCGGCTGGCTGCGGATATGTTTTTCGATGATGGCATGACGCCACGGATACAGCGCGCGGAAGCCCAGGTTCTGCAGCTCGGACTTGATCAGGCTCATGCCCAGGCGCTGGGCGATCGGCGCGTAGATTTCCAGCGTTTCGCGCGCGATGCGGCTGCGCGCCTCGCTGCTCTGCGCGCCCAGCGTGCGCATGTTGTGCAGGCGGTCGGCCAGCTTGATCATGATCACGCGCAGGTCGCGCGACATCGCCAGCAGCATCTTGCGGAAGCTCTCCGCCGCCGCTTCCTGGCGGTCGCGGAACTTGAGCTTGTCCAGCTTGGTGACGCCATCGACCAGCTCGGCCACCGCTTCACCGAATTCCGACGCCAGCTCTTCGCGGGTCAGCGGGGTGTCTTCGATGGTGTCGTGCAGGATCGCGGCGATCAGCGATTCCATGTCCAGGCCGAGCTCGGCGAGTACGCCGGCCACCGCGACCGGATGGGTGATGTACGGCTCGCCCGACTTGCGGGTCTGGCCGGCATGCGCGCTGGCGCCCACTTCCCAGGCACGGCGCAGGATCGGCAGCTGCTCCTTGGGAAGGTAGCTGGCTGCGCGTTCGAAGTGCAGGACGTAGTCGGGGATGGCCTGGTCGGAAGACGGAGACGTCACGACGGTCGCCTGGGCAGTGGGGCCTGGGTTCATGCCGGAAGACTATGCCAGCAGCGCAGTCACGGCAAACGTTTGCACACTGCAGGCGACAACGCGGGCCTGAAACGAAAACAGCCCGCACATGGCGGGCTGTTCAGATCGATCGCAGCGATGCGAACAATCAATCGTCGTTCTTGGACATGTCTTCGTCGGCAACCACTTCGGCAGCGGCCCATTCCAGCGCCTCGCGTTCAGCACGCTCGCGCTCGGCCTTCTCGACTTCGTCGATCAGCGCATTGTCGATCCGGCGTGCGGCGATCTCGCGCAGTGCCATCACGGTGGGCTTGTCGCTGGCGTCGGCATTTTCGATCAACGGCTGCACGCCGTTGGCGAGCTGACGGGCGCGCTTGGACGCCATCATGACCAGCTCGAAACGGTTGTTCACGACTTCCAGGCAATCTTCTACGGTAATGCGGGCCATGCGGGCTCCCGGCGACCAGCAACGGCCGCGCATCGAATGAGGGAAAGGGGGCGGAGTGTACGCCCGGGCCGCCGTCACGGCAACCTGGGCCTATTCAGTTTCCTTTGGAATCAGGGATTTGAGCCGCTCAGTCCAGCAAGGCCCGGATCAACGCCGCATGCCGCTGCTGTTGCGCCTGCCGGCGCAGCCGGCTGGCGGTGAAGATCGCGCACATCTCCGAGACTGCGGTGTCGAAGGTCTCGTTGATGATGACGTAGTCGAACTCCTCAAAATGCAGCATCTCTTCGCGGGCGGCGGCCAGACGTTGCGCCATCACGTCCTCGCTGTCCTGGCCGCGCTTTCGCATGCGCTCGTCCAGCGCCTGGCGCGACGGCGGCAGGATGAACACGCTGACCGCGTCGGGCACCTTCTGGCGCACCTGGCGCGCGCCCTGCCAGTCGATCTCCAGCAGCACGTCGTGACCGGCAGCCAGCTGCGGCTCCACCGACTGCCGCGCGGTGCCCTTCCAGTCGCCATGCACCAGCGCGTATTCGAAGAAGTCGCCAGCTTCGATCATGCCCTGGAACTCGTCGGCGGAGACGAAATGGTAGTGCTCGGCATGCCGTTCGCCCGGCCGCGGCGCGCGCGAGGTGAACGAGATCGACAAGGCGATCTTGGGATCACGCGCCAGGGTGGCGTTGACGATGCTGCTCTTGCCGGCGCCGGAAGGGGCCGCAACGATATAGAGGGTGCCGCGCATAGGGTCAGGGATTCGGGCTTGGGGAGTCGGGATTCGCGAACGGGCTGCGGACCGGTACCACCGGGGTCGATATGCTACCGGTATTGGCCGCGCCCCGCTGAAACCCGGGATGGCCGTCGACCAATCCCGAATCCCCAATCACCACTCCCGGCTATTCGATGTTCTGCACCTGCTCGCGGATCTGGTCGATCAGTACCTTCAGATCCACCGCAGCGTTGGAGGTGCGGCTGTCCACCGACTTGGAGCCAAGCGTATTGGCTTCGCGGTTGAATTCCTGCAGCAGGAAGTCCAGGCGGCGGCCGACCGGCTCGCGCTGCCTGAGCACGCGGCGGATCTCGGCGATGTGGCTGGACAGGCGGTCGAGCTCTTCGTCCACGTCCAGCTTCTGCAGCCACAGCACCAGTTCCTGTTCGGCGCGACCGGGATCGACCGGATGCGGCAGATCGGCCAGACGGGCGGCCAGCTTGGCACGCTGCCCTTCGCGGATGACGGGAATCAGCGTGCGCACCTCGGCGGCAATGCGTTCGATCGCATCGACCCGCTCGCTGATCGCATCGGCCAGCTTGCCGCCTTCGCGCTCGCGCGCGGCGACGAAACTGTCCACCACCTCGTCCAGCAATGCCAGGGCCTGCGCCTGCAACGCAGGTGCGTCCACGTCCTGCACCTGCAGCACGCCGGGCAGCTGCAGCAGATCGGTGAAGCCGACCTGCAGCTTGGGGAACATGCCGTCAAGGCGCGTGGCCAGTGCACCCAGTTCCTGCAGCAGCGATTCGTTCACGGCCAGGGTCTGCGCGTTGTCCGGCGCGCGCAGGCGCAGCGCCAGATCCAGCTTGCCGCGGCTGTTTTTCGCCGCCACGCGCTCGCGCAGCAGCGGCTCCAGCGCACGCAGTTCTTCGGGCAGGCGCACGCCCACTTCCAGAAACCGATGGTTGACCGAGCGCAGCTCGCAGCCGAGCGTGCCCCAGGGCGTGATGCGTTCGCCACCAGCAAACGCGGTCATGCTTCGAATCATCGTCAGTCCCGTGCCTTCAAAGCGCGAATGGTACCCTAGCGGCCCGCGCTGGCTGACCGCCCCGCCACGCGCCGACCCAGACCCACCTCCCGACTTCCGGACTCATCGCATGACCTTTTCCCGTCCCAGCGGCCGCACGGCCGACCAGCTGCGCCCGGTGCGCATCGAACGCGCCTTCACCCGTCACGCCGAAGGCTCGGTGCTGGTCAGCTTCGGCGACACCCGCGTGCTGTGCACCGCCAGCGTGGAAAACCGCGTCCCCGGATTCCTGCGCGGCAAGGGCGAAGGCTGGGTGACCGCCGAATACGGCATGCTGCCGCGCTCCACCCACACCCGTTCCGATCGCGAAGCCGCACGCGGCAAGCAGGGCGGACGCACGCTGGAGATCCAGCGCCTGATCGGCCGCGCACTGCGCGCCTGTGTGGATCGCAATGCCCTGGGCGAGCGCACCATCACCCTGGACTGCGATGTGCTGCAGGCCGATGGCGGCACCCGCACCGCCGCGATCACCGGCGCCTACGTGGCGCTGGCCGATGCGGTGAACCTGCTGCTCAAGCGCGGCGACATCAAGAAGCACCCGCTGATCGGCGCCGTGGCCGCGGTGTCGGTGGGCATCTATCGCGGCGAGCCGGTGCTGGATCTGGACTACCCCGAAGACAGCGACTGCGACACCGACATGAATGTGGTGATGAATGACGGCGGCGGCTTCATCGAGCTGCAGGGCACTGCCGAAGGCCACGCCTTCCGCCGCGACGAACTCAACGCACTGCTCGCACTCGCCGAACAAGGCATGAGCGAACTGTTCGCCCTGCAACGCGCTGCACTGGCCGGATGAGCCGGCGCATCGCCCTGACCACCCTGCTGGTCGCCGACTACGACGCGGCGATCGCCTGGTACACCGGTGCGCTGGGCTTCCAGGTGCTGGAGGATCGCGCACTTGGCGACGGCAAGCGCTGGGTGGTGATCGGCCCGGGCAGCGCGCAGGACGCCGGCTTGCTGCTCGCGCAGCCGGCCGACGCCGCCCAGCGCGCACGCATCGGCGACCAGACCGGTGGGCGGGTGGATCATTTTCTCCACACCGACGACTTCTGGCGCGACCACGCGGCGATGCAGGCGTTCGGGGTGGAATTCCTGGAACCCCCGCGCGAGGAACCGTACGGCACGGTCGTGGTGTTCCGCGATCTGTACGGCACCAAGTGGGACCTGCTGGAGCCCAAGCAATGAAACAACTGGTCCTGGCCAGCGGCAACGCCGGCAAGCTGGAAGAACTGCGCGCCATGCTCGCCGACCTGCCGCTGCGCATCGTGGCGCAAGGCGAGCTCGGCGTGGACGATGTGCCGGAAACCGGCCTGACCTTCGTCGAGAACGCCTTGATCAAGGCACGCCATGCCAGCGCGGTCACCGGCCTGCCGGCACTGGCCGACGACTCCGGCCTGATCGTCGATGCGCTCGGCGGCGCACCGGGCCTGTACAGCGCCCGCTATGCCGGCAGCCCGACCGATGCGCAGGCCAACAACGCCAAGCTGCTCGACGCCATGCGCGCCGTGCCGGCCGAGCGCCGCAGCGCGCGGTTTTACGCGGTGATCGTGCTGCTGCGTCACCCGGAAGATCCGCAACCGCTGATCGCCGAAGGCAGCTGGGAAGGGGTGATCACCACCGAACCACGCGGCACCGGCGGCTTTGGCTACAACCCGGTGTTCCTGGATCCGCTGCATGGCCTGACCGCTGCGGAGATGGATACCGCGCTGAAGAACCGGCTGAGTCACCGTGCGGTGGCGCTGGCCACGCTGCAGCACAAGCTGCACGCCCTGTCGCTGTGAACCATGGCCTGACGCAGTGCCCGACCTGATTCCACCGCCGCTGTCGCTTTACGTGCACCTGCCCTGGTGCGTGCGCAAATGCCCGTACTGCGATTTCAACTCGCATGCGGCCAAGGGCGTGCTGCCGTTCGAGGACTACGTGGATGCGTTGATCCGCGACCTGGATGCGGATCTGCCGCTGGTGTGGGGGCGCGTGGTGCATTCGGTGTTTTTCGGCGGCGGCACGCCGAGCCTGTTTCCGCCCGAAGCCATCGACAGATTCCTGCAAGCCGCCGCCGCGCGGCTGCGCTTTGCACCGAATCTGGAGATCACCCTGGAAACCAATCCAGGCACCGCCGAGCATGGCCGCTTCGACGGCTATCGCGCCGCCGGCGTGAACCGGCTGAGCTTCGGCGTGCAGACCTTCGACGATGTGGCGCTGCAGCGGCTGGGTCGCATCCACGACAGTGCCGAGGCCGAACGTGCGATCAAGCTGGCGCAGGATGCCGGCTACGACAATTTCAATATCGACCTGATGTACGCGCTGCCCGAGCAGACCCTGGCACAGGCCGAGCGCGATCTCGAACGCGCCTTTGCGCTGCAGCCCACCCACATGTCGCATTACCAGCTCACGCTGGAGCCGAACACGGTGTTCTTCGCGCGGCCGCCCAAGGGCATTCCCGACGACGATGCGGCCTGGGACATGCAGGAGCATTGCCAGCGTCTGCTGGCCGAGGCCGGCTACGCGCAGTACGAAGTGAGCGCCTACGCCAGGCCCGGGCGGCAATGCGCGCACAATCTCAATTACTGGCGCTTCGGCGATTACCTGGGCATCGGCGCCGGGGCGCACGGCAAGATCAGCTCCGGCGCCGAACAGCATGTGCTGCGACGCTGGAAGCACAAGCACCCACAGAGTTACCTGGCCAGCGCCGGCAGCGCGGCATCGATCGGCGGCGACGAGATCGTGCCGCGTGAGCGACTGCCGTTCGAATACATGCTCAACCTGCTGCGCCTGCACGAGGGCTTCGCCCTGCGCGACTTCGAAGTCTCCACCGGCCTGGCCGCCTCGGTCATCGAGTTGCCTGTGGCCCGTGCGATTGCGCAAGGCTGGATGACCGCGCAGGACGGACGCGTGGTGCCGACCGAGCTGGGCCGCCGCTTCACCAATGACGTGGTCGAGCTGTTTCTGGCCTGATCGCGGCGATCGCGGCGCGGCACCGCAGCCAGCACGCCGCGCCATGATCGATAGCGCACACGACAGCATTGGCGCGCGGATCCAGCGAGCCGCGCCACGCGCGCCGTCCGCGTCCGGGTGGCGACCGAATCTGGCCAGGCACGTCTTGCGCCCGCGCGGTCGCTGCCCGGCGGAAAAACATGCTACATAGCTCACGCCTCGCACCGAGCCCGCCTCCCCCGGATGTCCACTCCCGCTTCCTCCCTGCAGCACACGCTCAGCGGCCCGATCGCCGATGCGCCGGTTTCCGCGCGCGGGCGGCGCCTGCTCGCCGCGCTGCACGCGCACTGCGTGCAGGCGCTCAGCGGGCCGCTGCGGCTGACCATCGTCGAGCTGGAACGCGAGCTGCTGCATCAGGCCGAGCATGCCCGCAACAGCCAGATACAGGCCGAAACCTATGCGCAGACGCGCGGCCTGCGCGACCACATCGATCGGTTTCCGCAGGCGTTCCTGCAGCAGCTGGCGCAGGACCTGGCCACGCTGCGCGATCGCCCGTCGCTGATGCCAATAGCCGATGCCTCAGCGCATCCGCAGATGCTCACCCTGGTGGAGGACACCGATATCGATCGCGATATCGTGCTCAGCGAGATTGCGCGCCGCGAAACCTCCCGCCGCGCCGATGCGCTGCAATTGCTGGCGCAGCGGGTGGCGGTGATCGGCGCGGTGGCCGAGTTCGAACTGGAGGCAGTGCCGCTGGGCCCGTACGCCCTGTGCCGCGTGCTGCGCCAGTGCGTCGAAACGCTGGGACTGAGCCTGGACGGGCAGCTGACGCTCTACCGCGTGTTCGAGCGTCAGGTCATCGAGCGTTTGAACGATCTGTACGAGCGCGCCAACGGCACGCTCGCGCAGGAGGGCATCCTACCGGGGCTGATCTATCACCCGTACCTGGTCAAGCCCACCCAGGTGCAGACGCGGCGCGCACCGCCTGCAGCAGCCAACGCCCCGAAGGACGCTGCGGCTGCCAGCGCGCGCGCGCTGCCGCAGCGCAACGGGCGGCCTGCAACCGGCTGGAGCGGGCAATCGGCACCGACACCGTGGCAGAGCGCCCTGTTGGATCCGCCCGCCATGCCGATGACACTGGCAGCGGCGACCGACGGTGAGCAGGCAGCACCTGCCCTGAGCGATGCAGTGCAGGCGCTCGGCGGCCTGATGTCGTCGGCGCGCCGGTCGCAGGCGGCGGGCAACGTAGGCGCAGCGGCGAATCAAAGCTCTGCAGATCACGGCGCAGCGCCTGCAAGCAGCGCCCAGGCAACACTCGAGAAACCATCTCCCCGGCTCGCCTCCTCGGCCGTGCCCAAGGCCGCCGTCAGCGACGCACTGGCCAGCCTGCAGGGTACGCTGGCGGCACAAGCAGCAGCGGCGGCGCAGCCCAGCGGCATCGATGCGGTGCAGCGCCAGTTGCTGGCCTTGCTGCGGGCGCAACACGGCCCCGACGCCGCGCTGTCGCTGCAGGACACCGACACCTTCGATCTGCTCGGCCTGCTCTACGCGCAGATGCAACGCGAAGTGCGCGGGCAGACCCCCGCGCAGGCCCTGCTCGCTAAGTTGCAGGTGCCGGTGGTGCGCGCGGCCTTGGCCGATACGCATTTCTTCGTGCGCGACCAGCACCCGGTGCGCGAATTGCTCAACACCGTGGCCGAGTCCGGCGCGGTCTGGCTGGGCGACGACGATGTCGACCCGCAGTTGCTGCACAAGCTGGGCAGCGCGGTGGACCGGATCGTCAACGACTACCAGGGCGACGAGGCCGTGTTCGCCGCGGCCAACGCCGATATCCAGGCGCATCTGCGCGCCTTGGCGCGCAAGGCCGACCTCGCCGAGCGCCGCCATGTGGATGCGGCGCGTGGCAAGGAGCGGCTGGAGTCGGCCAAGCAGCAGGCCGAGGCGCGCATCGAGCAGCTGTGCGAGCAGAGCGTCCCGCCGCGCTTCGTGCAGGCGCTGCTGCGTCAGGCATGGTCGGACGTGCTGACGCTGACGCTGCTGCGCCAGGGCGAGCAATCGCCCGAATGGGACGAGCGCCAGGCCCTGACCGCGCGCATTGCCGAAGTCACCTGCCGCAGCAAGGGGCAACCTGCCGACATCGCGCTCGGCAGCGAGATCGAAACCGCGCTGCTGCAGGTCGGCTATCACCACGATGAAGCGGCGGCGATTGCGCGGCGCCTGTCCACGCCCGGCGGCGAGGACGAGACGACCTCGCGCACCGAGCTCGCCACCAGGCTCAAGGCGCGCACGCGGCTGGGCGACCAGGGCGACAGCACACCGCGCAAGGACATCGCCGGCCCGCGTTCGCCGGCCGAAGAGGCCTGCTACACGCAGCTGCGCAGCCTGCCGTTCGGCAGCTGGTTCGAGTTCGTGATCAACCAGCAGGGCGACCTACGTCGGCAACGGCTGTCCTGGTACAGCCCGATGACCGGCAACGCGCTGTTCGTCAATCAACGTGGGCAAAAGGTCGCCGAGCACTCGCTGGATGGCCTGTCGCGGCTGATGGCCGGTGGCCACGCACGCCTGCTGGTCGAAGAGAAATCGCGCCTGATCGACCGCGCCTGGCATGCCACCGTGCGCACGCTGCGCAGCCTGGCCGGTCAGGCGCCCATTGCAGAGGTCAACCCATGATCCAGGACACCCGCCGCGCACCGCGCCGCCAGCCGTCCGACCTGATACCGGTGACCGACATGCTCAGCGAGGCGCAGATTGGCCGGGTCGGCAATGTCTCGGAAACCGGCATGCTGCTGCTGGCCTCGGTTCCGCTGCATGACGACGCCCTGTATCAATTGCGCTTCAGCCTGCCCGAGCGCATCGGCCGCGCCACCGAGATCGATGTCGGCGTGCATCTGTTGTGGAGCGAAGCCGCGCACGCACCCGGGCAGGCCTGGGCCGGCTTCCGCTTCCTGACCATGTCCGAGCCGCATCGCCAACGCCTGCGCGCCTGGATCGCCGAAGAACACATGCTGGGCTGAAGGACAGCATCACCACGATTACGGCAAAATCGCGACCTGTCTTTGCATCGCCGATCGAGCCCCGCATGCCCCAGCCGTCCTTGAGCCACCTGTATTCCGACCACCTGCGCACGCTGACCGCGCGCGCCGACGAGGCGCTGCAGCGCGGCGGCTTCGACCACCTGGTGGTGCCCAGCGGCAGCCTGCATTACCAGGTGTTCGACGACCGCGACTATCCCTACGCGGTCAATCCACAGTTCAAGGCCTGGGTGCCGCTGACGCGGGTGCCCAACAGCTGGCTGGTCTACACCCCGGGCAAGCGCCCGATGCTGATCTTCTGCCAGCCGTTGGACTATTGGCATGTGGTGCCCGAGGCGCCCAGCGGCTGGTGGGTGGAGCACTGCGACATCCACATCATCCGCACCCCGGACCAGGCCCTGGCGCTGCTGCCCAGGCAGATCGACCGTTGCGCCATCCTGGGCGAGGCGCAGAGCGCGCTCGGTGCGTATGTGCCCAACAATCCGCAGCCGGTGCTCGATTACCTGGACTACCAGCGCGCGTTCAAGACGCCGTACGAACTGGCCTTGCTGCGCATCGCCCAGCAGCTGGCAGTGCGCGGCCATCGCGCCGCCGAAGCGGCCTTCCGCGCCGGCCAGAGCGAGTTCGGCATCCATATGGCCTACTGCGCCGCCGTCGGTCAGGACGCCAACGAACTGCCCTACGGCAACATCATCGCGCTCAACGAGCACGGCGCGGTGCTGCACTACACCGAACTCGGCCAGCAGCCGCCGCAGCCGCTGCGCAGCTTCCTGATCGATGCCGGTGCTTCGGCCTACGGCTATGCCAGCGACATCACCCGCACCTACGCCGCCGACCCCGGCAGCGAATTCCAGGCCCTGATCGATGCGGTGGATGCCGCACAGGTGCGCATGGGCCAGGGCGTGCGCAGCGGCGTGGATTACAAGCAGTTGCACGTGGATGCGCATCTGGCCCTGATGGGCATCCTCAAGGACTTCGGCATCCTCACCGTGTCGCCGGAAGCTGCGCTCGCCACCGGCGTCAGCGCTGCATTCTTCCCGCACGGGCTTGGCCATCTGATCGGCCTGCAGGTGCACGACGTGGCAGGCTTTGCGGCCAGCGACCGCGGCGGCCGCATCGAACGCCCCGCCGGCCACCCGTATCTGCGGCTGACCCGCGTGCTGGAAGCGGGCATGGTGGTCACCATCGAACCGGGCGTGTACTTCATCGACATGCTGCTGGACGAAGTGAAGAAGAACGGCCACGCCGCCAGCGTCGACTGGGCGCGCGTTGCGCAGTTCAAACCCTACGGCGGCATCCGTATCGAAGACGAGGTGGCGTGCACCGATGGCGCGCCCGAAAACCTGACCCGCCCGGTGTTTGCCGCCCCTTGAATCCTTCCGCACCGCACGGAGCATTGCCATGAACGATCCACGCCAGTCCTCGCACCCCGACCATCCGATGTATCAACAGATCCAGCGCGGCGTGCATGCAATCGATGCGGCACATGGACGCACACCCGACCAGACCAGCGACCGGCTCAGCGCCGCCCTGTTGCCGCTGGCCAAGGAAGGCGGCCTGTCGCGCGTGGATCATGTGCTGATGAGCGAGGCCAACAATCGCGGTGTACACGGTGGCGAAAACGTGTTCGTGGTGCAGGGCGACCCGGCCAACCCGGCGCATCTGCGCGCGCACATGAAGACCGAACAGGCATTGAGCACGCCGGAAGCGCAGTCGTTCGCACGCGCACAGCAACTGGCGACGCCAGGCGAACAGGTCCAGCAGCCCGAACGCACCCAGACACCACAACTCGGCCAGTAGAACGGCCCACAGCAAAGCGTCCGGGCGCCTCATGCCTGCAAGGCGCCCGGCGCGGCCCGAGCGCCGCCGCCCTCAGCCGGATACGCCGCGCAATCTCAACCAAACCGGTAATGCGCGTGTTGCTCGCAAGGCAATGCACCGATCCAGGTCACGGCCGCTCATCGCGGCATGACCGCGCTATGCGCGCAACGCGTCGCGGTCCGCCATCTCCGCTTCGATCTCGTCGGCGCTGCGCGCCAGCGCATCGGTCAGCACCCGATGGCCGTCGGCGGTGATCAGCACATTGTCTTCGGTGCGGATGCCGATGCCGCGCCACTTGGCCTCCACCGTGGTGTCGTCAGCGGAGATATAGAGTCCCGGCTCGATGGTGAACACCATGCCGGGCTCGAGCAGACGCGAGTCGCCAGCCAACCGGTAGTCGCCCACATCGTGCACATCCAGCCCCAGCCAGTGGCCGGTCTTGTGCCGATAGAAGCGCTTGTAATGGCCGTCGGCGATATTGCGCTCCAGCTTGCCCTTGAGCAGGCCCAGCTGCAGCAGCCCCTCGGTCAGGGTCTGCACCGCGGCCAGATGCCCGGCTTCGTAGGGCACGCCAGGGCGCGCCTGCGCCAGCGCGGCAGCCTGCGCAGCGCCGACCAGATCGTGCAGCGCACGCTGCGCCGGGGTGAAACGGCCGTTGACCGGAAAGGTGCGGGTGATATCGGCCGCGTAGCCGCGGTACTCGGCGCCGGCATCGATCAGCACCAGTTCGCCATCGCGGCTGCGCGCATTGTTGGCGCGGTAGTGCAGCACGCAGGCATTGCTGCCGGTGCCGACGATGCTGCCGTACGCCGGCCACGCATCGGCGGCGCGGAACGCGCACTCCACCTCGGCCTGCAGTTCGTACTCGTGCACACCCGGCCGCGCCAGCCGCATGGCGGCGCGATGCGCGCGCACGCTGATGTCGGCGGCGTGCTGCATCAAGGCGATTTCGTCGCGCGACTTGAACAGCCGCTGCTCGTGCAGCAGATGCCCGAGCTCGAGGAATTCGTGCGGCGGCTGCGCGCCGTGGCGCACCTGCTCGCGCACGCGCTTGAGCCAGCCGATCAGCTTGAGGTCGAAGTCGACATCGCGCCCGAAGTGGTAATAGACGCGGCTGCGCCCTTCCAGCAGGCCCGGCAGGATCTCGTCGACATCGTCGATGGGGTACGCATCGTCCATGCCGTAGCGCTCCACCGCGCCTTCCTGGCCCTCGCGCGGGCCATCCCAGGCCTCACGCTCGGCATCGCGCTCGCGGCAGAACAGGATCGCCTCGCCATGCTTGCGGCCCGGCACCAGCACCAGCACCGCTTCCGGCTCCGGGAAGCCGCTCAGATACCAGAAATCCGAATCCTGCCGATACGGGTAGTGGGTGTCGTGGCTGCGCACCCGCTCGGGCGCGGCCGGCAGGATCAGGATGGCCTGATCGCCGGCCATCTGCATCAGCTGCTTGCGCCGACGCGCGTACTCGGCCGCGCCGATCCCGGTGAGTTTTTTCATGGCGGTCGTGCGGTCAGTTCAGACGTTGGCGGAAGCGCGGCCCCATCACGCAGTCGCCATGCAGCAACAGCACCGCCACGCGCACGAACTCCTCGATCTCCGCCAGGGCGGTGTCGTCTTCGTCGGCCGCATCGAAATCGTCGCTGGACGCCTGCGCCAGCCGCGCCAGGTCCTGCAGCGCCTCTTCGCCCTCTTCGGTCAGTGCCGGGCGCTGCTGCGCCGCCAGGCCGAAGCCGCCCAGAAAGGCACGACACCAGTCGAACAAGGCATCGGTGCGCGCCGCCAGCGGTGCGCCGTCGTCGATCAGCAACAATTCGAAAGCGAAATCGCGGTCTTCCAGCTGCGCCACCGTGGCCTGCCGCATTTGGTCCAGCGCCCCGCCCTGCCTGGGTGCCACCTGCGCGGTGTCGGCCAGGATGCGCGCCAGCCAGTCGCCGCTGTCGGCACCCCCACCGGAGAGCCACCCGCACAGCCCGCCATGCAACTCCGCTGCGGAGGAAGCCAACTCCAGCTGGCGACTTTCGTTTTGCACAGCGGTTACATCGGGCAGATCCATCGGGTCATCCAGGCTGGGAACAGGAGGTGCCGGCGCATGGGCCGGCGATTTGACTTCCCAGTGTATCAAGGCACCCCGCGTCGGCCGCCAGCGGCGCGTTCCCTACGGGGTCTACGCGCGTAACGCCGGCCGCGCCGGCCGCGGCGCAAGCCCTTGTCGGGATTGGCCTGACGGCGGGTAAGCGGGCTGCGATCGGGCGCTTGACCGCCGCGCGCACGCGCCCCTATCGTGAGCGCATGGACAACGCCGCTGCCCTCGCCCAGATCCGCGCACTTGCCGCCCGTGTGGAAGCCCTGGTCGAGCGCAGCCAGCGGTTGACCGACGAGAACCGCAGCCTGCGTCACCAGCAGGAACAGTTGATCGGCGAGCGCGCGCAATTGCTGACCAAGAACGAACAGGCGCGCTCGCGCGTGGAAGCGATGATCGTGCGGTTGAAATCCCTGGAGCAGCACACGTGAGCAACAACGAGCCGGTCAGCGTGCGTATTCTGGATCGTGAATACACCGTTGGCGTCACCGCCGACGAACGCGAGAGCCTCACCGCTGCGGCGCGCCTGCTGGATCTGCGCATGCGCGAGATTCGCGGCAGCAATCGCATGGCAGCGGTGGACCGCGTTGCGGTGCTGGCCGCACTCAATCTGGCGCACGAATTGCAGCAGCTGCGCGATCAGCAAGCGTTGTACGACCGTGAACTGGCCAACACGCTGGACAGCTTGAATCGCCGCCTGGACAGCGTGTCCGACACGCCGCGTTGAGGTGCAGTTCGCGCTGTCGTCGCAAATATGAACTTTCAATTGCGCCGGCCGACGAATGGGCTAGCCATCGCGCAGCAGAGGTCTATACTTCACCTGCGTTCTCTGCTGTAAACGACAGCGTGCAAAACATTCGCCTTGTCCCTTAATTACGACCACGGGGGCGCGACGAAGCCGGGAGTGCAAGTCCGCCTTGTAGCGGGAAGCCCGAAGGCCTCACAACGTCCCCACTTGAACCCCGGGTTCAAGGTCGTTTCGCCCGCATCGTTCACGGCGGAGAATGCAAATCTGAAACGGCGCCTTCGGGCGCCGTTTCTTTTTGCGTATCTGAAACGCACGGCACGCGCAGTTCGACTGCGCCGCTGTTGCAATGACTACGCCAAGACATGCGTGCGCCGCAACGTTGCCAGTGCTGCACGCACGCGCTCAGCGACAGGCGAGAGACTTGCCGGCACCGGCGATCGGTGGGACACACGCAGCTAGGCAGGCGCGTCCACGCCATCGACAATATCCCTCCGCCTATCGCTGCGAGACGCCATGACCGACGACCGAGACGCCTTGCGCCAGCAGTTGCGCGCGCTGCGCCGCAGCCTGCCCGCAGCGCAGCGCCTGGCAGCCGCGGATGCGCTGGCCGAGCGCCTGCTGGCGCTGCCGTTCGCGCCGCAGACCGGCGCGGTGGCCGGGTACTGGGCGATGGATGGTGAAATCGCGCTGCATCGCTGGCAACTGAGCCTGCCGGCCGGCGTGCGCTATTGCCTGCCGGTGCTGGACGGGCGCGTCCTGCGCTTTGCGCCGTGGCGGCCGGGCCAGGGGCTGGTCAGCAACCGCTACGGCATCCCCGAGCCGGACGTGGCACGCGCCGCGCTGCTTGCACCCGAGGAGATGGCGCTGGTGGTGACGCCGTTGACCGGCTTCGACGCGCAGTGCCGGCGGCTGGGCATGGGAGGCGGCTGGTATGATCGCAGCTTCGCGTTCCGGCATCGCCAGACGCCGCCGCCCTGGCTGGTCGGCGTCGGCTTCGCCGCGCAGCAGCGACCCGCCCTGCCCATCGAATCCTGGGACGTGGCGGTGGATGCGATCTGCACCGAACACGCCACCTTCCTGAAAGACGACGCCGTTTCCGAATGACTGCCCGCAAGCGCTACTGGTTGATGAAGTCCGAGCCGGACACGTTTTCCATCGATGATCTGGAACGCGTCGGCACCGAACCTTGGAACGGCGTGCGCAACTACCAGGCACGCAACTTCATGCGCGACGGCATGCATGTCGGCGACGGGGTGTTGTTTTACCACTCCAACTGCAAGGTGCCGGGTATTGTCGGCATCGCCAAGGTCGCCAGCGCCGCATATCCGGACGACACCCAGTTCGATCCCAAATCCGACTACCACGACCCCAAGGCCACCCGCGAAGATCCGCGCTGGATGCTGGTGGACGTGGCCTTCGAGCGCAAGCTCACGCGCACGATCGCACTGGACGAAATCAAGCAGCAGGCCGACGCCCTGGGCGAAGGCTTCCCTCTGATCGCCCGCGGCAACCGCCTGTCGATCCTGCCGGTGACCGCCGCGCAGTGGAAATTGTTGCTGGCGATGGAGTAGCCGGGAGTAGAGATTCGGGGTTTGCGATTTGCAAATCCCGCTCAGCCCAGCCGCTCTTGCGATTCCCCAATCCCGATTCCCGATTCCCCAATCCCGAGCCCCCAAATGTCCGAAGCAAAACGCCTGGCCGCCGAAAAAGCGATCGATTACGTGGAAGACGGCATGATCGTCGGGGTCGGTACCGGTTCGACGGTGGCCTACTTCATCGATGCCTTGGGCCGCATCAGCCACCGCATCAAGGGGGCGGTGTCCAGCTCCGAGCAGAGCAGCGCGCAGCTCAGGCGCCACGGCATCGAGGTGCTGGATCTCAACCACACCGGCAATCTGTCGCTATATGTGGATGGCGCCGACGAGTGCGACCCGAATCGTTGCCTGATCAAGGGCGGCGGCGCGGCGTTGACGCGCGAGAAGATCATTGCCGAGGCCAGCGAGCGCTTCATCTGCATCGTCGACCCGAGCAAGCAGGTGCCGGTGCTGGGCAAATTCCCGCTGCCGGTGGAAGTGATTCCGATGGCGCGCAGCCTGGTGGCCCGCCAGATCCTGGCGCTCACCGGCGGTCAGCCGGTATGGCGCGATGGCGTGGTCACCGACAACGGCAACGTGGTGCTGGACGTGCACAACCTGCAGATCACCGACCCGGTGGCGCTGGAGCGCAGCCTGAACCAGATTCCCGGCGTGGTCTGCGTGGGCCTGTTCGCGCGTCGCCCGGCCGATGTGGTGATCGTCGGTGGCGAGCCGCCGCGGGTGATCTGAGCGACCGCGTGCAAGCACGCGCATACGCAGTAGCGGCCCGCGTTGCGAAGCGGCAGCGGGCCGGACTCCCGTTACCTGCGATGACGGTACACCGCACTACAGCGGCTTGACGCACGCAGCCGCTTGGCAGATGGTGCGGCATCCCCGCCTACTGGTATGCCGCATGCGCCGTCTTTGCCTCCTCACCCTTGCGTTGTTGATCCTGCTCAGCGGCTGCGCCAGCAGCGGCGGCACCTGGGTGGAACTGGCCGGCACGCGCTACCAGGTGGAGCTGGCGCAGAACGATGCCGACCGCGCCAAAGGCCTGATGTTTCGCGATGCCATGGCGGACGATCACGGCATGCTGTTCGTCCACGACCGCCAGGAACCGCTGGCGTACTGGATGAAGAACACCAAGATCGCGCTGGATATCCTGTATTTCGACAATGAGCGCCGGCTGGTGTCGCAGCAGCGCGACGTGCCGCCGTGTTCGGCCGGCGACGCCTGCCCGCCCTACCCCAGCAAGCGCCCGGCCCGGTACGTGCTGGAACTCAATGCCGGCCAGGCCGCCAGGCTCAACCTGCAGGACGGCGCCAGCCTGACCCTGAGCCCGGATATCCCAAAGCTCAAGTGAATCTCACGCGACAGGCCCTTCCTGTCAGGAAGTACCGGACTTGAACCACGCGCCGCTTGCCGACACTCTTGGCAGCATGGTCGACATGCTCCCACTTCCCCATTGGACCGCGCTCGCCAGCCTGGACGACGACGCAGTGCCGTTGATGTCCACCGCGCTGCTGATTGCGCGCGACGAGTATCCGCAGCTGGACGCCGAGCTGTACGACACGCTGGTGCAAAGCCACGTCGAGCACCTGCGCCGCGAGGTGGAGGCGATCGACCTGTGGCCGCTGAAGATGGCCGCAGTCAATCGCTACCTGTTCGACGAGCTGGGCTATTCGGGCAATCACGACGAGTACTACGACCCGCGCAACAGCTACCTCAACCAGGTCTTCGAACGCCGGCTGGGCAACCCGATCTCGCTGGCGATGGTGCAGATCGAAGTGGCGCGCCGGCTGGGCATTCCGCTGGCGGGCGTGTCGTTTCCCGGGCATTTCCTGGTGCGTTTGCCGGTGGACGACGGCGTGCTGGTCATGGATCCGTTCAACGGCGGCCGCCCGCTGGGCGTGGACGAGCTGCGCGAGCGCGCTCGTCCGCACCTGGGTGGCGAGATCCCCGACGACCGCGCCCTGGCGCAGATTCTCGACCCCGCACCGCATCGCGCGATCCTGATCCGCATCCTGCGCAATCTGCACGGCGTCTACGCCGATGCCGAACACTGGGACCGCGCCGCGCGCAGTGCCGACCGCATCCTGAAGCTGGTGCCGGACCAGCCCGAGGCGCTACGCGATCGCGGCATGGCCTATCTGCATCTGGGCCACCGCAACGGCGCACGCCACGATCTGTCGCGTTATCTGCAGCTCAATCCCAGTGCGCAGGACGCGGCCAATCTGCACGAACATCTGGTCGAACTGAACAGTCAGCGCGCGCGCGCGCACTGAAAACACAGCCTGCAAGGCCCTCGCCAGCACCATGCGAACGTGTGCCGGCGATGTTGTGGCGCGAAAAACGCAGCGACCCAGCCAGGACCTCAGTCGATCTCGACCATCTCGAAGTCGTCCTTGGTCACGCCGCAATCCGGGCAGGTCCAGGTGTCGGGAACGTCCTGCCAGGCGGTGCCCGGGGCGATGCCCTCTTCGGGGATGCCGTCGGCCTCGTGGTAGAGAAACCCGCAGACGACGCACATCCAGGTGCGGTAGGTGGTCGTGGATGTCTCGCTCATCGGATAATCGCGGTCACGCAACGGTGGGGCTGCATTGTCCCATCCCACCCACCGCTTCCGGAAGCGCTGCCATGTCCGACCTGCACAACGCCCGCGGCGTCTACCTCATCACGCCCGACGAACCCGACACCGCACGCCTGATCGCGCGCACCTTGCCGCTGCTGCCCGCTGTCACCTGGCTGCAGTACCGCAACAAGCAGGCCACCGCGGCGCTGCGCCTGGAACAGGCCAGCGCGCTGCGCGAGGCGTGCGCTGCGCACGGCGTGCCGTTGATCATCAACGACGATGCGCAGCTGGCACGACAGGTGGGCGCGCAAGGCGTGCACCTGGGCGAAGACGATGGCGAGGCGGCCGCGGCGCGTGCACTGTTGGGCGAACAGGCCATCATCGGGGTGTCGTGCTACGACGAGATCGCGCGCGCGCGCGCAGCGGTCGCGGCCGGCGCCAGCTATGTGGCCTTCGGCGCGTTCTTCCCGACCACCACCAAGGTGACGACACGTCGCGCCACGCCGGCGTTGCTGCAGCAAGCCGCAGCGCTGGGAGTGCCGCGCGTGGCGATCGGTGGCATCGCGGCTGCGCAGGTGCCCGGCTTGGTGGCTGCAGGTGCCGAGTTGATTGCAGTGGTCAGCGGCGTGTACGCCGCGCCGGACCCACTCGCGGCAGTGCAGGCATATCGGGCCGGGTTTGCACGCTAGCGTGGCTGGCAGACGACAGACGTTACCCGCGACACGCGCAAGCGAAGACGCAAGAGACCGAGACTCGAGTCGAAGCGTCGTTTATTGGATGCAATCAAAAGCTCGGTGGGTCGAGCGCGCGCTGCCCTCAGCGCTCGTGGGACACGCCGTGAATCCGTCCATGGAGGCTGCTTGGCGGCATCCACGCCGCCAAGGGCCCCGCAATCGGCAAGGACACCGCACTAGGAAATTTGCCGGTGGCCAGGTGAAAAACCTGCTTGTTGCCAGACCTGCGTGAGGTACTCAGAAAGTCGTAGGGTGCATGCCTAAAGCCTGCCTGTTGCTCGAACTGCAACGGGGTTTCGGACGCGACGTCATCCGAACAACGCGCGTCATGCTCTGTTCTTAACCAGGCGCACCAACCCTCCCGACTGGTCCTTGCCCGCTCACCGTCGCGGGACCTTACGCGGCATGGATGCCGCGTAAGAGCCTACACGGACGTACTTGCGGCGTGTCCTGCGGTGGTGGGCGGGCAAGGGGCCCGCAGCCAAACTGCAGATCAACCGCTTTACGACTGATCTATGCGCGCGACCAATCCTCCATCAGCGCATACGAATGGCGACGTGACGTACAGACAACAAGGCAGCGACGCGTGCCATCACGCGTCGCTGCCGGGACCGACCTTATCGCCTGGCGCGATTAGAAGTCGTAGCTCAATGTCACCCGGCCCGAGCGCGGTGCCTGGTAGGCCACTACCTGATCCCAGAGCGGGTTGGTGGTGTTGTCGGGCAGCTGCGAGAACGGGTAGATGTTGGTTGCGGTCTGCTCGTTGGTGATGTTGAACACGTCAAAGCGCAGTGCCAGCTTGCCGGCGGCAAATGCCGGCTTGTAGGTCACGCCCATGTCGAGCTGCGCGATCCAGCCCAGCCGCCCCTGCGAGCCGGGAGGCGACGCCACGCCGGTGCCGGTCTCCGGGTTGTAGCAGTAGTGGTAAGGACCGCCGGTGATCGCGCTGCCACCGTAGCCGGCCGGGTCGGTGCCGGTGTAGTTGTCGCCGTAGTAGTTGCCCAGGCAATTGTGCGGCGCGCCCGAGATCAGGCTGAAGTTGGCCGACGCACCCCATTGCGGAGTGAACTGGTAGAAACCGAACAGCTTGAGCTGATGACGGTGATCGTTGGATTGATCGCCGTTGAAGTGTTCCATCAGCGCCGCGTGGTCCCAGCTCTGCGTGGTGGAAACCGAGGCCTGGCCCTGGTAGCTGCCCAAAGCGCCGCCGGTGCGCCACAGGTCAGAACGCACCTGACCTTCGGTGGTGCCGTAGCTATGCGACCAGACGTAGTTGACCTTGGCGTACCACTTGCCGTCGAACGGACGTTCCAGATTGAATTCGACCGCCGAGTAATTGCGCTTGAACTTCGGGAAGCCGGCCGCCTCGCGGCTCACCGACACCTCATGGAACTGGCCATCGGTGCCGATCACGCCCCAGGTGTTGGTCTGGCCCGGATTGATCAGCGATGCACCGGCAACCTGCGAGAAGTCGATGGTGACACCCTGGGCGGCCGCAGCGGCAATCAACGCCGTATTGGAAACGTCGTAGTTCTGATCGTCGATCCCCGCATTGAGCCGGCGATGCGTGCCGCGCACGCCCAGCACCCAGCCGGTGTCCAGCTGCTTGGTGAAACCGAGGATGACCTCGTCCTGGTTCTCGCCCTCGATGTCCTTGACCACCGCGGTGCGCACGTCGGCGATGCGGCCGAAACGCGAGTTGGCCGACACGGCCGACCCCAGCTGCTGCGCCAGGATCGGCGTGCCATCGGCGTTGATGCCGCTGTAGGTGAAGTAGGTATCGGTGGTGGTGGCCGGGGTGAACAGGCTCACTGCCGACAACGGCAGGCCGAGGTAATAACGGCCCACGTTGCCGAACACCTTCAGGCTGGAATCGCCGTTGACGTCCCAGCTGAAGCCCAGCCGCGGCGCCCAGGCGTTATCCACTTCGATGTATGGGTCGCCGAACGGGGTGTAGTTGGTGAACTCGTCCTTGCGCAGGCCGATGCTCAGCAGCAGGTTGTCGGTGACCTGCCACTTGTCTTCGATGTAATAGGCGCGTTGCTTGGCCTCGTAGGAATACAGGCTGGTGTTGATGTTGCGGACCACGTAATAGCCGCTGGACCCGTTGACCGGATCGACCAGGCCCGGGCTCGGTGCGCCGATGCCGCCGGCTTCGTTGGCCGACTGGCTGACCAGCCCGCCCGTCCCTACACCGTTAGGATCATCGGTCTGGCCGTAGGTCCACGAGTATCCAGGGCCACGTAATTGGGAACCAACATCGATACCCTCGGACTTCTGGTTGTCGATACCGAAGTTGAGCGTGTGGTGACCGATGCGCCACTCAAGGTTCAGACGCTGATTGTCCTTCTTGTAGGCACGATCAGGCGACGTGATCGCCGTATTTACCGGCTGCCGTCCTTCTATGGGAGTACCGCCCGTGTAGGCAGGATTTTGCAATGCGGTGCTGTCAATGAAGGGGCCATTCTCAGCGTTGTAGTTGTACTGAGTCAGCTCGTCAGGCGTTTTCATCTTGCCGTACAGCGCGGTCACGGTGAGGTTGTCGCTGAGATAGCCGGTGTACTTGCCGGTGAACAGGGTCGGGCCGGTCTTCCAGGTCGCGTCGTTAGTGATATAGCTGCCACGCTCACGCGCCAGGTAGTCGTAGCGGTAGATCGACCCATTGGTCTCTGCCTCGTCGCTGGCGCCGGTCACTTCGATCAGGTGGTTGTCGGTGATGTTCCAGTCCACCTTGGCGTACCAGCGCTTCTGCTTGTAGTCGTAGTCGGTCAGACCACCGGTGCGGCCGTTGTCGGTGTCGCGATTGGTGCCGACGCGTACGCCGTCCGAATCCACCTGTTCGGCAGCCAGGAAGAAGAACAGCTTGTCCTGGATGATCGGCCCGCCGACATAGGCGCTGTAGGTGGTCTGGTTGGCTTCGGCCTCGCTCGCCGGCTGATACAGGCCATTGGCCGAGCGCGCGTAGCGGTAGGCGGCGTTGTTGATCGTGCTGCCCTGGCTGTCCGGGCGCCAATAGATGTCGCGCTGATTGGCCTTGAGACCGTTCGGCTCCCAGATCACCGCCGCGCCGAACTTCCACTCATTGGTGCCGCGCTTGCCGATCTGGTTGATCACGCCGCCATTGGCGCGGCCGTACTGCGCGCCGTAGCCGCCGGTGAAGATTTCCTGCTGGTCGATGGCGCCGTACGGCAGGGTCAGGCCGCCCAGGTTGTTGCTGATGGTGGTGGTGTTGAAACCGTTGAGGTAATAGGCGTTTTCGCTGGCGGCCGAGCCGCCGAAGCTGGGCAGCGAGCCGCCGAGCGGGCCATTGTCGAAACCGCCGCTGTTGACCACCACGCCCGGTGCGAGAAGCGCGATTGCCTCGGCGGTGCGGCCCAGCGGCAGCTGTTGCAGCTGCTCGGCGGTGACCACGGTGCGGGTGTCCACGCTGCTGACGTCGATGGTGGTCAGGCCTGCGGCGGTGACGGTCACGCTGTCCAGGGTCTGCATGCCGCTGCCCGACGCGGCAGCGAACGAGACGTCGGTGTTGGCGCCGACGGTGATCGCGACGTTCTCGCGCGTCTCCACCACCGCGCCGTCGCGCTTGACGGTGACCTTGTAGGTGCCCAGCGGCAGGTTGCCGGCGGTGTAACGGCCGCGCGCATCCACCGGTACTTCGCGGCTGAACCCGCTGTTGTTTTCCACCAGCACGCTGGTGCCGCTGCTCTGCCCCACGCTGCCGACGATGCTGCCGCTGGTGGACTGCGCGTGGACGCTCCCCATGGCCACGACCAGCGCCAACGCCAAGGCACGCTTCTGGATACTACGGTTCATGCTGTCTCCCCCAAGTCTGGAACTGTCGGCAACGCGACAAAAATGAACGGCGCCAATGGCTACCGGAATCACACTCTCTGAACATCCGCCGCAGGAGGCCAATGACCGCGGGTCATCTGCTCATGCCAAACCGTCGATACCGTCCCGTTCGATCATAGGCAGCCGGGCTGCCCTACCCGTCCGCTCCGACGGGTAGGCAGGCACCTGGTGGGTAGGCGGACGGGGGCCGCAAGCCTGACAATGGCGAGTGCGCTGCCCGCAGTCGGGCCGCGCCGCCCCCACTCGGTACCACTCAAGGATCTGCGCGCATGAACCACACCCGCTCCCACGCCCTGTTCGCCCAGGCGCAGACGCTGCTGCCCGGCGGCGTCAACTCACCGGTGCGTGCATTCAAGTCGGTCGGCGGCGAGCCGTTCTTCGTGGCGCGCGCCGATGGCCCGTATCTGTACGACGTGGACGACAACCGCTACATCGACTACGTGGGCTCGTGGGGGCCGATGATTGCCGGCCACAATCACCCGGCGGTGCGCGAAGCGGTGGAGCGCGCGATCCGCGACGGCCTGTCCTTCGGTGCGCCGTGTGCGGCCGAAGTCACCATGGCCGAGACGATCCACCGGCTGGTGCCGTCCTGCGAGATGGTGCGCATGGTCAATTCCGGCACCGAAGCCACGCTGTCGGCGGTGCGCCTGGCGCGCGGCGCCACCGGGCGCAACCGCATCGTCAAGTTCGAAGGCTGCTATCACGGCCATGGCGACTCGTTCCTGGTCAAGGCCGGCAGCGGCATGCTGACCCTGGGCGTGCCGACCTCGCCGGGCGTGCCGTCCGGCCTCAGCGAGTTGACCGCGACACTCAGCTTCAACGACTTCGAAGGCGCCACCGCCCTGTTCGACGAGATCGGCGCCGACGTGGCGGCAGTGATCATCGAGCCGGTGGTCGGCAACGCCAACTGCATTCCGCCGCAGGCCGGCTACCTGCAGCATCTGCGCACGCTGTGCACCCGGCATGGCGCACTGCTGATCTTCGACGAGGTGATGACCGGTTTCCGCGTCGCGCTCGGTGGCGCGCAGGCGCATTACGGGGTCACCCCGGACCTGAGCACCTTCGGCAAGATCATCGGCGGCGGCATGCCGGTGGGTGCGTACGGCGGCCGGCGTGACTTGATGGAGCAGATTGCCCCAGCCGGCCCGATCTACCAGGCCGGCACCTTGTCGGGTAACCCGGTGGCGATGGCGGCCGGTCTGGCGATGCTGGAGCTGGTGCAGGAGCCCGGCTTCCATGCCCGCCTGAGCGAGGCCACCAGCGTGTTGTGCGAAGGACTGGAAGATGCCGCGCGCGCGGCCGGCATTGCCGTCACCACCAATCAGGTCGGCGGCATGTTCGGGTTGTTCTTCACCGACGA
Source organism: Xanthomonas sp. NCPPB 2864 (assembly GCF_056675615.1). Lineage (NCBI taxonomy): Bacteria > Pseudomonadati > Pseudomonadota > Gammaproteobacteria > Lysobacterales > Lysobacteraceae > Xanthomonas > Xanthomonas sp. NCPPB 2864. The sequence continues at coordinate 101,849 of NZ_JBWWVS010000006.1, forward strand.
GATCGTGGAGAGCTACGCGCAGGCCACTGCCTGCGACATCACCACCTTCAATCGTTTCTTCCACGCGATGCTGCAGCGGGGCGTGTATCTGGCGCCGTCGGCGTACGAGGCCGGCTTCATGTCCAGCGCGCACGACGCGGCAGTGATCGAGGCCACGCTGGCCGCCGCGCGCGAGGCGTTTGCGGAAGTGGCGCACTGAGGCGTCTTCGGACGTCGTCTTGTCTGCGAGCTGGCGCGGACACGCTGACCTTGTGTGGCGTTGAAAGCCAGGCGTGATCGCGTGCCTCGCGATGCTCACCGATGGCGCTGGCCGCAAGGCTCGCGCCATCGGCGATGGCTGATGTGTATCTCGACTCCGCGCCGACGCTGAACAGGCGCGGCGCCGGCGTCGTGTCCGGGCCCATGGCGTCCGGATGGACTCGGCTGTTGCCTGGCGCTTGCACGCACCCTGCGCCATCGCTTGCGCCATTCAGGCGGCGGCGCAACGACAAGCTTTGCTTTTGTCTTGTGGCTGTCATACCTTTCTGAAAGGTGTCCACGGATGGGCATGGGTGGGGACCCTCGAAGCAGCCGATATGACGTTGTCGCCGGTCACGGTGACGCCATCTGCATCGCCGCTGTTTCATCACGATCTGCAGCGTGTCGAGCCGGCGCGCTGCCGACGCTTGCCAGGGCCGCCCTCGCCTCATGCTCAAGCCTGTTGCGTTGCTCACACCGCGCCCCTCACCGTCGCGCGATTCCGCCCTTCCCGATTGGCTGCTTGCCAGCAAGCTGGAGCCGCCGCTGCCGCGTACCGGTGCGGTGGTGCGCGGCGCGTTGCTGGCGGCGCTGGATCAGGCCCAGGCCCGGCCACTCACCCTGCTGCTGGCACCGCCTGGGTTCGGCAAGACCACGCTGCTGGCGCAGTGGCATGCGCAGCTGCGCGCACGCGAGCACGCGGCCGTGGCCTGGCTGTCGCTGGACGAAGAGGACGCCGATGCCGCGCGCTTCCTTGGCCATCTGGCGTTGGCGATCCAGCACGCAGGTGCAGATCCGGCGCTGTGCGCCGCAGTGCTGCACAACCGCGACCAGGATCCGCGCGAGGCGGTGACGGTGCTGATCCGCGCGCTGCGCGCGGCGCCACGGCGCATCAGCGTGATTCTTGACGATTATGACCGGCTCGGCAGCGGCATCGTCGACGAGCTGGTACTGCGGCTGGTCGAACACGGCGGCGGACGCCTGCACCTGCTGCTGGCCACCCGGCGCGTGCCGGCACTGCCGCTGGAGCGGCTGGACCTGCAGGCACAGCTCAGCCGTCTCGGCAGTGCGCAACTGGCGCTGGACGAGCACGAGGCGCAGGCACTGCTGGGGCCCCAGGTCCCGGCGCCGGTAGTGGACGAATTGCTGCGCTACACCGAAGGTTGGCCGGTGGCGCTGCATCTGGCGCGCCTGTGGCTGGAGGGCGGCGTGCAACGTCAACAGGAGGTGGCCGCGCGTTTCTCCGGCCGCAGCGCACAAATTGCCGCGTACCTGGCCGAACAGGTGGTCAACGACCTGGATGCCGACACGCGCGATCTGCTGTTGCGGACCAGCCCACTGGAGCGCGTCAACGCAGCGCTGGCCGATGCGGTGCGCCAGCGCGACGACAGCGGCCGGCTGCTGGCGCGGCTGGAACATTTCCACGGCCTGCTGGTGCCCATGGATGGCGAGCGCGAATGGTTCCGCTATCACCCCTTGTTTGCCGACTTCCTGCAGCAACTGCTCGATCGCGAACATCCCGGCCAAGCCACGCACCTGCATCAACGGGCCGCACGCTGGTTTGGCGAGCATCAGCATCTGGCCGAAGCGGTGCGGCACGCATCGCGTGCCGAGTGCGGCGACCTGGCCGCCAGCTACATCGCGCGCGCCGGCACCTGGCAATTGGTGCTGACCCACGGCACGCACGAGGTGCGCGCACTGCTCCGGCATTTCGAACACCGCACCATCCGCGACACCCCGGCGCTGAATCTCACCCAGGCGCATCTGCACGCAAGGCTCGGCGAATTCAGCCATGCGCGCCTGCTGCTGGAACGCTTCCGCGACTTTCCAGCGGCGCTGCGTGAGCCCTTGCAGCGCGACTACACGGTGGTGGTGGCGCTGTTGCGCGATCGCCTCGACGAAATCTGCGGCAATCCGCATGGCCTGACCCAGATCGCCGCGCAGGCATCCGCGCTGGACGAAGACGATCATCTGGGCCGCGGCATGCTGCTGTGTATCTGCGCCACCACCGCCATTGCGCAGGGCGCCTTTGCATTGGCCGAACGCTACGCCTTGAACGCACGCGACGCGATGCAGCGCGGTGGCAGCGAACCGGGCGCAAGCCAGGCGTTGCTGGCATTGGGCCAGAGCTTTTTCTACCGCGGGCAACTCGGCGACGCCGAAGCCTGTTATCGGCAGGCCCTGAACTGGTGCGCGCGCACCCCGCAACTGGATCGCGTGCTGGAGGCCGCCGGCCAGTGTCTGCTCGCGCAACTGCATTACGAACGCGGCCACCACGACGATGCGGCCGACCTGCTGCATCCGGCGCTGGAATTGCTGGAACAGCACGACGGCGGCATGGACGTGCTGGCCTCCGCCTACGGCACCGCGCTGGGACTGGAGCGTGTGCGCGACCACAGCGGGCGCAGTGCACTGGCGCTGCTCGAACACGTCGAACAGATCGCCCACGGGCGCAAGCTGACACGCCTGTCCGAGCTGGCGGCAGCATGGCGCTTGATGCTGTTGCTGGAACATCCGGGCAATGCCGCCATCGATGTGGTGATCGCCCGTACCGGCGGCGAATCCGGCCTGGCGCATACGCTGCGCTCGCCCCACCGCTGGCGCGATCGCGCGGCGATGGGCTTTGCGCTGGCACGCTGGCACCGGCTGGCCGGACGCAGCAGCGCCGCGCTGACCATCCTGGGCCAGATCGAACAGGCCTGCCTGGCCAATGACAATCTGTGCCACCTCGCGCGCACCCGCGCACGCATCGCCCTGGTGCTGCAGCAGCGTGGCGAACTGGCCGCGGCGCTGCCGCATCTGTACAGCGCGCTCGATCATGTGGCGCTGACGCAAAGCTGGCAGGCGATCGTCGAACTCGGACTGCCGGCCAAGGCAATGCTGCGCTCGCTGCGTCAACACGACCCGCAGACCGTCGGCGGCACCACCCGCGCACTCACCATCCAGGCTCTGCTCGAACGCCTCAGCGGCGACGAGGACCCGGCCGGCGACATCTTCAGCGAGCGCGAGCTGGAAGTGCTCGCGCAGCTGGCACGCGGGTATTCCAACAAGCAGATCGCACGCTGTCTGCACCTGTCGGAAAACACGGTCAAGTTCCACTTGAAGAACCTCTATCGCAAGCTCGATGCACGCAGCCGCGAAAGCGCGTTGGCGCAGGCCTTGCAACGCGGGTTGTTGCGCGCAGCGGCCCCGCCCGGCAGTGCGGAGACGTCGCCAGGCTGACCGCCAGCGCCGGCACTGGCTTCCGTCGATAAAAATACATCATGTATGATGTATTTTTATCGGGAGCTCACAGCATGGCTGCTCGTATCCTTGTCACAGGCGCCAGCGTTGCCGGCACCACCACGGCCTGGTGGCTTGCCAGATATGGCCGCGATGTTGAAGTCGTGGAGCGCGCGCCGGCGTTCCGCGACGGCGGACAGAACGTGGACGTGCGCGGCACCGCGCGAGACGTGCTGCGCCGGATGGGCCTGGAGGCGCTGCTGCTCGAACGCAGCACCCGGGAGCGCGGCACCGATTGGGTCACCGAAGACAATCACGTGGTCGGCCGCTTCGAAGCGGCGCACTCCGACACCGACGGCGGCCCGACCGCGGAGATGGAAATCCGCCGCGGCGATATCGCCCGGATCATCTACGAGGCCGCAGCGGCGCAAGGAGTGCGCTTCCGCTTCGGTGACAGCATCGAACACATTGAGCAGCACGACGGCGGCGTCCAGGTCACCTTTGCCGGCGGCCATCAGGAAACCTATGCACTTGTGGTGATCGCCGAGGGCGTCGGCTCGCACACCAGGGAGCTGGTTTTCCCTGAAGAAAATCGGCCGCGCTGGATGGACCTGACGATTGCCTACTTCAGCATTCCGCAGATCGCCAGTGACGGCGTCTATGCGCGGCAATACAACACGCTGGGTGGTCGGGGAGCGGTGGTGAAACCTGCACGCGACGGCAAGTTGGGAGTCTATCTTGGCATCCAGAAGCGACCCGGTCACGAGAACAGCTGGAGCGTGGCGCAGCAGCGCGCCTTCATTCGTGCGCAGTTCTCTGCGCTGGGCTGGGAGTTTCCACGCATCCTGGATGCGATGACGGACGTCGACGACTTCTACTTCGATGTGCTGCGCCAGGTACGCATGGACCGCTGGTCCAACGGTCGGGTGGTCCTGACCGGCGATGCGGCATGGTGCCCGACCGCACTGTCCGGCATCGGCACCACGCTTGCGATCGTGGGTGCCTACGTCCTTGCCGGGGAGCTTGCCAGGTCGGACACGCCGGCAACCGCCTTCGCTTACTACGAACGCATCATGCGTCCCTTCGTCAAACAGGGGCAGAACATTCCCAAGCTGGTCCCGCGCCTGCTGTGGCCGCATACCCGCTTCGGCCTGGCAGTGCTGCGCAACGCCATCCGCCTGGCCAGCCGGCCCGCACTCAGGTCGTTCATCAACAACCATTTTGCACGGGACGCCAATGCCATCGCCTTGCCAAGCTACGAGTAGATCAACCGATTGACCGGGAAAGCCCGTTAAAAACGCAGACTACATCGCGTTCGGCGAAAGACGCTGATGCGCCAACGCCGAAACCAGAAGCAGCGTCCACGACGCTGGTTGGCGCTGCCGCCCACTCCGGTCGCGATCGCTCTGGAGCACGCGGCGTGACCGCGTGCCAGCTCCCTCACACTTCACTCCTGCCGCGGCCACGCACACCTGCGGCACATGACAGCTCAACCAAAACTCAGCGTGCCCTTCATCATCGCCCAGTGGCCGGGGAACGAGCAGAAGAAGGTGTAATCGCCGCCCTTGCTCAACTTGCTGGTGGGAAAGCTCACCGTGGTGCTGTCGCCGCCGCCGATCACCTTGGTGTGCGCGATCACGCGCGCGTCGGCCTTGGGCAGATAGCTGTCGGCAATGGTGGAGCGTATGCCGGCATTGGCCACTGCCTGGAAGTCGGCGGACTTGGTCAGCACCCAGTTATGCCCCATCACCGTGGCGGCCATCTTGCCGGAGTGCTTGAGCGTGAGGTCCACCTGCGTGCAGTCGGGTGCCAGCTTGATCGCGCTCTGGTCGAACTTCATCTGATCGTTGCCGGTGATGGTGACGGCGCAGGTACGCGCCCATGCCGAAGGCGCCAGCAGCACCAGACCAAGCACGGCAAATGTCGAAAACACTTTCAAGGGAACACTCCTGCGTTAAGGGATGCGCGACGCCCAGCGCGCCTGGCCACACCAGCGCGTTCGCATGCGCCGGTGGTGCCAGAGTAACGCCTCATGCGTAACGGAAAAAAGCATCCATCGGATCATGCACAGCGGCCGTGGCGTCCAGCAGCGGCAACGGGCCGCGCTTGCCGGCGATCACCTGCACGAAGGCCTGCTTGAAGCGTGCCATCTCCGCGTCGGTGCCGACGGTGATGCGCGACCAGGTCGGCCATACCGGCCAGCTGCGTCCGATGAACACGCCATGGGTGGCCATGTCGTCCTTGAAGCCGGCGGCCGGGCGCTTCACATCGACCATGAAGCAGTTGCTCTCCGAGGCGGTGCAGGCGTAGCCCTGCTTGGCGAGAAACTCCATCACGTCCTTGCGTGTGGCCGCGGTACGTGCACGGCGCTGCGGCACCAGTGCGGGATCGCGCAGGCTGGCCAGGCCTGCGGCGGCGGCGGTCACCGGCAGGCTGTTGACGCTGTAGAACATCAGCTTGGCCAGCAGGTCCGGGCGCGCGGCCGCATAGCCGAGGCGAATGCCGGCCATGCCGTAGAGCTTGGAGAAGGTGCGCAACACCACCACGTCCTCGCCCGCGGCGACCATGTCGACCACGCTGCTGGTGCTCTGCGCAAAGTGGATATAGGCCTCGTCCACCACCAGCACGCTGCCCTTGGGCTTGTGCGCCAATGCGTAGTCCAGATCCTTGCGTGCGGTGACCGAGCCGGTGGGATTATTGGGATTGCAGATGTAGATCACGCCGGGGCTGGCGTCGGCGGCGCACATCGCCTGCACATCGTGCGAAAAGTCCTTGCGCAACGGTACCTTGATCAGGTTTGCGCCATTGCGGGTGGCGGCGCGCCAGCCGGATTCGTAGGTGGGGTCGGCGGTGACCAGCGCGGCGCTGGGCGAGGTGAACGCCAGCATCGTGTAGTCCAGCGGCTCGGTGGAGCCGGCGTAGGCCATCAGGTGATTGACCGGCAGCTTGAGCTCGGCGGCCAGGGTATCCATCAGCTCCCTCTGCACATCGCGCAGGTAGCGTCCGCCTTGCGGTGCGATCTGCGCGATGGCCTTGACCGCGGCCGCCGACGGGCCATCGGGAAATTCGTTGGAGCCGATCATCACCGGCGACAGCGCACTGGCCGGTGTCGGCGCGATGGCGGCGGAACGTTCGGCGGCGCTGGCCAGCAGCGGCAGCGCACTCGCACCGGCAGCGCCGGCAAACAGCGCGGAATCGCGCAGAAACATGCGGCGCGAAAGAGCAGTTTTCATGACAACCTCCAGCAGGACGGCACGACGGTTTCAGGGACGAACGGCGACCACTTCGATTTCCACCCGATACAGCGGGTTGCCGAGCGCGGCGATCTGGAAGGCCGAGCGTGCCGGCAGGTTGGGCTGCTCCTTGGTGCCGAAGAACTGGCGGTAACCCTCCATGAATCCGTTGAAATCCATCTTGCCGCCCATGGCCGGATCGCCGACCAGAAACACCTGCATCTTCACCACATCGCCCATCCCCAGGCCGAGCGCTGCGAGTTGCTGCTTGATCTGGTTCAACACGCTCACCGTCTGCGCCTTGGTGTCGCCATAGGCGGCAGCCGAATCCTTGGGCGCACTGGCATCCACCACCGCCGGCACCTTGCCGCTGACATAGACAGTGGCCTTGCCGGCAGGAATTTCCACGGCGGCAGCGATGGGGAAATCGCTGTTGGGAATCTTGTGGCGGATCACCTCGGCGGCGTGCGCAGCGGTGAGACCCGCAGACCACAACAGGGCGGCAGTGAGGACGGCTGTCACTGGACGGGACATGGCAACTCCTTGCATGAGAGAAAAGGGGGAATCAGTGGCGCAGCGATTTGACGTCGTCGACGGTGACGCGCTCGGCGTAATCGTTGCCGAAGTGCGTGCGCACATAACTTGCCACTTCGGCCACCTGGCGGTCGTTGAGCATCTCGCCGAAGCCGGGCATGCCGGCGTGGCCGTCGAGCACCATCATGGTGACGTAGGGTCCGGCGGCCAGCTTGGGATTGCCGGCAAGCGCCGGGTATTCGCCGGCACCTTGCGCGCCGCGCCCGGCCGGCATGTGGCAGCCCTGGCAGATCGCCTGGTAGACATCCTGGCCGGATGCCTTGGCAAAGCCCTGCTGCGGGAACAGCTGGGTGGCATCGGAACTCTGCGCCTGCGCATCGTATACGCCCGGCGGCACCAGCAAGGCAGCCATCGCAACGACGAAGCTGGCCGCGGCCAATCGTGGTAACAGACTCATGCGCGACCTCCTCCGGCCAGCACTTTGCGATGCAGACGGCCGACGACATCGTGCGCGGACAAGATCGCGCCCTCCTGCCAGGCCGGAATATAGGAGACGTGTTCACCGGCCAGCGCCAGGCGCCCGTCGATCTGGCACAGCGGCGTGTAGTGCTCGGCACGCGCCTGCTCGCTCCACATGCCGAAACAGCCATGCGTGAACGGCACACGGTGCCAGCCGACCGAAATGCCGTTCTCGAACTCGCGTGGATACTGCGGATGCAGCTGCGTGCCGTATTCGACCGCCTTGCGCACACGCTGCTCCGGGGGCATCGAGGTGAACTGGTAGGCGTCCAGTCCCCACACGTAGGCACCGAGCAGCACGCCCTTGCCGGGGCTGTGATAGTTGGTGCTGGGATAGCTGATCAAGGTGATCGGCAGATCGGTATAGCTGATGCCGCCGTAGATGGCCTCGTCCTCTTCCCAGAAGCGGCGCTTGAACTGCAGGCCCACCTTCACCGATGCCGCGTACGGCACCTGGCCGATCGCGGTGGTCATCGCGTCGCCGGCGGTGACCGGAATACGACTGAGCACCGACAGCGGAATCGTGCAGATGCACCAATCGGCGCTGGCGATGCGTTCTTCGCCGCCGTGCGCGGCATCCTGCCAGGACACACGCACGCCGTTGCCGTCCTGATCGATGCTGGTGACCTTGGCGTTGTAGGTGATCGCATCGCCAAGCTGCTTCGCGAACGCCTTGCCGATCTGGTCCATGCCGCCCACCGGCTGGAACATGGTGGTCTGCATTTCGTAGTTGTTGCCGGCCGCCAACGTGGTCCACAGACGCGAGCGCAACACGTCCTGCACGCTGAAGGGATCGGAGAACTCCGGCTTGCCCGACAGGCCGCCGCCGGGATACCGCGCAAAGCCGCGCCGCTCGCTGCTGTCCTTGCCTTTGACGTAGCCGAACTTGTGGTCGAGCGCGCCCCAGGTGCGCAAGGACTCCAACAGCACCTCCTGGTCTTCACGGCTCACGCTCTGGTCCAGCGCCTGCTGCTGCGTGCACTTGGCCAGCAGCTCGGACACGTGGCCCTTGTAATCGGCATCGATGGCGCGGAAGCGCTGCGGTTTGCCGCCAAAGCCTTGCTGGCTGTGCAACAGCGCGTTGTAGTTGACCTGGTTGAACGCCTCCAGGGCCACACCGAATTGCTTGCAGTAACTCAGCACCGCCTTGTGGTGATGCGGAATGCGCCACGGCCCCGGATTGAGGTACAGCCCGTCGTCGAACTGGCAATGCTGGGTCGCCCCGCCCAGTTCGGTATAACGGTCGCCGCCGCGCAGCGTCCAGTTACGCCCACCGGGGCGGTCGTTGTATTCCAGCAACTGCACGCGGTACCCCGCCTTGCGCAGTTCGAAGGCCGCAGCCATGCCGGCCAGCCCCGCCCCCAGAATCAGCACCGAGGCGCCCTTCGGGTCGCCATCCAGTTGTAGCGGCCCTTTGAAATTTGATTCGGCTGCCATGCCCAGGCTGCTCATCGCCTGGTACATCATCGCGCCGCCAGCGGTCATGCCGATACGCGCCAGCAGTTGCCGCCGCGTCATCGCCCCAGAATGATTGCCTTGCATCAACGCGTAGTCCTTGCATGTCATGGAACGAGTGCGACTGACAAAAAACGCATGACGCGGCCGGCAGTGACGCCGGCCGCATCACCGCCTCAGAACTTGTAGGACAGACTGGCGAACAGCTGGCGCGGTGCGATCAACTGGTACGAGCCGGAACTTTCGTTCGGGAACACCGCACCGATCGCATCGTCCTTGTCGAACAGGTTGTAGACCGACAACTGCAGCCGCCCACCGGCCAGGAACCCGGCATCCTCGCCCTGGTAGCCGAGGCTGCCGTTGACGATGAAGGTGGCATCCACCTGGTCGGTATTGAGCGTGTCGCCGTAGCGCTTGCCGGTGTATTTGGTGTCGAGGTTGGCGAAGAAATGCTCGCCCTCCCAACCGCCGTTGAGGCTGAACATCACCTTGGGCGAGTCCGGCACTTCGTTGCCTTCCACCTGCACCAGGTTGCCGCTGACCGGGCCGAAATAGTTGTCCTGGAACTCGGATTTGTTCCAGGTCAGCGACGCTCCCAGCCGCCAGCCCGGTGCCGGCTTCCACATGCCGGACACTTCCGCACCATAGGTCTGCACGTCGCCGACGTTGGCGTAGATCGTGGGTGCGACCACCAATGGGTCCGGGTCGGTCAGCGCGATGATGCGGTTCTCGTAATCGATCTTGTAGGCAGCGACGTAGCCGCTCCACTGGCTGGATTCGGCGCGGATGCCGATATCGATATTGGTCGATTCCTCCGGTGCGATATCCGGATTGAATGCGCCCGAGGTCAACGCCAGCCGCGGCGCCGAGCTGAAGTTCTCCGCGTAGTTGGCGAATACCTGCACGCCGTCGGCAAGCTGGAAGCTGGCGCCGACCTGCGGCTGGAACCAGTCGCTGTTCTTGATGGTGACATCGCGGCGCACGCCGACATTGAAGTCATCGAGATTGGCGATGCCGTTGTAGTCGCGTTTGACATCCAGCCCCTTGGCGCCGAACTCCATGGTGAGCCGGTCATCGAGCAAACGCAGCGTGTCCTTGATGTAGAGCTGCTTCACCTCGGTGGAGAAGTGGTTGTCGTAGTAGATGACGATCGGCAGCGAGCCCTTGAGCAGTGCGCCGGTGGCCGGGTCCAGGTTGTACAGCGGGCGCACCTGGTCGAAATCGTAGTTCTCGTACCACGCACCGACTTCGAGCTTGTTGTGCTCGGTCTCCCACGACACCGCGGTGGTCACGCCGTAGCGATCGCCGCCCATGATTTCCTCGCGCCGCGTCATCGCACCGACGCGGGTGACATTGCCGTTGGCATCGACGATCTGCGGGTCGTTGATGGCGATGTCGGTGCGCCCTGGCGTACCGGCGATGGCATCGTTGTACAGGCCAGTGGCCGTGCTCGGCGGCGTGCCGCCGACGCCGTAACCATGCTTGTTCTCGTAGTAGCCGGTGAAGGTGAAACCGATCGCATCGTTGAACAGGAAATCGCCGTGCAGGCTGAGCAGCGAGTCGCGGCGGCCGTTCTGCCATTCGCTGTAATGCTCGGCATCCACTTCCGGATTGCCGGTGATGCGTTCGTGCAGATCCCACGCCACCGAGCCGTCGGAGTTATACGACTGCACGTCGTAGTCCTTGCGGTTGTTGTAGATCCAGCCCAGGGTCAGGTGGCCCACGTCCCAGGCCTGGCGGATCTTGGCTTCGAAGTGATCGCTCTTCTGCGTGGCCGGTTCCATGTCCCACACCCCGCCCTGCGTGCGCGAGGCAGACAGATAGGCGCTGGGGCCGCCTTCCCACCAGTCCGGCGTATCCAGCCGCACGAAGCTGCGTACCAGATCGTCCGAGCCGATGGTCTGGGTGAGATTGCCGCTCCAGCTGTCGCCGCCCTTTGGGGGCAGGCTGGTGTAGCGGATCGCACCGCCGAGTGCGTGGTACGACGGCTGGGTGACATCGCCGGAGCCGGCCGACACGGTGACGTCGAGCAGGTTCTCGCTGGACACGTAGCGGGTGATCGGGCCGCCTTCGCGGGTGTCGAAGGTTTCGATCGGGATGCCGTCCAGGGTCACGCCGATCTGGTTGGCGGAAAAGCCGCGGATGGTCATCGAGTCGCCGAATTCGTACAGCCCGAACGGATCGGTGGTCTGCACATTCACGCCGGGCAGGCTCGCCAGTAACTGCTGTGGTGCCACGCCGGGCACCTGAGCCTGGATCTCGGCAACGGAGATGGAAGCCGTGGTGCGCGTGGAGCCGGTACCGACCACGCTGACCGCGTCCAGCGTGCGCGCTTCCTGTGCCAGGACGGGCAGGCTGTGCGCGCCAGCCAGCACCAAGGTCATCGAAGCCAGCGTGCGACCACGCGTGGCAGTGGTGAGAATGGCGGCGACCGACGCCGCCAGTTGATCGGTGTTCAAGCGCTTGCGCATGCAATCGACCCCCTGGATGGTGTGACGTGCTGAGTGACCGGGCCCGCTCCCCAAGACCGGCTGACACCGCGGATGCGGCATGCATCGACCATACCCAGCACAGTTCCACCGCAAGCGCCGCGCGGAGGGTAGGGGCGGCGCGGGTGGGTAGGTTGCTGCCGAATTCAACGATCTGAATGGGTACCATCCCTACCCACCTGCGTGGATCCGGACATACCAGGTCTTGCACGCTTGCCATCCCGTGGCGAATCGACAACGCTGCCCCGCCACATTCCGAGTGCACCCATGCCGCCTGCAGCACCGTCCCTGTTACTGCTCGATTTCGACGGCGTGCTGGCCAGCTACTCGCGGCCGCGCCGTGTGGCGGCGCTTGCCAATGCGGCGGCGTGCACGCCGCAACATGTGCAAAAGGTGTTGTTCGAGCAGGGCCTGGAGCGCGCCTACGACGCCGGGGTGATCGACACGCCCGCCTATCTGGCCCAGCTCAGCGACGGCCTTGGCTGCGCGATCGATCGCGCCACCTGGATCGCCGCACGCGTGGCGGCATGCCGCGCCGACCCGGCAGTGCTGACGCAGGTGCTGGCGGTGGCGACAACCACCGCGGTGGCGGTGCTCACCAACAACGGGCCATTGATGGCGGAAGCGATTGAGCGGATCGTGCCGCCGCTGTTTCCGCTATTGCAGGGCCGCGTGCTGTGCAGCGGCGCGCTCGGCGGCCGCAAGCCCGATGTGCAGGTGTATCAGCGCGCGCTTGCACAACTGGATGCGAGTGCTGCGCGCACGTTGTTTGTCGACGATCTATTCGTCAACGTCCGCGGCGCGCGTGCCGCCGGTCTGCATGCGGACACGGTGCGCGATGCGCGGGCGTTGCGGCGGGTGTTGAAACGGTATGGGCTGGGGTGAAGAGCCGGGATTGGGGATTGGGGATTGGGGAATCGGGAATCGGGAATCGTTGAGCATCGCGAAGCACTGATCACCCTCAAGGATTACGCAAGACGCTGCTCGCAGCGTTGAACGCGTCGGCGTCCACGGTCAGGTACAGCGTTGGCGCTTTGAGTTCGTTTCGGGTTAATGACGAACGCAAAAGCGAGCCCCTCTCCCGCCGGGTGACTTAGCGCCAATCAAGAAACGCAACGACCCGCGCCGCTTACCCCACCGCGCTTACCGTCGCGGCACCCGCCACGACGGTGCAGAACGCGCAGGACTCCATCACTTCTGCGCCACGTACTCGGCAATGGCCAGGTGCAGGCGTTCCAACCCATCGGCCAGCTCGGCATCGGTCAGATTCAGTGCCGGCACGAAGCGCAACACATCCGGCCCGGCCTGCAGCAACAGCAGGCCATGCTTGGCGGCAAAATCCAGGATCGCGCCGGCCTGCCCGGCATGCGCCGGCGCCAGCACCGCGCCCAGCATCAGGCCACGCCCGCGGATCTGGGCGAACAGGCCGAACTCGGTGTTGAGCACCTCCAGGCCGGCGCGCAGCGCCGCCGACTGACGCGCTACGTTCTCGGCGATCTGCGGCGAGGCCAGCTTGCGCAGCGCCACGCGCGCCACCGCTGCAGCCAGCGGGTTGCCGCCGAAGGTGGTGCCGTGCGCGCCGAACTGCATGGTTTCGGCCACCTTGGGGCCGGCCAGCATCGCGCCGATCGGGAAACCGCCACCCAACGCCTTGGCCAGCGTCACGATGTCCGGCGTCACCTGCTCCTGCCAATGCGCGAACAGCGTGCCGGTCCGGCCCATGCCGCACTGGATCTCGTCCAGCACCAGCAGTGCATCGTGCTGGTCGCATAGCGCACGCACGCGGCTCAGGAAACCCGGCGCCGCCGGCATCACCCCGCCCTCGCCCTGGATCGGCTCGACCATCACCGCGGCCACATCGCCCGCGGCCATAGCCGCTTCCAGCGCGGCGACATCGTTGAAGTCCACATAGCGAAACCCGCCGGGCAGCGGCTCGTAGCCTTCCTGATACTTGGGCTGCGCGGTTGCGGTGACCGCCGCCAGGGTGCGCCCATGGAAGCTGCCGCGGAAGGTCACGATCACGCGCTTGTCGGCCGGGCGGCCCTGACTGCTGGCCCACTTGCGCACCAGCTTGATCGCCGCTTCGTTGGCCTCGGTACCCGAATTGCACAGGAACACCTTGTGCGCGAAGCGCGAGGCGGTGACCAGCTCTTCGGCCAGCTTCAGCGGCGGCGCACTGAAGAACACATTGCTGGTGTGCCACAGCTTGCCGGCCTGCTCGGTCAGCGCGGCCATCAGGTCCGGATCGTTGTGGCCCAGCCCGCTGACCGCAATACCGGCGGACAGATCCACATACGCGCGGCCCTGGTCGTCCCACACGCGACTGCCCTGGCCACGCTCCAGCACCACCTGGCGCGGGCGATACACCGGCAGGTAGTAATGCGCGAGGGACAGGGGCGAATCGGCAGCGGTGCTCATGATGGTGGGTCACAGAAGCGGAGGGAGAACGCGCATTCTCGCGCATTCGCCGGCCTGCGGCACAATGCGCGGATGCGCCCCTTCTCCGATCCCCAGCTCACTCCCGCCACCGACCACGGCTGGCGCCGGCAATGGTTCGACATCATCTACCGGCACGACACCCGCCCATCGCGCAATTTCGACCTGATGCTGGTGGTGGCGATCCTCACCAGCGTGGTGGTGATCATGATCGACAGCGTGCCGCGCATCCATTCGCATTCGGCGCACCGGCTGGTGCCGCTGGAATGGGCGTTCACGGTCCTGTTCACCGTCGAATACGCGTTACGCCTGGCGGTGGTGCGGCGCCCGCTGCATTACGCATTGAGCGTGTGGGGCGTGATCGATCTGCTCTCGATCCTGCCCAGCTATCTGTCGTTCTTCGTGCCCGGTGCGCAGACGCTGCTGGTGGTGCGTGTGCTGCGCATCCTGCGCCTGTTCCGCATCCTCAAGCTCACCCGCTACATTGAAGAAAGCGGGCAACTGGTGGACGCGCTGTGGCGCAGCCGGCGCAAGGTGCTGGTGTTCCTGTTCAGCGTGCTCACCATCACCGTGATCGCCGGCGCCACGATGTATGTGATCGAAGGCCCCCAACATGGGTTCACCAGCATCCCGACCAGCATGTACTGGGCCATCGTGACCATGGCCACGGTGGGGTTTGGCGACCTGGTGCCGCAGACCACGCTGGGCCGCTTCATCACCTCGGCCCTGATCCTGATCGGCTACAGCATCATCGCCGTGCCCACCGGCATCTACACCGCCGAGCTGGCCAGCACGCTGCGCGAAGGTGGCCACACCGGCAAGCGCGATGCGCGCAATTGTCCACGTTGCGGGCTGGAAGGCCACGCGCCCGACGCACGCTATTGCCGCCAGTGTGCCGAGCCGCTGCCGGAGATCTCCAACGGCTGACGCGGTGCTGCCGACGCGACGCAACGCCTGCGCCCGCCGAGAAGCGGGGGCAGCCGGCTTTGCGGTTCCCATCGGCATGCAACAAGGCTGACATGTGCGGTGGTCTTATCGATTTCGGAACCCTTGGCGGCAAGGATGCCGCTACGGAGCCTGCTGGCACGGATTCACGGCATGTCCCGCAAGCAGTGGAGGCATCGCGCCGTCGACTCGCCGAACTTTCGATCTCAGCAGCTGATCGCGCCTAAACACGGTCACGCTTCCAGGTCTCGACTTCTTTATGTGGTGTGTTTCGATGGACCTGGATAGTGCTGATGGATCAATCGTAGAACGAATGATCTGTTGCTTGGCTGCGGGGCCCTTGCCCGCCCACCATCGCAGGACACGCCGCAAGTACGTCCTTGTAGGCTCTTACGCGGCATCCATGCCGCGTAAGGTCCCGCGACGATGGGCCGGCAAGGACCTGTCGAGATGATCGGTGTGCACGGTAAAAGCGGTGCGCGATCCGCTTACACAACGCGACAGGAATGCCTGCACAGCATCAATGCGACATGCGGTTGCTCATATCGATCAGATCGTTGTAGCTGGCCAGCACGGCCTGGCGGGTGCCGCCCGGCGGCATCGAACCGCTTTCCAGCAGCATCTGCTCGCTCTTGTTCAATGGTGTCTTGGTGCGGATACGTTCGACCAGTCGTCCCGACTCGCGCGTCAGCTTGTCGGCAGAGCGTTCCATGTGGCCCCACATCGCATCGCCCTGGCCGATCTTGGCTTTCTGCGCCTCTTCCAGAATGCCTTGATAACGCGCGAGCTGGGACTGCGCTGCGGCAAGATCCGGCGTGTCGCTGTCGAGCACCTGCACCAGCTGCTTGCCTTCGCCGATGATCTTCAGGTGATACCAGGAGGCGCTGCGACCTTCTTCCTTTTCGATCGCATCGATCTGCGCCTGGCGACGCATGTCTTCGTTACGTTCGAGTGCGGCATTCATGGCTTCGCCGGCTTCGAAGAATGCGTGATAGGCCTGCATCAACGGCGCGTGCAGCGCCTTCATGCCCTTGCCGTCGTCGCGCAGATAATCCTCGCGGTCGTAGTAGCGCACCGCTTCGCCGATACGCTCGTTGAGTGCGGTGAACCGTTCCTGATAGGTCTTGGCCACCGGATCGAGCTCGGGGTTGGCGGGCGTTTGCGCCAGCGCAGCGGTCATCGGCGCGCCACATTCGTCCACGTGATGCGACAGCACCGTGCCAGGTGCATGGATGCCGCTTTCCTTGCCGGTCGGGCCAGCCTCGGGGTCCTGCATCCACTCGATGTATTGCTGGTAGCTCTCGTGGATCGGCTGCTCAACGCCATTGAAGCACGTGATGTAGGCATTGATCTTGTCGGCGCCTTCCACTGCGGTGGCGGGTGCGTCTTTCTGGCAGCCGGCAAGCAGCGCGGCAAAAGCCATCGCCGCGGTGAGCGGCGCATAACGAAGTCGAAGGGTCATCTTGGGTTCCAGTGATGGGTTGAACGAGGTGGCTGCCGCAGCGTGCGGCCGAATGACATCTGGCGCGGCGCACCCTCGGTACGCGCGCGGCGGGTGCAGCGCGTCAATTACTGACGATTGCTTTCGAATACCAGCGCGTTGTACGTGTTGAGCAACTTGCGTGGCGAACCCTCCGGCGCCAGCGAGGGGTTGTCCAGCCAGCCCTGTTCCATCTTGCTATAGGGCGTTCGTTCGACCACGCGTTTCACCCGCGCCTTGGCTTGTCTGCGGAAGGTTTCCGCAGCGGTCTCGAAGCTGTTCCAGTCCAGCCTGCCCGGCTCCTGATCGGCCACCTTGGCATGCGCCTCGTCGGAGAGACGGTTGAAGCCGTCCAGCAGCGTATTGACCCGTGGCACGTCGAACTGCTCCTGTTCCAGCGCATCGGCGATCTCCTTGGCGTCGAGCATCATCGCCAGCCGATAGTATTCGCGCGTGCGGCCCTCGCCCTGTTCCAGCATCTTGAGTTTTTCGCGTTGCGCCGCGTCGTTTTGCGTGTCCAGTTCGGCGCTGAAGGCGGTACTGGCATCGGCATAGGTGGTCAGCACCTTCATCAGCTCCGGGTGCAGCTGCTTGCCCTTGGCGAACTGGTCGTCTTCGTAGTCCTGACGCGTGTAGTAGTCGGCTACCGCGTGACTGATCGGCTGCAGCGCCTTCAATGCCGCGCGGTAGTCGCGCGCCGCCTTGTCCAATGCAGGCAGCGACGGGTTCGCCGCAGCGGCCGCGCTGACCGGCGCATCGCACTGCTTCATGTCGTAGGCGTCGATATCGTACGGGCCGGTCATGCCGGATTCGCGACCGGTCGGGCCGGCGAACGGGTCCTGCATCCAGCCGGTGTATTGCCTGGCGCCGGCGTGCACCTTCGCATCGATGCGGTTGAAGCAGTCGATGTAGGCGCCAAGCTTTGCGGTCACGCCCTGCAGGGAGTCCGGCTGTTTTTCACTCGTCTTGGCATCGGTTGCAGGCGGCGGCGACTTGCCGCCGCAAGCGGCCACCAGGACGGACACGGACGCCGCCAAAACGACTACACGGAACATCGAAGACACGCGCTGTACATCCTTGTTGGAAACGGTTTCAGCCGCGCACGATAGCAAACACGACTGTGAACTCCCTGTGCTCACGCCCGGACGCCGACAGCCTGGCTGGCACGCGGGGGCGCGGCCGCTGGTCCGCCGCATCGATTTTTTCGGATCGCGCTGGCCGCATGCACCGCTGACGGCGTACCCGTATCAGGCCGGCTGCGCGCGCGGGCCGTTGGCCGCGCTCAGTCGAGAAACAGGTCCGGCAACAACGCGCGCGACGGGTCGACCGCGTAGCCGCTCAGGTCGGTGACGCCGGCCTCGGCCAGCACCTGGTCGTCGATCAGGAACTGGCCATGAAATCCGGCCGCCTCGCGCGTCAGCACCGCATGTGCCGCGTCGGCCATGATCTCCGGCCGTCGACACGCGGCTGCGTCCACGCCATCGATCATGTTGATCGCATCGGTGGCGATCACCGTGCGCGGCCATAGCGCATTGATCGCCACGCCTTGCGGGCCGAACTCGGCTGCCAGCCCCAGCGTCACCAGGCTCATGCCCATCTTGGCCAGCGTGTAGCCGGTATGCGCGCCCCACCACGCCGGGTTCAAGGACGGTGGCGGCGCCAGCGTGAGGATATGCGGATTGGGCGCCTGCAACAGATGCGGCAGGCACGCCTGCGCGCACAGAAAACTGCCGCGCGCGTTGACCTGCTGCATCAGGTCGAAGCGCTTCATCGGCGTCTCCAACGCGCCACGCAACCAGATCGCACTGGCGTTGTTGACCAGGATATCGATGCCGCCAAACGCATCGACCGTGGCGGCTACCGCGGCACGCACCTGCGCTTCGTCGCGGATATCGCACTTGAGCGCCAGCGCCTGCCCACCGGCCGCAGTCACCGCCGCGGCCGCGCTGTGGATGGTGCCGGGCAACTTGGGATTGGCCACTGCCGATTTGGCCGCGATCGCCACATTGGCCCCATCCCGCGCCGCCCGCAACGCAATCGCCAGGCCGATCCCGCGCGAGGCACCGGTGATGAAGAGGGTTTTGCCGTTTAGGGTCATTGGATTGGGGATTGGGGATTGGGGATTGGGGATTGGGGATTCGCAAAAGCTTACAACCCGAGCAAGAACGGTGCGGGATTCGGGATTCGGGATTCGGGATTCGGGATTCGCAAAAGCGTATCGCCTCCCCCACTTGCATCGACCAACCCGCAGGCCCAAGCCATACGCTCTTACGAATCCCCAATCCCCAATAACCAATCCCCGCCCCTCAGGGCCTCGGCCCCCGCCCCTCGTTGTCTTCCCAATGCAGCACGCGGCGGGTCACGAAGCGGTAGACCGGCTTGCCGGTGGCGAACCACAGCTTGCGGACCCAGGACGTGCGCTTGAGCACGCGACGTTCCACCGGGGTGATCGCGGCCGGGCAGTACATGCGCTTGTGCTTGAGCAGGTGCCGCAGGTCTTCACGTGCAAGCAGACGCATCCAGGGCGCGCGCGGATTGCCGCGTACCGCCAGCTGGAAATCGATCACCGCCGGGCTGCCGTCGTCCTGCACCAGCCAGTTGGCTTCCTTGGCCAGATCGTTGTGCGCCACCCCGCGGCGGTGCAACTGCTGCAACAACCTGCGCGCACGGCGGAAGTAGGCCAGATCGCCGCGCGGCGGGCGCTGGTACATCGCGTCGCCGGCCAGATAGCTGCGGTCCAGATGGCGTCCGTCCCAGTGCAACAGACGCGGTGTCCGCGCCAGGCCATCGAGCTGGCGCAGCGCCAGGGCTTCGCGCCGCGCCAGCCACCAGGCCACCCCGCGCAGCAGCCATGGCGCCGCGCTCAGGTCGCGCCGCACGAACAGGCGATCGGCGTCGCGGATCAACAGGATGCGCCCGAAGGTATCGGACTTCAGCGGCAGGTTGCCGGCGGGATCGTCACTCATCCCCCATTGTAGGCGGGGCGCCCGCATCGCCACAGCGTGCGTTACCTGCATGTCACTGCGGCGTGCGGCGTTGCCAGCCCGCAACCTGAGGTGAAGCGGACCGGGCGATGTGACGAGGGCGCAAGTCACCTCATCGCCATGCCCACCTATAATCGCGGGATGAATTCATGGATCGACGCCACGCTGGAGTGGATCGGACACCACCCCACCCTGGCTGGCGTGGTGATCTTTGCCATCGCATTTTCCGATGCGGTGATCGTGCTCGGCGCCATCGTGCCGGCGCTGCCGTTGCTGTTCGCCATCGGTGTGCTGATCGGGCTGGGTCAGATCAACGGGCCGTATGCGGTGGCCTGCGCCACCCTGGGCGCCTTCATCGGCGATGCGCTCAGTTTCTGGGTCGGCCATCGTTGGGGCCACCAGTTGCACACCTACTGGCCGTTTCGCCGCTACCCGCAACTGCTGGAGCGCGGCGAGCTACTGTTCCGGCGCAATGCCTTCAAGAGCATCCTGATCGCGCGTTACGTGGGCGCGGTGCGGCCGTTCGTGCCGGCCATCGCCGGCATGTCGCACATGCCGTTCAAGCGCTATCTGATCGCCAGCGGCCTGGCCTGCATCTCGTGGGCGCTGCTGTTCCTGGTGCCCGGCTGGGTGCTGGGCACTGCCTACGACGCGGTGGCTGCAGTCGCCGGCCGCCTGTTCGTGGTGGTCGCCTTGCTGGCCGCAGTGATCGGCCTGGCCTGGGCGATGGTGCTGTACTCGTACCGCTGGTCGGCCGGCCACCTGGACGCCTTGCTGGCGCGCCTGCTGGAGTGGTCGCATCGGCATCCGGTGCTGGGCAACTGGTCGGTGAGCGTGTTCGACCCGCGCCGTCGCGAGTCGGTACCGCTGGCGATGATGGCGTTGATGCTGTTGCTGCTGGGCTGGGGCTGGTTCGTGTTGCTGATGGTGGTGCTGGCGCACGGTGAGCCGCTGCGCGTGGACCTGGCCGTGCACGATCTGATGCTGGCGCTGCGCAACCCGCTGGCCGACTACCCGATGGTGGCGCTGGCCTCGCTGGGCGACTGGCAAGTGCTGCTGCCGGCGATCGCGGCGGCAATGGGCTATCTGGCCTGGCGGCGCCGCTGGATGGCGGTGGCGCATTGGGTGATCGCACTGGCCTTCGGCCTGGCGTTGACACAACTGCTGGGCGCCACCGTGCAGGTGGTGCGCCCGCCGGCGGCCAGCAGCGGTTTCGGGTTTCCGTCGGTGGCGGTCACCATGGCCACGATCGGCTTTGGCTTCTTCGCGCTGCTGATCGCGCGCGAGCTGCCGGGCCGGCGCCGGGTATGGCCGTACCTGGTCAGTGGCGCGATCGTGTCGCTGATCGGCTTCGCGCGCCTGTATCTGGGCGCGCACTGGCTCAGCGACGTGGTCGGCGGCATGCTGTTCGGCATCTTCTGGCTGCTGGTGCTGGGCATCGCCTATCGCCGTCGTGCCACCCGTGCGTTCTGGGTCAAGCCGGTCTCGTGGATCTTCTACGGCGTGTTCCTGACCTGCGCGATCGTGTTCGCACCGCGCAACCTGGGCACCAAGTTGGCCAGGTTCGAACCGCCGCCACCGTTGCTGATGGAGTTGCCCGCCAGCGACTGGTGGGATGGCCAGTGGCGCCTGCTGCCGGCACGCCGCAACGAATTCGACGACGACCAGCGCTGGCCGCTGGACGTGCAACTGGCCGGCCCGCTGGCACCGCTGCAGCGCCAGCTGGAAGCACGCGGGTGGCGCATGCAGCCACAAGCCGGCTGGGAGCAGGCGCTGCATCTGCTGGATGTCGGCGGCCGCCCGGACGAGGTGCCGATCCTGCCGGCCACGCTGGACACGCAGGTCGAAGCGCTGCTGATGGTGCGTCACGCCGCGCCCGGCCATGTGCATGTGTTGCGCCTGTGGCCGGCGGCCGCACGCCTGCAGCCCGGCGCGCAACCGTTGTGGGTGGGCAGCACGCAGACGCTGCGCTACAGCCGCCACTTCAGCCTGATCGGCCTGTGGTATCCGCTGCGTGGAGTCGACCCGGCGCTAAGCGCATTACGTGAAGCACTCGGCCCATTGCCGCATCGCGTCGAACAGCGTCGGCGCTCGCAGGTCCCAGTGATATTGATCGACAGCACGTCGGCAAATGCGCTGCAGCGAGAGGACAAAGACAGCGCTGCACCACAAACGGAAACCACCGCGTCCGATCCGGCTGCATCGGATCCGTCACGACAGCGTCCTTGATCAATCTGGCAGCAGCAGCGGTCGGCGAACGCGCACTTCTGTAGACAGGAGCCGCCAGGAGAACTTCTTGAACGCTGTACCGATGGCGGCAACGCGCTCGCGTCGCGTGGATGCGGCCGAATGTTCAGCTCAACAGCCTGGTTGGTCGAGTGCGCGTTGCCTCACCGCTCGCGGGACCTTACGCGGCATGGATGCCGCGTCCGCCCAAGAACTTACATGGACGGATTTGCAGCGTGTCCCGTGACGGTAGGCGGCAAGGCCCCCTGCAGCAAAGCCGCAGATCAACCGCCCTACAACCGACGCATCCGCAGCGTTCAATCAGCTCTGGAGGTGACCGAGAGCCTGCGCCTCAACGCCGTCTGGATACGCACAAACCGCATTGGTGCAGGCGCGATGCGCTTACCACAACACGCCATCCACCGGCTGCATCGGCTCGGGCGCCTGTTCGCCGATCGCCTGCAAGGCGTCGATTTCCACCGTCCGGCACATGCTGTCCAGCGGCAGGTCGTGAATGGCATTGGCGAACGGGTCGACCAGTTCGTCGCCGATCTTGAGTACTGCCAGGAACATCAGACCTGCCACCGTCGACCCCACCGGCGTCGCATATTGCAGCGTCTCCACCAGGCCGATCGGCAGCAACACGCAGAACAGCCGCGTGAACAGGTTCGGGTAGAAGCGGTATTGGTACGGCAACGGCGTATTCTTCAGCCGTTCCATGCCGCCCTGCGCGTTGGCGATATCCACCAGGATGCGCTCGACACTGGCTTGTTGAATGCTGTCGATCCAGCCATCGCGACGCGCCTGCTCGACGCTGCGCCCGGTGGTGTCGAGCAGGCCATTGGCGACATTGGTGCGCGTGATCACCGCGGCCACTTCGTCGGCATGCAGACGCGGCTCCAGCGCCATCGCCACCGGCAGCCGCCGCAATTGGCAGCGCAACGCATTGACGTAGGCGATCTGGCGCAGCGCGATGGTGCGGCCCAGTGCTGCCGCTTCCGGCGCGGACAGGATGCTGACGCTCAGGCGGACCAGATTGCGAGATGCATTGATCATCTGGCCCCACAGCACACGCCCTTCCCACCAGCGTTGATAGGTCGAGTTGGCGCGAAAGCCCAGGAACAACGCCAGCGCCGAGCCGAAGATGGTCAACGGCAATGCGGGCGCGCGGAACGGCAGCACGTAGTAGATGATCGTGATCAACACGTCCCACACGAACAATACCGCCAGGGTCCGCCAGACCTGACTGAACACATCCGCCACACGCGGTTTGACATCGATGATCAAGGCACACTCCGTGGATCGAAAACGGGTGACACCCATGCGCGCATCCACTGCATGGATGCCATCGTGAGCGCACTCAAGCGTGGCGAGTGTGCCGTTGCAGGGGTGCAAGCGCGGTGACGGGTTACCCGCGCGCTTGGTTCACCGCGTCACGGCATCCAGGCCAGCAACTGGTCCAGGCGCCGATGCGGATCGTCCAGCTGCAACAGCGACAGACGCTGCTGCTCGGTCAGCGGCAGCAGTTCGGCCAGGCGCCAGCCGACCCATGCCGCCTGGTCCAGCAGTTCCGGCCCGGCAGAGGCGAATTGGCCGCCGACCTGTTCGAGCATGCGCTCGAGCACGGTCGCCAGCAGGCCATGCTCGGGCCGCAGTTCGTCATCGCTGTCGGGCTCGCACCAACTCACCTCGCCAACCACCAAGCCGTTGTCGCGGATGCGCGAGCGCTGCACACGGAAGCGACGCGTGCCACGCAGGCGCAGCACCAACACGCCGTCGGCACCGACATCGAAATCCTCGATACGCACCTCGGTGCCGAACGCAGCCGGTGTTGCCGGCACGCCGACTTCGCTGCCATCCAGGATCAGGCACACACCGAAGCTGCTGCCGGCGCGGCCGCTCTCGCGCACCAGGTCCAGATAGCGGCGCTCGAACACGCGCAAACCCATTGCCGCACCCGGCAACAGCACGTTGTGCAGCGGAAACAGCGGCAAGGCGCTGGTGTCGGCGGTGGTCGTGAGGCCGGTCATGAGGACAATTGCGCCAGGAAGCGACGCGGCGCGCCATCGAAACCGCCATTGGACATGAACACCACATGGTCGCCCGGCTGCGCGATCGCGCCCAGTGTCTGCAGCAATGCCTCCACGTCATGCGCCACGTGCGCGTCACCGCGCACCTGCGCGATGATCGGTGCGGCGTCCCAGGCCAGTTCGGGGCGATGCAGAAACACCACCGCATCGGCATCGCGCAACGATGGTGCCAATGCCTGCGCATGCGCACCCAGCCGCATCGAATTGCTGCGCGGCTCCATCGCCACCAGCACGCGCGCCGCGCCGACCCTCGCACGCAGGCCTTGCAAGGTCGTCGCAATCGCGGTGGGGTGATGGGCGAAGTCGTCGTATACGGTGACCTCGCGTGCCTGCCCCAACCGCTCCAAGCGCCGTTTGACGCTTTGAAAGCGCGCCAGCGCCGGCATCACCGTTGCCGGATCCACGCCTACCGCATGCACGGCGGCCAGTGCCGCCAATCCATTGAGCACGTTATGCCGCCCGACCAGCGGCCACTGCACCTGGCCGATCTCCACCCCATGCTGCAGCACCGCGAACGCACTGCCGTCGGCGGCGATCAAGCGTGCGCTCCACTCGAGAGAGGCATCGAAACCGAAGCGCTCCACCGGCGTCCAGCAGCCCATCGCCAGCACCTCGGCCAGGCGCGCATCCTCGCCGTTGACGATCAGCCGCCCGCGCGCCGGCACCGTGCGCACCAGATGATGGAACTGGCGCTGGATCGCGGCCACGTCCGGAAAGATGTCGGCGTGGTCGTACTCGAGGTTGTTGAGGATCGCCACCAGCGGCCGGTAATGCACGAACTTGCTGCGCTTGTCGAAGAACGCGGTGTCGTATTCGTCGGCTTCCACCACGAATTCGCGTCCCTGGCCCAGCCGCGCCGAGACCCCGAAGTCTTCGGCCACACCACCGATCAGAAAGCCCGGCGCGCGCCCGGCAGCTTCCAGCAGATAGCTCAGGATGGTGGTGGTGGTGGTCTTGCCGTGGGTGCCGGCGACGGCCAGGGTGTCGCGGCCCGGCAACACCTGCTCGGCCAACCATTGCGCACCGGAGCTGTAGCGACGGCCGGCATCGAGCACTGCTTCGACCGCCGGGTTGCCGCGCGACAAGGCATTGCCGATGACGACGTCGCTGGCATCGGCCGAAATATTGGACGGCGCGTAGCCTTGTGCCAGCGCGATGCCGAGGGTTTCCAACTGGGTGGACATCGGCGGATAGATGGCCTGGTCGCTGCCCTCTACCTGCCAGCCCAGCTCGCGCGCAAGGGCGGCGACACCGCCCATGAAGGTCCCGGCGATGCCGAGGATGTGGAGTTTGGTCATGGGGCGCATTGTCGCCGATCGCCGGAGTTGCCGGCCATTCCGCCTCGTTGCCGAGCGCAGTGTCAGGAAAGACCTACCGTACTGTCGGGAATTTCCCGATATGCGAACTGCGTCACATCCATCACTATGCTGAACGCCAGTCGCAGCACCCCTTTGGTCCTACTCCCCAAGAGGCCAAATCCCCAGGGAGCTCATGCTGTGGAGCTCTGAGCAAGCTCATTGCTGGCGTTATTCTGCCCCGGGCGTCTTGTACGTCCGGGGTTTTTCTTTTGCGCAATCAATGCGTTACGCAAGCCGCGACGGCTTCCAGCGCGGCGGATGGACCGGGCGCACTGCCCGGCCCGAACCGTCTCAGCGACCGAGCGCGGTGCCGATACGTTCCAGCACTTCATCCAGCGAGCCCACGCCGTCCACGCGTGCCAGCTTGCCGCGCTGTTCGTAGAAACCGATCACCGGTGCCGTGGAGTCGGTATAGACCTGCAGGCGCTTGCGCACCGACTCGGGATTGTCGTCCTCGCGGCCCTCGGCCTTGGCGCGGCCGGCGATGCGCTCGACCAGCAATTCGCTGGCCACATCCAGCTGCACCACCGCATCCAGCGGCTGACCGATCTTGCCGAGCAGGTCGTCCAGCGCATTGGCCTGCGCCACGTTGCGCGGATAGCCGTCGAGGATGAAACCCTTGGCGACATCGGCCTGACCGAGCCGCGCCTCCAGCATGCCGAGCAGGATCTCGTCGGAGACCAGATCACCGCGTGCCATCACTTCCTTGGCCTTCAGGCCCAGCGGCGAGCCGGCGGCCACTTCGGCGCGCAGCAGATCGCCGGTGGAAATATGCGGGATCTCAAACTTGTCTTTGAGACGTGTCGCCTGGGTGCCCTTGCCCGAACCGGGCGGTCCCAACAGAACCAATCGCATCAGTGGACTCCACTTTCGAATAAAAACGCGTTGCGGTTGGCGGCGTTAGACTCAGGTCTTCGCCAGCGCTGACCGTATGGTCGTGCAGCTTACCGCATCCGGGGAATGTCCCGGCACTGTCCCCTGCGCCATGTCCCATCGAGGAGCCCGCCCCCCTATGTCTACTGGCAACTTGCTGTATGCCCAATCCGGCGGCGTCACTGCCGTCATCAACGCCACCGCCGCCGGCGTGATCACCGAGGCGCGCGCTCGCAAGATCAAGGTGCTGGCCGCACGCAACGGCATCCTGGGCGCATTGCGCGAGGAGCTAATCGACACGTCAAAGGAGTCCGCCGCCACGATCGCCGCACTGGCGCAGACCCCGGGTGGCGCGTTTGGCTCGTGCCGCTACAAGCTCAAATCGCTGGAAGAAGACAGCGCCAAGTACGAGCGCCTGCTCGATGTGCTGCGTGCGCATGACGTGCGCTGGTTCCTCTACAACGGCGGCAACGACTCGGCCGATACCGCCTGGAAGGTCTCGCAGCTGGCCAAGGCCTATGGCTACCCGCTGCACTGCATCGGCGTGCCCAAGACCATCGACAACGATCTGGCGGTGACCGATACCTGCCCCGGCTTCGGCTCGGCGGCCAAATACACCGCGGTGTCGGTGCGGGAGGCGGCACTGGATGTCGCCGCCATGGCCGACACCTCGACCAAGGTCTTCATCTACGAGGCGATGGGACGCCACGCCGGCTGGTTGGCCGCTGCCGCAGGCCTGGCCGGCCAGGGCCCGGACGACGCACCGCAGATCATCCTGCTGCCCGAGCGGGCCTACGACCAGGCCGCGTTTCTGGCCAAGGTCAAGCAGGTGGTGGAAAAGGTCGGTTGGTGTGTGGTGGTCGCAAGCGAAGGCATCCAGGACGCGCACGGCAGCTTCGTCGCCGACGCAGGCGGCGCGGCCGATTCGTTCGGCCATGCGCAACTGGGCGGCGTGGCTTCGTTCCTGGCCGCGCAGGTCAAGCAGGAACTCGGCTACAAGGTGCACTGGACCCTGCCCGATTACCTGCAGCGTTCCGCACGCCATCTGGCCTCCAAGACCGACTGGGAGCAGGCACAGGCCGTCGGCAAGGCCGCGGTGCAATACGCGCTCAAGGGCATGAACGCGGTGATCCCGGTGATCGAACGCGTCAGCGACGCACCGTATCGCTGGAAGATCGTGCCGGCCCCGCTGCACAAGGTGGCCAACCACGAAAAGAAGATGCCGCCCAGCTTCCTGCGCAAGGACGGCTTCGGCATCACCGAACGCGCCCGCCGCTACTTCGCCCCGTTGATCAAGGGCGAAGCGCCGCTGGCCTACGGCAGCGATGGATTGCCGAAATATGTGACGTTGAAGAATGTGGCGGTGGCGAAAAAACTGCCGACGTGGGCGGGATGAACGTCGGCGTGGGCGATCGGAAAGGGGTAATGGACACTGCACGCCCATACACCTGCTCGCACATCTGCCTCATTGCTCATGCAGCGCAACAAGGGATGCGGGACATCGATACAGCGCTTACCTTCATCGTCCAGGTTTTTTGCGGCACTGATTGACGGATGCGCCGCTGCGACGGTACATCACGGTCTTGCGAAGCGTCATACAAACAACCCCGGCCTGGCCGGGGTTTGTCGTTGAATAGAGTGACTGAAGCGGACGCCTGAGTTACTGACAGGCCTTGCCTTCCACCGTCATCTGCGCAGCAAACATCGGCACCTGCGGAATCTTTCCGGCGGCAGCCTGTTGCTTTGCATCTTCCAGATAGATGCGCGACTGGCCTTGGCCATCGAGCTGCGGCTTGGCATCCACCGGCTTGCGCCAGATGCGCACTACCGCCTGCTGCGCGGGGCAGGCTGCGCTGGGGACGCGGATCACGTCGTTGTAGATCCAGCCCGATGCGACGCTGGGCGTGGCCTTGGCGAAATCCACGAAGCGGGCGCGTGGCTGGCAGGTGGGACTGCTGCGCACCACCGACAAGGTATACGGCTGCGCAGCATTGCCGGTGAATACGCCTTCCAGGCGCGCACAGGCTTCTGGAATCTGGCGCAGGGTGTGCACGGCACCGACCGCTTGCGCGGTGCCGGCCGGGCGCTGTTTCAGCTCCGGCGTCGGGTCGGCAGCGAGCGCATGGGCGCTGAGCAGCACTGCAGCGATGGTCACGGCATATGTTGACGCGGCATGGTTGGACATCGTCACTCCTGGATCGGCTCGATCACGTTGGCCGCAGGCTGTCATGCCGCGACTGAACGACGCGCCAAA
Source organism: Xanthomonas sp. NCPPB 2864 (assembly GCF_056675615.1). Lineage (NCBI taxonomy): Bacteria > Pseudomonadati > Pseudomonadota > Gammaproteobacteria > Lysobacterales > Lysobacteraceae > Xanthomonas > Xanthomonas sp. NCPPB 2864. Next base: position 130,184 of record NZ_JBWWVS010000006.1, read on the forward strand.
GCCGCAGTGGTGGCAGCGGCGCAGGCCGCGGCGCATACTCGCCCGCAATCCGGCCACCCGAACATCGCGACGCGCATTGCGGCCTCCATGGCCGTCGAGTCCGTATTCGCCACCCCACTCGCTGCGTGCATCGCCCTTGGTTCGTCCCGACCGGACGACATCCATTCTCTGGGAGGGGTCATGCTGGAACACTACGGGTTACCACTTGCGCTGGGATGTGCGGTCCTGGCAATCGTCTATGGCGGTGTATCGGCACGCTGGGTGATCGCGCAGCCGAGCGGCAACGCACGCATGCGGGAGATCGCCGCCGCGATCCAGGAAGGTGCACGCGCGTATCTCAACCGGCAATACCTCACCATTTCGATTGCCGGCGGCGTGCTGTTCGTCCTGGTCGGGCTGTTTCTGAGTTGGTACACCGCCATCGGGTTTGCGATCGGTGCGGTGCTATCCGGGTTGGCCGGCTACATCGGCATGAACGTGTCGGTACGCGCCAACGTGCGCACGGCCGAGGCCGCACGCCATGGCATCGGCCGTGCGATGGATGTGGCGTTCCGTGGTGGCGCCATCACCGGCATGCTGGTGGTGGGGCTGGGATTGCTCGGGGTGGCCGGTTACTACGCACTGCTGCAGGCGATGGGCCTGCCGCTGGAGCGCAACCTGCACGCGCTGGTGGGGCTGGCATTCGGTTCGTCGCTGATTTCGATCTTCGCGCGCCTGGGTGGCGGCATTTTCACCAAGGGTGCGGATGTGGGCGCAGACCTGGTCGGCAAGGTGGAAGCGGGCATCCCCGAGGACGACCCGCGCAACCCGGCGGTGATCGCCGACAACGTGGGCGACAACGTTGGCGACTGCGCCGGCATGGCGGCGGATCTGTTTGAAACCTATGCGGTCACCGTGATCGCCACGATGCTGCTCGGCAGCCTGACGCTGAGTGAAACCGGTCCGCACGCGGTGCTGTACCCGCTGGTGCTGGGCGGCGTCTCCATCATCGCGTCGATCGTGGGCGCCTCGTTCGTCAAGGTCAAAGCGGGCGGCTCGATCATGGGCGCGCTCTACAAAGGCGTGGTCGTTTCCGGCGTCTTGGCCGCACTCGCCTACTGGCCGATCACCCAGTCGCTGATGCGCGACAACACGCATGGCGCCACGGCCTTGTACGCCTGCGCATTGATCGGCCTGGTGCTTACCGGCCTGATCGTCTGGATCACCGAGTACTACACCGGCACCCAGTACAAGCCGGTGCAGCACGTAGCCGCCGCAAGCACCACCGGCCACGGCACCAACATCATTGCCGGCCTGGGCGTCTCGATGAAATCCACCGCGCTGCCGGTCATCGCGGTGTGCGCGGCAATCTGGGGCGCGTTTCATTTTGGCGGTTTGTACGGCATTGCAACCGCAGCGACGGCAATGCTGTCGATGGCCGGCATGATCGTGGCGCTGGATGCGTACGGGCCCATCACCGACAACGCCGGCGGCATCGCCGAGATGGCCGAGCTGCCGCCGGAGGTGCGCAACATCACCGACCCACTGGATGCGGTGGGCAACACCACCAAGGCGGTCACCAAGGGCTATGCGATCGGCTCGGCCGCACTGGCCGCGCTGGTGCTGTTTGCCGACTACACGCACAACCTGCAGGCGGCCAATCCTGGCGAGGTCTTCGCCTTCGACCTGTCCGACCACAGCGTGATCATCGGCTTGTTGATCGGCGGCTTGATCCCGTATCTGTTCGGCGCAATGGCGATGGAAGCGGTGGGGCGCGCGGCAGGCGCCGTGGTCGAAGAAGTGCGTCGCCAGTTCCGCGAGATTCCCGGGATCATGGCCGGCACCGCCAAGCCCCAATACGACCGCGCAGTCGACATGCTGACCCGCTCGGCGATCCGCGAAATGATCCTGCCTTCGCTGCTGCCGGTGGTGGTGCCGGTGGTGGTCGGGCTGCTGCTCGGCCCGCGTGCCCTGGGCGGCCTGTTGATCGGCACGATCGTGACCGGCCTGTTCGTGGCGATTTCGATGACCACCGGCGGCGGGGCCTGGGACAACGCCAAGAAGTACATCGAAGACGGCCATTTCGGCGGCAAGGGCAGCGAGGCGCACAAGGCCGCCATCACCGGCGACACGGTGGGCGACCCGTACAAGGACACCGCCGGACCGGCGATCAATCCGCTGATCAAGATCATCAACATCGTGGCCCTGCTGCTGGTGCCGCTGCTTTGAGACCGACCTTTCGCAAGCCACAGGCCGATCGAAGCTGATGGAAGCCGGCCCCGGAACGTGCCGACTCACGTTCCGGGGCCCAGGCGCCGTATCCCAAGGCCGTGCGCCGGTGTGCGCCGCGCGCCGGCCTGCTACTGACACGCGACAGGCCTGCGGTAATGATCCCGCGTGCCGCATCGGCTCGCACGTGCCGACGCCGGGCAGGTCCGGCGCCCGCATGCAATCGCTGCACCGGGCAACACACCGCGCCACGGCTTGCGGTGCAAGCGTTCCTCAGAGGCAACCGATCAAGCCGTCATAGATCGGTGGCGCCCCACCGGGCAGTGGCTCGAACAGCGGATTGTTCACCGCCAGGGTGCGGTACATCTCGTCCAGACGCGTCCCTGCCTTCAGCGGCGCCGTGCAGCGCCAGACCCGACTGTCCGAGCGCAGGTACCCGCTGCCGGGGTCGACGCTGACCTCGCTGGCCCCGAAGGTCCAGATGCAGCTGCGCACCACCCCGCTGACCCGGTGCACCGAGCAACGCAAGCGCAGCGGCTGGTAGTCGCTGAACTCGCCGCCGCAAAAGGTGTCGCCGCAGATGTTGTCGAAATCCTGCTCCAGCCGCTGCTCCAGATCGACAAAGGCTTCCCAGCCTTCGCCATTGGCGGGCCAGTCCACCGCATCGACGAAGGTCGGCGCCGGCGTCGCCGCAGAGGCGAGCTGGCAGGCACCGGAGAGCAGCAGCACAACGAGCAAACGCACAGGCTTGAACATGGCAATTCCCGAGCAGTGGATGAGTCTGCAGCGTGCGCCGCGCCGCGGGCCGCGACGATCGGGGAGCTTCCCGGGATGAATGCGGGCTATGCCGCACACGGCGGTCAGAACATTGCCCATTCAGTGTCGCTGCACCGCAACAGCCGAACGCGTAGAATCGCGCTCCACACACTAGATGACGCCTCGGGAGTTACGCGCATGGGTCTTGAACTGGTCACCTCCGGCAAGAATCTGCCGGAAGAAATCAACGTCGTCATCGAAATTCCGAAGGATTCGGAGCCGGTCAAGTACGAGGTGGACAAGGCCAGTGGCGCGATCTTCGTCGACCGCATCCTATCCACCCCGATGCGTTACCCCTGCAATTACGGCTATGTGCCCAACACCCTGTGCGGCGACGGCGACCCGGCCGACGTGCTGGTGGTGCTGCCGCTGCCACTGGTGCCTGGCTCGGTGGTGCGTTGCCGTCCGGTGGGCGTATTGCGCATGAGCGATGAGGCCGGCAGCGACGAAAAGATCCTGGCAGTGCCGATCGAGAAGATCTTCTCCGGCTACGCGCATATCGAGGACATCAACCAGGTGTCCAGCCACTGGATGGAGCGCATCGGCCATTTCTTCGAGCATTACAAGGACTTGGAGAAGGGCAAGTGGGTCAAGCTGGATGGCTGGGGCGGCGCGGCCGAGGCCAAGCGCATCCTGGTGGAGTCGGTGGAACGCTATAATTCCGACGCACCCTGATCCAACGACCGTGACGCAGCCCCGCAACCGCGGGGCGATCGGGATCACGCTTCCGGCGTGATCCCGGTGACCGCCGGCGGCAGATTGGGTACATTGCCGACAGCGTTTGGCCGGTGTCTGCCACCGGTGACTCTTGGGGAAGTGTCTTGCGTATTCTGTTTGTTGGGGACGAAGCCAGTCTTCCGTCCGAATTGAGCGACTATGTCGCCGATCTGGGTGATCAGTGGCAGGTGCAGCAGGTGGCCGACGGCAATTCGGCGATCGAGGCGGCCGCGTTATCGCCGTTCGACGCGGTCATCGTCGCCCCCGTCCTGCCCGATCTCACGTCCGCCACGTTGCTGGGGCAGATCCGTACGCTGCGCCCGGACACCATCCGCATCGCCCTGATCGATGCCCAGGATGGTCAGCGCACCCCGCCGGCTCGCATCATTGGCGTGGCGCACCGCTTCCTGCCGGTGCCGCTGGCCCCGGAAGTCCTGCTCGAAGCCATCACCAGCCTGGAAGAACTGCGCGATCTGCTCGGCAATCCGCGCTTGCGCGCCGCCATCGGCCGGATCGAAAAACTGCCGTCGCCGCCGCATCTGTATCTGAGCCTGATGCATGCACTGGAAGAAGACGATGGCGCCGACGCGGCCGATATCGCCAAGCTGATCGCCGGCGATCCGGCGATTGCCGCCAAGGTGCTGCAGCTATGCAATTCCGCATTCTTCTCCGGCGGCCGCAGCATCACCGATCTGCGCACGGCAGTGACCCGCCTGGGCGTGGCCACGCTGCGCGACCTGGTCCTGGCCAGCGAAGTGTTCTCGGTGCAGACGCTGACCCCGGCCGAGCGCAATGCGATGCAGCGCCGCGCCCTGCTCTCCTCGCGACTGGCCGCCAAGGTGTTGCCGCCGACCAGCGCAGAACTGGGCTCCACCGCCGCGCTGTTGGCCGATATCGGCTTGTTGCTGCCCGGCGTGCGCGACGAGCGCGAACCGCCGCTGGAAGGCGGCGACGACCGCCTGGGCCATACCGAAGCCGGTGCTTACCTGCTCGGCCTGTGGGGCCTGCCGATGCCGATCATCGAAGCGGTGGCCTTCCATCGCCACCCGCAGCGCTCCAGCCTGCGCAGTTTCTGGGTGACCGGCGCGGTGCATGTGGCGACCGCATTGGCCAGCGGCGAAACCGTGGACGAAGAGTACCTGTCCAAGGTCGGCGTGCTCGCCCGCCTGCCAACCTGGCGCGAACAGGCCGATACCTTGCTGGGGCTTGCCGAGGCTTGAGCTGCCTGTGAATAAAAAAAACGCGGCGAAAGCCGCGTTTTTTTTTGCCGCACCACTGCAGCAAGGCCGCATTGAAACGCAGCCGCTGAAGTGCAGCCGGCACCTCCTTTCCGATCGGCGGCTCGCCACATCAGTGCAGATGTCATCAGTGATGGCAGTGGCGTCGGCTGACCGTCGGCACGGTCGCTTTGATCATGAGGGCCGCAGAGGCCTGCATCGCATCCACCTCACCATAAAAAAAGGACGGGCCTTGCGGCCCGTCCCTCATGCAACAGCGCGTCGATGGATCAGAAACGCTGGGTGTACTTCATGTACACGAAGCGACCGATTTCGAAGCCGCCGTAATAGGCGAAGCTGCTGTTCGGTGCCGAGTACTGCAGCGGACCGCGGTGATCGAACACGTTGTTCGCGCCGAGTGCGATCGTTGCGTCCCACGGTGCCTTCCAGTTGACCTGCAGGTCGTGGAAGGTGTTGGAACCGGTGTGGCGCAGCGGATCGGATTCGCCGTTGGCGAAATGGTCGGGAGCGTCGCAATAGCCCTCGGCCAGCGTGATGCAGCTTTCCTTCATGCCCGAGTAGTAACGCAGGGTGTAGTTGACGCCGAAATCACCCAGCGCCCAGTTCACGCCAACGTTGGAACGCACGCGGAAGATGCCCGGCTCGCCGACGCGGCCGATCATGATGGCGTTGCCCGCGCTGTCCTGGCCGGCTTCGTCGTACTTGCTGACGTAGCTGGTCTGCCAATCCAGGGTGAAAGAGCCGATTGCAGTTTCCGGCAAACGGTACTTCACGCCCAGGTCGTAGCCTTCGGTTTCCATCTGGCCGAGGTTGGCCACGCCGTAGGTCATCGAGGAGATATGGCCGTCGGCTGCACGCGTCACGCCTGCGCAGCGCTCCGAATTGCCCAGCACGTAGCAGTCGCGCAGGATACGGTCGACGCTATCGGCGATGATCATGTCGTTGATCTCGTAGCGGTACCAATCCAGCGAGATATCCAGGCCCTGCACCCAACGCGGGCTCCACACCAGACCAGCGGTCTTGCTGGTGGAGGTTTCCGGCTTCAGGTTCGGGTTGGCACCGCTGACGAATTCGTCAGGCGTCTGGCACGGGTAGGTCGTGCAAGGCACGAAGCCCTGACCCAGCTGGGTGTAGCCCAACGGTACGCCGGCATTGGTGCAGGCTGCATTGCCATTGACGCTGTTCGGAGCACCGACGCCGCAGGGATCGATGTAATCCTCGAAGCTGCTGCTCAGGCCGCCGTACAGATCGCTGATGGTCGGCGCACGGAAGCCTTCCGCATAGGTCGCACGCACCAGTAGGTCTTCCAGCGGACGCCAGGTCAGGCCGAACTTGGAGTTCAGCGTGTCGCCGAAGTTGCTGTAGTCCGAGTAACGCGTCGCAGCGTTGAAGGTCAGTTCCTTGGCGAATGCGACGTCGCTCAGCAGCGGCACATTCAATTCGAGGTAGACCTCGTCCAGCGAGTACTCACCCTGCGTGGTCTTGGCACCCAGGCCCGTGCTCTCGCCCGACTGCGCGAATGCGTCAGGAGAGAAGCGGCCTTCTTCCTTGCGGTGTTCATAGCCGACCGCAATGCCCAGGTCGCCAGCCGGCAGTTCAACGATCGAACCGGACAGGTTGGCAGTGAAGCTGGTGGTCTTGGTCAGGCCGGTGTCGGTGAAGGTGGGGAACAGGAATTCCTGCAACGCCGGATCGGCGAGCGAGCCCTGACCTGCAACGTTGTACGGCAGCAACGGGTTCCACGGACGGCACGCCGACAGCGGGGTCGGGTTGGCAGCGGTACCGCACTGTGCAACGCCCTGGCCGTTGATGAAGGACGGGCCCAGTGCCTGACGCGATGCGATCAGGCTCATGTCGCCACGGCTGCGCTTGGTGTTCTCGTTGCGATTCCACAACGCGCCAACGTCCCAGTCCCAGGTCTTGCCACCGAGATCGAAGTAGCCGCTCAAGGTCGGCGCAAAGCGCAGGGTCTTGAGCTGGTTTTCGGTGGCGCGCGGCACTTCCCACAGGCGGCGACGGAAATCGACGTCCTGGCCAACCGGATTGAACGCGCTACCGGCTTCCAGCGGCGTGCCGAACGAACCGGACTGGTACGGATAACCCGCGATCTGTCCGTCGGTCGTGCGCTCGTTGTAAGCGATGTCGGCGTTGAAGGTGATGGCATCGGCAACGTCGTAGTTGACGTTGGCAAACACCGACTTCCGCTCGATACCGGTCTGCACCATCATCTGCTGGTTCGAGTTGGCGTACTCGGCCGGGGTGATGGGGTGATAGTCGGCCGGGTTGTTCGGGTTACCACCGGCATTGAGGGTCTGCCACACCGCGGTGTCCGGATCTGCGCAGTCGACCTGCAGCGGATTGCACCACGAGCCGTTCTGGCTGATCGGGCTCCAGCTGTTCGGGGTGGAGTTGGGACCACGCGAGCCATCGCGGCTGAACCAGCGGTTCTTGGCGAACACCGGATCCTGCTTGGAGTACTCGGCCGACAGCGTCACGCCGCCGCGCTCGCCCTGCGAACCGACAGTGAAGGAGTACTGCGTGGTATCGCCGTCGCCCTGACCGAACTGGCCGAACTGCACGCTGGCTTCAGCGCCGTCGAAACGCTTGCGGGTGATGACATTGACCACACCGGCAATGGCATCGGAACCGTAGATGGACGAGGCGCCATCCTTCAGCACTTCGATACGCTCGATTGCCGACATCGGAATCTGGCTGAGATCCTGCAGACCGGAGGTCGATGCACCCAGACGCTTACCGTTCACCAGCACCAACGTACGCTGCGCACCGAGGTTACGCAGATCGACGTAGTAACCGCCGACGTCTTCGCCCGACGACAGCGCATCAGCGCGCGAGATCGCCGGCGAACCAGCGGAGGTCAGGTTCTGCAGCACGTCGGCGACGGAGGTCAGACCCTGCTTTTCCAGTGCCTGACGGTCAAGCGTCAAAATCGGCTGCTGGGTCTCGACATCGGCGCTGCGGATGCGCGAGCCGGTGATCTCGATACGGTCCAGCGTGGTGGTCGATTCTTGCGCGACGGCAAATGCCGGCGTCAACGCGATCGCAATACCGGCGGGCAACAGGCCCAGCCGCACTGCGGAGGTGCGAAGGTTCATCAATCTCTCCAGGGTTCGTTAGTGGCGCGTTAAGCGCCCCTGTGCAAATTACGATTGCGTGAACATCGTCGCTTTGCGCGTCACGTTCCGTGGCTTTGCCGAATCTGGCGGATTTGTCGTTTGGTCGCGGTAATGCGATGCGGAGACACCGAAACGCGCACGAAACGCACGCGCAAAGCTGCAGCAATTGTCGAACCCGCTTGCGGCCGCAACCTCACCGATCATCATCGAGGTATCGCGCAGCAGATCGGAGGCGCGTTCCAGGCGCAGGCGCGCCGACAGGGCCTGCGGGCTTTCCTCGTACAGGCTCTGGAACGTCTTGGACACATACCAGCTGGAGAAGTTGGTCAGCTGCGCCAGCTCGGCGATGCGCACCACGCGGTCGCTATTGCCTTCCAGATACAGCCGCGCACGTTGCATGCGACCGAAGACCTGACGGCGACGGCTGCGCGAACGCCCCGGGCAGCGCTGCTCCTGCGCGATGAAGTCGCGCTGCATCGCAGCCAGATGCAGCAACAACGGGCGTGCCGATGCACCGCCGCTCTGCGCAGCCGCGTTACGCCACAGACGCAATGCAATGCGCAGATCGCCACGCGACAGCTGGCTGCGTCCCGGATACAACGTGGCGTCGGTCAACTCGGCCAGCGACTGCAGACTGTCGCCATCGAGGCTGACGCCGACACAGAGCGCGCTGCGGTCGGCCTGTACGGTGGGATGCGATTCCTTGTCGAAAGCGATCCAGTCGCCGGCGCGCAGACGGAAGCGCCCTTCCTTGGACTCCACCCAGGCGCGGCCGCGCAACTGCACCCACAGCGTGAACGTGGCCGCGGCGGTCCGGATGCTGCCCAGGCGGGAGACCGCCAGACAGGTCGTCGACGTCGGCTCGCTGGCACCGTCCAAGGAAAGTGCGAGCCCGCGATCTGCGGTGATGACCTGTTGCATGGTGGCAGCCCCCTGTACAAAAGAGGGCGTAGTGTTTTGCCGAATCTGGCGTCAGTCAGGAAGTTCCGACGAAGGTCTGCCGAAATTGCCACGAAGTCTTTCCGAAAAACTTACGAAGCGATTTTCCTCAACACGATCAACAGGTTGGATATCACACCCAACGGCGTGGCCAGGCGCTCCGGCAACGCCATGAAGGCAATCGAGCTGCCGTCTTCTTCTGCCAATGCCACATACAACGCGCCGCTGCGCTGATCCACGCTGAAACCATTGATGGTGGTGTACTTGGCCGCATCCATGCAGCGCCCGACACCGCCGCGCAGGTCGCTGTCATAGGTGGCACAGGCGTCGGTGGACGACAGGTAATGCAATTGCCCGCGCGCGCCGGGAGCCCAGCTGCGATAGCGCCAGCGCGATGGCTGCTGCGGATCGACCGGTCGCAAGGTGTCGGCGGCCAGCGACGGGGCGACCTGCCATAGCCCGCCGCCGGTCAGACGCGTCAGCAATACCTGGCCGCTGGCGCGGTCCAGCCGCAACTGCGAGACGTCCTGCAGCGACGCCAGCGCGCGCCATGGAGCACTGCGTCTGTCGTAGAGCGTGGCAAAGGTGCGCCCGTCATCGGCGGCAGCCACCACCAACAACTGATCGGGATCGGGAACATGGATCGCCTGCAACGGTCGCGGCTGCGGCACCGGGAGCCGCAGCGCCTTGCCGGTACTCGGGGTCACTTCGAACAGTGCCGCATGCCCGTGCGCATCGCTGCCGCTGACCAGCACGCGTTGCGAGTCGGCCGACCAGTCGGCGGCCTGGCGCGCATCCGGCCGCAGGCCTTCGATCAGGCGCACCGAGCCGGGCTTGCCGACATCGCCCCACCACAGGCCGTACGCACCGGAGCGATTGGAGGCAAAGATTAACTGGCGCCCGTCCGGCGCAATCATCGGCTGATCGTCGCGCCCGCTGGAAGGAAACAGCCGGCGGCGAATGTAGCCGCCATTCATGGGGTCGTGAATGACCTGATACACGCCAAATTGCGGTTTGCGCTGCACGAAGACCAGATGACCATGCGCCACATCCGGTGCCTGCGCATCGTCCACACCGAGGTCATGCAGGCTGCGGTCGACCAGATCGAGCCGGTAGAGCCGCGCTTCGCTGTCCACACGACGCCCGAAGATCAGCCCGCTGCCGTCGGGCAACCAGCTCCAGCCACGGATATCGGCGTTGTCGTGGGTCAGCCGCTCGGCGGTTCCGCCGCTTGCCGAAATGCGCCACAGATCGCCAAGCTGCGGATTGCGCAGAAACACGATCCAGTGCCCGTCGGGCGAATAGCGCGGCGTGTAGTCGAAGTCGCTCGACTGCGCGCTGTAGCGCAGCGGCTGCCATTGGCCGGTTTCCAGATCCAGCCGCCGCATGCGCGGCGACCCGTGCATGCCGGTCATGCTGCCGAACAGCAGGGCACGGCCGTCCGGCGACCAACTGAAACTCAGCATGTCCGCGCCATCGCAGCGCGCCACCTCGCGTGCGGCAGCCGGGCCGTTGGCAGCAGCGATCATGATGCGGCAGCTGCCATCGGGCGCCTGCCGCGAGAAGGCGATCTCGCGCCCATCCGGTGACCAGGCCGGCAGCCGATCGGAAATACCGGCCGCCGGCGTGTCCAGCACGCGCGGGTAGGCGTTGTTGGTGGTCTTGACCAGGATCGAGGTGCCTGCGCGATCGCTGGTCAGCGAGGCATAGGCCACCATCGCCCCGTCCGGCGACAGGCTGGGCATGAGATCGAATCCGCCGCCCGCAGTGATGATCTGATACGGGCGCTTGGGGCTGCCGAGCACTGCCGAGGCCGCTGCCGCGTCGCGATCCGGCGGGCGCATCCACAGCGTCCGCGCCGCCAGTCCCAGCACCACCAATAAGGCCACGCTGGCCACTGCCAAGGCCATCCATCGGCGCTGCCGCACTGCAGCCGACGCAGCCGGAACCGATGCTGGAGGCTGCCGGGTGACCGGGCTGCGCTGCAACGCGGCAGTGGCGGTGACGCCGGCGGTGCGGTTGCGCTCGTCGGGCTCCTTGTCCGATGCAGTCACCGCCGTCGCGGGCGCGGCAACATCGGCCGGACCGTCCGACGGCTGCTCCCACGCAACCGGGGCCAGCAGCCGATAGCCGGTCTTGGCAATGGTCTCGATATGCTCGAAGCGCTGGCTGCCGTTGCTGGCCAATGCCTTGCGCAGTTGCGTGACCGCCTGGGTCACCACGTCGTTGGTCGGCAAGGTGTCGGGCCAGACCTCGGCCAGCAGTTGCTCGCGCGTCACCACCTGGCCCGGCTGCCGCGCCAGCGTCAGCAGCACCGCCAGGGATTTCGGCGCCAGACGCGCGGCGCGCTTGGCGCCGGGCGCATGCACTTCGCGCGAGGCGACGTCGACCACGCACTGGCCGACACGTAACCGGCCCGATGGCATGGCATTAGCGGGAGGAACACTCATCGGCAAGAAACACGCGTCGGCATGCAAGGACTACAAAGAACGCAACACGCACTTCGCGCGAAACGCCAAATTCAGCAAAGGACCACAACCAACTGTGTCATGCATCCATTTGGTGCAAATTTTACTCTATGCCTCGTTGCTTCCCTACGACAGGTGGCGACGTCAGGCTCTCTCTCTCTCGCCGACGAATTCAAATAATTACGATGTCCCCTTCGCGCCTCTGGCGCGATTTTTTTATCTGCGATTCAGGAAAATGCCGCGAAATGCTTGCGGGCTGTAACCGCTTGCAACGCAGTCACCGCGCGGCACTTGCGTACCGCGCTGCGATCTGACTAAGCCGAAGCTGAATTTTTCCTAAGCAGCCAGTCGGTCTGCTGCAACGTGACGATGCTGCCGCATGTCACGTGGCGCGATACACCTGCGCGCCTTGCGCCAGAAACTGCGCCGACTTCTCTTCCATTCCCGCCGACAAGGCATGCGCCTCGCCCATACCGTGCTCGGCCGCGTAATCGCGCACGTCCTGGGTGATCTTCATCGAGCAAAAATGCGGCCCGCACATCGAGCAGAAGTGCGCCAGCTTGTGCGCCTCCTTGGGCAGGGTTTCGTCGTGAAACTCCCTGGCCTTTTCCGGATCCAGCCCGAGATGGAACTGGTCGTCCCACCGGAATTCGAAACGCGCCTTGCTCAAGGCGTTGTCACGCACCTGCGCACCGGGATGCCCCTTGGCCAGATCCGCAGCATGTGCGGCGATCTTGTAGGCCATGATGCCGTCGCGTACGTCCTGCCGGTTGGGCAGGCCCAGATGTTCCTTGGGCGTGACATAGCAAAGCATCGCGGTGCCGAACCATCCGATCATCGCCGCACCGATGGCGCTGGTGATGTGGTCGTAGCCGGGCGCGATATCGGTGGTCAGCGGCCCCAGGGTATAGAACGGCGCCTCGCCGCATTCGCGCAGCTGCTTGTCCATGTTTTCCTTGATCAGCTGCATCGGCACGTGCCCCGGACCTTCGATCATGGTCTGCACATCGTGCTTCCAGGCGATCCTGGTCAGCTCGCCCAGCGTTTCCAGCTCGCCGAACTGGGCTGCATCGTTGGCATCGGCAATGCAGCCCGGGCGCAGGCCATCGCCCAGCGAAAACGCCACGTCATAGGCTTTCATGATCTGGCAGATGTCTTCGAAGTGCGTGTAGAGGAAGTTTTCCTTGTGATGGGCCAGGCACCACTTGGCCAGGATCGAGCCGCCGCGCGAGACGATGCCGGTCACCCGCTTTGCCGTCAGCGGCACATAGCGCAGCAGCACGCCAGCGTGGATGGTGAAGTAATCCACACCCTGCTCGGCCTGCTCGATCAAGGTGTCGCGAAAGATCTCCCAGGTAAGCTCTTCCGCACGCCCGTCGACCTTTTCCAGCGCCTGATAGATCGGCACCGTGCCGATCGGCACCGGCGAATTGCGGATGATCCATTCGCGCGTTTCGTGGATGTGCTTGCCGGTGGACAGGTCCATCACCGTGTCGCCGCCCCAGCGGATCGACCACACCAGCTTTTCGACCTCTTCCGCAATGCCGGACGACACCGCGCTGTTGCCGATGTTGGCGTTGATCTTGGTCAGGAAGTTGCGACCGATGATCATCGGCTCGCTTTCCGGGTGATTGATGTTGTTGGGCAGGATCGCGCGGCCGCGTGCGATTTCGTCACGCACGAATTCCGGTGTGATGCGTTGCTGGATCGCGGCACCGAAGGCTTCGCCCGGATGCTGCTTGCGCAGCATCGCGTCGGCCACCGCTTCCAGGCGCTGGTTTTCGCGGATGGCCACGAACTCCATTTCTGGGGTGATGATGCCGCGCCGCGCGTAATGCATCTGGGTGACGTTGGCACCCTCGCGCGCCACGCGTGGCAGGCGCCGTGCAGGAAAGCGCACCGCATCCAGGCGCGCATCGTGCTCGCGGCCGCGGCCGAAGCTGGAACTCAGGCCATCCAGCGCCACGGTATCGCCACGCTCGGCGATCCAGCGCGCGCGCAGCGGCGCCAGACCGGCGGCAAGATCGATCGCGGCATGCGGGTCGGTATACGGCCCTGAGGTGTCGTAGACGCTGAGCGGCGCATTGTCCTCGCCACCGAACAGGGTCGGTGTGCGGGTCAATGCAATCTCGCGCATCGGCACCTGCAGGTCGGCGCGCGAACCCTGCACGAAGATCTTGTGGGAGCCTGGTATCGGCTGGGTCACAGCCTCGGACAGCGACTGGGCTTGTTGCTGCAAAACGGTCGGCGCGGCATTCATGGCGTTCGTCCTGTGTGCTGGAAGACCAGCACCCACGGCGCTGGCCCTGCGAAGGATTCGCAGGCGGACGAAGCGGCGGCGCTCAATGGCGATGCGCCCGTACAGGCACGGACCATCGCATCTAACGAAGCTTCCCTACGCCGGTATCAGCCGGATCAGGTTCGAAGGGACTATCTCAACCGCAGCGCACTGCGGTACCCCCACTTCGGCGGCGATTAAACCACATCGCACCCTGCGCGGCTGAAAAAATATCACGGGGCGTCGGCAACGCGCCCGCACCGAGTGCGCCAGCGGCGCATGCCGTTCTAGGCAGCGAACGCTGCCCACCTGGCAGAGCGTGCAGCAGTAGCCTCGCCTTCCACAGCGACATATGTCTCCGCCTGCCACCGCAGGTCGGCGGTGCACATGCACGGCCTCGCCACGGCATTGCATGGCGCGCCCGCGCACTGTGCGCGGCGCAGCGCAACAAGGCGCCGATTGGCGAAAAACGGTGGCGACACCCGCTCGTTAAATTCCCGCTAAGCCTGCTTGTCGTGTCGATGAAGACATACGCGCAGGTGCCATCCAACGGGGATCGCGCTGTCGTTCCTCCTCTATCGGGAATCGCCGTACACATGACTATGTCCACGCTCCACCCGACCCTGCGTCGGGGCTCGCTCGCGATCGCCATCGGCCTGTGCATCACCACCAGTGCCGTTGCCCAGGAACAGACCGACAAGAGTCCGACCAATCTGGACAAGATCGAAGTCACCGGCTCGCGCATCCGCTCTGTCGATGTGGAAAATTCGCAACCGGTGCTGGTGCTCACGCGTCAGGACATCGAGAAGCAGGGCCTGACCTCGGTGGCCGACGTGCTCAAGCGCATCCCCTCCAATGGCGCAACGATGAACTCCACCGTCAACAACGGCGGCGACGGCTCGGCCACCGTGAGCCTGCGCAACCTGGGTGCCTCGCGCACCTTGGTCCTGGTCAACGGACGGCGCTGGGTGTCGGGCCTGTCCGGCTCGGTGGATCTCAACACCATTCCGTCGGCCATCGTGGAGCGGGTGGAAGTGCTCAAGGACGGCGCCTCGTCAATCTATGGCTCCGATGCCATCGCCGGTGTGGTCAACATCATCACCCGTAGCGATTTCGATGGTGCCGAAGTCAATGCCTACGTCGGCCAGTACGGCCAGGGCGACGGTCAGCGCACCTCGTTCGATGCCACCGTGGGCGCCACCAGCGAGCGCGGCAATCTGGTGATCGGGCTGTCCAGCGTCAAGGAAGATGCGGTGATGGCAGGCGACCGCGAGATCTCGGCCGAGCCGGTGTATGGCGCAGGGTCGTCGGCCTACAGCAGCTACTCGGCAAGTGGCCGTCTGCGTGCAGGTGGCAACAGCGGTGCCTGGACCGTGTTGCCCGGCAGCGCAACCGCCAGCGGCGACAGCAATTATCCGCGCTACGGTCTGGACCAGTACACCGCCTTCAATACCTCCGACTACGGCTACAACTATGCCAAGGACAATTACCTGGTCACGCCGCAGAAGCGCGATGCCTTGTACGTGCAAGGCAACTACGCACTTACCGATAACGTGCGCTTCAAGTTCGATGGACTCTACAACCGCCGCCAATCGTCACAGCAGCTGGCCGGCTTTCCGCTGGCCTCGGTCAACACCGGCATCCTGATGAGCGGCGACAGCTACTACAACCCGTACAACAGCGCCTACGGCGGCGACGGACGCGATGTGGGCTGGTCGCATCGGTTGACCGAATTCGCGCGCACCTACCAGCAGGACGTCAAGACCTCGCACGTGTATACCGGGCTGGAAGGCGACTTCCAGTTTGCGGACAGGCAGTTCAGTTGGAATGTGGGCTTTGCGCACAATCAGACCGACCAGACCGAAACCCAGTACGGCGACGTCAATCTGCTCAACCTGGGCAACGCGCTCGGCGCATCCGCCATCGTCAATGGCACCCTGTCGTGCCTGGACAGCGGCGGCGCAGTCATTGCCGGCTGCGTGCCATTCAACCCACTGTCGCCGGCCGGTGGCGTGACTCAGGAGATGCTGGACTACATCCTGTTCACCGCGCACAACACCTATCAGTACAAGAACAGCAGTTTCACCGCCAACCTCACCGGCGATCTGTTCGAGCTTCCTGCCGGCTGGATGAGCTTTGCCGCCGGCGTCGAGCATCGCGAGGAAAGCGGCTTCTCCTCGCCGGATGCGTTGATTTCGGCCGGTTACACCTCGGGCAATTCGTTTACGCCCACCTCCGGCTCGTACACGCTCAACGACTACTACACCGAAGTGGCGATTCCGCTGCTGAAGGATGTGGCCGGTGCGCAATTGCTGGAATTGAGCGCAGCCGTGCGTTACTCGGACTACAACACCTTCGGCAGCACCACCAACAGCAAATTCGGTTTCAAGTGGAAGCCGGTCGCCGACCTGTTGATCCGTGGCAACTACGCTACCGGCTTCCGCGCGCCATCGATCGAAAACCTGTACCTGGGCGCATCGGACAGCTTCGATACCTATTCCGATCCCTGCTCGACCAACAGCACCTCCTACACCGGCGCGATTGCCGCCGCGTGCGCGGCCGGCGGCGTACCGGCCAATTACGTGGCCGAGTACAACAGCGCCAGCGGCAACTCCGGCCAGACCATCTATGCGTTCACCTACACCAGCAACGCCAACCTGCAGCCGGAAAAGTCCAAGAACGCCACGCTCGGTTTCGTCTACAGCCCCGCCTCGGTGCAAGGCCTGGATGTGTCGCTGGACTGGTGGAAGATCAGGATCACCGACGCCATCACCGAATTCAGCGCCAACCAGATCCTGTCGCAGTGTTATCAGTTCAATGTCTCGGCGTTCTGCGACCTGGTCACCCGCGATGCCACCGGCGCCATCACCGGCCTGGTGATCCAGCCGGTGAACGTCGGCGAGCAACGCATGGAAGGCTACGATTTCACCGCGCGCTACAAACTGCCGCAGACCGCGATCGGCCAGTTCATGCTGACGCTGGATTCGACCTACGTGGCCGTCAACGAGCAGAAGCAGGACGACAATGCGGCCTGGGAAAGCTACAACGGCATCTACCACACCGATAACCCGAACTGGCGCACGCGCGGCACGCTCACCCTGGACTGGAGCTACGGCAACCTGGCCGCCAACTGGGCCGTACGTTACTACTCGGGCATGAAGGACTACGACTCGGAGCTGGACGACGCCGGCAACTATCGCCACGTCGCGGCGACTGCGTTCAACGATATGCAGGTGTCTTACCAGTTGCCGTGGAATGCGACCGTGCGCGTGGGTTTGAACAACGTCTTCGACCGCGACCCGCCGGTGGCGCTCAGCGCTTCTGCCAATTCGTTCGATTCGGCCTATGCCATCCCGGGACGCTACAGCTACCTGCAGTACACCCAGCGCTTCTGATCGCGCGCCCTTGGGCCGCCGGGACCGCTGGCTGGATACGCCGGTTGTCACAACGACCTCCCTCGGGAGGTCGTTGTGCATGTGCCAGGGCTGACACGCAGGCGGCCGCCTGGCACGCAGCACGCCAGCGGCGCCATGCAGGGACATTTCCACGGCACATCCCCCCGCTAGCCTGCAGTCACTACAACAAGAAACCCGCTCTCTCTCCCTGCCGCCGATCTTCGGCGGCTTTTTTTTTGGACCTACTTGCCACAGCCGTCGCCGGTTCGTTATCGTTCTGTGAAACAGGGGATGGACGACGCAGATGCAGGGGATGCACCGGTTTGGCTGGGCAGCAGTGCTGCTGACGGGAATATTTTCAGGGACCGCGCAGGCCGCCTCTGCGCCGCCTGTCGAGGCATTCGTCGAATCCGGTCCGATCACCTCGCCGGCGATGTCACCCGATGGAAAGCATCTGGCGGTCAGTGCGGATCTGGGCGATGGCAACTACGCGCTGGTGGTCTACCGCATCGCCGGCATGCAATCCACCACGATGCTGCGCTTGCCGCGCTATGAATTGCCGGTGCGCATTGCCTGGGTCAGCGACCGGCGGCTGGTGATCGGCAAGGGGCGCAAACTCGGCTCGCTGGAAGAACCCGTGCCGATGGGCGAGATCATCGCCACCGATCTGGATGGCAGCAATCAGCGCTATGTGTACGGCTACCTGCAAAGCACGCGCAATGCGGGCCTGGAGCGCGGATTCGGCTATATCGAGGGCCTGCCGAGTCGCCGCAACGGGCACTTCTACATGCGGCGTCTGTCGCTGGACTCGCGCCACTCGATGCTCTACGACGTCGACGCCAACACCACCACCCATCGCCTGATGGCCGACATCGACGTCCCCGATCTGCGGTTCGTGCTTGACCACGATGGCGTGGCGCACTACGCGTACGGCACCGACGACAACGATAACCCGTTGCTGTTCCGCCGCTCGGGCAATGGCTGGTCGCCAATGACCCAGGTCCAGGCCAGCTGGCGACCGATCGCATTCGCGCGGCAGCCGGGCCGCCTCTATGGCTGGTACAGCGACGCGGGTGGCCCTGCAGTCCTGGTGGCCACCGATCCCGATGGCCAGCAGCGCAGCGTGCTTGCGTCGGACCCGTTCTACAGCGTGGATGACCTGCAGTGGGGTTCGGCGCCGCAAACGCCATTTGCTGCACGGCTGGGGCCAGGGCGGCCGACACTGCGCTATTTCGAGCAGGACACCGCCGAAGCGCAACTGCACCGGAGCCTGAGCCAGACCCTGGCCGGCCAGTACGTGGACTTCATCAATTTCACCGAGGACGGCAATGGCCTGCTGCTGAGGGCCTACAGCGACCGCGATGCCGGAGCCTGGTACATCTTCGACCGGCCGAGCAATACGCTCAAACTCGTCATCAAGGCACGCAATGCATTGCAGGCGGCGCAGATGAGCGAGCGGCGCATGGTGACCTTTCAAGCCAGCGACGGCTTGACCCTGGACGGCGTGCTCACCGTTCCCGGCAACGCCGCAAACGGGGTGCGCCTGCCGATGATCCTGCTGCCGCACGGCGGCCCGCACGCAGATGGCGATGGCTGGGCCTTCGATACCGACGCCCAGTTCCTGGCCAGCCGCGGGTATCTGGTGCTGCAGGTCAACTATCGCGGCGGCCTGGGTCGTGGCAACCGGTTCGAGCGCGCCGGATATCGCCAGTGGGGCGAACGCATCCAGGACGATCTGATCGACGGCGTACGCTGGGCGGTGGGCCAGGGACTGGCCGATCAGACGCGCATCTGCAGCTACGGCGCCAGTTTCGGCGCGTATGCCGCCATGATGGTGCAGGTCAAGGCGCCGGAGTTGTTCCGCTGCGCGGTCGGTGTGGCCGGCATCTACGATCTGCAGATGATGTACAGCAAGGGCGACATCAATCGCAGCGAGTACGGCCTGAATTATCTGGAGCGCGCCATCGGCCGTGATGCCGCCGAACTGGCCGCACACTCCCCGGTGATGTTGGCCGAGCGCATCAAGGTGCCGGTGCTGCTCGTGCACGGCGAAGAGGACGAACGCGCCCCGTTTGCACAGGCCAAGAGCCTGCGCGCGGCATTGACGCGCAGCGGCAACGCGCCGCAGTGGATGGCCGTTGCCAAGGAAGGCCACGGTTTCTACAAGGAAGCCAATCAGGTCACCTTCTACCGCACGCTCGAACGCTTTCTTGCCGAGCAGTTGGGCGACACCACCACAGCGACGACGTCCAGTGCCGTATCCGCCGCGCCGCAGTGACCACGCAAGCTAGTCCAGCGTATAGCCCACCCGCAAACCGCCCCAGTGCTTGCGGCCGACGTAGATCGGGGCCGACAGGTCGAACATGATCTGGCCGGTGTCGCGGCGGTAGACCTGCAGGCGATACGGGTCGGTGTGCGCGCCCACGCTGCGGCCGACGCGGTCGGTGAACTTGCGCTTGGTGCGGTTGCCGACCAGATCGCGCTTGGGATCGCCGGTCAGCGGCTGGGTGAAGCGCAGATTATGCGTGGGCACATAGCCGTCGGGATTGGCGCAGATGGCGAACACGATCCACGGATGCGCATCCAGCAGCGGCTCCTGCAAGGCCGGCAACACCTCGTCGCAAAGCGCATCGAAGTCGGTGCTGAACTTGGCCGGCTCCACGCCGGCAATCGGCGTGTAGGTGCGGGCGAACAGCGCCGCTTCGTCGATCTGGCCGCGTGCGATGGCCTGCGCCAGGGCAGTGCCGATACGAGCGGCGGTCGCCACGGTGAGTTCCTTGACGCGCGCGTGCCGGGGCACTGTCAGCGGGTCGGCCGGCAGACGGAACAGGCCCACGCAATCGCGCAGCGTTTCGGTACCGCGCTCCAGCGCCTCGCTGCGTTCGGCCACGTGCGCGGCATGCTGCAGGTTGCTGCGACCTAGCGCCACCACGCCATCGACGGCACGTTCGATGCCGCGAATCTCACCGTCCTGCGCCTGGATCCGCCCGGCCACGGTGGTCATCGCGCTGCTGGCCTGGCCGAGCACGCGGGTGATGCCGTCGAGTACCGCTTCGGTGCCGCGCGCGGAGGCCGCACCCTCGCCCACCGCGGCGCTGGTTTCGGCCAGGATCGCGCGCACGTCGCGCGCTGCCGCTGCCGCCCGTTCGGCTAGGCGGCGGATCTCAGTGGCGACCACCGCGAACCCGCGCCCCGCATCGCCGGCATGCGCGGCTTCGATACCGGCGTTGATCGACAGGATATTGGTCTGGAACGCCACCGAGTCGATGACTTCGATGACCTCGCCGGCACGCGCGGCGCGACGTTCCACTTCGTGCATGGCCTGGCCCAGCGCATGTGCGGCGGCGACGCCCTGACGTGCGCTGTCGTCGGCACTGGCGGCCAGCGCAATCACCTGCGCCAGATCGGCGTTGACGTCCTGCAGGCTCGAAGAGAGCCGCTGCACCGCCGTGCGGGCGCCATCCAGTGCATCGGCCTGCGCCTGCGACTGACGCACCATGCCGTCGTTTTCGGCCACCAGCGGCGGCACTTCGGCGGCGATCTGCACCGACAACGCCACGGCCTGGCGGATCGCTTCGGCCAGATTGCCGAAGCCGGCCTGCAGCCGGCGCCCCATGTCGGTCTCCGCCAGACCGGGCGGCAGCAGCAGTTCCAGTTCGCAACCGGCCAACGCGTTGGCGGTGCGCTCCAGCACGGTGCGGTCTTCGTGTTCGGCCTGCAGGCGCGCCACCAGCGGCTGCAGCAGCGGCGAGATCGGCACCGGTCGGCTGTCGTCGGCCAGGCGGGTGGCTTCGCGCAGCAGGATCGCGGTTTCCACATGCGGCAACGACAGCATCCAGCCACCGTGCTCGCGGTCGCGCACATAGCGCACGCGCCGGGCCGGGTCGTCGCCCGGGGCCGCCCAGACGCCGTCTTCGCCGATCAGATCGGCTGCGCACAATCCCCACAACACCGACGCCGGTGCGCCTTGCAGCTCGCCGGCGGTCTTGCCCAGGACGTCCAGGCCTGCGCGGTTGCAGGCCACCACGCAGGCCTCGGCCGATAGCCGCAACAGCGCGACCGGTGCATCGGGGAGCAGCGCCGCATGCGTTTGCGACGGCGGATCGGGCTGTTGCATCGAGCTCATGGGCTTTCCTAATCCATCACCATCATTAGCGGCGCACTGCGGTTGCAATTGAGCGGCGCCACGCACCGCAAGCGCCCGCTCAGTAGCCGGCGGCCTGCCCGTCCTTGCGGCTTTCCGAAGCGCCGTAATACACCCCGCTGGCCGGGTCGCGCGCGATCGCCTGGTACCCGCCATACGGGCCATCGGCAAAGATCACCCGGTGGCCTTTGCGCATCAGCGCGCGAATGGTGTCGTAGGAGAAGCCGGTTTCCAGGTTGACCTCGCCGCCGTCGCTCATCGCGGTGGCCTGGCCGGTCGGCTCGGTGGAGCCTTCATGCTGGATGCGTGGCGCGTCGCCGGCCTCCTGCAGATTCATATGGAAGTCCACCAGGTTCATCACGATCTGCACGTGTCCCTGCGGCTGCATCGCCCCGCCCATCACCCCGAAGCTCAGCCACGGCTTGCCGTCCTTGGTGACGAAGGCGGGAATGATGGTCTGGAACGGCCGCTTGCCCGGCGCGTAGCCGTTTGGGTGATCCTTTTTCAGCACGAACATCTCGCCGCGGTCCTGCAGGATGAAGCCCAGCCCGGGCGGGGCCATGCCGCTGCCCATGCCGCGGTAATTGGACTGGATCAGCGACACCATCATGCCGTCGGCATCGGCCACGGTCATGTAGATGGTGTCGCCTTCTTCCAGCTGCTTGGGCGTGCCCGGCTGCACTTCCTTGAGCGCCTTGTCCATGGAGATCAGCGCGCGACGCTGCGCGGCGTAGTCCTTGGAAATCAGCCTGGCCAGCGGCGCCGGCTGGAACGCCGGGTCGGCATAGAAGCGCGCGCGGTCGGCGAAGGCCAGCTTCTTGGCTTCGGTGAACAGGTGCACATGCTCGGCCGAGCCGTACGGTATCTTGGAGAAATCGTAGCCTTCCAGGATATTGAGCATCTGCAGCGCGGCGATGCCCTGGCTGTTGGGCGGCAACTCCCAGACGTCATAACCACGGTAGTTGGTGGACACCGGCTCCACCCACTCGCCGGTGTGGCTGGCCAGATCCTCGTAACTCAGGTAGCCGCCATTGGCCTTGAAATAGGCGCCGATGGTGCGGGCGATGTCGCCCTTGTAGAACGCATCGCGGCCACCGTCGGCGATCTGCTGCAAGGTGTTGGCCAGGTTCGGGTTCTTCCACAGCTCGCCCTTGCGCGGAGCATGGCCGTCGATGGTGAACTGCTCCTTGAAGCCGGGGTACTGCGACAGCCGCGGCACCGAGCGGTCCCAGTAATAGGCGATGGTCTCGGCCACCGGATGGCCTTCACGGGCGTAGCGGATCGCCGGGGCCAGGTTCTGCGCCATCGGCTTGCGCCCGAAGCGCTCGTGCAGCGCGAACCAGCCATCCACCGCGCCCGGCACCGAGACCGGCAACGGGCCGGTCGGCGGTATGTCCTTCAGCCCACGGCGCTGGAACTCGGCCAGGGTCAGCGACCTGGGCGAGCGGCCCGAACCGTTGTAGCCGTAGAGCTTGCTGGTCTTGGGGTCCCAGACGATGGCGAACAGATCCCCGCCGACGCCGTTGCCGGTGGGCTCCATCAGGCCCAACGCGGCATTGGCGGCAATCGCCGCATCCACCGCCGAGCCGCCGTCCTTCATCACATCCAGCGCGATCTGGGTGGCCAACGGCTGCGAGGTCGCCGCCATCGCATGCGGGGCGATGACTTCCGAACGGGTGGCGAACGGCTGCCCGGTGATCCGGTCGGCAGCACTGAGGGGCGGCGCAAGCAGCGCCAAGGCAGACATCAACAACACAGGTACGCGACGCATGACAGAAGATCCCCGGACACCACAGGTGAGTGACCAACCATACCAGCGGGTCGGGCCGCCTCGCTCGGCAAGCGCTGCCTGTCAGCACAAATACCGCGCATTTAGTGACTCGCATCGCCCGTCACCACCCTGCAATGATGCGGTTTCAACAGCAACCATGCTGCTGCCACGCGGTTTCGCGCGACACAGCGCCGATTGATGCGGCCGTTTCATGCGCAAGGGTTGACACCCCACCTGCAGCGATGGTTATCTCAGTCACATGTCGCACCGCCACACCACCTCGAACGCTCCAGTGTCCGCGCCCATCGGCGCGTCGGCAGTGTCGCTTCTCGTGCTCGTACTTATTACCTCGCCAACCGGTGCGGGACGGGACTTCGTGTAGGCAACAGACACACAAGGCTTCGATCAGACCCCGCACCGGCAACGGCGCGGGGTTTCGCGTTTCAGGGACCACCAAAAGTTTCGAATGACATGAACGACATCACCGACATCGCCACCAACTGCCCTACCCGCGCCGGCCACTGCGCTGGTGCAGTGCCTGCATGGCCGGTGCCGTCGTCCATCCCCGCTTTGCTCGGCCGGCCAGCCCCTGACGCTGCCTGCTGATCCTTTTCCCACTGCCAACCCCGCAAGGACTACTCCATGAGCAACGACACCCAACCGAAAATCGCGATCATCGGCTACGGCAGCCAGGGCCGCGCGCATGCGCTGAACCTGCGCGATTCCGGCTTCGACGTCACCGTCGGCCTGCGCGCCGGTGGCCCGACCGAATCCAAGGCCCAGGCCGACGGCTTCACCGTGGTGGCGCCGGCCGAGGCGGTCAAGAGTGCCGACCTGGTCGCGATCCTGACCCCGGACATGGTGCAGAAGAAGCTCTACGAAGAGGTCATCGCCCCGAACATGAAGCAAGGCGCCTGCCTGCTGTTCGCGCATGGCTTGAACGTGCATTTCGACATGATCACCCCGCGCGCCGATCTGGACGTGGTGCTGGTCGCGCCGAAGGGTCCGGGCGCGCTGGTGCGTCGCGAATATGAGATCGGCCGCGGTGTGCCGTGCATCTATGCGGTCTACCAGGACACCAGCGGCAAGGCCGAGCAGTTCGCGCTGACCTATGCCGGCGGCCTGGGCGGCGCGCGCGCCAACATCATCAAGACCACCTTCAAGGAAGAGACCGAAACCGATCTGTTCGGCGAGCAGGCCGTGCTGTGCGGCGGCGCCTCGTCGCTGGTGCAGGCCGGGTTCGAAGTGCTGGTGGAAGCCGGCTACCAGCCGGAGATCGCGTACTACGAAGTGCTGCACGAACTGAAGTTGATCGTGGACCTGTTTTACGAAGGCGGCATCACCCGCATGCTGGAATTCGTGTCCGAAACCGCGCAATACGGCGATTATGTCAGCGGCCCGCGCGTGATCGACGCCAGCACCAAGGCGCGCATGAAGGACGTGCTGACCGATATCCAGAACGGCACCTTCACCAAGAACTGGGTGGCCGAATACGAAGCCGGCCTGCCGAACTACACCAAGTTCAAGCAGGCCGATCTGGAGCACCCGATCGAGGAAGTGGGCAAGAAGCTGCGCGCCAAGATGGTGTGGCTCAACGGTCAGCAGCAGGCCGCCGCCGCACCTGCGAATCAACAAGCGGCGTAATGCCGCCGCACCCCCACCGCTAACACCGAAGGTCCGCAACGCATGAACACCTCCGCACACAGCACGCCCCGCAACGGCGCGCGCTGGCTGACGCAGGCCCTGGAAGCCGAAGGCGTGGAAACGCTGTTCGGTTATCCGGGCGGCACCATCATGCCGTTCTACGACGCCCTGGTGGATTCCAGGCTCAAGCACATCCTGGTCCGTCACGAACAGGGCGCCGCCCTCGCTGCCAACGGCTACGCCCGTGCCAGCGGCCGGGTCGGCGTGTGCGTGGCCACCTCCGGCCCGGGCGCGTCAAATCTGGTCACCGGCATCGCCGATGCGATGCTCGATTCGGTCCCGATGGTGTGCCTGACCGGCCAGGTCGCCACGCCCCTGCTGGGCACCGATGCGTTCCAGGAACTGGACGTGTTCGGCATGACCATGCCGATCGTCAAGCACAGCTTTCTGGTGCGGCGCGTGGAGGATCTCCCGGAGATGGTGCGCGAAGCGTTCCGCATTGCGCGCGAGGGACGCCCCGGGCCGGTGCTGATCGACCTGCCCAAGGACGTGCAGATCGCCGATGCCTCGCATCTGCCCGATCATGTGCCGGCGGCAGTGTTGCCGCCTCCGGCCCCGGAAGATGCGAAATTGGCCGAAGCGCTGGCGGCCATCGCCAGCGCCGAACGCCCGGTGGTGTACGGCGGTGGCGGCATCGCCCTGGCCGGTGCGGTGGAGGCGTTTCGGCGCTTTGTCGAAGCCACCGGCATTCCCACCGCGCTGACCTTGCGCGGGCTGGGCGCGTTGCCGCATGCGCATCCGGATTATCTGGGCATGCTGGGCATGCACGGCACACGTGCGGCCAATATGGCGATCCAGGAATGCGATCTGTTGGTAGTGGTCGGCGCACGCTTCGACGACCGTGCCACCGGCAAGTTGAGCGAGTTCGCACCATTCGCGCGCGTCATCCATCTGGATGCCGATGCGTATGAAATCTCCAAGCTGCGCACGGCCGACATCGCCGTGCCCGGCGATGTGGCGGTCAGCCTGAAGGCACTGAGCGCGGCACGTGGCAATTGCCAGGCATGGCGTACGCGCTGCTTTGCCAACCGCGAAAAATTCGGCGCGCGTTACGACGCGCCCGGCACCGATATCTACGCGCCGGCGCTGCTCAAGCGCCTGAGCGAAGTGGCCCCGGCCGACACCATCATCGCTTGCGACGTGGGTCAGCATCAGATGTGGGTGGCCCAGCATTGCCGGTTCAACGATCCGCGCAATCACCTCACCAGCGGGGCGCTCGGCACGATGGGCTTCGGCCTGCCGGCGGCGATGGGCGCGCAGTTCGCCTGCCCCGACCGCACCGTGGTACTGGTCTCCGGCGACGGCAGTTTCATGATGAACGTGCAGGAGCTGGTGACGATCGCGCGCTGCAAGCTGCCGGTCAAAATCGTGCTGCTGGACAACAGCTCGCTGGGTATGGTGCGGCAGTGGCAGGAACTGTTCTTTGCCGAGCGTTACAGCGAAATCGATCTGTCCGACAACCCGGATTTTGCCGCCCTGGCGCAGGTCTTCGGCATCCCGGCCAAGCGCATCATCGCGCGCGGCGATGTCGATGCCGCGCTGGCCGAACTGCTGGCGCAACCCGGCCCCGGCCTGCTGCATGTGGCCATCGACGCGCGTGCCAACGTGTGGCCGCTGGTGCCGCCCAACAACGCCAACAGCACCATGCTGGACAGCAATCCCGCACACGCGGCCAAGGAGACATCGCATGCGTTACCGGCTTGATCTGGTGCTGAAGCCGGCCGAAGGCGCATTGGTGCGCGTGCTCGGCATGACCGAGCGACGCGGCTTCCGCCCCTGCGCCATCCAGGGCGCCAGCGCCCCGGACGATGCCGGCCGCTGGCATCTGCAACTGGACGTGGACAGCACCCGCCCGCCGGAGACGCTGCGCCTGCAGTTGGAGAAGGTGTACGACTGCGAGTCGGTGGTGATCACCGTGCTGGACTCGGTCGAGGTCGCGGCGTGAACGCCCGGACCTCGCGCGAGCATGAAACCGCTGTCCGGAGGTGTCTTCTCCCGGATCGGCCGTGCGCGTGCCGCAATGCCTGATTCCGGCCGCCCCTCCCCGCAGGAGCCAGACGTAGGCGACGTGGCGGTCAGCGTGGCCGACGTTCTGGCCGCGCAGGCCCGTCTGCGCAAGTATCTGTCGCCCACGCCGCTGCATTACGCCGAGCGCTTCGGTGTGTGGTTGAAGCTGGAAAATCTGCAGCGCACCGGCTCGTACAAGGTGCGCGGTGCATTGAATGCCTTGCTGGCAGGGCTGGAACGCGGTGACGAGCGCCCGGTGATCTGCGCCTCGGCCGGCAATCATGCGCAAGGCGTAGCGTGGTCGGCGTACCGGCTGGGCGTGCAGGCCATCACGGTGATGCCCTACGGCGCGCCGCAGACCAAGATCGCCGGCGTCGCGCACTGGGGCGCCACCGTCCGCCAGCATGGCAACAGCTACGACGAGGCGTTTGCGTTCGCGCGCGAGCTGGCCGACCAGAACGGCTACCGTTTTCTGTCCGCCTTCGACGACCCGGATGTGATCGCAGGGCAAGGCACGGTCGGCATCGAACTGGCCGCGCATGCGCCGGACGTGGTGATCGTGCCGATCGGCGGCGGCGGGCTGGCCTCCGGGGTGGCGCTGGCGCTGAAATCGCAAGGCGTGCGCATCGTCGGCGCGCAGGTGGAAGGTGTCGATTCGATGGCGCGCGCCGTACGTGGCGATCTGCGCGAAATCACTCCCGTCCCCACCCTGGCCGACGGCGTGAAGGTCAAGATTCCCGGCTTTCTGACCCGCCGCCTGTGCGCGAGCCTGCTCGACGATGTGGTGATCGTGCGCGAGGCCGAATTACGCGAAACGCTGGTGCGCCTGGCCCTGGAAGAACACGTCATCGCCGAGGGCGCTGGCGCGCTGGCCTTGGCCGCCGGTCGCCGCGTTTCAGGGAAACGCAAGTGTGCGGTGGTCTCTGGCGGTAATATCGACGCAACTGTTCTGGCCACACTCTTGTCCGAGGTGCGGCCGCGGCCGCCACGCAAGCCGCGTCGTCGCAATACCGAGCGACTTCGCAACGAACGCAGCGCCAAGTCACTTCCCGAAACACCCGTTCTTTCCCGCCCATCCGCAGTCGCTCCAACGCCTGTCACCGCCATCGCCGTAGAGGAGTCTTCCTGGTGAACACGACCGTATCCAACCAGACCCCGCGTATCCGAATTTTTGACACCACCCTGCGCGACGGCGAGCAATCCCCCGGCTGCAGCATGACGCCCCAGCAAAAGCTGGTGATGGCGCGCGCGCTGGACGAACTCGGCGTGGACATCATCGAAACCGGTTTCCCGGCCAGTTCGCATTCGGACCGCGAGGCCGTCGCGATGATCGGCCGCGAGCTGCGTCGCCCCACGCTGGCGGTGCTGTCGCGCTGCCTGCAGGCCGACATCGAAACCTCCGCGCGTGCGCTGGAGGCGGCCGCCAATCCGCGCCTGCATGTCTTCCTGTCCACCAGCCCGCTGCACCGCGAGCACAAGCTGCGCATGAGCCGCGAGCAGGTGCTGGAGTCGGTGCACAAGCATGTGACGCTGGCGCGCGGCTATATCGACGACATCGAGTTCTCCGCCGAAGACGCCACCCGCACCGAAGAGGATTTCCTGGCCGAGGTGGCGCGCGTGGCGATCGCCGCCGGTGCCACCACGATCAATCTGCCGGACACGGTAGGCTTTACCACGCCGGAAGAAATCCGCGGCATGTTCTCGCGCCTGATCGCCAGCGTGGAAGGTGCCGACACCGTGATCTTCAGCGCGCACTGCCACAACGATCTGGGCCTGGCAGTGGCCAACTCGCTGGCGGCGATCGAAGGCGGCGCACGGCAGGTCGAGTGCACCATCAACGGTATCGGCGAGCGCGCAGGCAACTGCGCGCTGGAAGAAATCACCATGGCATTGAAGGTGCGCGGTGCGTTCTACAACATCGATACCGACATCAACACCCCACGCATCGTCTCCACCTCGCAGTTGCTGCAGCGCCTGGTCGGCATGCCAGTGCAGCGCAACAAGGCAGTGGTCGGCGGCAATGCGTTCGCGCACGAGTCGGGCATCCACCAGCACGGCATGCTGCGCCATCGCGGCACCTACGAAATCATGCGTCCGGAGGACGTGGGCTGGGAGTCCTCGCAGATGGTGCTGGGCCGCCACAGCGGCCGCGCGGCGGTGGAACAGCGCCTGCGTGCCCTGGGGTACCTGCTGGAGGAAGAAGAGGTCAAGCTGGTCTTCGAGCAGTTCAAGGCATTGTGCGAAAAGCAGCGCGTGGTCACCGACGCGGACCTGCAGGCCTTGATGCAGGACGCCACTGTGCAGGAAGGCTATCGCCTGGCGTCGATGACCATCAGCGATGTCGGCAGCCGCGCCAATGCGCTGGTGGAGCTGTCCGATCCGGAAGGCAATCGCGTGGCCGAAACCGCGCAGGGCAATGGTCCGGTGGATGCGCTCTTCGGCGCACTGGCCTCGGCCACCGGTGTGAAGCTGGAGCTGGACAGCTACCAAGTGCATAGCGTGGGCATCGGCGCAGATGCGCGCGGCGAAGCCAGCCTGAGCGTGCGCCACGATGGCGTGGAATACGAAGGCACCGGCACCAGCAAGGACATCATCGAAGCCAGCGCCCTAGCGTGGCTGGATGTAGCCAACCGCCTGCTGCGTCAGCGCGAGCGCGGCGTGGTCGCCGGCAAGACGGCTGCGGTGGCGTAACACCGCTCATTCGCTGGACGATGCAAACCTGACGGCCGGCAGCGTGATCTGCTGGCCGTTCTGGTGTTTGGTGTTCCAACTTTCTTGCAAGGCCGTCGATTTGCTGCGGGCGCCTGTGCGCCTACCGTCACTGGATACGGCGCCGCGCCACCGATCTTGGGGGGCGGCATCTGCGGGTTCTGTACGAATGCATCGGGTTGCTGCAGGCGCTTGCACGCGCACCGACACAGAACAGCCTCGCGCACGAGGTCTGCCGACTTTGCGCGAATGCTTCGGTTTGCTGCGGGCGCTTGCACGCGTACCGGTGTGGGACACGCCGCAAGTACGTCCATGTAGGCTCTGGCGCGGCATCCATGCCGCTCAAGGTCCCACGCCGGCACCCGCGCAAGCATCACCAATTGCTATCGGTTACGGAAAGAAATGCAGAGGGCATGCTGGGAACGTGGTGCCGCGTCCGGGGACGGGACCGTGTGGCGGCATGGATGCCGCCACCGAGCCTCCAGGGACGGATTCACGGCGTGTCCCGACATCGGATGCGGCGCCGCGCCACCGACCGACCTGCATGCCGACCAGTCCTGCGCACACCATCCGCAGGTTCATGCAGATGCTTCGGTTGAATGATGTGGTCACGGATGAGGCAGCCGCCAAACGAAAGTGGCTATCGTCAGAAGAACGATAGCCACCAGTACAGCCACGACGCATCAAAGAAGCGATCGCTGTTACAGCGCGGCCACCACTGCATCGCCCATTGCCACCGTGCCAACCTTGGTCGTGCCTTCCGACCAGATGTCGGCGGTGCGCAGGCCTTGGTCGAGCACCTTGCCGACCGCTTGCTCGATCGCATCAGCGGCAGCAGATTGCGCAAACGTATAGCGCAACATCATTGCCACCGACAGGATGGTGGCCAGCGGATTGGCGATGCCCTTGCCTGCGATGTCCGGCGCCGAGCCATGACACGGCTCGTACATGCCCTTGCTGTTGGCATCCAGCGAGGCCGAGGGCAGCATGCCGATCGAGCCGGTGAGCATCGACGCCTGGTCGGACAGGATGTCGCCGAACATGTTGTCGGTCACGATCACGTCGAACTGCTTGGGCGCACGCACCAACTGCATCGCCGCATTGTCCACGTACATGTGCGACAGCGCGATGTCCGGATAATCCTTGGCCACTTCTTCGACGACGGCACGCCATAGCTGGCTTGATGCCAACACATTGGCCTTGTCCACCGAACACAGCTTCTTGCCGCGCAAACGTGCCATCTCGAAACCGGCCTTGGCGATGCGGCGGATCTCGCTTTCGCTGTATGGCAGCGTGTCGTAGGCCTGACGCTCGCCGTTTTCCAGTGTGCGCGTGCCCCGCGGCTGACCGAAATAAATACCGCCGGTGAGCTCGCGCAGGATCAGCAGATCCAGTCCGGACACCACCTCCGGCTTCAGCGTGGAGGCCTCGGCCAGCTGCGGATACAGCAGTGCCGGACGCAGGTTGGCGAACAACCCAAGCTGCGAGCGGATCTTGAGCAGGCCCCGCTCCGGGCGCAACGATGGGTCGATGGTGTCCCATTGCGGCCCACCGACGGCGCCCAGCAGCACCGCGTCGGCAGCGCGCGCACGCTCCAGCGTTTCGTCGGCCAGCGGGCTGCCGTACTTGTCGTAGGCCGCGCCGCCCAGTTCGTCGTACACCAGGCTGAAACCCAAACCATGTTGCGCATCGATGCGCGTCAGCACCTTGACCGCTTCGGCCATGATCTCCGGGCCAATGCCGTCGCCAGGAAGAATCAGAATCTGCTTGCTCATGCAATCCTCGTCAGTTGGCGCCGCAGCGCCTTGGAAATCAACATCGCGCCACACACACCTGGCATGACCGGCTCATCGGTGACCGCCGGCGACTTTACTGCAGCGCGCCGAACAGCCACGGTTGACGCGCGCGATGGCCTTGCTCGAAGCGGCCGATCGCATCGGCGTCCTGCAGGGTCAGGCCGATGTCGTCCAGGCCGTTGAGCAGGCAGTGCTTGCGGAATGCATCGATGTCGAAGCCGTATTCCACGCCATCGGGGCGGCGCACGCGCTGTGCGGCCAGATCCACCGTGAGTCGATAGCCCTCGGTGGCCAGGCACTGCTCGAACAAGGCGTCCACTTCCGCTTCGGCCAGCACGATCGGCAGCAGGCCGTTCTTGAAGCTGTTGTTGAAGAAGATGTCGGCAAAGCTGGGCGCGATCACGGTGCGGAAGCCGTATTCGTCCAGCGCCCACGGCGCGTGCTCGCGCGAGGAACCGCAGCCGAAGTTCTCGCGTGCCAGCAGCACGCTGGCGCCCTGATAGCGCGGGAAGTTGAGCACGAACTCCGAATTGAGCGGGCGCTGGCTGTTGTCACGGCCGGGCTCGCCGATGTCCAGATAGCGCCACTCGTCGAACAGGTTCGGCCCGAAGCCGGTGCGCTTGATCGACTTGAGGAATTGCTTGGGAATGATCTGGTCGGTATCGACATTGGCGCGATCCAGCGGCGCCACCAGTCCGGTGTGTTGGGTGAAAGGGGTCATTGGGAGAGGCCGGGATTGGGGATTGGGGATTGGGGATTCGAAAAGGCTGGGGATGGTGGAGCGCTTTTTACGAATCCCGAATCCCTATTCCCGAATCCCCAAGGTCACGCACATCAACAAAATACCCGCTGACCGCCGCCGCTGCGGCCATCGCCGGGCTGACCAGATGGGTGCGGCCGCCGGCGCCCTGGCGGCCTTCGAAATTGCGGTTGGAGGTGGAGGCGCAGTGTTCGCCGCTGCCCAGCTTGTCCGGGTTCATCGCCAGACACATCGAGCAACCCGGCTCGCGCCATTCGAAGCCGGCGTCCAGAAACACCTTGTCCAGGCCTTCGGCCTCGGCCTGCGCTTTGACCAGACCCGAGCCCGGCACTACCAGCGCCTGCTTGATGGTGGAGGCGACCTTGCGGCCCCTGGCGACCGCAGCGGCCGCACGCAGGTCTTCGATGCGCGAGTTGGTGCACGAGCCGATGAACACGCGGTCCAGGCGGATCTCGGTGATCGGCTGGTTTGCGCGCAAGCCCATGTACTTCAGCGCGCGTTCGATCGAATCGCGCCGGGTCGGATCCTGTTCGGTTGCCGGGTCTGGCACCTGCTGATCCACCGCCAGCACCATTTCCGGCGAGGTGCCCCAGCTGACCTGCGGCTTGATGTCTTCGGCGCGCAGCTCCACCACGGTGTCGAAGTGCGCGTCGGCATCGGAGACCAGCGTGCGCCACAGTGCGACCGCCGCCTCCCAGTCGGCGCCCTTGGGCGCAAACGGGCGACCTTGCACGTAGGCAATGGTCTTTTCGTCCACCGCCACCATGCCCACGCGCGCACCGGCTTCGATGGACATGTTGCAGATGGTCATGCGGCCTTCCATCGACAGCGCGCGGATCGCGCTGCCGGCAAATTCCAGTGCATGGCCGTTGCCGCCGGCAGTGCCGATCCTGCCGATCACCGCCAGCACGATGTCCTTGGCGGTCACGCCGAACGGCAGCGTGCCTTCCACGCGCACCTGCATGTTCTTCATCTTCTTGGCGATCAGGCATTGCGTGGCCAGCACATGCTCGACCTCGGAGGTGCCGATGCCGTGCGCCAGCGCGCCGAACGCGCCATGCGTGGAGGTGTGCGAATCGCCGCAGACCACGGTCATGCCCGGCAGGGTGGCGCCCTGCTCGGGGCCGACCACATGCACGATGCCCTGGCGCGCATCGTTCATCTTGAACTCGAGGATGCCGAAGTCGTCGCAGTTCTCGTCCAGCGTCTGCACCTGCAGCCGCGAGACTTCGTCGGAGATCGACTCCAGCCCGCCCTGGCGCTCCGCACGCGTGGTCGGCACGTTGTGGTCGGGCGTGGCGATGTTGGCGTCGATGCGCCAGGGCTTGCGCCCGGCCAGGCGCAGGCCTTCGAACGCCTGCGGCGAGGTCACTTCATGCAGGATGTGGCGGTCGATGTAGATCAGCGACGAACCATCGTCGCGGCGCGTGACCTCGTGCAGGTCCCACAGCTTGTCGTACAGCGTCTTGGCAGTCATCGCGGCGATCCGGTTGGCGGATGGTGGGAGCACCCACCTGGCTGCGTTCGATGCTAGGAGCTTGCCTTGGATAACGCAAATTCATATTGTTTATTCAACAAATGAAATTTGGGAATGGCAATGGACCTGGCAAGCCTCAGCGCCTTCGTGGCGATCGCCGAGAGCGGCAGCTTTTCGGCAGCCGGCGAGGCCTTGCACCTCACCCAGCCGGCGGTGAGCAAGCGGATCGCCTTGCTGGAAGCGCAACTGTCGGCGCGGCTGTTTGACCGCCTTGGTCGCCAGGTGGTGCTGACCGAGGCCGGCCAGGCCTTGCTGCCGCGCGCGCAACGCATCCTCGCGGAGCTGCAGGACACCCGCCGGGTGCTGGAGCATCTTGGCGCGGCGGTCGGCGGGCGCCTAAGCCTGGCCACCAGCCATCATGTCGGCCTGCATCGCCTGCCCGCCCTGCTGCGCGGCTTCGCTGCGCAACACCCGCAGGCCGCGCTGGACATCCAGTTTCTGGATTCGGAGCTGGCCTATGCTGCGGTGCTGCGCGGCGAGGTGGAGCTGGCGGTCACCACGCTGGCACCGGATACGCGTGCGCCGCTGCGCGCGCAACCGATCTGGCATGACCGCCTGCAGTTCGTGGTGGCGCCGGATCACCCGCTGGCCGCGTTGCGCGCGGTGTCGCTGGAAGATGTGGTGGCGCATCCGGCGGTGCTGCCGGACCCGGGCACGTTCACCCATCGCATCGTCGCCGGTCTGTTCGCCGAGCGCGCCCTGGTGCCGAGCCTGCGCATGACCACCAACTATCTGGAGACGATCAAGATGCTGGTGTCGGTGGGCCTTGCGTGGAGCGTGTTGCCGGAGCGCATGATCGATCATCAGATCGTGGCGCTGCCGCTGCCCGACGTGGCGCTGTCGCGCGAGCTGGGCTGCGTGACCCATGGCGGGCGCACCCTGTCGCGTGCCGCGCAGGCATTTGTCGCGTTGTTGCATGCGCAGGCGGACCAGCTGCAGACGTGAGCGCGGCAGCTCCACGCAGCCGGCAACACAGCAGCCTTATTGATCCACCAACCGATCGCGCCCCAGCCGCTTGGCGTGGTACAGACGGCGGTCTGCCAGCGCCAGCAATTCGCGCCGGCTCGGTGCCTCATCGCTCATCGCCATGCCCATGCTAGCGGTGCAGCGCACCGTCGTGCCCTGCGTCATGACAGCGATCGCGGCGAGCCGCTGGCGCATGCGTTCGAACAGCGCGCGCGCCTGTGCCGCGTCCACACCCACTGCCGCGAGCAGAAACTCTTCGCCACCGTGGCGCGCGGCAAAGCACTGCGCCCGGTCCTGTTCACTGAGTGCTTCGCCGATCGCGGACAGCACCGCGTCACCGACCTCGTGGCCGTATTCGTCGTTGATGTGCTTGAAATGGTCGATATCCATCAGCACCAACGCCAACGGGGCGCCACCGGCGTGCGCATCGTCGAACCATTGCTGCAGGACCCGCTCGGCCTCGCGGCGATTCGGCAGGTCGGTCAGCACGTCATGGCTGGCGCGGTATTCGAGCTGGCGCATCAGCGCTTCGCGCTCCTGGCTGGCCTGCTGCAGCGCGAGGTTCTTGTCGCTCAGCTCGCGTGTGCGTGCGTCGATCACCGTATTGAGCTGGCGCTGCCGGCGGCGATAACTGGCGGTACGCCACAG
Source organism: Xanthomonas sp. NCPPB 2864 (assembly GCF_056675615.1). Lineage (NCBI taxonomy): Bacteria > Pseudomonadati > Pseudomonadota > Gammaproteobacteria > Lysobacterales > Lysobacteraceae > Xanthomonas > Xanthomonas sp. NCPPB 2864. The sequence goes on from NZ_JBWWVS010000006.1 coordinate 165,419, forward strand.
ATAAAACCCGTAGATCAGGCTGCCCAGCCCGAGGATGCCCAGGGCGATCACTTCGCCACGACGCCACCACGGCGGCGCCAGCGCGATCACCAGGCTGGATTCGCCCAACAGCGCGGTCTGTCGCCAGTCCACCGGCAGCGACATCGCCTGGACACGGAAGCGGAAGCGCCCCGGCGGCAGATTGGTGTAGACCGCCTCGCTGGTGCTGTCGGCGTCCACCCAGTCCGGGTCGAAGCCCTCCAGCCGGTAGCGGTAGCGCACCTTGTCCGGGCCACGGAAATTCAACCCGGCATAGCCGATGGCGATGCGCCGGGTCTCCGCACCGAAGCGATGCAGGCCAGTGAGCGGCTGCACCATGCCGTCGACCAGCAGGCGCTCGAACACGATCGGCACGCGATGGCCTTGCAAGGTGCCCACGCGCGCCGGATCGATCACGCCCAGGCCCGCAGCGGTGGGGAACAGCAGCTGCCCGGACTGCGTCATCCAGCCGGCCGGCGCGCTGCTGCCGTTGCCTTGATTGCCGGGCATGCCGTCGCTGCGATCCACCACCTCCACGCTCAACTGCTCGCGCGTCCCGGCATCGAGCTGGTCGAAGTCGCTGCGCGCGATGCGGAACACGCCATGGTTGCTCGACAACCAGAAATAACCGCGGCCGTCATCGATCACCCGGAACACCTTGTCGCGCGGCAGCCCGACCCGGTGGTCGTAGACGCGAAAGGTCTCACCACTCAGCCGCAGCAGGCCACGATCGCTGGCGATCCACAGGTCGCCCTTGGCATCGCGCAGGAAGTCGAAGGCGTTCTGTCCGGGAAAATCCTGCTCGCCCAGCCATGCGCGCGTGCTGCCGTTTGCCGACAGCGCGGTCATGCCGCGATCGGTGCCGATCCACACGGTGCCCAGCGTGTCGCGATACAGCACCTGCACCGAGCCATCGGGCACGCCGTCGGCGGCGGTGTAGCGGCGTGCCTTGCCATCGCGCCAGCGCACCAGCCCGGCCGTGGTGCCGATCCATAGCGTCTGGCCATCCGGCAACACCGCGCGCACCGACAGCGACGGCAGGCCGTCGGCCGCACCGATGCGCGCCAGCACGCGACCTTGCGCATCCAGCCGCACCACACCCTGGCTGTAGGTGCCGGCCCAGACGCCGCCATCGCCGGCGTCGGCCAGGGCCAGCACCGACTGCTCCAGCACGCGTCCGCCCTGGTTCGGCACCACCGACACGCGACTGATCTGACGATTGCGCCAGCGGTCCAGGCCCACCGCGCTGCCCACCCACACGGTGCCGTCGCCGGTCTGCAACACCGTGCGCACATAGTCCGAGGCCAGCCCGTCCTCGTGGGTGATGCCGTGCGCGGCGCCCTCGGCAATGCGGAACAGGCCGTGCGTGCTGCCGACCCAGATCAGGCCCTCGGCGTCTTCCAGCAGCGCCGGGCTGGCCACTCCTGAAATGGCGATCTGTTCGTCGGGCGCATTCGCACCGCTGTGGACCACCAGCGTGCCCGAGGGCAGGCTCATCCACAGATGTCCGCGCCGGTCCAGCAGCAATGCATCCACGCGCTGGCCCTGGCGGAACCGCTGCAGGCCGCCGCCGCGGCTCCACCACCACACGCCGTCGTCGCCTGCAACGAGCAGGCCGCCCTGACGATCGCCGGCCAGCCGCCGCACCGGTGCGGCGCGCATCCCATGTGCCTTGCCCCAGGCCTCGGCTGCGCTGCCGTCGCGGGGCAGACGATAGAGCCCGACTTCGGTACCCACCCATAAATCGCCACTGCCCTCGGCCGCCAGCGCGGTGATGCGCGCGCGCGGCAGGCCGGCCTGGCGACCGACGTCCACCACCCGCCCATCCGGCTCGATGCGGTACAGCGTCTGCGGCGTGCCGACCCACAGCGCGCCGTCGGCGCGTCGCAGCAGCGCACTGACCGCCAGGTGCCGCGCCGAAGCGTCGCCCAGTTGCTGCCAGTGGCCGTCCTGGTAGTGATAGACGCCATCGAACGCGGTGCCGAACAGCATCCCGCCGGTGCTGTCGCGTATCACCACGAACACGCCTCCCAGCTCGACGCCCGGTGTGTTCTGGCGGTCATACACGGTGAAGTCGCGGCCGTTGAAGCGCGCCACGCCTTCCCAGGTGCCCAGCCAGATCAGTCCGTCGGCGCCCTGCGCGACCGCATGCACCAGGTTGTGCGGCAGGCCGTCGTCCATGCTCCAGCGCGTGACGGTGTGATACGCGGTATGGGTCGGCGGCTGGGCGCCGGCCGGCCACACGCCGAGCAGGATGCAGGCCAGCAACGCCCATCGCCACAGCAGCCCGGTCCGCCGCACGCATGTGCTGCGGACGCAGCCTGTATGCGCATGCGCCCCGACCCTGTCCACGCTCTCCCATCCCCTCGTCGTGCCGGCAAAAGAGGCTGCCGACATGCGCCGACAGACCGTTAGTCAATCTATCACCGGGGGTTTTTCGGCGCCCTAGGTGGATTCCCCACAAGGATGGGACGCACCATGACACCGGGAGGCATTCAGTTGAAACAATTATTGGCCATCACCAAGCGGGGGCGCAGCTAACGCGGTGGCGCGATCTTTCCTGAGTGCTTCAAGGCGCAGCGCGGGCGGCGAGTATAAATATAGAACCCGATGGTCTAGTATTGGCGGCATGTCCAGCTCGCCCCCCCTCAAGTCCAAGGCCAAGAGCAACGGCCCTGGACGGCCCAAGGATCTTGGGAAACGCGCCGCCATCCTGGGCGCTGCCCGCACCATGTTCATGGAGCAGGGGTATGCCGGTGTCAGCATGGATGGCATCGCCGCGCAGGCGGGCGTGTCCAAGCTCACCGTCTACAGTCATTTTGGCGACAAGGAGAGCCTGTTTTCCGAGGCGATCCGTGCGCAATGCCAGCACATGATGCCGGACGACCTGTTCGACCACGCCCCCGAGGGCGCGTTGCGCGATCAGCTGATCGAAATCGCCGATGCCTTCTTCGCCATGGTCAGCACCGACTCGGCCATCGCCACCCACCGCATGATGATGGCGCCGGGTACCGGCGATGTGCATGTGCGCGAGATGTTCTGGGACGCCGGCCCCAAGCGAACCCAGCAGGCGCTGGCGGATTTCCTGTCCGCGCGCGTGGCCGACGGCCAGCTGAAGATCGACAACGTGGCGCGTGCGGCCTCGCAGTTCTTCTGCCTGCTCAAGGGCGAGCTGTATGCGCTGATGATGTGCGGCCTGCATGGCCAGCCCACCCGCGCGCAGGTGGACGAGCACCTGCAGGCCAGCGTGGATTTTTTCCTGAGGGCGTATGCGCCGCGCTGACCGCCCCCGGCCTTTGGTGGCGATGACTTCCGGCACTGCGCCGTTTGGCGGCGCGCAGCGATGCTAGATGCGCCAGTTGCCCCGTGCACCGGTAAAATGCCTGCCCCACCGCGTTGGATAACCGCACCATGACGATCGATTTCTCCCAGGCCCGCGAAAAGATGGTCGAACAGCAGATCCGGCCGTGGGACGTGCTGGACCTGCGCGTGCTCGAGGTGCTGGCGCGCCTGCCGCGCGAAGCCTTCGTGCCCGAGGCCTACAAGACCCTGGCCTATGTCGATGTGGAAATCCCGCTGTCGGCCGGCCACAAGATGATGAAGCCGGTAGTGGAAGGCCGCATGTTGCAGGCGCTGGATCTGCAGCCGGGCGAAGACGTGCTGGAAATCGGCACCGGCAGCGGGTTTTCCACTGCCTGCCTGGCCGCGCTGGCCCGCGAAGTGCTGAGCCTGGAGATCGACCCGGCACTGGCCGCCGCTGCACGCGCCAATCTGGATAGCAGCGGCCTGGGCAGCAACGTGCGGATCGAGACCGCCGACGTGTTCGGCTGGCAGAGCGAGCGTCGCTTCGATGCCATCTGCGTGACCGGCGCGGTCGAGTCGCTGCCGACGCAGTGGCTGCAGTGGCTGCGCCCGAACGGCCGGCTGTTCGTGGTGCGCGGTCACGATCCAGTGATGGAAGCGGTCCTGGTCCGTGGCGACGTCAACGCGCCGCGCATCGAATCGTTGTTCGAAACCGACCTCGCCTATCTCCAGGGCGCCGCACCGACGCCCCGATTCCAATTCTGATTCCCAAGGAAGCTTCCCCGATGATCCGCCGATCCCTCGTCCTGGCGCTGGCCGCCGCCCTGTCTCCGATGGCCGCGAACGCCACCGATCTGCTGCAGGTCTACGAAATGGCCCGCAACGGCGATCCGCAGCTGGCAGTGGCCGAGTCCACCCGCCTGGTCAACCGGGAAGGTCAGGTGCAGGCGCGTGCGGCGTTGTTGCCGCAGCTGGATGGTAGCGCTGGCTTCACCCAGTCGCATCGCGAACTGGAAGGCCAGCCGGGGCGCTCCACCACCAAACAACGCCAGTACGCGATTCAGGGTAGCCAGACCATCTTCAACTGGGCGCAGTTCTCCAATCTGCGTGCACAACGCGAAGTGGCCAAGGCGGCAGACTTCAACCTGGAATCAGCCAACAACGACCTGATCACCCGCACCTCGGCGGCATATTTCCAGGTACTGGTCGGTATTGAATCGCTGGCGGCAGCGGAGACCAACGAAGCGGCGGCCAAAAAGCAGTTCGACTACGCCGACAAGCGTCTGGAAGTGGGCCTGGCACCGATCACCGACGTGCACGAAGCGCGTGCTCAGTATGACCAGGCGCGCGCCGACACCATCAATGCCCGCAATACGCTCAAGGATTACTACCAGGCACTGACCGAGCTTACCGGCCAGCCCGTCGTCGGCTTGCGCGCGTTGCCGGAAGAATTCCGCCCGGAAGTACCTGCTGCCTACAGCAATGTGGATCAGTTGGTCTCCACTGCCATCGCCGATAACCCGGCGTTGAAGGCGCAGCAGCTGCAGGTCAGTGCCGCCGAGGCGCAGGTTAGTGCCGCGCGCGCTGGTCACCTCCCGACACTGAACCTGTCCGGCAGCATGGGACGAACCAATAGCTGGGGCGGTGCCACCGATATCGATACAGCTGCCGGCAACTTCACGACCAATAATCGCAACATTGATACCGATTCGATCGGCATCACGCTGTCGATTCCTATCTTTGCTGGCGGTGCCACCCAGTCGGCCGTGCGTCAGGCGCTGTCGCAGCGCGATATCCAGCAGGACACCTACGAGCAGCAGAAGCGCGCGCTGGATCGCAATACGCGCAATGCCTACCAGACCGTGGTCGCCGGCATCAGCGAAGTGGAAGCACGCCGTTTGGCCGTGGTCTCCGCGCAGGCCGCATACGACGCCTCGCAGGTGGGTCTGGAAGTCGGTACGCGCACCGTGCTGGACGTGGTGCAGAACCAGCGCACCTTGTTCCAGGCGCAGTTGAACTATGCGCAGTCGCGCTACAACTTCCTGCAGAACCGTCTGCTGCTGGGCCAGGCGATCGGCAAGCTCGACATCACCGACCTGCAGGACGTGAACCGCCTGCTGTCGCAGGATGCCGAGTCCAAGCTGCAGGGCAGTGGTTCGCTGCAGTAATGCGGGCGGATAGGTAACTAAAAAGGCGGGCGCAGGCCCGCCTTTTTTATGTCCGATGCACACGCGTACCTGGCTGCGTGCGATCCCTGCGATGACTGCGGCATTAGCAGCTGATCTGCGACTTGGCTGCAGGGCCCTTGCCCGCCCACCATCGCGGGACACGCTGCAAGTACGTCCTTGTAAGCTCTTACGCGGCCTCCATGCCGCGTCAGGTCCCGCGACAGTGAACGGGCAAGGACCAGTCGAGATGGTCGGCCGTGCAGGTTTGCAAGCAATTTCAACAAAGCAACCGGCGAACTCCCTGCTTCGGTGTCCTCGCCGGTTGCGGGACCGTGTGGCGGCATGGATGCCGCCACCGAGCCTCCACGGACCGATTCACGGCGTGTCCCGCGAACGGCGAGGACACCGCACGCTCGACCAATGCGGCTTGAGACTCTCCAGATGACGCCCAAAGCGGCTGATCACACGACTGCGCGATCGCCACGCCCTGTTGGCACTCCAAGGCCGTTGGATGACGCGCATTAGCGTGACTGCGGCAGGATTACTGCAACGCTGCAGTGCAGGCGCAGTGACATCCTCAGGACGCCGCGCCTTCGCTCACCACCGGTGGCAGGTCCGGCGCGATCTGCACCAGCGTCCGCGCCACCGCACCCTTGCCATTGGCGACCAAGGCCAGCCCCGCCGCGGCCATCGCCTCGCGTTGGGCTGGGTCGCCGAGCAGGCGCGCAAGATCGTGGTAGACGCAGTCGGCATCGTCGCAAATGGCCACCGCATCGGCCTCGCGCATGCGCCGCGAAATCTCCGAGAAATTGTGCAGATGTGGGCCGGTGACTGCCGGCGTGCCGACCGCCGCCGGTTCGAGCAGATTGTGCCCGCCGATCGGCTGCAGGCTGCCGCCGACGAAGGCGACCTGTGCGCAGGCGTAGAAACTCATCAGCTCGCCCAGGGTATCGATGACAAACACCTTGTCGCGCGCCTGCGGCCATTGCTGGCTCTTGCGCGTGGACACGGCCCAGCCACGCTCGCGCGCCACGGCCTCGACCTTGGGAAAGCGCTCCGGGTGGCGCGGCGCCCATAACATCAGCAGATCAGGAAACTGCAGCAGCAGGCGCGCATGGATGTCGGCCACGGCCGCTTCCTCGCCTTCGTGCGTGCTGGCGGCAATCCACACCGGCCGCGTTGCCGGCACCTGCGTATGGAACTGCGCGACCAGGGCCTGCAACTGCGCAGGTGCGGCGATATCGAATTTGAGATTGCCCAGTGCGATCACCTGGTCGGGCCGTGCACCCAGCGTGATGAAGCGTTCGGCATCGTCGTGCGACTGCGCCGCCACGCAGGTGACGCTGCGCAGCGCGCGGCTGATCAACGGCGCCAGCAGGCGATAGCCACGCAGCGAGCGCGCCGACAACCGCGCATTGAGGATGTACACCGGAATTTGGCGATCGCGGCAGCCGAACAACATGTTCGGCCACAGTTCGGTTTCCAGGATCAACGCCAGGCGCGGGCGGAAATGCTCCAGGAACCGGCCAACGCTGCCGGGTACGTCATAGGGCAGATACACGTGGTCCACCGCATCGCCCCAGACCGCGCGCACGCGCTCGGAGCCGGTGGGGGTGATGGTGGTGATGACCCAGCGGATATCCGGACGCTGCGCGCGCAAGGCGTTGACCAGCGGCGCGGCGGCATTGACCTCGCCCACCGACACCGCATGCACCCATACGCGCGGCCGACCGCAGGCATGCGTGTAGGAGGCATAGCGCTCGTTCCAGCGGTTGAAGTATTCGCGCACGCGAAAACCGCGCCACACCAGGTGGTACACCGTCACCGGCAGCAACAGGTACAACAGCGCCGAGTACAGTCCGCGCAACAGCCATTCGATCGGGTCTTTCCGCATCGCTGCAGGATACGGGAGCGTTGCGGCGTGCGCATGTGCACGCTGCCGCGCGCGCATGATCCCTTAGAATTGGCGAATGTCCGAACCCGCCAACGTCGCTGTCCGCCCTTCCCTGCGCAACCCCAGGCACTGGCCGATGTATCTGGCCCTTGCCGTCATGGTGATCGCCGGGCGCCTGCCGTGGACACTGCAGCGCGCGCTCGGCCGTGGCGTGGGCTGGATCGCGATGCGCCTGGCCGGCACGCGCCGGCGCGCTGCCGAGGTCAACCTCGCGCTGTGTTTTCCCGAACAGGACGATGCCTGGCGGGCGCGGCTGTTGCGCGACAGTTTCGATGCGCTGGGCGTGGGCCTGTTCGAATTCGCGCGTGCTTGGTGGGGCAGCATCGATGCCATCCGTCCGGGCGTGCAGGTCGAAGGGCTGGAACATCTGCAGCGTCTGCAGGAACAAAAGCGCGGCGTGTTGCTGGTGTCCGGCCACTTCATGACGCTGGAGATGTGCGGACGGCTGCTGTGCGATTACGTGCCGCTGGCCGGCATGTACCGCAGGCATCGCAACCCGGTGTTCGAGTGGGCGGTCAAGCGCGGGCGGCTGCGCTATGCCACGCACATGTTCGCCAACGAGGATCTGCGCGCCACCATCAAGCACCTCAAGCGCGGCGGTTTCCTGTGGTACGCGCCGGATCAGGACATGCGCGGCAAGGACACCGTGTTCGTGCCGTTCTTCGGGCATCCGGCCTCCACCATCACCGCCACCCACCAGTTGGCGCGGCTGACCGGCTGCGCGGTGGTGCCGTACTTCCATCGGCGCGAAGGTGGCCGCTACATCCTCAAGATCGCACCGCCGCTGGCAGACATCCCCTCCGACGATGTGATCGCCGATACCGCGCAGGTCAATGCGGCGATCGAGGATATGGTGCGCGAGGCGCCGGACCAGTACCTGTGGATCCATCGGCGCTTCAAGCGCCAGCCGGGCGGGCGCAGCGAATTTTATCGCTGATGTCGGCCGGTCTCAGGCCTGCGCTGCGTGCAGCCGCAGCAGCGCACGGATGTGCGGCGAGTCAGCGCGGCAGCGGCTGATCTGCGTCGTCGTTGAGCAAGGCACCGGCATACAGGCCGGCCAGCATCAGGCTCAGCCCGCCCCAGAAGCTGGAATAGAACGCCAGATGCGTATTGAGCGGGAACACGGTTGCCACCAGCGCGATCATTGCCGGGCGTGCCTGCGCGCGCGCGGCCAGGCTGGAATAGCGCCACGCACGCCAGGCCTGGGCCGCACCGGCCAGCCACAGCAGCAAACCGATCACCCCGGTTTCGGCCAAGATTTCCAGCACGATCTGGTGCGCATGGAAGGCCGGCCCGTCGCCCCATGCCGGCGCCTGCGCGGGGGCCGGATTGCAGGCCGGATACGCCTGCCGAAATCCGCGTGCGCCCACGCCATTGAGCGGATGCGCGCGGATCATGCACAGCGCCGCGCCCCAGATCTGCGCACGCCCGGACAGGGCCTGGTCGACGCCCTGCTCGCCATCGCTGAAGGCCAGGGCGGTGCGCTGGATGCGCTCGCGCGCCTGCGGCGCCACCGCCACCACGCCGGCCGCCAGCAGCGCGCCGATCAGCGCCACTCCCAGCAGGCGACGGCCACCCAGCAACTGCCAGCCGGACAGCAGCACGATCACGCCGTAGGTGATCCACGACGCCCGCGAACCGGCCAGCACCAACACCACCCCGACCGCCGCCGCAGCGCCTGCCCAGGCCCAGGCATGGCGCCGCCCCAGTGCCAGCAACAGGAAGGGCGACAGGCTGGCCAGGGTCTGGCCGAACTTGAGGTTGCACGGCCCCAGCACGCCGCTGAGGCGGTCGACCAGGGCCAGCTCCTGCGGTGTGCACAGGCCATGCCCGCTGATCAGTTGCTTGATCTGATCCAGGCCGAAGAACAACGGGCTGTTGCCGAACGCGGCCTGCAACAGCGCATCCAGCGTCCACACCGCGCCGATCACTGCCAGGCCGGTGAAGGTGCGCCGACGCCGCTGCGCATTGGCCACCGCGATCGCGCACAACCACATGAAAGGCAGATAGCGCAGATCGGTGGCCGACTTGCGCAGCGCGCGGCCCACGTCCACCGCATCGAACGCCGACAGCATCTGCGGCAACCAGTACGCGAAGAACAACACACTGGTCAGCGCCCAGGCCGCACCGCTGAGCAGCCGGGTGCCGCCGCGGAAGCGCGCATGCAGCAGGCGGTACGCCGCAAACAGCGCGCCCAGCGACAACACCGTCTCGGCCAGCCCGGGCGTGGGCCACAGGGCCACGAACAGGATCACCCACAGCGGCGCCCAGCGACCGGCATCGGGCGTCAGCACGGACGCGGGAGGGATGGCCTCAGCGGCGGAGTTCGTCATAGACCTTCAGGGTGGCCGCTTGCATGGCCTGCAACGTATAGGGAAGCACGGCGGGCGCTGTCGGCGCCTGCTGCAGCAAATGAAGCGCCTGGGTGCGCAAGGCAGCGGCATCGAAGGCCGGCACCGCGCCGCCGGGTTGCAACTCGGCCAGCAGCTCGCCGACGCCGCCATGCGCCCACCCCAGCACCGGCCGGCCCACCGACAAGGCCTCCACCACGGTGCGGCCGAAGGCCTCGGGTTTGCGCGACAGCTGCAGCACCAGATCGCTGGCGGCATAGGCCTCGGCGATGCGTGCGGTGGGTTCGGTGAAGGCGACCGCCTCAGCCACGCCCAGCCCGGTGGCCTCGGCTTCCAGCTCGCGCAGATAGGTTTCGCGGCCCGGCTCGCGCGCGCCCGGCAGCCACAACCAGGCCGGCACGCCGGCAGCGCGCACGTCGGCGAGCAGTTGCAGACCGTCGGTGTGCCCCTTCAGACGGGTGCCGCGCCCGGGCAGCAGCAGCAGGGGCGCATCGGCCGGCAGGCCGGGCAGCATGCTCTGTGCCCAGGCGAGCGCGCGGCGATCCGGATGCGGGCGACGCGGAAACTGCGCGATATCGACACCGCGCGGTATCGTGCGCAAGCGCGCGCTGTCGGTCTGCGGATAGTGCGTGCAGACGTACTCGCGCACCGTCTGCGACACGCAGATCACCCGCTCGCCGTAGGTCATCACCGCGCTGTAGCGGCTGGGCGAGTTGAGCCCGTGCACGGTGGTGACAAAGCGCGGCCGCGTGGCCTGCGGCATGCCGCGCAACGCGTACCAGCCCAGCCAGGCCGGCAGGCGCGAACGCGCATGCACGATGTCGGCGCCCAGTTCGGCGAACAGCCGGCGCAGGCCGACCACATGGCGCAAGGTCAGCAGCGACTTGCGCCCGATGTCCAGGGTGAGATGTTCGCCACCGGCCTCCAGCAGCGGCTGGACCAGGCGACCGCCGGCCGACACCACTACCGCGCGGTGGCCGGCGCGCACCAGCGCAGCAGCGATTTCCAGGGTGGAGCGCTCGACGCCGCCGGACTGCAGCGCCGGCAGCAGTTGCACCACGGTCAGGCGGTGCATCCGGCCAGGATCAGTCGGCGAGCACGAACAGCGCGCCGCAGTACGGGCACTTGGCTTCGCAGTTGGGCTCGTCTTCGATCGGCAGGTATACGCGCGGATGCGAGTTCCACAACGCCATCTGCGGCGTCGGGCAGCTCAGCGGCAGATCGCTGCGATGCACGGTGTAGCGCGATTCGGCATTGGCGGGCGCGGTGGCGGTCTGGCTCATGGCGGCACGATCGTAGAGGCAAAGGCAGAGCGCGGATTCTAGCAGCCTGCGTGGTGATCGGCCCATTGAGCGGGTGACGCCGGTTCGGGTGGCGATGGTCTCGGCGCCAGCGCGGGCGCCGGCAACCTCGAGAGATGCTAAAGATCCAGCAGCGCCTGGCCCCCTACAGGCACGGCAGCGCCACCCCACCCGGACATCGCGCTTATCATCGCCTGACCATGGCGCACCGCCCCGTGCCTGCGCCCCGTGTCCGGATCGCCCGCAGCACTCGGCCGGACCTGCCCTGCGGCATCGCACCCTAAGGAGACATCGCCACGTGACCTCGTCTGTTGTGCTGTTGCACCCGCGTGAGCTGTGGCTCCGGCTGGTTGTCGCCCTGGGCTGCGCTGCGCCGCTGTCGGTGAGCGCGGCAATTGAGTTTTCGAGTTCGTTCGAGCCCGGGCAGCCGTTGCCGGTGAGCGCAGCGGCAGGCGATGTGCAGATTGCCATCGGCACCGGCCCGGCCGCGCCGTATGCGGCCAAGCCCAACGCCGGCTACAGCGGTGCGCATGCATTGCGGTATCAAAGTCATGCTGCAGGTGGGCGGCGCACCCTGTTTACCGCCGATGTCCCGATCGGTGCCGATACGACGCTGTCGTGGCTGGTATTGCCGGAGAGTGTGGGCGGCGAGCACGTGGCATCGACCTATGTGTCACTGGATCTGCTGCTGGACGACGGCACGCGCGTGTCTGCCAGCGCTGCGCGGGATCAGCATGGCGTCGCGCTAGCTGCGCAGGCGCAAGGCGAGTCGAAGACGCTGTATCCGCAGCAATGGGCGCGCAAGGCGGTGCGGCTGGGCGACGTGCCCGGCCTGCGTGGCCGCCGTGTGCGCGCGATCGAGCTGGACGTTGCGCCGCCCGCAGGCGCGACCAGTGCCGGTTGGATCGACGATATCGCGCTTGCCGAGGTGCCGCTGACGCCGGCAACGCGTCCGTCGGATTGGGTGCTGACCACGCGCGGCACGCAATCCAATGGCACGTTCTCGCGTGGCAATAATTTCCCTGCAACGGCCGTGCCGCATGGCTTCAACTTCTGGACGCCGGTGACCGATGCGGGCACGCTGACCTGGCTGTATCGCTGGAACGAACACAACGATGCAGACAATCGCCCACGCCTGCAGGCCTTGTCGCTCAGCCATCAGCCCAGCCCGTGGATGGGCGACCGCCAGACCTTTCAGGTGATGCCGTCGTTGGCCGCCGGCGTGCCGCCAGCCGATCGCAAACAACGTGCACTGGCGTTTTCGCACGCCAATGAAACTGCGCGTCCCTATCGCTACGCGCTGCAGTTGGACAACGGGATCCAGGCCGAGATCGCACCGGCCGACCATGCCGCGCTGTTCCGCTTTCGCTTCCCGGTGCAGGGTGATGCCAATCTGGTGTTCGACAATGTGGACGCGCGCGGCGCGCTGCGCCTGGATGCGGCAACACAGACGCTCTCCGGCTACACCGATGTGCGTAGCGGGCTATCGACCGGGGCCACGCGCATGTATGTCTATGCCAGCTTCGACACGCCGTGGAAAACCAGCGGCCTGAGCGATACCGGCCGGCCCACCGGCTGGATCAAGTTCGATGCCGGCAGCACCCGGCAGGTGCAGATGCGCATTGCCACCTCGCTGATCTCGCTGGATCAGGCCAGGCACAACCTGGCCCTGGAAATCGCGCCGCAGGCGACATTCGAGCAGGTTGCCGCGCGTGCGCAGGACGCCTGGGATGCGTTGCTGGGACGCCTGGAGGTGCCCGATGTCACCGCCGACCAGAAGACCACGCTGTACTCCAACCTGTACCGCCTGCACCTGTATCCCAACTCCGGCCATGAGAACGTCGGCAGCGCCAGCGCACCGGACTGGCGTTACGCGAGCCAGAGCAGTTGGTCGGACGACAACATCGATGGCAGCGCGGTGCGCAGCTTTGCGCCGATCCGCAATGGCCGGGTCTATGTCAACAACGGCTTGTGGGACACCTTTCGCACCGCGTGGCCGGCGTACGCCTTGTTCGCGCCCGACGATGCCGGTGCGCTGGTGCAAGGCTTTCTGGAGCAGTCGCGCGCGGGCGGCTGGGTGGCGCGCTGGTCGTCGCCCGGCTATGCCGATCTGATGGTCGGCACCAGTTCCGACGTGGCCTTTGCCGATGCCTGGCTCAAGGGCGTGCAGGGCTTCGATCCGCTCGAGGCGTATGTTGCCGCACGCAAGAACGCCACCGTGGTGGCGCCCGACAGGCATGTCGGCCGCAAGGGCATGGCGCGTTCGACCTTTCGCGGTTATGCCGATACCGACACCCACGAAGGCATGTCGTGGTCGATGGAAGGCGCACTCAACGACTTCGGTATCGCCAACATGGCCGATGCGCTGGCCACGCAGGCGAAAACAGCCACGGCGCGCGAGCGTTACGCGACCGAGGCTTTGTATTTCCGTCACCGCGCGGCAGGCTATTCGGCACTGTTCGATCCGGCGATCGGGTTCTTCCAGGGCCGCACCCCGGACGGCACCTGGCGCGTGGACGCGGCACAGTACGATCCGCGCGTCTGGGGCCACGATTACACCGAATCCAGCGGCTGGACGTTTGCGTTCACCGCACCGCACGATGGGCAAGGCCTGGCCGCGTTGTATGGAGGACGCGCCGGTCTGGCAGCGAAGCTGGATACGTTCTTCGCCACCCCCGAGACCGCCGAGGCCAGGTTCGCCGGCTCTTACGGCTCCACCATCCACGAAATGACCGAAGCGCGCGACGTGCGCATGGGCATGTACGCGCACAGCAACCAGACCGCGCACCATATCCCGTGGATGTACCTGTACGCCGGGCAGCCGTGGAAGACGCAACGCCTGACCCGCGAGATCCTGGCGCGCCTGTACCTGGGCAGCGAGATCGGCCAGGGCTACCCCGGCGATGAGGACAATGGCGAAATGTCGGCGTGGTATCTGTTCGCAGCGATGGGCTTGTATCCGTTGCGCATGGGTACGCCGGCCTATGTGATCGGCTCGCCGCTGTTCACGCACGCCAGCCTGCGTTTGCCGAACGGCGGGACGCTGACGGTCAATGCGCTGCAGAATTCGCCGCAAAACGTGTACGTGCAATCGCTCAAGGTCAACGGCAAGCCCTGGCGCAAGACCTGGTTGCCGCATGCAGACATCGCCAGGGGTGCGACGCTGGACTTCGTCATGGGGCCGACGCCCTCGCGCTGGGGCACCGGGCCGGACGATGCGCCGCCATCGCTGACGCCTGCGGGTGAACGTCCTGCCCCCTTGCGCGATGTGCTCGGAGACACGGCGCGCATCACCCTGGCCGATGGTGGCGATGTCCCGGCACTGCATGACGACGATGCCGGGACGGTCGCTGCAGTTGCATCGGCATCGGCACTGACGTTCAGCGGCATGGCGCGCGGCACGCCGACGCTCTACACGCTGACCAGCGGCAACGCGGCGATTGCGGCAAGCGGATGGACGCTGGAAGCGCGGACGGCCGATGGTGCGTGGAAGGTGGTCGATCAGCGCCGCGAGGAAACGTTTGACTGGCCATTGCAGACGCGGCCGTTTCGCATTGCCTCCCCGGGTGCATATGCCGAGTATCGGCTGCGATTCAGCGCACCTGCGAAACTGCAGCTGGCGGAGATCGAGTTGCTGGGGGCTGAGCCTGCGGCGCGTTGAGGCGCCGGTCTCGCATCGCTGATCGCGCTGCTTTCTGCAGGCAGGCGACTGCAGGATGCAGGCACCCGCTCACGCGATCGACGGAGTTACACGGGGGCCGCCGGAGCGGGGTTTTACTGCAAGGTCAGCAGCGCTGGTGATCGTACCCCCCCGCTCCGCGCGCCGGCCCGCGCTTGCGGCGCGGGCGCTTCAAGGCACGCGCGCCAGTGGCGCGCAAGCAGTGCCTTGTCGCCCCGATGAGAGAGGGGCGTTGGCGCGGCACGCGGGGTGCCGCTAGCGGATCGGTCTTTGATGTTTCCCGGTGGGGGGATCTCAATCGCTATTTTTTTCGCTGGCGGTCTTCTCGGCATCGCGCTGCCGGCGGATCTGCGCATCCACCGCCGCGATCGCGGTCATGTTCATCACCCGGCGCGAGGTGGCGCTGGTGGTGAGGATGTGCACCGGCTTGGAGATGCCCATCAGGATCGGGCCGATCGCCACGCCGTCGGTGAACACGCGTACCAGGTTGTAGGCGATGTTGGCCGCTTCCAGGTTCGGCAGCACGAACAGGTTGGCCCGGCCCTTGAGCGTGCTGTTGGGCATGATCTGCTTGCGCAGCGCCTCGTCCCAGGCGGTGTCGCCCTGCATTTCGCCGTCGATGTTGAGCTCGGGCTTGCGCTTGAGCAGGGCTTCGCGCACCTGGCGCATCTTCAGCGCATCGCGCGAGTCGTGGCTGCCGAAGTTGGAGTGCGACAGCAGCGCGATATTGGGCTCGATGCCGAACAGCTTGAGGCGGTACGCGGCCTGCAGCGTGGCCTCGACCACCTGCTCCACGGTCGGGTCTTCCTGCACATGCGTGTCCAGGAAGAAGAACACGCCCAGCTGGTTGATCACGCCGGTCATCGCCGAGGTGGAGCTGACCCGCGGCTCCAGCGGAATCACGCTGCGTGCGTAGCCCAGCTTCTTGTGGAAGCGGCCGACCACGCCGGACAGCATCGCATCGGCTTCGCCACGCGCCACCATCACCGCCGCGATCAGGGTCGGACGCGAGCGCATCAGTTCCTTGGCGGCGGTGACGGTCACGCCGCGACGCTCGGTGAGCGCGTGGTAGTACTGCCAGTATTCGTTGAAGCGGGGATCGTCGAGGATGTTGGTGATCTCGAAATCCACTCCGGCGGTCAGGCGCAGGCCCATGCGCTCGATGCGCGCCTCGATGACGTCCGGGCGGCCGATCAGGATCGGGAACGCCAGGCCTTCGTCGACCACGTTCTGCACCGCGCGCAGCACCACTTCCTCTTCGCCCTCGGCATACACCACGCGCTGCTTGTCGGCGCGCGCGCGGTCGTAGACCGGCTTCATCATCAGGCTGGTGCGGTAGACAAACTGGCCGAGCTTGTCGCGGTAGGCCTCCATGTCGGTGATCGGGCGCGTGGCCACGCCCGAATCCATCGCCGCCTGCGCAACGGCGGACGACAGCTCCACCAGCAGGCGCGGGTCCAGCGGACGCGGAATCAGGTATTCCGGGCCGAAGCTCGGGGTCTCGCCGCCGTAGGCCGCGCCCAGGTCGGAGGCCTCGCGCCGCGCCATCGCCGCAATCGCCTTGACGCAGGCGATCTTCATTTCCTCGTTGATGCCGGTGGCGCCCACGTCCAGCGCGCCGCGGAACAGATACGGGAAGCACAGCACGTTGTTGATCTGGTTCGGGTAATCCGAACGCCCCGTACCGATGATGCAGTCCGGACGCACCGCCTTGGCCGCTTCCGGGGTGATTTCCGGGTTGGGATTGGCCAGCGCGAAGATCACCGGCTGGCGCGCCATGCTGGCGACCATCTCCGGCTTGAGGATGCCGGCCGCCGACAGGCCCAGGAAGATGTCCGCACCCTCGACGATCTCGGCCAGGGTGCGCTTGTCGGTATCGCGCGCGTAGCGCTGCTTGTCCGGGTCCAGGTCGGTACGGCCGGTGTGGATCACGCCGTCGCGGTCCAGCGCCAGGATGTTCTCCGGCTTCAGGCCCAGCGAGACCAGCATGTTGACGCACGAGATGCCGGCCGCGCCCATGCCAGTGGTGGCCAGCTTGACCTCTTCGATCTTCTTGCCGGTGACCACCAGCGCGTTGAGCACGGCGGCGCCGACGATGATCGCGGTGCCATGCTGGTCGTCATGGAACACCGGGATGTTCATGCGCTCGCGCAGCTTGCGCTCGACGATGAAGCACTCCGGCGCCTTGATGTCTTCCAGATTGATGCCGCCGAAGGTCGGCTCCAGGCTAGCGATGATGTCGACCAGCTTGTCCGGGTCGTTCTCGTTGATCTCGATGTCGAACACGTCGATGCCGGCGAACTTCTGGAACAGCACGCCCTTGCCTTCCATCACCGGCTTGGAGGCCAGCGGACCGATGTTGCCCAGGCCCAGCACGGCGGTGCCGTTGGTGATCACCGCCACCAGATTACCGCGCGCGGTGAGCTCGCTGGCCTGGGTGGGTTCCTCGACGATCGCCTCGCAGGCGAAGGCCACGCCCGGCGAATACGCCAGCGACAGATCGCGCTGGGTCAGCATCGGCTTGGTCGCGGTGACCTTGATCTTGCCGGCCGGCTGCTGGCGGTGGTAGTCGAGGGCGGCCTGTTTGAAGTCGTCGTTGGACATCGGCTGTGTGGGTCTCGAAGGCGCAGGAGGGCTGAATTCTACCCTCCTGCCTGAACAAGGGCCTGTCGCGCAGCTGTCGGCGTGGCAGGAAGATCGCAGGCTGCAGCGCGTCGTGCGCGGCGGCCAGTGTGGGCTGGAAGCGGAAACGGCCCTGCACCCCGCCGGCAGCGCCGACGGAATACAGGGCCGTAGGAAGCATCAGCGTGCGCTGATCGGGGCGACGACGTCGGTCGAGGCCACCGGTGCCTGCAGCGGCGGCGAGCCGCCATCCAGCACCAGCTTGAGCTGGTCGCGGTCCAGCGCATTTTCCCAGCGCGACACCACCACGGTGGCGACCGCGTTGCCGATGAAGTTGGTCAGCGAGCGGCACTCGCTCATGAAGCGGTCCACGCCCAGGATCAGCGCCATGCCGGCCACCGGCACGTCCGGCACCACCGACAGCGTGGCGGCCAGGGTGATGAAGCCGGCACCGGTCACGCCAGCGGCGCCCTTGGAGCTGAGCATCGCCACCGCCAGCAGGGTGATCTGCTGGCCCAGGCTCAGATCCACATTGGTGGCCTGGGCGATGAACAACGCGGCCAGGGTCATGTAGATGTTGGTGCCGTCCAGATTGAACGAGTAGCCGGTCGGCACCACCAGGCCCACCACCGACTTCTCGCAGCCGGCCTTTTCCATCTTCTCCATCAGCGACGGCAGTGCCGACTCCGACGAGGAGGTCCCCAGCACCAGCAGCAGTTCGGCCTTGAGGTAGCGGATCAGCTTGAGCACCGAAAAGCCGCACAACCGGCACACGATGCCCAGGATCACCAGCACGAAGAACAGCGAGGTCAGGTAAAACGACCCCACCAGCCAGGCCAGATTGACCAGCGATTCCACCCCGTACTTGCCGATGGTGAAGGCGATCGCACCGAACGCACCGATCGGCGCGGCCTTCATCAGCATGTGCACCAGGCGGAACACCGGCGCGGTCAGCGCTTCCAGGAAGCTCAGCACCGGGCGGCCACGCTCGCCGACCAGGGCCAGCGCGATCCCGAACAGCACCGCCACGAACAGCACCTGCAGGATGTTGCCATCGACGAACGCGCTGACCAGCGTGGCCGGGATGATGTCCATCAGGAAGCCGACCAGGCTCAGCTCGTGCGACTTCTGCACGTAGGTGTTGACCGCGCTCTGATCCAGCTCGGCCGGGTTGATGTTCATGCCGGCGCCGGGCTGCACCACGTGCGCCACGATCATGCCCACGATCAACGCCAGCGTGGAGAAGAACAGGAAGTAGGTCATCGACTTGGCGAAGACCCGGCCCACCGTCTTGAGGTGGGTCATGCCGGCGATGCCGGTGACGATGGTCAGGAAGATCACCGGGGCGATGATCATCTTCACCAGCTTGATGAAGGCATCGCCCAGCGGCTTCAGGCTTTCGGCGAAGGCCGGCTCGAAGTGGCCCAGCAGGGCACCCAGGACGATCGCCACCACCACCTGGAAATACAGCTGACGGTAAAACGGGACGGGCGCCGGCAAGGGGCCGGCAGGCTTGCTGATGTGCATGACGCCACTCCGAGGGAACATAGAGGGTGCCTGAGCAGGTACCCGGTGCGGGCATTCTGGCCGTACGTCACAGCCCGAGCCGATAGCCCATTGGTACTACGCACTGTCCCCGGGCTGAACGTCGCCTTACACTTCAGCCGCGCCACCACCGGCCGTTAATTCCGTTTAACGCAGACACCGATTCCTGTGTTGTTGGCCGTCCGGAACCTGCGCGCTTGCTGAAGCTGTTCAGTGCGACCGCCATGGCAGGACGCCCGGCCCCTTCTCCTTGCCGAAGACCACACCTATGCGCCTCAATCCGCTCGTTCTCGCGTTGGCCATCGCCGCCGCGCCCGCTGCCGCCAATGCGGCCACCTCGCTGGAAAACTGGCCCACCAAATACACCTTCGGGGATGGCACCGAGCTCGGCCTGACCGGCAACTATGCCTACGACGACAACAATTTCTCCGGCGACGACCGCCTGGAAGACCGCACCGACTTCCGCCGCAAGGAATTCGGCGCCACCCTCAAGAAGAAGGGCGTCTACGACGCCATGGTGTATTTCGACTTCGAGTCCAAGCTGTGGCTGGACGTGTTCTTCCGCGTCGAGACCAAGGCGCTGTTCGGTCAGGACTACGGTCGCGTGCGGATGGGCTACATGAAGGTCCCGGTGGGCCTGGAAGCGGTGCAGAGCTCGCGTGCTGGCAGCTTCATGGAACTGGGCCTGCCGATCCAGGCGGTGTTCCAGGGCCGTCGTACCGGCGTGGAATGGACGCTGGAGCGCCAGCAGTACCTGCTGCAGGCCGGCGCCTACGGCGGCAAGGACCTGCAGGGCGACAACCCGGGCACCACCCAGGCCGTGCATGCCGCCTGGACCCCGTTCAAGGCCGAAGGCAACGTGCTGCACCTGGGCCTGGCCGGTTCGGTGGAAAACCCGCGCGGCTTCAGCGACGGCCGCGGCGTGTCGTTCAGCCCGCGCGTGCGCCTGCGTGCCCGCCCGGAAGCCGGCTTGACCGACGTGCGTCTGATCGACACCGGCACCATTCTCGATGTGGACCACGTGATCCGCGCCGGCGTGGAAGCGGTGTGGATCCACGGCCCGTTCTCGCTGCAGAGCGAAGCGCTGCGCGCCGAGGTGGCGCGTAACGACAACCTGCCGCATTACATCGCGCAGGGCCAATACCTCTATGGCACCTGGACGCTGACCGGCGAGTCGCGCAGCTATGCCGGCGGCGTACCGGGCAACATCAAGCCGGCGCACGATTACGGCGCGGTCGAGCTGACCGCCCGCTACAGCCGCCTGGATCTGGAAGACAACCGCGTCAGCGGCGGCCGCCAGCACGACACCACCATCGGCGCCAACTGGTACCTCACCAGCCACTTCAAGATGCAGGCCAACTACAGCTGGGTGGATGCCACGCGCAACGGCGTGCATGAGACCCCGCATGTGATGGAGCTGCGCGCGCAGGTGCAGTTCTAAGCCCTATCGCGCAAAGCTGACTCGGCCCTTGCCGGCCGCGGGTTGGCTTCGGTTGACCGCTTCAACGCGGTAACCTGGCTATTCAAGCCAGCATGCAGGCCCCTGCGGCCGCTTCCTTCCGGGGATGCGGCCGCAGTCGTTTTTGGGGGCGCCGTGGCCGCGATGGCTGCACGATGCATCGGCGCACCGCCATACTTGTCGGCATGTACGCCTCGCAACGCCGCCGTCTGCTGCTCACCCTGACCATCGTGTTGGGCGGCATGCTGGTGGCCATGCTGGCGGCCGGGCATTTTGTCGAACAGAACGCCCTGCACGAGGAAAGTGCCACCGTGCGGCGCCAGCTGCGCCTGTACGCGCAGGCCCTGCAGCAACGCATCGATCGCTATCGCACGCTGCCGCAGATCCTGGCGCTGGACCCGGAACTGCGCGCGGCCGTTTCCGGCCCGCTGTCGCCCGCGCAGGTGGAGCGGCTCAATCGCAAACTCGAGCGCGCCAACAATGTCACCCAATCCTCCACGCTGACGCTCATCAACCGCGACGGCATTGCGCTGGCTGCCAGCAACTGGCGCGCGGCGCGCAGCAACGTGGGCGTGGACTACGCCTTTCGCCCGTATTACCAGCAGGCATTGGCCAATGGCAGCGGCAGTTTCTACGGCATCGGCATGACCACCAGCGAACCGGGCTACTTCCTGTCGCAGGCCATCGTCGATGCCGGCGGCCAGGTACAGGGCGTGGTGGTGATCAAGATCGCGCTGGCCGCGCTGGAACGCGAGTGGTTGCAGACCCCGGACATCGTGCTGGCCTCCGACGCGCATGCGGTGGTGTTCCTGGCCAGCCGCCCGCAGTGGCGCTACCGCATGCTGGCCCCGCTGAGCCTGCGCGACCGCAGCGAATTGCGCAGCACCCGCCAGTACGCCGACCAGGGCCTGCTGCCGCTGCGGCGCCGGCTGATCGAGCAGACCGGCAACGGTGGCGTGCTGGCCGAGGTCAGCGACCCACCGCTCGCCGGCCCGGTGCTGTGGCAGACCCTGGAGGTGCCCGAAAGCGGCTGGCGCCTGCATCTGCTGCACGACACCCGCGCCAGCGCGGCGGCCGGCCGCGCCGCGGCGATTGCCGCGGCCGGTGCGTGGTTGGCACTGGCCTTGCTGTGGTTGTTCGTGCAGCAGCGGCGGCGCCTGTCTGCATTGCGCCAGCGCAGCCGGCACGAACTGGAAACGCTGCTGCAACAACACGCCGAAGAACTGCGTACCGCGCAGGATGGCGTGGTCACCGCCGCGCAACAGGCCAATGCCGGTCTGAGCCGCAGCCTGGAACACCTGCCGCAGGGCGTGGTGGTGATCGACGAGGCGCTCAATCTGGTGGCGTGGAATTCGCGCTATGTGGAGCTGTTCCGCTTCCCGCCAGAACTGCTGAAGATCGGCCGGCCGATCGAAGACCTGTTCCGCTTCAACGCACGCCGCGGCCTGCTCGGACCGGGGCCGATCGAAGCGGCGATCGAACGCCGCCTCAATCATCTGCGCAGCGGCAAACCGCATATGCGCGAGAGCGAAAAGGAAGACGGCACCGTGCTGGAAATCCGCGGCAATCCGCTGCCCGATGGCGGATTCGTCACCAGCTATGCCGACATCACCAGTTACAAGAACGCCGCGCGCGAGCTGCGCTCGCTGGCCGATGCACTGGAACACCGCGTGGCCGAACGGACCCGCGACCTGGCCGCGGCCAAGCGCGAGGCCGAGAGCGCCAATCGCTACAAGACCCGCTTCGTCGCCTCGGCCGTGCACGACCTGCTGCAACCGCTCAACGCCGCGCGCATGTTCGTCTCGGTCCTGCGCGGACAGGTCGGCGAGCCCGGCAGCGCGCGCGTGGTCGACAACATCGAAGGCGCGCTCGCCGCGCAGGACGCCATCCTCAACAGCCTGCTGGACATCTCGCGGCTGGAGGCCGGCAGCCTGAAGACCCAGGTGCGCGATTTCGCCATCGCCCCGCTGCTGGAAACGCTGGCCCGCGAGTTCGGCATCCTGGCCGAAGACCGCGGCCTGGTGCTGGACTGGGTGCCCACGTCCGCGGTGGTGTTGAGCGATGAAAACCTGCTGCGGCGCATCCTGCAGAACTTCCTGTCCAACGCCATCCGCTACACCCCGCGCGGGCGGGTGCTGATCGGTTGCCGTCGTCGCGGCGGCTGGCTACGCATCGAGGTGCACGACCAGGGGCCCGGCATCCCCGAGGCCTTGCAGGAAGAGATCTTCGAAGAATTCCGGCGCCTGGACGACGGCGTGGCCAACGATCGTGGCGCCGGCCTGGGCCTGGCCATCGTCGAGCGCATCGGCCGGCTGCTCGGCCACCGCATCGGCCTGCGCTCCACGCTGGGCAGCGGCAGCGTGTTTTCGGTGACCGTGCCGCTGGGCGAACGCGCGGCCATCGTCAGGCAATTGCCGCCGCCAACCACCACCACCGCAGAAAACGCCAACGACCCAATCCTGCACGGCTGCCGCGTGTGGTGCGTAGACGACGACCCGCGCGTGTGCGAGGCCAGCCGTGCCCTGCTGGAACGCTGGGAATGCCGCGTGGACTTCGTCGGCGGACCCGATGAGGCATTGGCCGCCGCCAGCCCCGACGAGGTGCCGGAGCTGCTGTTACTGGATGTGCGCATGGGCGAGCACTACGGCCCCATGCTGCTGCCGCAGCTGGTGCAACGCTGGCAACGCGAACCGCGCGTGATCCTGGTCACCGCCGAACCCGACCCGGCGCTGCGCGAACACGCGCTCGACCTGGGCTGGGGATTCCTGACCAAGCCGGTGCGCCCGCCCGCGCTGCGCGCACTGGTCACCCAGATGTTGTTGCGGCGCGGATAGGTTGCCCGGCTGCCGGCACGGCATGCGGCCTAGCAGTTGATGCAGAGCGACAGATCTGCGCATCGGCAGCTCGAGACAGCGTTCGTTTCTACGCCCTGGATCGATAAACGCCCACGTCTCGCGGACTCCCTGCATGCACCTGCTGCATGCCACGTTCGTCGCATCGCCGCCAGGTCGAGTCGAGCATTGCTCCGGGGCGGGTTGATGTTCAACGCGCATCAGTCGATGAGAAAGCAGCAATTATCAATGCAGGCCCGCTCCACCAGAATCGATCGCCTCACCTATCAGACGCACGTGCATACCTATCGTGGAGGGCGATCTATGCAGACTTCGAACCTTGAGGCAACGCGACAGTCGAAACTGGGGATGGTGCTGAGGGTGACCTCGGGCAACTTCCTCGAGCAGTTCGACTTCTTCCTGTTTGGTTTCTACGCAACCCAGATCGCCGCGGTGTTCTTCCCGGCGAGCAACGAATTCGCCTCGCTGATGATGACCTTCGCAGTGTTTGGCGCAGGCTTTCTGATGCGCCCGCTGGGTGCGGTGATCCTGGGCGCCTACATCGACGATGTCGGGCGCCGCCAGGGCTTGATCGTCACCCTGGCGATCATGGCCAGCGGCACGGTGCTGATCGTGCTGGTGCCGGGCTATGCCAGCATCGGTTTGTGGGCACCGGCACTGGTGCTGCTCGGACGGCTGCTGCAGGGCTTCTCGGCGGGTGCCGAAATGGGCGGTGTGTCGGTGTATCTGGCCGAGATGGCCACGCCGGGGCGCCGCGGCTTCTATGCCAGTTGGCAATCGGCCAGCCAGCAGGTGGCCATCGTCGCTGCGGCCGCCATCGGCTATGCGCTCAACCAGCTGATGCCGCCGCAGGATCTGGCGCAGTGGGGCTGGCGGATTCCCTTCGCCATCGGTTGCGTCATCATCCCCTTCATCTTTTTGCTGCGGCGGCGCCTGGAAGAGACTGCGGAATTCGCGCAGCGCACCCAGCGGGTGACGATGAAGCAGGTGATGCGCGGGCTGGCGAACAATGCCGGCACCGTGATTGCCGGCGGCTTGATGGTGGCACTGACAACGACCGCGTTCTATCTGATCACCGTGTACGCACCGACCTTCGGCAAGAGCGTGCTCAAGCTCAGCACCGGCGACGCCTTGATCGTGACGCTGCTGGTGGGCATCTCCAACTTCCTCTGGCTGCCGATCGGCGGCGCGCTCAGCGACCGCTTCGGCCGCAAGCCGTTGCTGGTGACCATGGCGGTGGTGTGCGCACTGAGCGCCTATCCGGTGCTCGCGTTCCTTGCATCCGCACCGAGCTTTGCGCATATGTTGCAGGCGCTGCTGTGGCTGTCCTTCCTCTACGGCATCTACAACGGCGCCATGATTCCCGCGCTCACCGAACTGATGCCGGCGCATGTGCGGGTGGCGGGCTTCTCGCTCGCCTACAGCCTGGCCACGGCAGTCTTTGGCGGGTTCACGCCGGTGATGTCGACCTGGCTGATCCATGTCAGCGGCGACAAGGCGGCCCCTGGGTACTGGTTGGTGTTCGCCTCGGTGTGCGCGCTGTTGGCAACGCTGTTCCTGTATCGCCGGCATGGCAACGCAGCAGCAGCGACCGGCCTCGATACGGCTGCGGGAGCTGCAAAATGATGCGGGCCCTATGGAAAAAATTGCTGGCTGCGGTTGTCGCCACGGCCCTGCTGTCGCCGGCCGCAGCCGCGCAGGATCTGACCGTGATGACCTCCGGCGGTTTCACCGCCGCATTCGAACGTCTGGCGCCGCAGTACAGCAGGCAGACCGGGGTGACGGTTGCGACATTGCATGGCCCTTCGATGGGGCAGACGCCGCAAGCCATTCCCAACCGGCTTGCGCGTGGCGAGCATGCCGATGTGGTGATCATGGTGGGCAGCGCGCTGCAGAAATTGATCGATGCGGGACTGGTGGATCCGGCATCGCGGGTGGAGCTGGCCGATTCCCGGATCGGCATGGTGGTGCGCAGTGGCGCACCCAAGCCGCAGATCGATACCGTCGAGCAGTTCAAACACGCGTTGCTGCAGGCCGATTCCGTTGCCTATTCCGACAGCGCCAGTGGCGTCTACATCGAGACCACACTGTTCAAGCAGCTGCAGATCCAGGGCCCGATGATGGCCAAGAGCCGCAAGATCGAACGCATCCCGGTGGGCTCGGTGGTGGCCGACGGCAGTTATCAGCTGGGTTTTCAGCAGGTGGCCGAACTGCTCCCGGTGGCGGGCGTGGATGTTGTCGGCAAGATCCCCGAACCGCTGCAGTCGATCACGCGCTATGCGGCGGGCGTGCCGGTCAGCGCGGATCATCCCGCAGCGGCCAGGCGCCTGCTTGCCTACCTGCAGTCGGGTGACGCGCAGGCGGTTGCGCGCGCAACCGGCCTGGATCCGGTCTCACCGTGAGCGCGCGGGCATCCGTCGCACCAGTTCCGCCAGTTCGAGCGCGGTCGGTGTCAGCGTCCGCCCACGGCGTTTGAGGATCCCCACGTTGCGCAACACCTCCGGTTCGACCAGCGGCACCGCCGCCAGCACCGGATGCGGGCCGGAGGGCATGGCGATCGAAGGAACGGCGGCAATGCCGACGCCGGCCTCCACCAAGCCCAGCAATGTAGTGACGTGGCGGGTTTCGCAGATGCTCGGCTGCTCCGGCGTGAATGCAGACAGCGCCCGGTCCAGCACCAGCCGGTTGCCCGAGGTCTTGTCGAGCGTGATGTAGTCATGGCCATAGGCTTCCTGCCAGCTGACCTGCTCGCGTCCGGACAGGGGATGGTCCCGGCGGCAGGCAATCACATAGCGCTCCTGCAGCAACGGCTCGAACTCGACCTCCGGTGCCAGGTTGCCGCTGAAGCTGACGCCGAAATCCGCCTCGCCGGAGGCCACTGCCGCACTGACGTGACTGGCGCTGCCATCGAACAGCCTGATGCGGATCTTCGGAAACAGCTGATGCAGCCCGTGAATCGCCTGGGGCATGAAGTAGTACGCCGCAGACGGCACGCACGCCACGGTCACCGTGCCCATCCGGCTGGATCCGGCATCGCCGATGCTCATCAACGCCATGTCCAGGTCGTCGAGCATGCGCTCGACCTGCGGCATGAACGCCTGCCCGACCGTGGTGAGCGCGACCTTGCGCGTGGTGCGCTCGAACAGCTTGACGTTCAACGCCGACTCGAGCTTGTCGATCCGGCGGCTGAGCGCCGGCTGGGTGATGCGGATGCGTTCGGCAGCGCGGCGGAAGCTGCCGTTTTCGGCAACGGCACGGAATGCCTGTAGATCGTTGAGGTCGAATTTGATGGTCACGATGCCGCGGCTGCGATGTTCGATGGCGGTCGCCATAGCATAGACAGTTGCCTGCTGCGCTGCGTGCGCAGACGCGTGCAGACGCGGCGCGCGCGGCTTGCAACATTCGTGCAGGCGGTCATCGCCGCAGGAATGCACACGCCTATTTCCGACGCAGGTGATACCTGCACGCGCGGCGCATGGCTCGGGCATCGCCGCGATGCTGCCAACGCGCGCATTCGCAGCGCACGACGCTGCGGCATGCCCAGCGTGGCGGCGCTCGCGCCTGCTAGAATGGCGATAATGATTCCCATTTAATCTTCACCTTTCGCGTTGCCGTGCACGTGCTGCGTCTGTGCCGGCCGCGCCTTGGAGTTCCTTGCCCGATGAAGTCTCCCGTCTCCGGATCGGCCGGCATGCCGTTCGTTGCCACCTTCTGCCTGCTCGCCTCTGCCACCGCGTCTGCGCAATCGGACGTCACCGACACGCTGGACACCGTGGTGGTCGCCGCCTCGCGCTCCAACATGACCGTGGCCGAATCGCCGCAGACGGTGTTGATCATCGACAAGGCGCAGATCCAGCAGCAGCTGACGATCTCCAGCAACTCCTCCGACCTGCTCGCCAACCTGATCCCCTCGTACACGCCCAGCCGCGGCAAGATGAATGGCAGCGGCGAAACCCTGCGCGGGCGCACGCCGCTGATCCTGATCGACGGCGTGCCGCAGTCCAATCCGATCCGCCCCACCGGGCGCGAAGCGCACACCATCGACTATGCGATGGTCGAGCGCATCGAAGTCATCCAGGGCGCCAATGCCATCAACGGCCTGGGCGCCACCGGCGGCACCATCAACATCATCACCCGGCGCCCGCAGGACGGCTCGTTGAACCAGTACATCGATGTGCAGGCCACCGCACCTACTTCCGAAACGCGTGCGGAAACCACCAGCGTCGAGACCCGCTACCGCGTGGACGGCCGCTCGGACAGGCTCGATTACCTGTTCTCGGCCAGCTACAGCGACCAGGGCCTGTATGTGGATGGACAAGGCCGGCCGATCGGCGCCGACAACACCCAGGGCGACCTGATGACGTCCAAGAGCTACGACGTGCTGGCCAAGCTCGGCTACGCGTTCACCGACACCCAGCGCCTGAGCGTCAGCGTCAACCGCTACCGCATCAAGAACGACAATGACTACATCGGCGTCGCCGGCAACCGCGCGCAAGGCCTGCCCACCAGCTCGGTGCGCGGCACCCCGCAAGGCACCGCGCCCTGGAACGATGTGCTGACCTCCAGCCTGTCGTACACCCATGACGATCTGGCCGGCATGCAGCTGAGCGCGATGGTGTTCAACCAGGAATTCGAAGGGCTGTTCGGCGCCGACAACTCGTCCACCTTTCAGGACCCGCGCATCGCCCCGGTCGGCACCTTGTACGACCAATCGCGTTCGGTCGCCTCCAAGTGGGGCAGCAAGATCAGCCTGACCAGGGACGACCTGCTCGACCGCCGGCTCAAGCTCACCGGCGGCGTCGACCTGCTGGCCGACACCGGCAAGCAGGATCTGTACGGCACCGGGCGGACCTATGTGCCCGAGTCGGACTACCGCAATCTATCGCTGTTCGTGCAGGGCGAATACAAGCTGCTGCCCACGCTGACCCTGCACGCCGGCGTGCGCCGCGAAGAAGCCGAGTTGCAGATCGACAGCTACCAGACGCTGTGGCGCTACAACCGGGTCGCTGTCGAAGGCGGCACGCTCGACTTCAACCAGACCCTCTACAACACCGGCCTGGTCTACACGCCGCTCGAGGGTGTGAGCTTTTTCACCAGCTATTCCGAAGGCTTCGGCATGCCGGACGTGGGCCGCGTGCTGCGCGCGATCAACACGCCGGGCACGCGCGTGGCCAGCCTGAGCACGCTGGAGCCGATCCTGACCAAGAGCGTGGAAGCGGGCACCCGCCTCACGCGCGGCGCCGTCGATGCGGACCTGAGCTACTTCCAGTCCAACTCGGACCTGGGCACGCGCGTGGTGCCGATCAACGGCGCCTTCATGATGAGCCGCGAAAAGACCCGCGTGCAGGGCATGGACGCCAGCCTGGGCTATCGCCTGGATGCGGCACATCGCCTGCGCCTGTCCTACGCCTACACCCGTGGCCGCTACGACAGCGATAACGATGGGCAGCTGGACGCACGCCTGGATGGGCTCAACGTGGCGCCCAACCGGGTGATCGCCTCGTGGTCGGCGCAGTGGACGCCGAAGTTCTCCTCGTTCGTGCAGGCCCAGCATGCTTTCAGCCAATCCTTCGACGAGGCCGACAAGCGCTTCAGCGGCTACACGCTGGTGGATGCGACCTTCAACTACGCGTTGCCGCGTGGCGCAGTGCGCATGGGTGTGTCCAACCTGTTCGACAAGCAGTACATCACCTACTACTCGCAATCGGCCCTGGTCGAACCGCTGCGCTACTTCGCCGGGCGCGGCCGCACCATCACGCTGGGCTATTCGCTGGATTTCTGATGGCGTGGCGTGATTGCCAGCAGCGCGCGCGATACGCCTGCGCACGCGTGCTGCTGCGCATGGATGCCGATTCGTTGCGTCGTTTAGATGCAGTCAACAGCGTGGGCGGTCGAGGGCGCGGTGCCCTCGCCGCCCGCGGGACACGCCGTGAATCCGTCCGTGGAGGCTCGGTGGCGGCATCCATGCCGCCACACGGTCCCGCAAGCGGCAAGGACACCGCACAAGACAGTTTGCTGGCTGTTTTATTGAAAGCCATACGCACCAATCAACTCGACTGGTCCTTGCCCGCCCACCGTCGCGGGACCTTACGCTGCATGGATGCCGCGCAAGAGCCTACACGGACGTACTCGCGGCGTGTCCTGCGATGGTGGGCGGGCAAGGGCCCTGCAACGAAGTCGCAGACATCAGCGTCTTGGTCGCTCAATCGCCTCCCAGTAGCGCGCCCCCCTACGTGACGATACCGAGTTGACGATCCGGACGATCGGGCAAGAATGCCGGATCACCAGGCTCACGCCGACCCGGCGACCCGCGGCACAGTGCATCGCAACACGCACAACGCCACTACCGGGAGACACACCGCATGAGTCAGACACTGTCGCTGGACCACTATCGCCTGCTCGGCCGCTCCGGCCTGCGCGTTTCGCCGCTGTCGCTGGGCACCATGACCTTCGGCGAAGCCTGGGGCTGGGGCGCGGACGTGGACGAAGCCAGGCGCATCTTCGATGCGTATGCCGACCGCGGCGGCAATTTCATCGACACCGCAGTCAACTACACCAACGGCGGCTCCGAGCGCATCCTCGGCGCGCTGCTCAAGCACCGCCGCGAGCGCTTCGTGCTGGCCACCAAGTTCACGATGGCGCGCGATCCGGACAACATCAACGCCGGTGGCAATCATCGCCTCAACCTGATCCGCTCGGTCGAGACCAGCCTGCGCCAGCTCGACACCGACCGCATCGACCTGCTGTACCTGCACGCCTGGGATTTCACCACCTCGCCGGAGGAAGTGATGCGCGGGCTGGAGCATCTGGTGCAGTCGGGCAAGGTGCTCTATCTCGGCATCTGCAACACCCCGGCCTGGCGGGTGGCGCAATTGCAGACACTGGCCGACCTGCGTGGCTGGTCGCCGCTGGTGGCGCTGCAGATCGAATACAGCCTGGTCGAGCGCAGCGTCGAACACGAGCTGCTGCCGATGGCACGCGAGCTGGGCCTGGGCGTGTTGCCATGGTCGCCGCTGGGCGGTGGCATCCTGACCGGCAAGTACAGCCGCGCCGATCTCTCCGACGACAACGCAGCCGAGGTCTCGACCAGCCGCAAGGGCGTGATCGCCTCGACCGGGCATCTCAACGCACGCTCGCTGGACATCGCCGATGCGGTCGGTGCGGTCGCCGAGGAACTGGGCGCCTCGCGCTCGCAGGTGGCACTGGCCTGGACCTTGCGCAATCCGGCCGTGGTCTCGCCGGTGATGGGCGCGCGCACGCTGCAGCAGGCCGAGGACAACTTCGGTGCGCTGGAAATCGTCTTGAGCGATGAACACCTGGCTCGGCTGGATCGGATCAGCGCGCTGGCGCCGATCTTTCCGGAGCGCTTTATCGGCCGACCGATGGCGCAGCAGCTCATCTACGGCACCTACAAGGTGCAGTTACGCAGTTGATGGATGCATCGCCGACGGACGATCCGTCGGCGATGCACTGCCTGACGTGCAATGATTTTTCACCGACAACGGCACGACCGATCAATCCGTCACGTCATCGCGCGTTTGCATCGCCGTTCTGCACGGTGCTGCGTCCCAGCACGTCATCGTCATCGCAAGACACGATGCAGCACACGATCACCAGGAGCGATCAGCCCTCGCCTTCCGGCTCCAGCGCCTTGACCAGCACTGCCGCCTGCGTGCGGCTGTAGCAGTCCAGTTTCTTCAGGATGGCGGTGACGTGCACCTTGACGGTGTTCTCGGCCAGCCCGAGTTCGTGTGCGATCTGCTTGTTGAGCAGGCCATCGGCCAGGCTCAGCAGCACGCGGAACTGTTGCGGGGTGAGCTGGGCGAGCTTGGAGGCCAGTTGCGCGTCGGCCTCCGAGCGCTCGGCAGTCATCGGCGGGAACCAGGTGCCGCCCTCCAGCACGCTGGCCACCGCAGTGCCGATCGATTCGGCCGGGGTGGATTTGGGAATGAAGCCGGCCGCGCCGAACTGCTGCGCGCGCCGGATCACGCGTGGGTGATCGTTGGAGGAGATCACCACCACCGGGATGTCCGGATGCTCGCCACGCACGTGCAGCAGCGCCGAGAAGCCGCGTGCGCCCGGCATCGCCAGGTCCAGCAGCACCAGCTCGGCCTGGGGGTGCGAGCGCAGCATCGCGCTCAGCGTGGCGGCGCTGGAGGCCTCCACCACATCGGCCTGCGGCAGGGTCTGCTGCAGCACGTGGATCACGGCGGCACGGAACAACGGGTGGTCGTCGGCGACGAGGATGGTGAGATCGGCCATGCGCCAAGTCTGGCACATGGCTGTGTCGGTTTCCCGCGTCCGGGCATCCATCCCTGCCCCGCTGCGCAAGCACCGGGCCTGCCGGGCAGCCAGCATGGGCGTGGAAATCGCCGCCTCCACGCCCTGCACGCCAAGACCGGCAGCGCACGCCGCGCCGGCATGCGGCCGTTCGCGCAGGTCGTCGCGCTTGCCTAGCGCGGCGGCTGCGTGCTGGCCCGCCAGGCATCCAGGAACTGCCGGCGTTTGAGCTTGTCCAGATACACCAGCAGGCCGGGGCCGAGCGGGATCGGCCGGAACGGCGGCTGCGCCGGGCCGCCACGGCCGCCGGCGGCCGGCAGGATCGGCATCAGCCGCGCCTCGCGCGAGAGCACCTGCTGGCCGCGTGGCGAGAGCAGGTAATCCAGGAACCTGCGTGCCTCCGGCGCGTGCGGTGCAGTCCTGGGGATCACCGCAGTGCGTAGCGCCACCAACGTGTAGTCCTGCGGCTGCACGATGCCCAGCGGGGCGCCGGCGTCGATGCGCGTCTGCGCATAGGAGCCGAGCACGTTGTAGGCCAGCAGCAGCTCGCCACGGCTGACGCGGTCGAGCAAGGTGCCGGTGCGTTCTTCCAGCCTGACCTGGTTGGCCCCCAACGCGGCCAGCAACGCGCCGGCAATGCTGCCGACCTGCCCGTCCTGGGTGGCGAACAGATAGCCCACGCCGCTGCGCTCGACATCGTAGGTGCCAACCCGGCCGCGCAGCGGCGCGTCGGGCGCGCGCAGCAAGGCCAGCAACTGCCGGCGCGTGCGCGGCACCCGCGCGGCCGCCAGCTTGCGTGTGTTGTAGACGATCGCCACCGGCTCGTAGCTGATGCCGAACACTTCGTGCCGCCACTGCGCCCACGCCGGCAGCGCTTCGGTCTGCGCGGAGCGATGCGCGAGCGCGTGGCCGTCGTTCACCAGCTTGGTCTGCAGGTCCATGCTGGCGCTGATCAGCATGTCGGCGGCAGGCGTGGCCTTGCCCGGATGCAGATAGCGCTCGTAGATATCCCAGGCGATCACGTCCTCGTAGATCACCTCGGTGCCCGGATGCAGGCGCTGGTAGTCCTGGATGACCGCGCCGAACACTTCCAGGTCGGTGGAGCCTTGCACGCGTAATTGCGCCTGTTTCGGGCCGTGCGCGGGAAACACCCGCACATCGCCGGGCGCGGCACGCGCAACAACCGGCGCCAGCAAGACCACCATCAGCAACAGCACGCGCATCACCGCGTCCCTCCAGGAAAATGCAACGAGGCGATCAGCCCGCCGCCGACGCGGTTGCTCAGATCGATGCGCCCGCCGTGCGCTTCGACCACGCGCTTGACGATGGCCAGCCCCAGCCCCGCGCCGCCTGCCGGCGCATCCGGCCCGCGGACGAAACGCTCGAACACGCGCTCGGCCTCGGCGGCGGGAATGCCGGGGCCGTGATCGGCGATGGTCAGCACGTGATGGCTGCCGTCGCTGGTGAGCGCCACCTGCAATGGTGCCCCGGCACCGTATTTGCAGGCGTTGTCGATCAGGTTCTTCAGCGCCTCGCGCAGCAGCAGTGCATCGCCGCGCAGCAGTGCCGGTTGCGGGTCGATCGCCAGGTGCACGCGCGGTGCGCCGTCGCTGCGCGGCAAGGCCTCGTGCAAGGCCTGGTGCAGCACTTCGGCCAGGTCCACGGTGGCAAAGCGCTGCAGGTTGGCGCGGTGGATCACGCTGGCGTCGCTGAGCAATTGATTGAGCAGCCGGCTCATATGGCTGGCATTGCGTTCGATCGCCACCAGGCTGCGTTGCATCTCGCGCGGGTCGTCGTCGTCCATCGCCAGCTGCGCCTGCGCGCGCAAGGCGGCCAGCGGCGTGCGCATCTGGTGCGCGGCTTCGGCCATGAAGGCGCGCAAGGTTTCGTTGCTGGACGATAGCCGCGCCATGAAGCGGTTGAGCGCGGTCACCATCAACTGCATTTCCTGCGGCGCCGGCACGCTGAGCGGTTTCAGGTCGGAGGGCTCGCGCCGCGACAGGTCGCGCTCGATACGCTGCAACGGGCGCAGGGCGCGATACACGCCCAGCCACACCAGGCCCAGGGCGAGCAGCGACAGCACGCCGATCGCCACCAGCGCGTTGAGCACCACATCGCGTGCCACCGCATCGCGCGCGCGCCGGGTCTGACCGACCTGCACGCGCACCTCGCCCTGCCCGGAGGCCGATGCCACCCGATGCATCACCACCGCAAAGCGCACCGGCTCGCCGCTGTAGACGGCATCGAACAGCACCGGGCGCTCGTCGCCGGGCGCACGCGCCGGCAACGGCAAGCTCTCTTCGCCGGTGATGGTGCGGCCTTGCGCATCGAACACGCGGTAGAACACGCGGTCTTCCGGTGCCATGCCGAGCAGGTCCAGCGAGGCATACGGCAGGTCCACCTGCCAGTCGCCGCCGACCAGCGCCACGCTGTCGACGATGGACAGGGCCGAGGACACCAGCAGGTGGTCGTAGGAGCGGTTGGCGGCCCGCTCACCATAGTCGCGTGCGGCAAAGAACAGCACCACCGCGCCCAGCACCGACAGGCTGCCCAGATACAGCAGCAAGGTGCGCCGGATCGACGGTGCCACCATGCGCGGCTCAGCCATCGACGCCCGGCTCCACCGGCGCATGCGGATCGGCTTCTTCGAGCTTGTAGCCGGCGCCGCGCACGGTGACGATTCGCAACGGCGCGCCCGCCAGCTTGCGACGCAGGCGGCCGACATACAGCTCGATCGCATTCGGCCCGGCATCGTCGTCGAAACCGAACAAGCCGTTGCCGATCTCGTCCTTGCCAACCACATGGCCCAGGCGCCCGATCAGGATCTCGAACAGGCGGTATTCGCGATTGGGCAACTCGATCGGCACCCCGTCCAGCACCAGCGTGTGCGCGGCGTTGTCGAACACGAACCCGCCGATCTGCACCACCTCGCTGGCCTGCCCGCGGTTGCGCCGCAGCAGCACCCGGCAACGCGCCTCGAACTCGCGGAAATCGAACGGCTTGCCCAGGTAGTCGTCGGCCCCGACATCCAGTGCCTGCACGCGGTCTTCGATGCCATCGCGCGCGGTCAGCATCAGCACCGGCGTGGTATCGCCACGCTCGCGCATCCCGGCCAGCACGCGCAGTCCATCCAGCTTGGGCAGGCCGATATCCAGCACCACCAGATCGAAGCTCTGATAGCGCAGCACACTCGCCGCCGCCAGGCCATCGGACTGCCAATCCACCGCATGCCCGCTACGGCGCATGCGCCGCACGATGGCATCGGCGAGATCGGCGTTGTCTTCGACTAGCAGCAGGCGCATGGGCGGGGATTGGGGAGTCGGGATTGGGAATTCGCAAAGGCGGTTGGCCGCGGCCGGAAGGTAACAGGCCACGCAAACAAAAGCTTCTTTGACTCTTGCCAATCCCCAATCCCGACTCCCCAATCCCCGCCCCAAACGACAGGTCCATGACAGCTTCACCGGACTAGGCTGCTGCCAACGCGCCGCAGCGTGCTTGTGCGGTGCATCGCTGAACGTGATTCACACATGTACCTGGGAGGGTCTGTGAGCAACGACACCTTGCGTCTGCGCGTCTTCACCACCTGCGCCGCGCTGTGCCTGGCACCGGCGGCGCATGCGGCCGAGGGCGACGGCCCGGTCACCGCCGAGGTGGGTGGGCGCGTGCACTGGGACTTCACCGTGTTCGACAACGACGAACGCGGCACGCCCGAGCGCAACGACACCCAGTTCCGCCGCGTGTGGCTGGATGTGGCCGGCAAGTTCTACGGTTTCACCTACAAGGCCGAGGCGGAATTTGCCGGCCTGCAATACGAGTCCGGCAGCCGCGGCATCCTGGCGCGCGATGTGTACATCGCCAAGAAGTTTTCCGCCGGTACGCTGACCGTGGGCCAGTTCAAGCAGTACTTCTCGCTGGACGATCGCACCGGCTCCAACTACGGCCCGTTCCTGGAACGTGGCTATGCCTCCACCACACTGGCGCCGATCTATCGCAAGGCGATCTCCTGGCAGGCCAATCGCCCCGATGCGACCTGGTCCACCGCGGCCTACAGCCTGGAAAGCATCGACAATTCCTCGACCAAGGGCGGCGCGCTCGGCACGCGGCTGACCTTCGCACCGGAGATGGGCGAGGCACGGCTGCGCCACCTGGGCGTGTCGCTGGCGCACGAGCGCTATTCGCATCCGGGCAGCGGCGGCGCGGCGTCCCTATTGATCCGTCCACGTCCGGAAAACGATCTGGCCAACAACAGCCGCATCACCCTGGCGCGCTTTGCCGATGGCCGCGATACCGATTTCGACAAATGGTCGCTGGAATACGCCGAAGTGCTGGGCCCATGGTCGTGGCAGAGCGAATTCAGCGGCGGCCTGCTCGACGACGGCTCCCAGCATGCCAAGGTGTTGGCCAGCTACGGCCTGGTCAGCTGGTTCGTCACCGGCGAGTCGCGCGGCTACGACCGCAAGACCGGACGTTTCAGCCGGATCAAGACGCCCAATCGTCCCTCCGGCGCGTTCGAGCTGGCCTTGCGCTACGACTACATGCGCGGCGATCAGCATCTGGATGGCCAACCCGACTTCATCAATGCCAGCACGCAGTCGTGGACGCTGGGCGGCAACTGGTATTTCAAGCCGAACCTGCGCGTGATGCTCAATGTGATCGACAGCCGCAACCGCGACCGCATGGCCGATGCGGTGGTCGATCACACGCTGGCGGTGACCGGCCGCTTCCAGTACGACTTCTGACCGTTTGCCTGACCTTCGCACGATGCGTCACCGCTGCCGCAATGCACCCGCCGCCGCGCGCTCCACTCTCCCCCTGCTGTACGCCTCAAAGGATTTGCCCGCATGCTGACCGCGCTCGGTTTCGGAATGGTGATCACCTTCATGTACCTGATCATGAGCAAGCGGCTGTCGCCGCTGGTGGCTCTGATCACGGTGCCGATCGTGTTCGCGCTGCTGGGCGGCTTCGGCACCGGCATCAACGAGATGATGCTCGACGGCATCAAGAAGATCGCGCCCACCGGCGTGATGCTGATGTTCGCCATCCTCTACTTCGGCGTGATGATCGATGCCGGCCTGTTCGATCCGCTGGTCGGCCGCATCCTGCGCCTGGTCAAGGGCGATCCGCTGAAGATCGTGATGGGCACAGCAATCCTGGCAATGCTGATCTCGCTCGACGGCGATGGCTCCACCACCTACATGATCACCGTGTCGGCGATGCTGCCGCTGTACCAGCGCCTGGGCATGAACGCGCTCAACCTCACCTGCGTGACCATCCTGGCCAGCGGCGTGATGAACCTGACCCCGTGGGGCGGCCCCACCGCTCGTGCCGCCACCGCCCTGCATGTGGATCCGGCCGATGTATTCGTGCCGCTGGTGCCGGCGATGGCGATGGCGATCGCCGGCATCCTCACGCTGGCCTGGTTTCTGGGCATGCGCGAACGGCGCCGCCTGGGCGTGGTGCGCCTGCCGGCCGACGGCAACTGGCTGGACACCAGCATCCCCGAAGAAAGCGATGCACTGCCGCGCGTGGAAGACACCGAGGACATGAAGCGGCCCAAGCTGCTGTGGGTGAACCTGCTCCTGACCCTGGCGCTGATGGCCGCGCTGGTGGTCGGCGTGCTGCCGATGCCGGTGCTGTTCATGATCGGCTTTGCGCTGGCACTGATGATCAACTACCCCAACCTGGCCGAGCAGCGCCGCCGCCTGGTCAATCACGCCGGTAACGTGCTGTCGGTGGTGTCGCTGATCTTCGCCGCCGGCATCTTCACCGGCATCCTGTCCAACACCGGCATGGTCGAAGCGATGTCGCGCAGCTTCCTGGCGGTGATCCCGGACAGCTGGGGCCCGTATCTGGCGGTGATCACCGCGATCGTCAGCATGCCGTTTACGTTCTTCATGTCCAACGACGCGTTCTACTTCGGCGTGCTGCCGATCCTGTCCGAGGCCGCCGGCCACTACGGCATCACCCCGGTGGAAATGGCGCGCGCCTCGCTGGCCGGGCAACCGGTGCATCTGCTCAGCCCGCTGGTGCCATCGACCTATCTGCTGGTCGGCCTGGCCAAGGTCGACTTCGCCGACCATCAACGCTTCACGCTGAAGTGGGCGGTGCTGATCTCCCTGCTGATGTTGGCGGGCGGGTTGTTGTTTGGCCTGTTTCCGTTGGCGCGCTAGCCGCGCGCCGGGATTCGGCATTCGGGATTGGGGATTCGCCAAAGCCAGAGCGAACCAATGCCCGCTGTTACGAATCCCCTCATCCCCAATCCCGAATCCCAACTCCGAAGGAGTTCAAGCAATGACACTTCGCATCGCATACGTCACCAGTGGCATGGGCAGTGTGGGTACCGCGATCTGCCAGAAGCTGGCGCGCAGCGGGCATACCGTGGTCGCCGGTTGCGGGCCCAATTCGCCGCGCAAGACCTCCTGGCTGCGCGAACAGCGCGAGCAGGGCTTCGAGTTCGTCGCCTCCGAAGGCAATGCCGCCGATTGGGATTCCACCGTGGCCGCGTTCGCCAAGGTCAAGGCCGAGGTCGGCGAGATCGATGTGCTGGTCAACAACGCCGGTGGTAGCCGCGACACCCTGTTCCGGCAGATGAGCCGCGACGACTGGAACGCGGTGATCGCCAGCAACCTGCATTCCCTGTTCAACATCACCAAGCAGGTGGTCGACGGCATGACCGCGCGCGGCTGGGGACGCATCGTCAACATCGGCTCGGTCAGTGCGCACAAGGGCCAGATCGGGCAGATCAATTTCGCCACCGCCAAGGCGGCGATGCATGGCTTCAGCCGCGCCCTGGCGCAGGAAGTGGCCTCGCGCGGGGTCACCGTCAACACCATCTCGCCGGGCTATATCGCCAGCGCCTCGATCAGCAGTTTCCCACCCGACGTGCTCGACCGCCTGGCTACCTCGGTGCCGATCCGCCGGCTCGGCAAACCGGCCGAAGTCGCCGGGCTGTGCGCCTGGCTCGCCTCCGATGAGGCCGCCTACGTGACCGGCGCCGACTATGCGGTCAACGGTGGTCTGTACATGGGTTGAGAGCCGCTGACAGACCGTAGCGATCGGTCGTCAGCTCGATACAGACGGCGCGCCCGAGCAGGACTGTGCGGAGGAGACATGCGGTTCCAACGCCGAGCGCGCCAGCCGGGCGCTGAGCGCAGTCCTTGCTAATGGCGGTGAAGCATCACCGCTCCGATGCATCACTGCTCTGAAGCCTCACTCCCCTGAAGCCTCACCGCTCCAAAGCCCCGCGCTAGTCGTGGCCGCTGTCATGCACGCCCCGCGCGCCTGCCGCTTGCATGCAGGTGCGTGATTGCATTGCCCAGCGCGCACAAGCGGCCGCCACTGCGTCGATCAACCCGCCTCCAGCGCGAACTGATTACACTCGGGTTTTTCCGCACTGCGCTGACATGGCCAAACCTTCAGAACGCGCCACGCCGGGTGCCCGCCCGCAGATGGCCGACATCGCCCGCATGGCAGGCGTGTCCGAATCCACCGTGTCGCGTGCCCTGGCCGGCAGCCCGGTGGTGGCCGAGCGGACGCGTGCGTACATCAAGCAGATTGCCGCCGATGCCGGCTACCAGGTGGATCCGATTGCGCGCAGCCTGCGCGCCAAACGCTCCAACACGGTGAGCGTGGCAGTGCCGATGATGCATGCGCTGGACCAGCCGCTGTCGGACCCTTTCATGATGACAATGCTGGCGCTGCTGGCCGAGGAACTGACCGGGCGCGGCTACAGCATGCTGCTGTCCAAGCTCGACCGGCATCAGGATGGATGGGTGGAACAACTCGCACGCGGCAGCCGCTCCGATGGCGTGATCGTGCTGGGGCAAAGTTCCGAACATGCCGCGCTGGACGAAGCCGCGCGCGATGGCCTGCCGATGGCGGTCTGGGGCAGCCGCATCGACGGGCAGTCGTACATCAGCGTGGGCAGCGACAATTTCCAGGGCGGCGCGCTGGCCACCGAACATCTGATTGCCAGCGGCCGTCGCCGCATCGCCTTTCTCGGCGACGACCAGTTGCCCGAGGTTGCCCCGCGCTT
Organism: Xanthomonas sp. NCPPB 2864; assembly: GCF_056675615.1. Taxonomy (NCBI): domain Bacteria; kingdom Pseudomonadati; phylum Pseudomonadota; class Gammaproteobacteria; order Lysobacterales; family Lysobacteraceae; genus Xanthomonas; species Xanthomonas sp. NCPPB 2864. The sequence continues at coordinate 204,986 of NZ_JBWWVS010000006.1, forward strand.
TGCCGGCTATCGCCATGCACTGCAGCGACATGGCCTGGAGTTCGATACGCGCCTGCATGCGCGCAGCCACTTCCTCAGCGAAGACGCCTACCGCCTCACCCGCGCAATGCTCAAGAAGACCGATCCGCCGGACGGGCTGTTCGCCGCCTCCGATGTGATTGCGGTCGGTGCGATCCGCGCCCTGGTCGAAGCCGGGCATCGCGTGCCGCAGGACATCTCGCTGGTGGGCTTCGACGATATTCCGCTGGCCGCCTACAGCCAACCGCCGTTGACCACGGTGCGGCAGGACCTGGGCCTGGCCGCGCGCCTGCTGGTGGACCGGCTGCTGGCGTTGATCGGCGGCGAAGCGGTGGAGTCGGTGGAAATGCCGGTGAAATTAGTGGTGCGTGAGTCGGCTTGAGGCCGGGAATGGGGAATGGGGAATGGGGAATCGTAAGAGCGTGTGTGATGGCGTGCGGTGCACAGCTACGCGTTGCTGTCCACGTGATCGCGGTCGGTTGTTTCAGTACGCCGCGACACAGGCGTAACGCGTCGCGGCTACACCACTGCTGCCTTGGGCTTGCGGACGCGTACGCATAGCATCGCCACAGCGGCGGCCAGCATCAGTGCGCCGGCCAGGCGGATCACGTTGCGCGGGTCGCCGTGCAACAGCCACTCGTAATACAGCGGCAAGGTGACGATCTGGATCAGCATGGGCAGCACGATGAACAGGTTGAACAGGCCCATGTACACACCGGTGCGCTCGGGCGGAATGCTGTCGGCCAGCATCAGGTACGGGTTGCCCATCATGCTGGCCCAGGCGAGCCCGATGCCGATCATCGGCAGCAGCATCAGCCAGCGGTCCTGGATACCCGGCAACACCCACATGCCCACGCCGGCCGCGACTAGGCAGGTCGCATGCGTGTACTTGGGGCCGATGCGGCGCACCACCGGCACCATCGCAAACGCAGCCAGAAAGGCGACGAAGTTATAAAACCCGCCGATCTGCCCATTGACCAGGCCGGCCTGGCGGAAGCCATGCGAGTCGGCTTCGGTGGTGCCGAACAAGCTGGTCGATAGCGACAGCACGATGTACTGCCAGTAGCAGAAGATCGCGTACCACTGGAACAGCATCACCGGCGCGAGCTGGCGCATGGTCGGCGGCATCGCGCGCAGGGCGCCGTAGATTTCGCGCACTGTGGCGCCCAGGCCGGCACCGGTCTGGCGCATCCGCGCGATCTCTGCCGGCGCAAGCACCGGCTCGCGCACGCTGCGCGCGGTGAGCAGGATCGAGGCCGCGGAAAACCCCGCACCGATCACGAAGGCGGCGATGGTGACATAGGGAATGTGGTGCGCATTGGCGGCGTCCTGGTTCATGCCCATCCACACCAGCAACGGCGGGGTGAGATAGGCCAGCGTCTGCGCAAGCCCGGTAAACGCGCTTTGGGTGAGATAGCCCAGCGGCCGCTGCGGTGGCGCCAGCACATCGCTGACCAGCGCACGGTATGGCTCCATCGCCACGTTGTTGGCCGCATCCAGGATCCACAGCAGGCACACCGCCATCCACAGCGCAGTGCTGAACGGCATCGCCAACAGGCACAGGCTGCACACCAGCGCGCCCAGCACCATGTACGGCATGCGCCGGCCCCAGCGGGTCACCGAGCGGTCGCTCCACGCGCCGACGAACGGCTGCAGTACCAGCCCGGTGATCGGCCCGGCCAGCCACAGGTACGGCAGGCTCGCGTGATCGGCGCCCAGATAGTTGTAGATCGGGCTCATGTTGCTCTGCTGCAGGCCAAAGCTGTATTGCACGCCGAAGAAGCCGGCGTTGAGCGCCAGGATGCGCGCGAAGGAGAACGGAGTAGCGGTCGACGACATGCAGAACCCTGGGCATCGGTGCGGCTCCCAGTGGCCGCAGCGCACTGTACCCTGCCGTCTTTGCAATCGATTGTAACGCTGCGCCGCAACACGTTTTCGCTTGTCTAAACATAAGCTCTCGATTCGAGAAATGATGCTGCAGCGCAAGATTGCAATCGATTGTATTGGGGCGTATTACTGCGCTCGCACTGCAGGCCACACGGCCACTCCCTGGGAGGGGACGATGCAGGCGTCGGCACACCACCATCCGTGAGAGAGAGAACCGCAATGTCCACCTTGCACACCCTGCGCCTGCATGCCCTGGCCTGCGCGGTCGCCTCCTGCCTGTGCGCGCCTGCCGCGCTGGCGCAGGACGCGACCACGGCCGCACCCGTCACCCCGCCGGCCGCCGACAGCGCCGCGGTCAATCTGGATTCGGTGTTCGTTACCGGTACTTCCACCGCCACCACCAAGCTGAAGTCCAGCGTGTCGGTCAGCACCGTGGGCGCCGAGGCGATCGAACAGTCGGCGCCGCGCAGCACCGCCGAGATCTTCCGCAACATCCCCGGCATCCGCTCCGAATCCAGCGGTGGCGAAGGCAATGCCAACATCGCCGTGCGCGGCCTGCCGGTCGCCTCCGGCGGCGCCAAGTTCCTGCAGCTGCAGGAGGACGGCCTGCCGGTGATGGAATTCGGCGATATCGCCTTCGGCAACTCGGACATCTTCCTGCGCTCGGATTTCACCCTGGACCGCATCGAAGCCATCCGCGGCGGCTCGGCATCGACGTTCACCAGCAACGCGCCCGGCGGCATCATCAACTTCATCAGCAAGACCGGCGACACCGCAGGCGGCAGCGTCGGCGTGAGCCGCGGCCTGGATTACGACAACACCCGCGTGGACTTCGACTACGGCGCGCCGTTCGCGGAAAACTGGCAGTTCAACATCGGCGGCTTCTTCCGCCAGGGCGATGGCGTGCGCGATGCCGGTTACACCACCGACAAGGGCGGCCAGCTCAAGGCCAACCTGACCCGGCTGTTCGAGAACGGCTACGTGCGTGTCTACGGCAAATACCTCAACGATCGCGCCGCCGGTTATCTGCCGGTGCCGACCTCCGTGCGTGGCCGCGACGGCTCGCCGGACCTGGGCGGCTTTGCCGGCTTCGATCCGGGCAACGACACCTTGTACAGCCGCAATTTCCGTACCGATGTCGGCCTGGACGGCAACAACCAGCCGCGCCGCACCGACCTGGGCGACGGCATGCACCCGATCTCGCGCACCATCGGCGCCGAGGCCTGGTTCGACCTGGGCAGCGGCTGGAACCTGAGCGAGAAGTTCCGCATCGCCGACAACAGCGGCCGCTTCGTCAGCCCGTTCCCGGCCGAGGTCACCGATGCCGCCACGCTGGCCGCGTCCATCGGCGGCGCCGGCGCGCAACTGGTGGAGGCCAGCGGCCCGGACGCCGGACAGGCCTACACCGGCAACGCGATCCGCACGCATCTGTTCAACGTGGCGATCAACGACCTGGGCAACGTCACCAACGATCTCAGCGTCTCGCGCGAGTTCGGCGGCGACGGCCGCACGCTCAACCTGCGCATGGGCTATTACAGCTCGCGCCAGACCATCGACATGGACTGGACCTGGAACTCCTATGTGCAGAGCCTGGGCCGCGATTCGCGCCTGCTCAACGTGGTCGATGCCGGCGGCGTGTCGCGCTCGCAAAATGGCTTGTATGCGTACGGCACCCCGTTCTGGGGCGATTGCTGCATCACCCGCAGCTACGACGTGCGCTACGACGTCAACGCGCCGTACGTCGCACTGACCTTCGACAGCGGCAAGTTCAGCATCGACGGCAGCCTGCGTTACGACATGGGCGATGCACGCGGCAGCTATGCCGGCACCGCGATCGCGCAGAACCTGGACGTCAACGGCGATGGCGTGATCCAGCCGGTGGAACAGCGCGTGGCCACGGTCGATACCGCCAACGCACGGCCGGTGGATTACGACTGGAACTACCTGTCGTACTCGCTGGGCAGCAATTACCTGATCAACGAGGACCTGGGCGCGTTCGCGCGCATCAGCCGCGGCGCACGCGCCAATGCCGACCGCCTGCTGTTCGGCGTGGTCCGCGACGACGGCTCGGTCTCCTCCGATGAAGGCGTCAACGTGGTCCGCCAGGCCGAAGCCGGCCTGAAGTGGCGCCGCGACGGCCTGAGCCTGTTCGCCACCGCGTTCTCGGCACGCACCGAGGAACAGAACTTCGAAGTCACCAGCCAGCGTTTCTTCAACCGCAGCTACGAGGCGCACGGCGTGGAGCTGGAAGCCAGCTACCGCTACGAAGGCTTCACCGTCAACGGCGGCCTGACCTGGACCGATGCGGAGATTTCCAAGGACCAGATCACTCCGGAAAACACCGGCAACGTACCGCGTCGCCAGGCCGATGTGGTGTGGCAGTTGACACCCAGCTATCGCGGCGACGGCTACCAGTTCGGCATCAACCTGATCGGCACCACCGATGCCTACACCCAGGATTCCAATCAGCTGAAGATGCCGGGCTATACGCAGGTGAACCTGTTCGGCGACTACCGCGTGACCGACGCACTCACCGTCGCGCTCAACGTCAACAACCTGTTCAACACCTTCGGCCTGACCGAGGCCGAGGAAGCCAGCATCCCGGCCAATGGCATCATCCGCGCGCGCTCGATTGCCGGCCGCACCACCAGCATCAGCCTGCGTTACGATTTCTAAGGACCCCTCGCCGGGTTCGTCCCGGCGCTTGACAATGAGCACCTCCCCCACCGATTTCTCTGCATTGCGCGCGGCCTTTGCCGCGCCCCTGGATGCGCAGCGTGCGAGCGTGCTGTTGCCGCGCTTCGACCGCCATGCGCCGCGTCTGCTGGATGCCCTGCACGCTTTGTACGGCGCACGCCCCGACACTGCATCCTGGTTGACGCAGTGGCTGAGTGCGTTGGGCAGCCACGCACAGCAGCGCCCGCAGGCGCTGCAACAGCTGGACGTCACGCGTCAGCCCGGCTGGTTCGGCGAGCAGCACATGCTGGGCTACAGCGCCTACGTGGACCGCTTTGCCGGCACGCTGCAAGGCGTGGCCGAACGCGTGCCGTATCTGCAGGAACTGGGTGTGCGCTATCTGCACCTGCTGCCGTTCCTGCGCGCACGCGCCGGGGATAACGATGGTGGCTTTGCGGTCAGCGATTATGGCCAGGTGGAGCCGAGCCTGGGCAGCAACGACGATCTCGTCGCACTGACCACACGCCTGCGCGAGGCAGGCATCAGCCTGTGCGCGGATTTCGTGCTCAACCATACCGCCGACGATCACGCCTGGGCGCAGGCGGCGCGGGCCGGCGATGCGCGCTATCTCGACTACTACCATCACTTCGCCGATCGCACGCAGCCCGACCAGTACGAAGCCACGCTGGGACAGGTCTTCCCGCACACCGCGCCCGGCAATTTCACCTGGGTGGATGCCACCGGCCAGTGGATGTGGACCACCTTCTATCCCTATCAGTGGGATCTGAACTGGAGCAACCCGGCGGTGTTCGGCGAGATGGCGCTGGCGATGCTACAGCTGGCCAATCTGGGTGTGGAAGCCTTCCGCCTGGATTCCACCGCGTATCTGTGGAAGCGCACCGGCACCGACTGCATGAACCAACCCGAGGCGCATACCCTGCTGGTGGCGCTGCGCGCGGTCACCGACATCGTTGCGCCGTCGGTGGTGATGAAGGCCGAAGCCATCGTGCCGATGACGCAATTGCCGCCCTACTTCGGCAGCGGTGCGGACCAGGGCCACGAATGCCACCTGGCCTATCACAGCACGCTGATGGCGGCCGGCTGGTCGGCGCTGGCACTGCAACGCGGCGACATCCTGCACAACGTCATCGTGCATAGCCCGCCCTTGCCGGCCAACTGCGCCTGGCTGAGCTATGTGCGCTGCCACGACGACATCGGCTGGAACGTGCTGCAACACGAAGCCGCCGGCAACGCCGCGCAGCCGCCATTCGCGCTGCGCGATGTCGCGCGCTTCTATGCCAACGAGGTGCCGGGCAGCTACGCGCGTGGCGAGAGCTTCCAGAGCAGTGGCGACGGCGTGCACGGCACCAATGGCATGGCCGCGGCACTGGCCGGGATCCAGGCCGCACAGGCATCGGGCGATACGGCGGCGTTGCGCATGGCGGTGGATCGGCTGGTGTTGCTCTATGCCATCGCGCTGGCGATGCCGGGCGTGCCGTTGATCTACATGGGCGACGAACTCGCCCTGCCCAACGACGGCAGCTACCGCGACGATCCGCAGCGTCGGCACGAAGGTCGCTGGTTGCATCGCCCGGCGATGGATTGGCAGCTTGCAACGCAGCGCGAAGATGCAGCCAGTCTGAGCGGCACGGTGTATCGCCGGCTACGTGGATTGATCCGGCAACGTGCCGCGCTGCCCGCACTGGCCGCCGATCAGGCGCTGGGCAGCGTTGCGCTGGGCGATGCACGCCTGTTTGCATTGACGCGTGGCGATCGCTTCCTGGCCGTGCACAACTTCGGCGACCAACCGCTGACGATAGAGCTTGCCGCGTTCGGAGATGGCCGATGGAAGGTGGTGGCAGATGGCGGCGAGACGGCTGCTGAGTCGCTGAGCAATGACATGCGACTGGTGCTGCCGGCGTATGCAGTGCGTTGGCTGGAGCGTATTGCTTGAACGCGATTGTGCAGGTTGTCGCGCACTGCAGGGCGGACCATCTGCGGCTAGGGCGGACGATCTGTGGCCTGGCAGCCGGGCCCTTGCCCGCCCACCATCGCAGGACACGCCGCAAGTACGTCCGTGTAGGCTCTTACGCGGCATCCATGCCGCGTAAGGTCCCGCGACGGTGGGCGGACAAGGGCCAGTCACCATGGCCGGCTCGTTTGGTTACGAGCACCAGCTTGCGTCCGGTTGTCGGACGCTGCCGCGCTCTGAAAGAACACGACGAATAACGCTAGAAACTGCTGCGCTCACCATCAGACGAGTGCGGCTGCCGCTCGGCACCGGTATGCACCACGCGTACACTCCGGTGCCTCCGCGACGTCCGCACCTTAGCTGACGACTACTTGCTCCGTCTTGTTGGCCGCTCCAAATCAAACGTCGCGATATCTTCCGGTGGCCGTCCAGGTATCACCAGACGACAACTGCAGAATCAGCGCTTCGACAACTCAAGCAGCGCCTCGGCAGCCTTCTCCGACGAAGCCGGGTTCTGGCCGGTGACCAGCAAGCCATCGGTGACCACATGCACGCCCCAGTCGGCGCCCTTCTCGTAGCGGCCGCCAAGTTCGGTCAGCACGTCTTCGACCAGGAACGGCACGATCTTGGTCAGACCCACGCCCTCTTCTTCGCTGTTGGTGAAGCCGGTGACGCGGCGGCCGTTGACTAACGGCTTGCCATCGCTGCCCTTGACCCGGCGCAGCGCGCCCGGTGCATGGCACACCAGGCCGTGCGGCTTGTTGGCCGCGGCGAATGCCTCGATCAGCGCGATTGAATCCACGTCTTCGGCCAGGTCCCACAACGGGCCATGGCCACCCGGATAGAACACCGCATCGAAGTCATCGGCCTTGACGTCGGCCAGGCGCTGCGTGCTGGCCAAAGCCTGCTGCGCGTCGGTGTCCTGCTTGAAGCGCTTGGTAGCCTCGGTCTGCGCATCGGGCTCGTCGCTCTTGGGGTCCAGCGGTGGCTGGCCACCCTTGGGCGAGACCAGGGTGATGTCTGCGCCGGCATCCTTGAACACGTAGTACGGCGCGGCAAACTCCTCCAGCCAGAAGCCGGTCTTCTTGCCGGTATCGCCGAGTTGGTCGTGGGAAGTGAGCACCATCAGGATTTTCATCGTATCGCCTCGTGTCATGGCCCATCTCGGGCAAGGCGAACAGTGTCCGGTGCAGTCCGTTGCAGCATCGTGTAGAACGCGTCGGCACGATGCTTACCGTTCAGCGCCTTGCAGTGGAAGCAATGCACTGCCAGGCACGTGTCAGGCGCTGCGCGGTGTTGCCCGACTCGCGCCAGCGGCAGCTTCGCCGCGCCGCCGCGCTGGCGCAATAACTGCGCGCAAGTTGCGCGGCAGGCTTCAAACGTTCATCGCCGGTGGCTGCAGCTGATCCATGCGGATGCGATTGGCGAACAACGAAAACGCCAGCATGCCGGCCAGGCCGCTGACCCGGCTCACCCACGGCGGCAACCAGCGCGGGGCGACCAGCACGCCGCTGTCGAACAAGGGCGCAAAGCGCGCCACGTCGCCCAGGGCCATCTTGCCGGCGAACAGGTAACGGCACAGCTGCAGCTGATCGCGCTGCAGCGCATGCCGGAAGAAAGTGTGCACCGCCACCAGCCCGCGCAGGTACACCGTGTCCTTGGTGAAGGCACCGCCGCCGGAGGTCGGCACGCCGCGGAATACGCGCTGCGCAGAGGAAAAGCTTTCCGCCGCGCTCTGCCCGCCTGCGGTGAAATAGCGGAACACCTCGATGAAGTCCGCACCCGAGCGCGCCATCGCAATCGCCTCGATACGCAGGCTGATGCGCTTCATGCGTTCGATATCGATGCTGCCGGTGATCTGCTCGGCAAACGTCGCCAGGCCTTCCTGCGTCGCGGTGGTCCGCGGCGAGGAAATGCCCAGGCTGGGCAGGTGCACCTGCGCACGCCCGTTGAGCGCGGTCAGCGAATGCACCAGTGCCTCGTGATGGAACAGCTGCGCGCGGTCGTAATCGCTGAAGGTGGCGCCGCTGCGCAGGCGGATGCGATGCGCGCCGGCCGCCGCCTTGGCCAGCAGATCCGGATCCAGCGTGACGGTGATGACGCGCCCTTCGAAGAAGGCGTCCAGATCGTTTTGCAGCTGCATGCGCAGGGCGGTTGCCGACACCGGCACCTGTTCTTCCGGCGCCAGCAGCTCACGGTCCAGCTCCTGCGCGATCTGGATGAAATGCCGCGCTGCCTCGCGCGTGCTCGGGCCGTTGCCCGGCATCGGGTCGTCGGGCACGCCGAACAGCTGCGCCGAGTAATCGCTGACTGCGGGAGTACCCAGCGATTCCAGCAGGCCGGCGGCCAGGCCCCAGCTATGCGTCGAGTCGATCAGGTAGGCGCCCAGCGGGTGATGCGGATCGGCCTGCTTGGCAATAGCCGCCAACTCGCGCCGGGTATCGCCGAAATCCAGTCGCGGATACTCCACCTGCGGCAGCTCCGGCTGCCCACGTGCCACGCTTTGCAGGAACGGCTCCTGCAGCGAGCGCGGCCAGCTGGCCAGCGCGAGCAGACGCACACCGCGTACGGCCTTGACCAGGCGCGCATCCAGCACCGCATGATGGACGATGTCCGGCGGCCCCTTGCGCGATGGCATCAGCGGCGTCCGTTGCGATCGACGCTGGCAGGCCGCCGGCCCGACCCCTTGCCCCGGTTGTTCTGCGCCAGGCGTGTGGCAAGCTTTTCGGCCGCTGCGGCCACTTCCACGCGCAGCTTCATGTAATTGGCCACCCGCTCCGGATCCAGCGTATCGGCCTCGATCGCCGCACGCACCGCACAGCCGGGCTCGGCGATATGCGCACAATCGTTGAAGCGGCACTGCGCCGCCAACGCTTCCACATCGGAGAAGCCGCCCTCGGCCAGATCTTCTTCGCCGGTGGGCTTGAGTTCGCGCATGCCGGGCGTATCGATCAGGCAGGCACCGGACGGCAACGGAATCAAGGCGCGATGGGTGGTGGTATGCCGGCCGCGCGAATCGTTCTCGCGCACCGCATTGGTCTTCATCTTCTGCGACCCGAGCAGGGTATTGGTCAGCGTCGACTTGCCGGCACCGGACGAGCCCACCAGCACCGCGGTACGGCCATCGCCCAGCCACGGCCGCAGCGCCGCCACGCTGTCCGGATCCTTGGCGTTGACCGCGCGCAACGGGATGTTCTGCGCTTCCAGTTCCTCCAGCACCGCCAATGCGTCCTCCGCGTATTCGGTCTGGTCGGCCTTGGTCAGCACCACTACCGGCTCGGCACCGCCGCCGCCGACCAGCAGCAGATAGCGTTCGATGCGGCGCGGATTGAAGTCCGCATCCAGCCCGCACACGATGAACACCGTATCGATGTTGGCCGCGATCACCTGCTGGTGGTAATGCTCGCCGGCCGCACCGCGCTTGATCGAGGTGCGCCGTGGCAGCAAGGCCACGATGCGCTTGCCCTTCATCAGCACCCAATCGCCCACCGACGCCCGCTCATGGCTGGGAAACCGCGGCCGCTGCCACTCCGGCAACGATTCGGCCTTGAGACCGGCCTCCGGCGTATCGGCCACCACATAGCCGGTGCGGTGCTGCTCCACCACCCGCGCCGGCAACGCCTGCGGATGCGCGGCAAAGAGCGCCTGCCAGGCCGGATCCTCGGCAGGGCCAGGCCAGGGCCAGCCAATGGATTGGAGGGTGGGGTAATCGGGGGGTGCGTTGCTCATGGGGCGATTCTAGAGGGTATGGTGGGTTTTGCCACGTTTGCTCAATACGCTTGCCGGCATTCACACACCCTGAGACAACGGACCTCAAATCTGAAAATATGACTTGAAATTCTTGCGAGGAATATACCGAATCTTTGGCAACTCCGCTCCAGCAATAACTTAACGCATAAATAAAATAAAGGCCCCGCCAAATGGCGGGGCCCGGCGTCGGCTATATAGTGATGATCAATTAGATAGCCGAACTTGCGAGCATCAACTTCGTCTCTTGAGTTTCACGCGATGCAATAAATGACACAGAAGAGGCATTTGCCACCGCCATAGCATCAATCAAGCTGGATACTTCGCTAGCAGCTACTGATCTATCATTAAAATCCAGATATTCAACTTGGGATGAGTCTGAGGCAAACCAACTTGCTACTGCCAGCTGATCTTGACTTCCCTTCAAGGTGACAAGTAGATCGTTACCAGATCGAGTGAAGACCGTATCATCCAGATTAATCCCGCTTCCAAAACTGACACGA
>NZ_JBWWVS010000007.1:0-215767 GCF_056675615.1 Xanthomonas sp. NCPPB 2864
TGCGCCGCGCCATCGACGGCCATGTCGGCGACAGCGTGCTGCGCAGCTTCGAGCAGCGCGACCTGGTGGGCCTGGCGATCTACGATTCCGGTGCGCGTTGCTTCTACAACACCAAGCACCCGCTGCATCGCCCGGAAGATCTCAAGGGCCTGAAACTGCGCGTGGCCTCGTCGGACATCTTCCTCAAGCTGATGCGCATGCTGGGTGCCAATCCCACCCCGATGTCGCTGGGCGAGACGTTCTCGGCGATGGAAACGCACATGATCGACGGTGCGGAAAACAACATGCGCAGCTTCCAGTCCAGCCGGCATTTCGAAGCCGCGCATTACTGGTCGCAGAGCGAGCATTCCTATGCGCCGGACATCCTGGTGATGTCGCGGCAGAGTTTCGAATCGCTGCGTCCGGACGATCGCGCTCTGGTGGTGGAACTGGCACGCGCCTCGGTACCGGTGATGCGCAATCTGTGGGATGCCTCGGAGACCGTGGCGCGCAAGCAGGTGATCGATTACGGCGTCAAGCTCAATCAGGTCGACATGCCGGCGTTCCGCGCCGCCGCCGCACCGCTGCTGGCCGAATACCGCAAGCAGCCGGAGATCGAAGCGCTGTACCGCCGCATCCGCGATTTTGCATAGAGGTGACCCGATGACCGAACCCGAGACCGTCGCCGTCCCGGTCGCGCCGTTGCAGCGCGCGCTGGACCGCGTTTCCGATACCGCCGTTGGCGTGGCATCCATCGCGCTGCTGGGCCTGGTGGTCGTGCAGGGCTGGCAGGTGTTCACCCGCTACGTGCTCAACGACTCGCCCAGCTGGACCGAGCCGGTGACGCTGCTGTTGCTCAGCACCGCCCTGAGCCTGGGCGCGGCCGCCGGCGTGCATACCAACCGCCACTTCGGCTTCTACCTGCTGGGCGAACACGTGCCGCCGCTGGTGCGCAGGGTGTTCGACCTGATCCGCCCGTTGATGATCATGTCCATCGGTGCGGTGCTGGCGTGGTGGAGCGCGGCGCTGCTGCTCGATGGCCTGGATATCAAGATGGCCGGCGCGCAGATGCCGCAGAGCATCAACTACCTGCCGCTGTCGATCGGCGGTGCGCTGATGGTGATCTTTGCCTTGTACAAGCTGTGGCGTGTGCTACGCCCGATCCAGGCCGGAGGAGTGCGCTGATGGGCATTGCGATGTTGTTGGGAACCTTCGTGGTGCTGCTGCTGATCGGCGTGCCGGTGGCGTATGCGCTGGGCGCGGCCGCACTGGCCACGCTGCTGTATCTGGACCTGCCCACGGTGGTGCTGGTGCAGCAGATTTCCGCCGGCAGCGGCTCGGCCTCGTTGATCGCCATCCCGTTGTTTATCTTCGCCGGCGAGCTGATGCTGCGCGGCGGTATCTCCGAACGCCTGATCGCGCTGGCCTCCTCGCTGGTGGGGCGCGTGCGTGGCGGCCTGGGCCAGGTCAGCGTGCTGTCGTCGCTGTTCTTCGGCGGCGTATCCGGTTCGGCGATCGCCGACGTTTCGGCGGTCGGCGGCACCATGATCCCGCAGATGATCAAGCGCGGTTACGACCGCGACTACGCGGTCAACGTGAGCATGACCGCCGCGCTGGTGGCGTTGCTGGTGCCGCCCTCGCACAACCTGATCCTGTTCTCGGCCGCGGCCGGTGGCGGGCTGTCGATCGCCGACCTGTTCGCGGCCGGTATCTTCCCGGCGCTGTTGATGACCGCGGCGATGATGGTCACCGGCTATGCGGTGGCGCGTCATCGCGGCTACGGCACCGAGCCGTTCCCCGGCTGGCGCGCAGTGGCGCTGCGCCTGATCGGCGCGTTGCCGGGCCTGGGCCTGGTGGCGTTGATCTTCATCGGTATCCGTGCCGGCATTTTCACCGCGGTGGAGAGCGCGGCGATCGCGGTGGTGTACGCCTTGATCGTCACCGCGCTGCTGTATCGGCAGCTGCGGTGGGCCGAGTTCTTCGCCGCGGTGACGCACGCGGCGCGCACCACCGGCGTGATCCTGTTCGTGATCGCCACCGCGGCGGTGTTCGGCTGGTTGCTGGCCTACCTGCAGGTGCCGGCGGCGGCGGTGAAGTTCCTGCAGGCCATCGCCGACAGCAAGAACACGGTGCTGCTGATGATCGTGGTGATGCTGTTGCTGCTGGGCATGTTCATGGACCTGGCGCCGAAGATCCTGATCTGCACGCCGATCTTCCTGCCGGTGGTCAAGGCCTACGGCATCGACCCGATCCATTTCGGTCTGGTGATGGTGCTGGCCGGCGGCATCGGCCTGATCACCCCGCCGATCGGCTCGGTGCTGTTCATCGGCACCTCGATCGGGCAGATCACCATCGCCCAGAGCATGCGCACCATCTGGCCGTTCTGGCTGGCGGCCCTGGGCGTGCTGCTGATCGTGGCGTTCTTCCCCGAACTGTCGCTGTGGTTGCCACGCGCGCTGCGCGCGTAAGTGCCCGCGATCCCGACTGCGTCCGTCAGGTGGGCGTGGTCGATGCGTGGCAGCGGCCTGCACGGCGCGTGCGATGCGATGTCCGCGCGCCGCGCCTCGCCCGACAAACGCCTGGCGACGTTACCGGCGCGCTGCCCGGCGTTGCTGCTGGCAGGTAGTTCCGCCCTCATCCAGGCGGCCGACGCTCCAGGCGCTGGCCGTCGTATCGCCCCGCCGAGCGGGGACTAGGAGCAAGCATGCGTGTGCGTATCGCTTCAACCCGTTTGCGTTGGCTGCTGGCCGGCGGCCTGCTGCTGTGTGCCGGGCTCGCTGCCGCGGCCGACTGGAAGCGCGGCATCGAGCACCAGCGCATCGCCGACCAGGGCGACGGCACCTTCCTCAACCCGGTGCTGGCCGGCGATCACCCCGACCCGTCGGTACTCAAGGACGGGCAGGACTACTACCTCACGCTGTCCTCGTTCGATGCCTACCCGGGCCTACCGATCTGGCATTCGCGCGATCTGGTCAACTGGCAGCCGCTGGGCCATGCCATCACCCAGAACGTCGGCGCGATCTGGGCGCCGGACCTGATCAAGCACGGCAAGCGCTATTACATCTACTTCCCGGCGCGCCGTGGCGACCAGGGCGAGCGCAGCAACTTCGTGGTCTGGGCCGACGACATCAAGGGCCCGTGGAGCGCGCCGATCGACATCGGCCTGGGCAAGTACATCGACCCGGGCCACGCAGTGGGCGAGGACGGCAAGCGCTATCTGTTCCTGAGCGGTGGCGATTACGTGCAGCTCTCCGATGACGGCCTGAAAGTGGTCGGCACGCCCAAGCACGTCTACGACGGCTGGAAATACCCGGAAAGCTGGGACGTGGAAGGCTACGCGCAGGAAGGCCCCAAGATCACCCGCCACAACGGCTGGTACTACATGACCACCGCCGTCGGCGGCACCGCCGGCCCGCCGACCGGACACATGGTGATCACCGCGCGTTCGCGCTCGATCCACGGCCCCTGGCAGAACGCGCCCAACAACCCGATCACCCGTACCAGGAGCGCTGACGAGCCGTGGTGGTCGCGCGGCCATGCCACCCTGGTGGAAGGCACCGACCAGCGCTGGTGGATGCTCTACCACGGCTACGAACACGGCTACTGGACCCTGGGCCGGCAGGCCTTGCTGGACCCGATCGAGTGGACCCCGGACGGCTGGTTCGTCGCCAAGGGTGGCGACCTGGGCACGCCGCTGAAAAAGCCCAGCGGGCAGGCCTTGCCGCATGGGCTGGCGCTGTCGGACGACTTCCGCGCCAGCACGCTGGGCCCGCAGTGGGCGTTCTTCAACCCGGCCGCCGACGAGGCCAAGCGGCTGCAGGTCGGCGATGGCGTGTTGCGCCTGCAGGGCAAGGGCAGCGCCCCGCGCAACGCCTCGCCGCTGACGGTGATCGCCACCGACCAGGCCTACCAGTTCGAGGTGCAGATGACCGTGGCACCGGGCGGGCAGGGCGGGGCGCTGCTGTTCTACAGCGACAAGCTCTATGCCGGCGTGGGCAGCAATGGCGAGAACTTCGTCATGCACCGCTACGGCGAGGAACGCCCCGGCACGCTGGCCCCCAGTGCGACCGGTGGCACCTTGTGGCTGCGGGTCACCAACAACCGCCACATCGTCACCATCCATAGCAGCACCGACGGCACCACCTGGACCAAGTACCCGGTGCAGATGGAAGTGTCCGGCTACCACCACAACGTGGCCGGCAAGTTCCTGGCCTTGAAGCCGGCGCTGTATGCCGCCGGGCAGGGCCAGGTGGAGTTCCGCAACTTCCGCTACCGCGCCCTGGACTGACCGTTCTGCATCGCCGGGCATGCCGCCGTGCTGCCGGCTGCGGCGCGTCCTGCACGGCGGGTTCGGGGTGGCGGCAGGCTTCGCTCAGGTCTGCCGGCCGTCTGGCCGGTAGAATCCAATCAACTTCACTGGTTGACCGCTATGCCCGCCCGCAAGATGCCTGAAGAGGGAATGCCCGGCCTGCCGAAGGGCAAGGTAGCCACGATCAACGACATCGCGCGGATGTCGGGCGTGTCCAAGAAGACCGTGTCGCGAATCATCAACAACTCGCCGCTGGTGCGGCAGGACACCCGCGAAAAGGTCGAGGCGCTGATGCGCGAGGTCGGCTACGCGCCCGACCCGCTGGCGCGCGGGCTGGCGTTCCGGCGCTCGTTCCTGATCGGCATGGTCTACGACAACCCCACCGCGCAGTACATCGTGGACATGCAGTACGGCGCGCTGGACGCGCTGCGCGGCTCCAGCTTCGAGCTGGTGGTGCACCCCTGCGACAGCCGCAGCCCCGGCTACATCGAAGGCGTGCGCCGCTTCGCCCAGGCGCAGAAGCTGCATGGCGTGATCCTGGTGCCGCGCGCCTCCGAGGACCAGGCGCTGGCCGACATGCTGGCCGAGATCGGCTGCCGCTACACCCGCATCGCTTCGGTCGCGCTGGACACCACCTCGCAGACGGTGATCACCCACGACCGCGACGGCGCCGCTGAGGCCGCCGATTACCTGCTCTCGCTCGGCCACCGTGACATCGCCCTGGTCACCGGCCCCAGTGCCTACCGTTCCTCGATCGAGCGCACCTCCGGCTTTGCCGACGCGCTGACCCGGCGCGGCATCGAACTGCCGCCCGAGCGCATCGTCGAAGCCGGCTACACCTTCGAATCGGGCGTGGCCGCGGCCGAAAAGCTGCTGCTGGGCAAGAAGCGCCCCACCGCCATCTTCACCGGTAACGACGAAATGGCCGCCGGTATCTACAAGGTCGCGCTGCGCGCCGGCATCAGCATCCCGCGCCAGCTGTCGGTGATCGGCTACGACGACAGCTCGCTGGCCTCCCGCCTGTGGCCGCCGCTGACCTCGGTGCGCCGCCACACCCGCGACACCGGCCGCACCGCCGCGGCGATGCTGATCCAGCCCGACAACGCCCCGCAACTGCCCACCGCCAGCGTGCGCCCGCACCTGATCGTGCGCGACTCCTGCCAACCGCCGGAGGATTGAGCGAGGTCAAAGCCCAGGCAAGGGGACGCCAGGCGAGCAACAAAGCCCCTCTCCCGTCGGGGCGAGAAGGCACGGCTTGCGCGCCATGGGCGCGCGTGCCTTGGAGCGCCCGCGCCGCCAGCGCGGGCCGGGGCGCGGGGCGGGGCGGGGGTTGGGGCGGCAGACAGCCATCTGAGAAAGCTCAGCCATGAGCTGAGGGCACATAAGCCTCCACCCGACCAATCAAGCCCCGCATCCAACACCGCGCGCAGCCTCGTCCCCTCATCCGGCGCAATGCGCCACCTTCTCCAGAGGGGAGAAGGGATTCCCACGCTGCCACGCCGCCATGCGGCTATCGTGCACTGCGCAATGACACCGGTTAACCAGAGTCGGTAGAATGGCCCGGTGCAAGCCAATCCCCCCGCGCTTGGCACCGGAGATCGCGCATGTCCCTGTACTGCAAGACCCACTACGCCACCCATCCCGACGCCATCAAGGGCGCCAGCAACGACGACCTGCGCGAGCTCTATCTGCTCGATGGCCTGTTCGTCGACGATGCGGTCACGCTCAAATACACCCACTACGAGCGCTTCGTGCTCGGTGGCGCAGCACCGCTCGGCACCACGCTGGAACTGCCCAGGCAGACCGAACCGGCGTCTGCCGCCGGCCATCCGTTCCTGGAGCGCCGCGAGCTGGGCATCCTCAATGTCGGCGCCGGCACCGGCAGCGTGACCGTGGACGGCACCGTCTACACGCTCGGGCCGAAGGACGGCCTGTACGTGGCGATGGGCAGCACCGATGTCAGCTTCGCTTCTGACGATGCCGCCAACCCGGCCAGGTTCTATCTGGCCTCGACACCGGCGCATGCGCGTTTCGAGACCAAGCAACTGTCGATCAAGGATGCCGTGGCGCTGGAGCGCGGCGCGCTGGAAACCAGCAACGAGCGCACCATCTACCAGTACATCGTGCCGACCACCTGCCAGTCCTCGCAGCTGTTGCTGGGCCTGACCGTGCTCAAGCCGGGCAGCGTCTGGAACACCATGCCGCCGCATCTGCACGACCGCCGCAGCGAGGTGTATTTCTACTTCGATCTCGGCGCCAATGACCGCGTCTATCACTTCATGGGCGAGCCGGACGCGCAGCGCCACATCGTGATCCAGAACAACGAAGCGGTGGTGTCGCCGCCATGGTCCATCCACATGGGCGCCGGTACCAGCAATTACGCCTTCATCTGGGCGATGGGCGGCGAAAACCTGGATTACACCGACATGCACGTGCTGGACATCTGCCAGCTCAAGTAAGGCCATGCGTGCCGGGCAGCACCGCACTCACCGCGTCGATGCGCTAGCGCCATCGACGCGCCAGTTCCACCCCATGCCAGCGGCCGCGCATCGCGCGGACGCACGCACTCATCCAACGTGGCACACCCAGCAGGAGCGATAAGGTAATGAGCAATCCGTTCAGTCTCGAAGGCAAGGTCGCACTGGTCACCGGTGCCAACACGGGCTTGGGCCAGGGCATCGCGCTGGCACTGGCGCAGGCCGGCGCCGACATCGCCGCCGCCGGCATCCAGGCGCCGACCGAGACCGAGGAACTGGTCAAGGGACTGGGCCGCCGCTTCGTCGCCATCCAGGCCAACCTGATCAGCGTCGAACCGGTCGAGCGCATCCTCAAGGAAACGCTGGACGGCCTGGGTCGCCTGGACATCCTGGTCAACAACGCCGGCCTGATCCGCCGCACCGACGCGGTGGATTTCAGCGAGCAGGATTGGGACGACGTGATGAACGTCAATCTGAAATCGGCCTTCTTCATGGCGCAGGCCGCCGGCCGCCACTTCATCGCCCAGGGCAGCGGCAAGATCATCAACATCGCCTCGATGCTGTCGTTCCAGGGCGGCATCCGCGTGCCGTCCTACACCGCCAGCAAGTCCGGCATCGCCGGCATCACCCGCCTGCTGGCCAACGAATGGGCCAGCAAGGGCGTGACCACCAATGCCATCGCGCCCGGCTACATGGCCACCGACAACACCGCCCAGCTGCGAGCCGACCAGGACCGCAACAAGGCCATCCTGGACCGCATCCCGGCCGCGCGCTGGGGCGTGCCGGCCGACCTCGGCGGCACCGCGGTGTTCCTGGCCAGCAGCGCCTCGGACTACGTCAACGGCGCCATCATCCCGGTCGACGGCGGCTGGCTGGCACGCTGAGTCAAACCTTCTCCCTCAGGGAGAAGGTGCCCGAAGGGCGGATGAGGGCCGGCAGGCACGTACATGACCAGACGCGTGCCGCAGCTCCGACAAGACCTTCAGCACCTGATCGCTCACCGACAAGGCACCTGAAAAGCGAAGCAAGACCGCATCCAGGCGCGCACACCAATCAACTCCACAGTCGACACAACTTCCCCAAACCAATCGGAGCATCCCCATGAAAATCGCACTCATGAATGAGTTCAGTCAGGCCGGCAAGAACCCGGTGATCCTGCAGCAGCTCAACGACGTCGCCGGCGAGCAGGGCCACAGCGTCTTCAACGTCGGCATGGACGGCGACGACGACCACCGCCTGACCTACATCCACCTGGGCATCGTCGCCAGCCTGCTGCTGAACTCCAAGGCCGTGGACTTCGTCGTCGCCGGCTGCGGCACCGGCCAGGGCGCGATGATGTCGCTCAACGCGCATCCGGGCGTGTTCTGCGGCTATTGCATCGAGCCGACCGACGCCTACCTGTTCGCCCAGGTCAACAACGGCAACGCGCTGTCGCTGGCATTCGCCAAGGGCTACGGCTGGGGCGCGGAAATCAACGTGCGCTACATCTTCGAAAAGGCCTTCAGCGGCGAGCGCGGCATGGGCTACCCGGCCGAGCGTCGCGAATCGCAGGCCGCCAATGCCGGCATCCTGACCCATGTCAAGCAGGCCACCGCTAAGTCCTACCTCGACGGCCTGCGCGCCATCGACCCGGAGCTGATCAAGCAGGCCGTGGGCGGCGAGCGTTTCCAGCAGTGCTTCTTCGACAATGCGCAGGACGCCGAGATCCGCAACTTCGTCGCCGGCGTGCTGGGCAAGCCCGAAGCCGCCGCCGCAGCAGCATAACGGCCTAAAGCCCTCCTCCCGCGGGGTGAGAGGGCACTGTTCGCGCGCCACTGGCGCGCGTGCCTTGGAGCCCGCGCTGCCGGCGCGGGCCGGGGCGCGGAGCGGGGAAGTGAGGCCGCGGCCTGCCCTGAAAGGGGAGGCTTGAAAGGCTTGAGACGACAGTACGGCCGTCCAACATTTCCTGTGCCGCCGCACCCTCATCCGCCCTTCGGGCACCTTCTCCCGATGGGAGAAGGAACAGCGTCGCGCACTCAGCATTTTTACCGGAGCCCACCATGCGTCTGCTGCTGTTCGCATTGCTGCTGCTCTGCGCAAATGGCGCCCGCGCCGACCCACACCGCATCTTCATCGCCGGCGATTCCACCGCCGCCGAATACGGTGCCGAACGTGCGCCGCAGGCAGGCTGGGGCCAGATGCTGCAGGAGTGGTTCGACCCGGCGCAATGGCAGGTGCGCAACCACGCCAAGGGCGGCCGCAGCACCCGCAGTTTCATCGCCGAAGGGCGCCTGGACGCCATCGCCAAGGACCTCCGTGCCGGCGACGTGCTGCTGATCCAGTTCGGCCACAACGACGCCAAACACGAAGATCCAACCCGCTACACCGACCCGCAGGGCGACTATCAGCAGTTCCTGCGCCGCTATATCATCGCCGCGCGCGACAAGGGCGCCACGCCGATCCTGATCACGCCGGCCGCCCGTCTGCTCTACGACTTCGGCGCGCTGCTCGACACCCACGGCCGCTACACCCTGGCCATGCAGCAACTCGCCGCGCAGGAACACGTGGGCCTGATCGATCTCAACGCCAGTTCCAGCGACTGGATCCGCGCCCTCGGCGAACAGGCGGCCAGGCCGTACTTCCTGTTCGTTCCCGAACAAGGCAAAGCCGACGGCACCCACTTCAGCCGCGCCGGCGCCACTGCCGTGGCGTGCCTGGTCGTGCATGGCTGGATGCAGCTGCAACCCGCTCTCACGCCACAGCTGCGCCGCGATGCCGATTGCGGCGCAGCTCCCGACACCGCCATCCAACGCGCGGCGCAGGCGCATCCCTCGTTGGTGGTGCACGAACGCGATCTCGCACGCCCGCAACCCGGCCCGCACGGCGGCGCCGGGCCGACCATGGCGTATCCGTTCTTCGCCGACGCACCGCAGTTGCCGTTCGTGCTGCGCAAGCGCGTGCTGCACAAGGGCGCCGGCATCGGCCTGCATCTGCACGACAAGGACGAGATCTATTACATCGTCAGCGGGCGCGGGCTGTACGCGCTGGATGGCAAGCAGTACCAGGTCACTGCCGGCGATGCGCTGCTGACGCGCCCGGGCAGCACCCATGCCTTGCAGCAGACCGGCGATGAGCCACTGGTGCTGCTATTGGCCTATCTCGCCAAGCCGGCAGGCTGAGATAGGCCCGGTGCGTCGGTAGCGCGTTGCGGGTGTGGACGATGCGCGATGCCGGCTGTGAGCCATGCGCGTCATTGCACGCGTGCTTACGCCTTGTCGACCCCGTAGTGGGTCAGGCCCAGCCGGGCCAGTTCGCCGGAGCGGCGGTAGTAGACCTCTTCCCAGCCATCCACGCGCTGGCGATCGGTCTCGCTCATCGCGTCGAGAATGTCTTCGATGCTGAGCAGGTTGGGGTCTTCTTCCAGGCGTTCGAATACCGTGCCCAGGCCTTCGATCGCCTGGCGCGCCTGCACCGCGCCCATCGCGCCCAGCCCCTGCAATGCGTCACGCCGGGTAGCGGCGTCCCAGCGGTCGAAGTAGCGTGCATAGCCGCTCTCGCTCATGTCCGCATCCAGCCGCGCCAATGCCACCAGTTCGCGCTCGCCCGGTGACAAGGCATCCATGCGTCCGCGCAGCGCGGTCAGTTTGGTTTGCGCGCGTGCGCTGCGTCGGCGCCACAGCAAATCGGGCATGTTGAGCAGCCCCTCATCCGTGGGCGGCGCCACCGCCGGCCAGTTCACCCCGAAGCCGTCGTCGGTGAGCTGCCATTGCGCGCGTTGCGGCGGCGTTGCCTTCAACAACAGCCGCTGCGCCTTGATCGGCTCGTCGATACGGATGCCGTTGGCCAGGGTGAACAGCAGGCGGGTGTCGTCCAGCTCCAAGCGCCGGATGCGAAGCTGCGTCAGGTCCATTGAGCGAAGGCGGTATGGGGAGGTTTGACCATAGTCTGCGTCGGCGATGGTGTCGAGTCGGTGCGGCCTCACACGTCGCCGTCTGTACTCCAGCCTTCGCCGCTGCCGCGCTGGATGACCCGATCCGTGTCCAGCACCTCGCCGGCCGGCACCTGCGCCTGCTGCGCAAGATCGGCATAGATCGGGGTGAAATCCGGCGCGGTGGCGCTCATCAACTGCGCAAAGCTGTCGATGACGAAGTAGGTCTTCTGGAAGCTGTCGATGCGGTAGCGCGTGCGCATGATGCGTTGCAGGTCGAAGCCGATCCGGTTGGGCGCCAGCGATTCCAGCGAATGCAGCGATTCGCCCTTCGACGACACGATGCCGGCACCAAAGATGCGCAGCCCCTGCGGTGTGGCGATCAGGCCGAATTCCACCGTGTACCAGTACAGGCGGGTGAGGTTCTGCAGCGCGTCCGCGCCGATGCCGTGCGCCTTGACCCCGCCACGGCCATAGGCCTGCATGAAGTCGGCAAACAGCGGATTCATCAGCAGCGGCACGTGCCCGAACAGGTCATGGAACAGGTCCGGTTCGGCGATGTAGTCGATCTGATCGGGGCGGCGGATCCACCACGTCACCGGGAAGCGCTGGTTGGCCAGATGCTCGAAGAAATCCAGCTCCGGCAGCAGGCCCTGCACGCCGACCAGGGTCCAGCCAGTGGCCGCCTGCAGCACCGCATTGAGCGCATCGAAACGCGGAATGTGGGTCTCGCCCATGCCCATCGCATCCTGCGCCTGCAGGAACTCGTCGCAGGCGCGGTCGACCAGCAGCGCGCGCTGGCGGCGATACAGGGTGCCCCAGGTGGCATGGTCGTCGGCGCTGTAGCCATCCCACGGCTGCTCGACCACGGCGGTGGTGTAGACCGGCACATAGCCCTTGTCGGTGAGCTGATTCTCGACGCGTTGCGGTGCGATGTTCATGCGGCGGCGGTTCCCGATGATCAGCGCTCACCTTAGCCGGATGGTCGCGCAACGGGATTGCGAATCTTGCGTGTCCGATGCTTCCGGGCGCAAGATTCGTGCGTCATCCTCTGCTGCTGCGCAACATATGGACCAGCCAATCGCCCTGGACCGCACCGATCTACGCCTGCTCGCCCTGCTGCAGACGCAGGGCCGCAGCAGCAATGCGGAGCTGGCGGTGCAGGTCAATCTGTCGGCCTCGGCCTGCCTGCGCCGCACCCAGCGGCTGGAGGCGGCCGGCATCATCGCCGGCTACGGCGCACGCCTGGATGCCAAGGCGCTGGGGCTGGGGCTGCAGGCCTTCGTGCGCGTGCAGCTGGAGCAGCACGGCCAGGCCGATATCGAACATTTTGCCGACGGCGTGCGCGGCTGGGACGAGGTGGTGGCCTGCTGGGCGCTCACCGGCGACATGGATTACCTGCTGCAGGTGCAGGTGCGCGACCTGGAGCATTTCTCGCGCTTCCTGCTCGACCGCCTGCTCAATGCGACCGGCGTGTCCGACGTCAATTCCAGCTTCGTGCTGCGCACGGTGAAGGCACCGGAAGGCCTGCCGCTCTCGCATCTGGGCTGATCCGGCGGGCTGCGAGGCAGGCACGCGTGCACTGTGACTTGCCTCTCAAACGATAACGATTTACATTTGCGTAACATCCGGCTGCGCCCGGCATGTCTTCTCGTCGATCCGCCAGCCCGACAGGGCCAGCCAGCTCGTCGCCCGAGTGGGACGCGCCGCGCATGCCTGCGTTTTTTGCCCGGTGACGCCGCGCGTCCCGCACCGATCGACGAGAACCCTCCAATGCCCGCGATTTCCGCCCCCCTGGCCACGTTGTCCGCTGCCTTGCTATGCGCGTTGGCGCTGACGCCCAGCGCTGCCCGTGCCGACAATGCCGCCGCCGATGCACGCGATGCCAAGACGCTGGACCAGGTCAACGTCAACGGTGCGGTGAGCCGCGCGCAGCCGGCCACCACCACACGCCTGCCGCTGACCTTGCAGGAAACGCCGCAGTCGGTGAGCGTGATCGGGCTGCAGCGGCTGGAAGAGCAATCGCTGTTCAGCATCGACGATGTGATGCGCAACGTCACCGGCGTCAACGTGTCGTTCTACGACACCCAGCGCCCGCTGTATTTCGCGCGCGGCTTCCAGATCACCGACTTCCAGGTCGATGGCCTGCCTACCTACAGCGGTGCGACCAACCAGGAATACGACACGGTCTTCTACGACCGCATCGAGGTGATCCGCGGCGCCAACGGCCTGCTCACCGGCGCCGGCATTCCCTCGGCCACGGTCAACCTGCTGCGCAAGCGCCCGGGCAAGGACTTCGATGCCTCGTTCGCAGTCAGTGCCGGCACCTGGGATTTCCGCCGCATGCAGGCCGACGTCAATGCGCCGCTGACCGAAGACGGGCGCTGGCGCAGCCGCGTGGTCGCGGCCTGGCAGGACCGCGATTACTACTACGACCGTTACCACGACAACAAGATGTCGGGCATGACGGTGCTGGAAGGCGACCTGACCGACAGCACCACGCTCACCGTCGGCTATCAGCGCCAGGACAACACCCCCGTCGGCTCGACCTGGGGCACGGTGCCGTTCTTCGCCGCCGACGGTTCGCCGGCCAACCTGCCGCGCTCGACCAACATGGCGCCCAAGTGGAGCCGCTGGCAGCGCGAGACCAGCACCGCCTTCGCCAACCTCGAACAACGCTTCGGCGAGGATTGGCTGCTGCGCGTCAACTACGCGCATACCAAGGGCGATGTGCAGAGCCTGCGCGTTTACGGCACCGGCTATCCGGCCGCCGATGGCAGCGGCATCTTTCTGCGCACCGGCGCCGGCGAAACCAGCGACGCGCGCGATGGCGTGGACGTGTACCTGTCCGGCGGTTTCTCGTTGTTCGGCCGCCAGCACGATGTGGTGGTCGGCGGCAGCTGGCAGGATCTGCAGTCGACCTCCTACGGCGTCGCGCAGACCTATCCCGATGACTGGGCGAGCTGCCCTAACGACTTTGGCCCGCCCGAGCGCTGTTATTTCATCCCCAATATCCGCAACTGGGATGGCGATATTTCCGAAGTGACCTATGCGCGGACCGGCCGCCGCAGCGAAGCGCGCACCACGCAGCGCGGCGTGTATGCCTCCACCCGGTTGCGTCTGGCCGACCCGCTGTCGCTGATCGCCGGTGCACGCCTGAGCTCCTGGGAAACCCGCACCCAGGCCTTCAATGCCAGCGGCGCCTACACCGGCACCAGCGGCCGGTACGAGGTGAGCGACGAAGTCACCCCGTATGTGGGACTGGTCTACGACATCGTGCCGGATGTGTCGCTCTACGCCAGCTATACCGAGATCTTCAACCCGCAGAATTACCGCGACAAGGACAACAACCTGCTCGCCCCGGTGGAAGGTTCCAACCTGGAAGCCGGCATCAAGGCGCAGTTGTTCGACGGCCGTGCGATGGCCACCGCCGCCGTGTTCGAGGCCAAGCAGGACAACTTCGCCGTGCGCGACATGACCCAGCCGGAATCCTCGCTGCCGGACGGCAATTCGGCCTACATCGGTATCAACGGCACCAAGAGCCGGGGCTGGGAAATGGATTTCAACGGCGAACTCCTGCCCGGCTGGACCGTCAATGCCGGCTTTACCCACGTCAAGGTGACGCGCCCTCCCACCGATGCGATCTACGCCAACCTGCCCGAGGATTACCTGCAGCTGTCCACGCAGCTGCGCCTGCCCGGCGCCTGGGAGCGCCTGAGCATCGGCGGCGGCGTCAGCTGGCAGAGCGCGGTGCGCGGCTTCAATATCCAGCGCCCCACCGGCGACGGCACCGGCGCCACCACGCCGGTGACCGTGGTGCAGAACCCGTATGCACTGGTGCACTTCAACGCCAACTACCTCATCAGCGAGCAATGGACCGCCACGCTGGCGGTACGCAACGCCTTCGACAAGACCTACTGGGCCAACCTGGATTACCAGAACTACGGCGAGCCGCGGTTTGTCAGCCTGTCGTTGCGTTGGCGCTATTGAGGCGTTGCCGATGAAGCGGATGCGTTACCGGTAAGGCATCGCGGCCAGGGCCGCTCCTACAGGAGTGGTGCTGGCCGCGCCGACATAGCCGATACACCCGCCCCTGGTAGGAGCGGACCCGGCCGCGACCCCATCCCGCCTCAGCGCACCTGAAAAAAATGCCCCGCCGTCGTAGGAGCGGCCCAGGCCGCGCCCCCCTCCGCGACACATCTCAGCGCAGCCGAAAAGAACGCCGCCCCGGCCGCGACCTCGTCCGGCACACCCTCGGTGCATCAACACAAGGCATCCAACAACGCAGTCGCCCTACGCATCGGCTTTAAAAATGCGCGTGTCTCGGAACAGGCGCCCACGCCCGCTCAGCTCCGCATGACCTCGCGCGGCACCCGCATCAGCTGCACATCGCCTCGCACCGCCTTTGCCTCACGGCGCCACGCAGGCCTCGTCCTTGCCGCGCAGTTTCTGCCAGCGCGAGCGCTCTTGCAGGCAGCGCCGATACGCTTCCGCCTTGGCGGCGGCAGCCTGCTCGGCGGCAGTGCGGGTGGCGCTGCTGCGCTGCGCCTGCAACTGCGCGATCTTGGCGCGGATCTGCGGCATCGCCGCCATCGCCGCACGCTCGCCTTCCAGGATGGCCGCGCCACGCTGGTTGAAATCGGCCGAGCCGATGTCGTTGACCTTGGGGCGGATCACCACATCGGCACGCTTGAGTTCCGCCTCGCCCAGGCGCTGGCCCATGATCGAGATCGATTGGTTGACGGTGCCGAGCAGATCGCCGGGATTCTTGCCGCTGGCCTTGCTGGAGATATCCACCGCCACCACGAATTCCGCACCGAGCTGGCGCGCCGCATCCACCGGCACCGGGCTGACCACGCCGCCGTCCACATAGTGGTATTGGCCGATGGTCACCGGCTCGAACACGCCGGGAATGCTGCTGGATGCGCGCACCGCCTGGCCGGCATTGCCGCGCACGAACACGGTGCGTTCGCCGTCTTCCAGCCGCGTGGCGACCGCCGCGAACGGCTTGCGCAACTTGTCGATCGGCTTGCCGCCGAGCTGTTCGTTGACGTAGTCCTGCAGCTTCTGGCCCTGCACCAGGCCGCCGGAGAAGATCCGCACATCGCGGATGCTGGTCTGGTCGAGCGCGACGGCCTTTTCCTGCATCTGGAACGCATCCATGCCGCTGGCATACAGCGCCCCGACCACGCTGCCGGCGCTGGTGCCCGACACCACCACCGGCGCAAAACCGTTGGCCTCGAGCATCTTGATCACGCCGATATGCGCAAAGCCCTTGGCCGCGCCGCCACCGAGCGCCACGCCGATCTTGACCGGTTTGACCGCGCCGGCAGACGGTGCCTGCACCACCGGCGCCGGTGCTGCCGGGCGCGGCTCGCCACCGCAGGCCGAGAGCAGACCGAGCATGGACAACAGGGCAAGCGAGCGTGGGCGGCGGAGCGCAGTCATGGCGAAAACGTCGATGGGAAAGGCGAGGGAGAATACACGCGTGCCGTCACGGTGGCGCTGATGGTAGGCGTGCGTGGAGATTGTTCAGAACGGCATCGTTTGCAGGCGTTGCACTGCCTTGTCCCGGCAAGAAGGGCGAGCCGGTTCGTTCGGGCGATGACCGCAGCCACCTGCACGGGCCGGGGGCGCGGAGCGGGGGGGAGGGTAAGGAGCGAGGCCACATGGGATCGCAGCAGGCTTCGCCGGTCCCCTCATCCGGCGCGACGCGCCACCGTCTCCCGGCAGGAGAAGGGTGCCCGCACACCCGCCTGCCGCGTCACCCCATCAAAATCGGTTGTCGCCATCCAGCAACCTTCCCAGGCCGCCCAGCACCGAGCCCTCGCCGCGTTGCTGGCCGCCGGCCTGTGGGGCGGCCTGCAGCATGCGGCCGGCCATGCGCGAGAACGGCAGCGATTGCAGCCACACCTTGCCGGGGCCGGTGAGGGTGGCCAGGAAGACGCCTTCGCCGCCGAAGAACATGCTCTTCAGCCCGGCGACGCGGCGCACGTCCATGTCCACACCGGCGTGGTAGGCGACCACGCAGCCGGTGTCCACATCGATGCGTTCGCCAGGGCCGAGTTCGCGTTCCACCACGGTGCCGCCGGCATGCACGAAGACCCAGCCGTCGCCTTCGAGCTTCTGCATGATGAAGCCCTCGCCGCCGAACAGGCCGGTGAGGATCTTGCGTTGAAACGCGATCCCCAGCGACACGCCGCGCGCGCCGGCCAGGAAGCTGTCCTTCTGGCAGATCAGTTGCCCGCCATGCTCGGACAGGCGCAGCGCCAGCACCGTGCCCGGATAGGGCGCGGCGAATGCGACCCTGGCCTTGCCGCTGCCGGCATGGGTGAACACGGTGGTGAACATGCTCTCGCCGGTGACCACGCGTTTGCCGGCCGACAGCAGCTTGCCCATCAGCCCGCCGCCGCCGCTCTGGCCGGCATGCGAGCCGTCGCCGAACACGGTGTCCATCTGCACCGCGGCGTCCTTGTACATCAGCGCGCCGGCCTCGGCGATGGCGCTTTCGCCCGGGTCCAGCTCGACCTCGACGAACTGCATGTCGTTGCCGACGATGCGGTAGTCGATCTCGTCGGCGCGCCCGGCCGCGCCGGTCAGCGGCGGCGGCAGGCCGCTGCCGCCCTGCAGCTCGGCCAGCTGGCGGGCCGGCGTCCAGCCATCGAGTCCGTCGCGCCAGGCCAGCGCGTCGGGCTGGCGCTGGGCATGCGCGCGGGCGCTGGCATCGTCGAGCGGGCCGATGCGATCGGCCTGTCCGGGAACATGGAAATACCACTGGGCCATCGGGACGACTCCTGTCTGTGCGTGCGCCGAGTCTAAGCGCAGCCGCGGTGACGGCGTCCCGTGTCCAAGGTCATGCCCGGAAGGTACGGTTGGGCGCGGTTGTGGGCTGTAAGGAGCGCGTCGCTGCCGGCTGTCGTCGCGCAGCTTGCGCAGGGTCCCCGGCCTGCGCGCACGGCAGGGGGGGGGCGCTTACTCGCCCACCGTCGCCCAATAGCGCTCGCCGTCGCGCTGCACCCGCACCGGGCCACCAAACACGTCCGACAGGCTGGCGTCGGTGAGCAGCGCATCGCGCGGACCATCGGCCACGACGGTGCCGGCACGCAGCAGGATCACCCGCGCGATCTCCGGCACGATTTCCTCGATGTGATGGGTCACCAGGATCAGGGTGATGCCTTGCCGGGCCAGGTGACGCATGGTGTCGAGCAGGTGCTGTCGCGCCACCAGGTCCAGGCCGGTGGACGGCTCGTCCAGTAGCAGCGCCTGCGGGCGGTTGACCAGTGCGCGCGCGATCAGCACGCGGCGGGTCTCGCCGGCCGACAGTTCGGCAAATTGCCGGTCCAGCAACGGCAGCGCGCGCGCCAGGGCCAAGGCCTCCCGTGCCCGCGCGCGCATGTCGTCGCTGATCTCGCGATGCGGTGGCACCACATAGCTGGCGAAGAAACCGGACAGCACCGCGCTTTCCACATCCAGCCCCGGCATGTCGGCCAGGTTGACGCTGAGGTCGCCAGTGACGATACCCAGCTGCGAGCGCAAGCGATCCACCTGCCAGCGCACCTGCCCGAGCACTTTCACCGCGGCCTGGCCGTCGGCGCGCACCAGCGGATACAGCTCGCGGGTGATCAGCTTGATGAAGGAGGATTTGCCGCAGCCATTGGGGCCGAGGATGGCGGTGTGCTGCCCCAGCGCGATGCGCAGGCTGAGCGCATGCAGCACGCGTACCTGGCCGCGCATCACGCTGGCCTGGTCGAGCTCGATCAACGGGATGGCGTTGGCAACAGCAGCAGGATCGGTGGACATTTCGGCAGTAACCGTCATACGGGTGACATCAGGCGCAGTGGGGAAGGGGAGCGTGTGAACCGCTTTAGAAATGTAGGGCGCACCCTACGCATCCGGAGGGTGAAGTTTGCCGCCATCGCCCCCATCATGTCTCCATCGACCCAACCCGATGGCGCCGCTGTGGAAATGCCGATGTTGTCCGACCCGATCATCGACCTTCTGACTTCCGGCGTGGCCGGGCTGGGCGTATGGGGCATGCTGGCGGTGCTGCTGGTGTTCACCCAGCTCACCATCTTCGCAGTGACCTTGTACCTGCATCGCAGCCAGGCCCATCGCGGTGTGGACTTCCATCCGGTGGTGGCGCACTTCTTCCGCTTCTGGACCTGGCTGACCACCTCGATGATCACCCGCGAATGGGTGGCAATCCATCGCAAGCATCACGCCAAGGTCGAGACCGAGGAAGACCCGCACAGCCCGCAGACCAAGGGCATCAGCCAGGTGTTCTGGCGTGGCGTGGAGCTGTACCGCGAAGCGCGTGCGCAGCGTGCCGACATCGAGCAATACGGCAAGGGCGCGCCCACCGACTGGATCGAGCGGCATCTGTACACCCCGCATGCCAATGCCGGCCCGATCGCGTTGCTGGTGATCAACGCGGTGCTGTTCGGTTTGCCCGGCATCGCGCTGTGGGCGATCCAGATGGCGTGGATTCCGTTCTGGGCCGCCGGCGTGGTCAACGGCCTGGGCCACTGGTGGGGCTATCGCAATTTCGAGTCGGCCGACACCTCCACCAACCTGACGCCGTGGGCGCTGTGGATCGGTGGCGAAGAACTGCACAACAACCATCATGCGTTCCCGAGCTCGGCGCGGTTTTCGATGCGGCGCTGGGAGCTGGATATCGGCTGGGTCGCCATCCGCGGGCTGCAGGCGATCGGCCTGGCCAAGGTGCTGCGGGTGGCACCGTCGCTGGACATCCGCCCCAACATCGCCGTGCCCGATGCCGACACGCTCAAGGCCCTGCTCTCGCATCGCTTCCAGGCGATGACCGATTACCAGCGCAATGTGTTCACCCCGGCGCTACGCGAAGAGGCCGCGGCCACCGGCGCCAAGTTGCGGCAGCTGTTGCCGCGGCGGCTGCGCAAGGGCCTGGTCGATGACGGGCGGTGGCTCAAGCCCGATGCGCGCGCGCAACTGCAGCACTGGGTGGCCGAGCGCCCGCGCATGCGCACGCTGGTCGAGTACCGCGCACGCCTGACTGCAGTGCTGGAGGCGCGCAGCCACGATGCGTCCGAACGGCTCAAGCACCTGCAGCAGTGGTGTCACGAAGCCGAAGCCAGCGGCAATGCCGCCTTGCAGGCCTATGCGGCGCGGTTGAAGGGTTATGCGCTGAGTGGGTCGTAATCGTCGGGGCACGCGTGCTGCTGTGCGTGTGCGTGGATCGTATGGCTTGATCGCGCGCGGCCTGCTGCTGGCGGGTGTTGTGTGCGCTCCGGCTTTTCTTGCGCAAGCGCAGGCCCAGGTGCAGGACAGCCAGCAGTATCTGCAACGCATGGATACCGATGGCGATGGCCGGGTCAGCCGCGATGAATATCTGGCCTGGATGAGCTATGCCTTCGAGCAGCGCGACCTGGACCATGACGGCGTGCTGCAGGGCGATGAGCTACCTGGCCGGCGCGGCAAGCCGATCACCCGCGCCGCGCATCGCGCCACGCTGATCGAGCGCTTCGCGCGGCAGGATGCCAACGGCGACGGCTACCTGAGCGCGCGCGAGTTGCTGGCGCCGCCGCGCTGATGCGTACCTTCGCGCGCGTCTGACGCTGCGTTCGGCAAGCTCGAGCGCATGTTCACTCTCGACCAGGTCAGCCGGCGCTACGGCCAGGCCATTGCCCTCGACTCCGTCTCCCTGCAGTTCGCCAGCGGCATCACCACCGCCTTGATCGGCCCCAGCGGCGCCGGCAAGTCCACCGTGTTGCGGATGCTGGTGGGGCTGGAGTGGCCGGACAGCGGCACGGTCGCCTTCGATGGCGCGCCGCTGCAACGCGCCGGCCTGCAGGCGCAGCGCCAGCGCATCGGTTATGTGATTCAAGAGGGCGGGCTGTTCCCGCATCTGGATGCACGCAGCAACGTGGTGTTGCTGGCGCAGACGCTGGGCTGGACGCGGCAGCGCATCGACCAACGCCTGCAGACCCTGTGCGCGCTCTGCCAGTTGCCGCCGGAGTTGCTGGCGCGTTATCCGGCCGAGCTGTCCGGCGGTCAACGCCAGCGCGTGGGCTTGATCCGTGCGCTGATGCTGGATCCACCGGCCCTGCTGCTGGACGAGCCACTGGGCGCGCTCGACCCGATCGTGCGTTACGACCTGCAGGCGCAGATGCGCGCGCTGTTCGCCCAGCTCGGCAAGACCGTGGTGCTGGTGACCCACGACGTTGCCGAAGCCGCCTACCTGGCCGACACCCTGGTGCTGATGCGGGCCGGCCAGGTGGTGCAGCAGGGCAGTGCGCGCAGCCTGCTGGAACAGCCGGCCGATCCGTTCGTGCAGCGCTTTCTCACTGCGCAGCGCAGCATCGGCGACGCCGCATGATCGCGCGCGTGCTGCTCGCCGTGGCACTGCTGATCGCAAGCGTCGGTGCGCAGGCCGCGCAGGTGACGATCGGCTCGAAGAACTTCACCGAGGCCGTGCTGCTGGGCGAGATCGCCACCGCCGCCGGGCAGCGCGACGGCGTGGACGTGCAACACCGCGCGCAGCTCGGTGGCACGCGCATCCTGTGGCGCGCGCTGGAGACCGGGCAGATCGATGCGTACGCCGAATACACCGGCACGCTGGCGCAGGAACTGCTGCAGCTGCCCAAGGCTAGCCAGGCCGAACTGCGCGCCGCACTGGACGCGCGTGGGCTGGCGATGACCGACTCGCTCGGCTTCCAGAACACCTATGCCTTCGGCATGCGCGTCGAGCGCGCGCAGGCGCTTGGCATCGCATCGATGTCGGATCTGGCACGGCATCCATCGCTCAAGATCGGGCTGAGCAACGAATTCATGCAGCGCGCCGATGGCTGGCCCGGCGTGCGCGCCGCCTATGCACTGCCGCAGACCGCGACCGGGCTGGATCACGATCTGGCCTATCGCGCGCTGCAGAGCGGGGCGATCGAGGTCACCGATCTGTACAGCACCGATGCGGAAATTCCGTATTACCGGCTGCAGGTGCTGCGCGACGACCGCCATTACTTTCCCGATTACCAGGCGGTGTTCCTGTATCGCAAGGACCTGGCGCAGCGCTCGCCGGCGATGCTCAAGGCATTGCGGGGGCTGCAGGGGCGCATCGACGAGGCGACCATGCAGCGGCTCAACGCACAGGTGAAGCTGGAGCGTCAGTCCGAGGCGGCGGTGGCTGCGCAATGGCTGGGCGTTACGCCGGCATCGGCAGCCGACTCGCGTGTGGCGCGTCTGCTGCGGCATACGCGCGAGCATCTGGCCCTGGTCGGCATCTCGTTGGGCTTTGCCTTGCTGATCGCGTTGCCGCTGGGCGTGCTGGCGGCCCGGCGGCCGCGGCTCGGGCAGGTGGTGCTGTCGTTGACCGGCGTGCTGCAGACCTTGCCGTCGCTGGCAGTGTTCGTCTTCATGATTCCCTTGTTCGGCATCGGCGCCAAACCGGCGATTGCCGCGTTGTTTCTCTACAGCCTGCTGCCGATCGTGCGCAACACGCATGCCGGGCTGACCTCGATCCCGCGCGAGTTGCGCCAGACCGCCGAGGCGATCGGGCTGCCGGCATGGACGCGCCTGTGGCGGGTGGAACTGCCGCTGGCGCGTCGCACCATCGTGGCCGGCATTCAGACCGCGGCGGTGATCAACGTGGGCACCGCCACGCTGGGCGCGTTGATCGGCGCAGGCGGCTACGGCCAGCCGATCCTCACCGGCATCCGCCTGGACGATATCGGCCTGATCCTGGAAGGCGCGATTCCTGCGGCGGTGCTCGCGCTGATCGTGCAGGCGCTGTTCGAAGGCCTGGAGCGCTGGGTCACCCCGCGTGGGCTGCGCATCCGCCAGCGCGGCTGAGCCCGTAGGAGCGGACCCGGCCGCGATGTGGCTTAGCCGGTAACGCCCCGTCGCGGCCTGGTCCGCTCCTACGGTTAGGCGGCTGGCAGCGCTGCGATCAGGGCTGAGAGCGCATCCTCGGTGACATTGAGGTGCGGTGCGATACGTAGACGTCCGTGTCGGCGTGTGCAGATCGCCCCGCGCGCGCCGAACGCCGTCGCCACCGCATCCAGCCGGTTTGCTGGCGGCTGCAACGCGGTCAGATGCGCCGCGTGGGCGGGCGTGCACCAACTGCCCAGACCGCGTGCCTGCAGCGCCGCATCCCAGCGCGCGGTGAGCGCGCCCAGCGCCTGCGCGATGCGCGCCGGTTGCCAGGCAGCGACCTGCTGCAAGGCCACCGTCGCCATCGCGATCCTCATTGGATCGGCAACGCCGCCGGCATCGAACCGGCGCGCACCGCTGCGATAGGACGGCGCCTGGGCCACCGGAAATTCCCAGCTGCTGCCGGCATCGCGGCCGATCCAGTGTTCTTCGATTGGCACGCCGTGCGCCCGCCATTGCGGGGCCACCCACAGCCAGGCCAGCCCCATCGGCCCCAGCAGCCATTTGTGGCCGACGCTGACCACGAAGTCCGGCCGCCAGCGCGGCAGGTCGGTCGGCAGCACGCCCAGGCTCTGGCTCAGATCCAGCACCAGCGCCGCACCGCGTGCGTGCACCGCGGCGCTGATGCGGTCCAGATCGAGCTGTCGTCCATCCAGCCAGTACGCATGCGGCAAGGTCACGATGCGCAAGGCCGGTGTCTGGGCGATGGCCTGCAGCACCGCCGCGGTCAAGGCATCGCCACCGGCCGTGGACACCGCCACGATATGCGCGCCCACCTCGGCACAGCGGCGTTGCCAGATCAGCAGGTTCGAGGGGAACTGGCCTTCCAGTAGCAGCACCGCCTCGTCGCGTCGCAGTGGCAGGTTGCGTGCGGCAGTCGCCAGGCCGTGCGCGGCCGAGGGCAGCATTGCCACGCCGTCGGCATCGTCGTCGAACAGGCCTGCAGCGAGCGTGCGCAAACGCTCGATGTCCTGCAGCCAGGCATCGAACGGCAGCTGCCACGGGGTGGCCAGCGCATCCACCGCCTGATGCGCGACCGCTTGCACCGCGCGCAGCAGCGGGCCGCGCGAGGCGGCATCCAGATAGGTGATGTCGGCAGGTAACGCAAATGCCTGCTGGCGGCGTTCCCATTCGACGGGCGCGGCGAGCAGGCTGGACAGAGAAAAAGAAGACATGGCGACAGCTTACCGCTGGCTGCCACGCTGCCGACACGGCGCGTTCACAGGCGCTCCTCAAGCATATGGCGATGTCTGCACTCTCATCTCTGCTGGGCCACCACCAGCAACAGCAGCTGACGCTGCTGGAACGCTACGCGCAGACCCGCGCGCTGAGCGATCGCCTCGCCGCACCCCTGAGCGCTGAAGACGCAATGGTGCAGAGCATGCCCGACGCCAGCCCCAGCAAATGGCATCTGGCACACACCACCTGGTTTTTCGAACGCTTCGTGCTGCAGGCCGATCCGGCCTACCGTGTGTTCGACCCGGCCTGGGATTTCCTGTTCAACAGTTACTACCAGAGCGTGGGCCCGATGCATGCGCGCGCGCGTCGCGGGGTGTTGTCGCGGCCGTCGTTGCAGCAGGTGCGCGACTACCGGGCCGCAGTCGATGCGCAGATGCAGCAGCGACTTCGCGATGGGGTGTTGGACGCGCAGGCTTGCACCATCGTGCAGCTCGGCATACAGCACGAGCAGCAGCACCAGGAATTGCTGTTGACCGATATCAAGCACGCGCTGTGGAGCAATCCGCTGCAGCCAGCGTACCGCGATGCGCCGGCACCGCCTGCGGCCGTCGCCAGCACGCTGCGCTGGCAGGCACGCGACGAACAGATCGTGGAGATCGGCGCAGCGGCATGGCCGCAGGCCGACACCTTCGCCTACGACAACGAGTCGCCGCGTCACCGCGTGCTGGTCGGTGCGCATGCGTTGGCGCATCGGGTGGTCAGCAACGCCGAGTTCCAGCAGTTCATCGACGCCGGTGGCTACCGCAGTGCCGGTGCGTGGCTCAGCGATGGCTGGGCGATGGTGCAGGCGCAAGGCTGGCAGCACCCGCTGTATTGGGACGCGGACGGACGCGAGTTCACCCTGGATGGCTGGCGCCCGCGCGACGCGCATGCGCCGGTATGCCATCTGAGCCTGTTCGAAGCCGATGCGTTCGCGCGCTGGGCCGGCGCACGCCTGCCCACCGAAGCCGAGTGGGAACAGGCCGCCACCGGTGTGCCGGTGCAGGGCAATTTCGTCGATAGCGACGCCTTGCATCCGCGCGGCGCCGACGCGGTGGATACCGGCCTGCAGCAGTTGTTCGGCGATGTCTGGGAATGGACCGGCAGCGCCTACCTGCCGTATCCCGGCTTTGCGCCGTGGCCCGGGTCGCTGGGCGAATACAACGGCAAATTCATGAATGCGCAATGGGTGCTGCGCGGTGGCAGCTGTGCCACGCCGGCCAGCCATGTCCGCGCCAGTTACCGCAACTTTTTTCCCTCCGATGCGCGTTGGCAGTTTGCCGGCGTGCGCCTTGCCAAGGATCTGCCTTGAACGCCGCCGCCCATGCCATGCAACGCGCGCACGCCGCGCTGACCGACCTGCGCCCGCAACCGGATGACATCACCGCCGACGCGCTGGCCGGCCTGTCGCAAACGCCCAAGACGCTGCCGTCGAAGTATTTCTACGATGCGCACGGCTCGCAGTTGTTCGAGGCGATCACCCGGCAGCCGGAGTATTACCTCACCGGCACCGAACTGGCCTTGCTGGAGGCCAGCATGGCCTCGATCGCGCAGGCGATCGGCGCTGGCGTGCACGTGGTCGAATACGGCAGCGGCAGCGGGCGCAAGACCGAATTGCTGCTGCAGGGCCTGCGCGATGTGGTGGCTTACACGCCGCTGGAAATCTCGCGCACGGCCTTGCTTGAGAGCACCGCGCGGCTGGCGCAGCAGTTCCCGCAGATCCAGATGCTGCCGGTATGCACCGACTTCACCAAGCCGCTGCAGCTGCCGCAGGCGCAGCGCCCGGCGCGCCGGCATCTGGTGTTCTTCCCCGGTTCGACGCTGGGCAATTTCACCGATGATGCCGCCGTCGAGTTGCTCGATGCGATGCGCCAGACCATGGGCAGCGACGGGTGCGCCCTGGTCGGCATCGATCTGGACAAGGATGCCGGCCTGATCGAGGCCGCCTACAACGATGCGGCCGGCGTCACTGCCGAGTTCACCCTGAATCTGCTGGCGCGGCTCAACCGCGAGATCGGCAGCGACTTCGATCTGGACGGCTTCCGCCACCACGCGGTGTATGCGCGGGAGCGCGGCCGCATCGAAACCTTCCTGATCAGCCAGCGCGCCCAGCGCGTGCAGGTGGGCGGCAAGGCATTCGAATTTGCCGAAGGCGAGGCGATGCAGGTCGAATACAGCTACAAGTACACCGACGCGCGCTTTGCCGAACTTGCCGCCGCTGCGGGGCTGAAAGTCACTCACGGCTGGAACGATGCCAAGGACTGGTTCGGCCTGCGCGTGTTGCGCCCGCTCTGAGTTCTGGCGTCTGGCGTGCAACGGATCGACGAGGCGCATATCGTCGCGACCATCCGCGCGCTACTGGCGCGCCGGCGGCCGGAGCAATCGATCTGCCCGTCCGAGGTTGCCCGCGCACTCAGCGGCGACGAAGCGCGCTGGCGCGCGCTGATGCCGCAGATCCGCAGCGTTGCTGCTGATCTGGCTGGCAGGGACGTGGTGCAGATCAGCCAAAGCGGTGAAGTGGTCGATGTGCGAACTGTGCGTGGGCCGGTCCGCCTGAAACGCGGTCTGCATTTCGAATGACGGGTGGGCGCTGCAGGCGCAGCACCGCTCGCGTGCGCGGCAGGAGCGCCTTGGCGAGCCGATCGTGACGCCGGCAGCCCATCGCCTCAGCCGGCACTGACCGCCGTCATGCGGCAAACGTGATCAGTCGACGCAGCAGCGGCCGTTGCGCGGCGTCTGTGCCACGACCCACCAGCCTGTCACTGCCGCACTACCGGCAACACCTCATCGGGTCGGCGCGCAACGCGTTGATCCTGCAACGCTGATCCGCAGACCTACGCCGCCTGCACCACATGCAAGGCCTTGGGATTGCGCCACTGCACCAGCAGCGCGGCTTCGCGTGCCTTGGCTTCCTGCAGGTGCGCGTGCTTGATATGCCCATAGCCGCGGATATGTTCGGGAATGCTGGCGATCTGCGCGGCCAGGCCGACGTTGTCGGCATCCAGCCGTTGCAGCAGCGTGTCCACTGTTGCCACGTAGTCGGCAATCAGCTGACGCTCGCCACGCCGTTCGGCGCTGTAGCCGAACACATCCAGCTTGCCGCCGCGCAGGAACTTCAGCCGCGCCAGCAGCTTGAAGGCAGTGAACATCCACGGCCCGTATTCGCGCTTGATCGCGTGGCCGTGCGCATCCTTCCTGGCCAACAGCGGTGGTGCCAGATGGAAGTGCAAGGTGTAGTCGCCGTCGAACTGCTGCTGCAACCGGCGCTGGAAGTCGCCACGCGTATACAGCCGCGCCACCTCGTATTCGTCCTTGTAGGCCATCAGCTTGAAGAAGTAACGCGCCACTGCCTCACTCAGCGCGCTGCTGCCGGGCGCCTGTTGCGCTTCGTGCGTGCGTACGCGCTCGACCAGGCTGCGATAGCGCTGTGCGTAGGCGGCATCCTGGTAGTCGGTCAGAAACGCCGCGCGCCGCGCGATGGCTTCGTCCAGCGACTGCGCCAGCTGCTCGTCGTCGAGCGGATGCGTGGGCGCATCGACATCGCCATGCAGCGTGTTGCCGTCGCTCTGCGCCAGCGCATGCGGTGCGGTCTGTCCGCCAAGATCGTGCTCTTCCCAGCTGCCCGGTGCGCGCACTGGCGGCGTATCGCCCTGTGCATGCGCACGCTCGCCACCCTTGCGCAGTCCTGCGGCCTGCTGCACCGCCGGCAGGTCGATCGCGGCCAGGCGCCCCCACGCAAACGCCTGCTGGTTCATCGCCACCGCCGCGCCATTGAGCTCGATGGCGCGCATCAGCGCGGCATGCGACAACGGCACCAGCCCGTGTTGCCAGGCATAGCCGAGCACGAACAGGTTGCTGGCGATCGCATCGCCCAGCAGCGCGGTCGCCAGTTGCGTGGCATCCAGCAACAGCGGCTCCTGGCCGCCCAATGCGGTGCGCACGCCGGCAATGATCTCGGCGGCGGGGAACTGCAGATCCGGCTGGGTGGTGAAGTTGCCCGGCATCGCTTCGTAGGTGTTGAGCACCACCTGGGTGCGGCCGTCGCGCACCTTGGACAGGGCCCAATAATCGTTGACCACCACCATGTCGCAGCCCAGCACCAGATCCGCTTCGCCGGCCGCGATGCGCACCGCGTGGATATCGGCCGGCCGGCGCGCGATGCGGATATGCGTGGTCACCGCGCCACCCTTCTGCGCCAGGCCGGTCTGGTCCAGCACCGTGGCGCCCTTGCCTTCCAGGTGCCCGGCCATGCCGAGCAATGCGCCGATGGTCACCACGCCGGTACCGCCGACGCCGGTGATGAGGATGTTCCAGGGCTGTTGCAGCGTGGTGCGTTGCGGCGGCGCGGGCAGGTTGCCCAGCAAGGCGCTGGCATCGCGCTGTTTGCCCTTGCGCGGCGCACCGCCATGCACGGTGACAAAGCTCGGGCAAAAGCCCGACACGCAGGAATAATCCTTGTTGCAATTGGATTGGTCGATCTGCCGCTTGCGGCCGAATTCGGTCTCCTTGGGCAGCACCGACACGCAGAAACTCTTTTCGCCGCAATCGCCGCAGCCTTCGCACACCAGCGAATTGATCATGACGCGCTTGGGCGGGTCGACCAGCTTGCCGCGCTTGCGGCGGCGGCGCTTTTCGGTCGCGCAGGTCTGGTCGTAGATCAGGATCGACACGCCCTTGACCGTGCGCAACTGCTGCTGCACCGCATCCAGTTCGCTGCGATCGTGGAACGCCACCTCGCTGGGGAAGCGCTCGCGCCGGCGCGTCCATTTGCCGATGTCGTCGCTGACCACCGCGATGGTGTGGATGCCTTCGGCGCGCAGCTGCTGCGCGATGTCCGGCACGGTGAGCGTGCCGTCCACCGGCTGGCCGCCGGTCATCGCCACCGCATCGTTGTAGAGGATCTTGTAGGTGATGTTGACGCCGCTGGCGACCGACTGCCGGATTGCCAGCGAGCCGCTGTGGAAATAGGTGCCGTCGCCCAGGTTCTGGAACACGTGCGGCGTTTCGGTGAACGGCGCCTGCCCCGACCAGGTCACGCCTTCGCCGCCCATATGGGTGAAGGTGTCGGTGGAGCGGTTCATCCAGGTCACCATGTAATGGCAACCGATGCCGCCCAGCGCACGCGAGCCTTCCGGCACCGCGGTGGAGGTGTTGTGCGGGCAGCCGGAGCAGTAATGCGGCACGCGCGGGAACAGCGCGCGCGGCAAGGCCATTTCGGCCTCCTTGCTGTCCATCCAGCGCAGCCGCTGTTCGATCGACTCGGTCATCGCGCTGGACGGCAGTGCAAAGCGCTGGATGCGCTTGCCGATCACCGCGGCGATCGTGGCCGGGGTCAACTCGCCGGTGGACGGCAGGATCCATTCGCCCTGCTCGTCGTACTTGCCGACGATGCTCGGCCGTGCACCGGCGCTGGCCGGCCAGTTGTAGAACAGCTCCTTCATCTGGCGCTCGATGAAGGCCTTTTTCTCTTCCACCACCACGATATCGTCGAGCCCGCGCGCGAACGCGCTGATGCCCACCGGCTCCAGCGGCCAGGTCATGCCGACCTTGTACACGCGGATGCCGATCTGCGCGCAGGCCTGCGCATCCAGGCCCAGGTATTCCAGCGCCTGCAACACGTCCAGATAGCTCTTGCCGGTGGTGACGATGCCCAGCCGCGCATGTGGCGAATCCAGCACCAGCTTGTCGATCTGGTTGGCCCGTGCGAAGGCCTGTGCGGCGGCGATCGCATAGCGGTGCAGGCGCATTTCCTGGTCCACCGGCGGGTCCGGCCAGCGGATGCTCAGGCCGCCCGCCGGTAGCGCAAAGTCCTCCGGCAACACGATGCTGCGTGCGAACGGATCCACATCCACCGAGGCCGACGACTCCACCGTCTCGGCAATGGTCTTGAAGCCGACCCAGCGCCCGGTATAGCGGCTCATCGCCCAGCCGAGCAGGCCCATGTCCAGGATGTCCTGCACCCCGGCCGGGTTGAGGATCGGCATCATCGCGCTGACGAATTCTTCTTCCGAACCGTGCGGCAGGGTGGAGCTGCGGCAGGCATGGTCGTCGGCGGCCAGTGCCAGCACGCCGCCATACGGCGAGGTGCCGGCGGCGTTGCCGTGCTTGAACACATCGCCGCTGCGGTCCACGCCCGGGCCCTTGCCGTACCACATGCCGTAGACGCCCTGCACCTTGGCACCGGGGAACAGGTTGGTCTGTTGGGTGCCCCAGACCATGGTGGCGGCCAGATCTTCGTTGAGGCCGGGGGTGAAGGTCACCCTGGCCGCGTCCAGATGCTTGCGCGCACGCCACAGCTCCAGGTCGAAACCGCCCAGCGGGCTGCCGCGATAGCCGCTGATGAAGCCGGCGGTCGCAAGGCCGGCGGCGTCATCGCGCAGGCGCTGCATCAACGGCAGCCGCACCAGCGCCTGCACGCCGGACAGGTAGATGCGCCCGTCGGCACGCGTGTACTTGTGCTCCAGCGTGTAATCCGCATCCACCTGGCCGAGCTCCGGCGTGTTGGCAGAGTCGGGAGAAGAGAGTGCAGCAGTACTGGTCATGGCGTGCCCGGAAAGGGTGGCTGGGACCCGGTGCGTGTCATCTGAAACCAATGACCTGCCCGACGGATTCCAAAACGGCGGTGCAAAGTGTAACAGTCGCCCTTCACGCGCCCGTTGCATGCGGATGCACAGCCGTCGCGCTGCGGTTACGATGGGGACGGGAAGGGTCGTTTGCTGTCAGGGGATAAAGCCAGTGAAAAGGAAATACGCATGGGCCGCGATGTTGGCCTTGCTCGGGGGCGTGTGGTCGATGGCGCAGGCGCAGAACCTGCCCAAGCCCAAGGAGTTCTATTTCGACGAAGATCGCGGCACCACCAAGGCCGTGGTCGCGGTACAGGGGCAGGGCGATGCGGTGGTCGACCGCCTGGCGGCGATGGTGCAGCGTGACGCCCGCGCGGCCGAGCCGCGCGCGCAACTGGCCTCGCTGGCCTATGCCGGGGGACGCACGCAGTTGGGCGACGAGCTCTACCAGGGTGCCCTGGGGCTGGTCTCCAACGGCAGCCAGCAATACCGTGCCATCACCTGGAACTACGGCTGGGATCTGTTGCGCGCCGACCAGCCCGACAAGGCCTTGCAGCAGTGGGCCGGCCTGGCCAACGGCCGCCCGGCCGCGCCGGCCTGGTTGCCGACGACTGCGGCGCTGGCGCTATGGCGCAGCGGGCGTAAGCAGGAAGCGGTCGAGTGGTATGCCGCCGCAGTGCGCACCTGGCCGGATCGCTGGAGCAGCACCGCCAGCTACGCCACCTTGCTGCCGGATTGGCGCGAGGCCGAACGCGCCAGCCTGGCCGAGGTCTTTGCGGCATGGCAGGCGAACCCGCCGGCGTTTCCGTAACTCGGCGGCGGCGCGCTGCAGAAAGCCCCGTAGCGCGCTGCTGTACATCACGTCGCACGGCGTTTGTGGCCGGCGCCGGCTGGCCATCGCGACTTGCGATTGGCCTGTGCGGATGGATCACATGTAAAGCGGATGATCTGCGGCTGGGCTGCAGGGCCCTTGCCCGCCCACCCTCGCAGGACACGCCGCAAGTACGTCCATGTAGGCTCTTACGCGGCATCCATGCCGCGTAAGGTCCCGCGACGGTGGGCGGGCAAGGACTGGTCGAGATGGTCGGTCTTTTGAGGTAGTCGTCCGTGCGATAGCTCAATCGTAGAGCGGTTGATCTGCGGTTTGGCTGCAGGGCCCTTGCCCGCCCACCATCGCGGGACACGCCGCAAGTACGTCCGTGTAGGCTCTTACGCGGCATCCATGCCGCGTAAGGTCCCGCGACGGTGAGCGGGCAAGGACCCGTCGAGATGGTCGGTGTGCACGGTCAAGAGCGGTGCGCGATGTGCATCGCTGGAGAATGATGGGCCGGCTCAATGGCTCAATGGTCGATGCATCGAGCAAGCAGTTTTTCATTCGGCCACCGACCAACTTCCTAGTGCGGTGAGGGCGCCGAGCCCTCGACTGACTAGCTTTGGCAACATCCCGGAAGCGGCAAGCCTCGACATGCTTGTCGCCAGGCGTTGAGCGACCGATCTGCGCCACGCGTAGGCATGCTTGCCGATTTAGCCCGTCGCCGATCCAGCCCGTCACTGATCCAGGCACGACACGCCCACTATGCGATGCTGAGTGTCGCTTTCCCACGGACATGACCACGCCATGGCGGTGGATGCATTTGCGTTGATTCTGGCGATGTTGGGGCTCGGCCTGCTGTTCGCGCGCTTGCGGGTGCTGCCGGACAACAGCGCCGATGTACTCAATCGCATCGTGCTGTACATCTGCCTGCCAGCCTCGGTGCTGACCTATGTGCCGCGGTTGCACCTGGATGCCTCGCTGGGTGGGGTGATCGCCACCCCGTGGCTGCTGACCGCAATCATCGTGCCGCTGCTATGGGGCTGCAGCCGCCTGTTCCGGTTCAAGCGCGAGGAATACGCCGCGCTGCTGATGTGCGTGGTGTTCACCAACTCCAGCTTCATCGGCTTTCCGATGGTGCGCGCGTTGATCGGCGATCACGCCCTGCCGTATGCGGTGGTCTACGACCAGTTCGGCACCTTCGTGCTGTTATCGACGTTCGGGCTGTATGTGCTGGCCCGCTACAGCGGCGACACTCCGCCGACCGCAAAGCTGATCCTGTTGCGCGTGCTGCGCTTCCCGCCGCTATGGGCATTGCTGTTTGCATTGACGGTGATGCCGGAACAGCCGCCGACCTGGATCGGCGCGGGCTTGAAGAGCCTGGCCGACGCGATGCTGCCGCTAGTGATGCTGGCGGTAGGCTTCTCGCTGCAGTTGCGCCTGCCTGCGGACGAACTTAAACCCTTGGCCGTGGGCCTGGCCTTCAAGTTGGCAGTGATGCCGATCCTGGCATTGCCGCTGTCGTTGGCGCTCGGCCTGCATGGCGCGATGCTGCAGACCAACGTTCTCGAATCGGCCATGCCCACCATGATCACCGCCGCCGCGCTGGCCATCACGCATCGGCTGGCGCCGCGCCTGGCCGCAGCGATGGTCGGCTACAGCATCCTGCTGTCGCTGCTGACCCTGCCTGCATGGGCCTGGCTGTTGGCACGCCTGGTGGCTTGATAGGGCCTGGTCCGTATGAAATGCTGGCCCGCAACACTGCGCGCCCACATGGACAGGAGCAATACATGCACGGATATCGCTTGATCACCACGGCGCTGCTATGGCTTGGCAGCGTCTGCGTGGCACATCCGGCCATGGCGGCAGCGCCTGCGAGCACAGCGGCTGCGGCCAACGATCCGCTGGTGGATCAATGGGCGCGCCAGGTCGGCCAGACCATGCAGGCACGCCTGCGCAGCATGGCGTCCAGCGGCGAGCCCAGGCAGCTGTATCTGGCCGGTCTGTTGTGGGTCGATGCCGAGGACGACGCGGCGTCGGCCGCAGACGGAGGCTATGCCCCCATCCAGCGGGTCTGGCTGCAGCGTGCCCTGGACGCGCGGCCGCGCGACCCGTTGGTGGCACGCATGGAAGCCGCCGGTTGCGCACCTGCGTTGCGCTGTGACCCAGGCGCTGCGCTGGCTTTCCTGGAGCAGGCCGATGCCGGCAACGCCAGTGTGCATCTGCGTGCCTATACGGCTGCGCAGCGCCGCGGCGACCAGGCGGCTGCCGAGCGCGCCTGGCAGGCGGCCGTGCAGTCCGATCATTTCGACAGCGGTGCGCTGGCATTCGGCAAGGCCCTGCATGCCAGCTACGACAGCGTGCAATGGCCATCGCTGGCCTCGGTCAGCCTGCGCGCGCAACTCGACGCGCAAGGCATGCCTTCCACTGGCGCGGACATGGCGGCGATGTTCGTGATGGGTGCCTGGTCTGCACATGCACTTCCCGCGCTGGGCGATCTGATGCGGC
Organism: Xanthomonas sp. NCPPB 2864; assembly: GCF_056675615.1. Lineage (NCBI taxonomy): Bacteria > Pseudomonadati > Pseudomonadota > Gammaproteobacteria > Lysobacterales > Lysobacteraceae > Xanthomonas > Xanthomonas sp. NCPPB 2864. The sequence goes on from NZ_JBWWVS010000007.1 coordinate 33,677, forward strand.
GTTGCAGCCCCACCGGTGTCACGGCCGCGTTACGCGACGAGTGCATGGCCGTGCTGAACAACGTGGCCAATGACGAGTCCACCTTGGCCACCGCCATGATCGGCAGCAGAGGCATGGCGGCACTGAGCAGCGGCGCCGATGCCACGCGCTGGCAGGCGCGGGTGCGGGAACTGCAGTGGCTACAGCAGCAGGAGCAGCTCCGCGCGTCCACCGTCGATGGCATGTCCGACAAGCTGGAGGCCGTCCTGACGCAGGGCGAAGTGCCGGCGTTGCGTGCGCGGTTACAGCGTCAAGGCCTTGCAGTGCAGCCGCCAGCGGGTTGGCAGCCGGGCGCACCGGGCCACCAGACCCGCTGATCCGCTTGGCCGGCGCATGTCGCCTCGGCCATTCGCCAGCGGACGATGCTGCAGTGCGAGAGCGATCGACGGTGGACGTTTAACGCCTTTCGACTACTTCCTCACTTCGTCGCGGTGTACGCTGCCGGCTTGCTCCCGGAAGCGAGGCGTGCATGAAGACAGTCCTGGTGGCCGGCTCCAAAGGCGGCGTCGGCAAGACCACGATCGCCACCAATCTGGCCGCCCATGCGGCCTTGCAGGGCCAGCGCACCGTGCTGGCGGACGCCGATCCGCAAGGCTCGTCCACGCGCTGGGCGCAGCGTCGCGCCAGCCTGGAAAGTGCGGTGTTGCCGATCGACGCCACCCGCCGGCGCAACTGGCAGGCCGCGGTGCCCGATGGTACCGACCAGCTGGTCATCGATGCTCCGGCCGGTGCGATGGCCGACGACCTGAGCGGCTTCCTCGACCACGTCGATGCCATCGTGGTGCCGGTATTGTCCTCGGCGCTGGATATCGAAGCGGTGGTCGGCTTCCTCAACACGCTGGCCAAGGTGCCGCGCGTGCATCAGCGCAAATTGCCGGTGGGCCTGGTGCTCAACCGCGCCCGTCCCTGGACCCAGACCTCGCAGCAAGCTGCCGAGATGATCGGCGCCTGGCCCTATCCCCTGGTAACCCAGCTGCGCGACACCCAGGCCTATGTGGTGATGGCCGGGTTGGGGCGCAGCCTGTTCGATTACCGCTCGGCGCAGGTGCGCGACCATCAACAGGACTGGGAGCCGCTGTTCAAGTGGCTCAAGAAGTCCTAGACCGGAGTGTTTTCATGCGCGAACTGATACTGCTGCGACACGCCCACGCCGAACCGGCCGATACCGGCCAGGCCGATCTGGATCGCCCGCTGTCCCCGCACGGCATCGCCGAGGCCGAATCTGCCGGCCGCTGGCTGCGCGAGCAGCGCCTGGTGCCCGACCGCGTGCTGTGCTCGCCGGCGCGACGTGCGCGCGAGACGCTGGAAGCGGTGCTGGAACTCACCGGCTACATCGAACAACGCCTGGACGAGCGGATCTACGACGCCACGCCGGGCACCCTGGCCAGCCTGGTGGACGAACACCGCGATGCCGAGCGCCTGCTGCTGGTCGGCCACAACCCGGGCCTGGAACGGCTGGCCGCCTTGATGCACAGCGGCCAGACCGGCGACTACCGCGGCATGCCGACCGCCGCGATCGCCCTGCTGGCACTGCCGCTGGATGCGGCCATCGAACCGGGCATCGCCCGCCTGACCGCCTTCTGGTGGCCTTGATCCGTGTCATCGTCGCTGCGCTGGTTTGCCTGGCTCGCGCTCTGGGTCGCTCTTCCCTGCATGGCGCAGCAGAAGCTGCATTCCATCGATCCGGTGCAATCGCGCTTCGGGTTCGAGATCAGGACGCGCTTCGGCATGAAGATCGAGGGGTTCTTCCCGCGCTTTCGGGGTGAATTGGCGGAATTGCCTGACGGGCGCCAGCAGGTGCGTTTCCGTCTGGATGCCACGCAGGTGGAAATTCCCGGCAAGGACCGCTACACGGCGTGGATGCGCGGCGAGGATTTTTTCGACGTCGCGCAGTATCCGGTGGTGGAATTCGAGTCGTTTCCCTATACCGCGGAGGTGGTGAAGAAGGGCGGCGACATCACCGGCAACCTGACCATTCGCGGAATCACCCACATCGAGACCCTGCACGTGGTGCCGGCTGAATGCGCGCGGCCGGGCTATGATTGCGATGTAATCAGTCGAGGTACGGTCCTGCGTGGACGTTACGGAATGAATGCGTGGCAGATGGCCCTGGGCGACAGGGTGACGTTCATTCTGCGTGGGCGGTTGCAGGAGGCGCGGCGCCCGTGAGGTTCCTGTTGAGGATGCTTGTGCTGGCAACGCTGTTGCTCGGCACCGGATGCGCCGGCCTGTCGCAAATCGAACGCAACCGTGCCGCCGGGGTGGCGGCCGCTGCCCGCAGCACCGTGGTCAGCTGCACGCAGGCCAATCGTTGCGCCCAGCTCTCGCCATTGCGCGCGCTGGGTGGCGAGGCGATCACCGCCTCCACGCCGGCCGCGCCGCGGCATTACGCCACCATCGTCGATCACGGCGAAGAATCGCTGGTGGCGCGGCTCAACCTGATCCGCAGCGCCACCCGCAGCATCGACCTGCAGACCTACATCTTCGACAAGGACGACAGCGCGCGGATGGTGCTGGATGCGCTGACCGATGCGGCGCAGCGCGGGGTCAAGGTGCGCATCCTGATCGATCAGCTTTCGGCGATCGCCGATCTGCAGATTCTCGGTGCGCTGGCCAGCACTCACGAAAACCTGCAGCTGCGCATCTACAACCCGACCTTCGGCAAGGTCAAGCTCAATTACTTCGACTATGCCGGCAGCGTGGTGTGCTGTTTCCGTCGCTTCAACCAGCGCATGCACAACAAGCTGCTGGTGGTGGACGACGTGCTCGGCGTGGTCGGCGGCCGCAATTACCAGGACGACTATTACGACTGGGACAGCGAGTACAACTTCCGCGACCGCGACGTGATCCTGGCCGGGCCGGAAGTACGCGCGATGGCCGCCAATTTCGATGCGTTCTGGCGCGCGCGCCGCAGCGTGCCGGCCGAGCGTCTGAACGATGTCGGGCGCCTGCTGCTGGAGCAGGGCGCGCCCAAGATGCCGCCGGCCACGTTCCGCCGCCCCGATCGGGTGGAGCGGGTCGATCAGGAGGCGCGCGATCCGCAGTTCGTGCGCGATGCGTTCGTGACCCCGGCCATGCCGGTGCAGCGCGTGCTGTATGTGGCCGACCTGCCGCAGAAGCACCGCAAGGAGCACGCCGCCAAGGCGGTATCCACCGCGCCGGAGCTGGACGGCCTGATTGCCGGCGCGCAGCAGGAAGTGCTGCTGCAGACGCCGTATCTGGTGCTGTCCGACGAGGCGCAGGCGATCTTCCGCGCATTGCGCCAGCGCCCGCAGCCGCCGCGGATCGTGGTGTCGACCAATAGCCTGGCCGCCACCGACAACCCGATCGTGTATGCGCTGTCGTACAAGTTCAAACGCCGCAACATGCGCGAGCTGGGCTTCAACGTCTATGAATTCAAGCCGTTCCCGCTCAACGCGCCGGTGGAGTACGCCAACCTGGTGCCCGATCCGCTCAACCCCGCGGCGGCCGAGTCGGCCGAAGACGATGGTCGGGTCAACCGGGTGATCGGCGGCAGTGCGGCCGGCAACGCCATGCGTGGCAGTGGTGGCGGTGGTACGGCCGGCACTGCGATCCGCGGCAGCGGGGGTGGCGCAGGCCGTGCGCCCGGCGGCAGCGAGGTCGATCGGCGCGTGCTGCGCACCGAGACACGGCCCTCGTTCCTGGGCACGCGCGCGGTCAACAGGCCGCTGCCGGTGACCCGTGCCGGTGCGCGCATGGGCCTGCATGCCAAGTCGTTGGTGGTGGACCGCCGCATCGGCGTGATCGGCACGCACAACTTCGATCCGCGCAGCGAGAACTACAACACCGAAGCGGCGGTGGTGATCGACGATGCGCGCTTTGCGCAGGCGCTGGCGGCCAGCATCGAGCGCGACATGGCGCCGGAAAACGCCTGGACCGTGGCCCCGCGCGAAAAGCCGCCGGTGCTGAGCGGATTGAACTACAGCGTGGGCAAGGTGTCCGAAGCCTTGCCGGTGCTGGATTTCTGGCCCTGGCGCTACGCCACCAATTACGAGTTCCAGCCGGGGCCGGGTTGCCCGTTCCCGCTCAAGCGCCAGGACCCGCAGTTCCGGCAGTGCTATGTGGCGGTAGGCGATTTCCCCGAGGTCAACGTTGGCCCGAAATGGCTGCTGGTGCGGATGCTGACCGCCTTCGGTGCAGGATTGGTGCCGATCCTCTGATCGCAGCGGTGCCGGCCCGGGGCCGGCATCGAGATGGCGCGTGGCAACCGGTGCATCGTGGAGTGACGCACCGCTGCAATGGCGCGGTGCGCTGCGGTAGGTAAATGGGCGGCGCGCCACACACCGCCATCCGCCGAAGTCACCATCGCGGGCTGGCTCGTAGCGCCAGCCAAAGGCAGTTGCATCAGATCCCAGCGCCGCAGATGCTGTTCCGATTCCCGATTCCCGATTCCCGATTCCCGATTCCCGATTCCCGATTCCCGATTCCCGATTCCCGATTCCCGATCCCCAATCCCCAATCCCCAATCCCCAATCCCCAATCCCCAATCCCCAATCCCCAGCCTATGACCTTCCGCGAACCCGTCGACCTGGCCGCCCTCAACGCCTCCAGCCGTGACACCTTGATCGAACATCTGGGCATCGTGTTCACCGCCGCCGGCGACGACTGGCTGAGCGCCACCATGCCGGTGGATGCGCGCACCAAGCAGCCATACGGCCTGCTGCACGGCGGTGCGTCGGTGGTGCTGGCCGAAACCCTGGGCAGCAGCGCCGGCAACCTGTGTGTGGACATGACCACCCAGATCTGCGTCGGGCTGGAGATCAATGCCAATCACCTGCGCGCTGCCACCGATGGCCTGGTCACCGGCACTGCGCGTGCGGTGCATGTGGGGCGCAGCACCCAGGTCTGGGACATCAGCATCGAAAATCCGGCCGGCAAGCGCGTCTGCGTCTCGCGGCTGACCCTGGCCGTGGTCCCGCGCAGCAATGGCTGAGCACGCCGTGCAAGTGCATGGGTGGAACAGCGCCACCCGCGGCGGGCACTGCGCGCAGGCCACGCTGCTGTCACAATAGTTGCGCTTCCTTCCCCTGGTACCGGTCCGGTTCCGTCAATGAGCGAGTCATCCCTGGACGCCACGCGCGACGCTGGCAGCGTGCTGCGTTGGTTCCGGTACCTGTATCGGGTGCCGTTGTTGCTGGTGCATCTGAGCATCTGCCTGCCGATCACCATGCTGTGCGTGGTGGCGCCGCCGCTGGCGCGCATCCGCACCGGGCGCGACGACACCCTGGACGAGCTGATGATCCGTTGGTGGCAGGGCAACCTGATGCGCATCTTCGGCTTCCGCCTGCGGCGCTTCGGCACCCCGCTGCCGGGCGCGACCCTGTTCGTGGCCAACCACGTCAGCTGGGTCGACATCTCGATGCTGCACAGCCAGCGCGTGATGGGCTTTGTGGCCAAGCGCGAGATCGCCGGCTGGCCGCTGGTCGGCTGGCTGGCGACCAAGGGCCAGACCATCTTCCATCAGCGCGGCAATACCGAATCGCTGGGCGGGGTGCTGCAGGAAATGCTGCTGCGCCTGCGCAGCGGCAAGCCGGTGGGTGTGTTCCCCGAAGGCCGCACCCGTGGCGGTACCGAAGTCGGCCCGTTCCACGCACGCATCTTCCAGGCCGCGGTCGAGGCCGGCGTGCCGGTGCAGCCGGTGGCACTGCGCTACGGCGAGCGCGGCAATGCGCAGGCAGTGGTGGCGTTCGGCGAGCGCGAGAGTTTCTTCGCCAATATCGTGCGTCTGCTCGGCGAGCCGTCGCGGCTGGCCGAGGTGCATTTTCTCGAGCCGATCCGCGCGCTGGATATCGAAGGACGCCGCCGCCTGGCCGATACCTCGCGGCAACGCATCATTGCGGCAATGGAGTCCTGAGCCGACGATGCAAGCGCTCATCACCCCTGCGGCTGGCACCCCCTTGTCTGGCCCGATGAGCGCATGAACGCCTCCGACTATCTGCCGCCGCGCTGGCTGCGCAATCCGCATGTGCAATCGGTGCTGGGCAGCAGCGCCTTGCGCCGGCTCCGCAGCCGCCAGTTGCTGGCCGCCAGCGGCGCGGTCACCAGCGAACACATTCTCGACGGCGGCGACGGCGTGCGCCTGCAGGGCTGGATGAGCATCCCGCCCGGCGATGCCCCGGTGCGCGGCACGGTGCTGCTGCTGCACGGCTGGGAGGGCAGTGCCGAGTCCAATTACATGCGGCTGACCGCCGCGCGCCTGCTCGGCCTGGGCTATCAGGTGTTCCGGCTGAATTTCCGCGACCACGGCGGCACGCACCACCTCAACGTGGACCTGTTCCACTCCGATCGCATCGAGGAAGTGGTCAACGCGGCGGGCGATCTGTGGCGGCGGTTTCCCGCGCCGCAGTTGCTGGCGGCGGGCTATTCGCTGGGCGGCAATTTCGCATTGCGGCTGGCGCTGCGGGCACCGGCGGCCGGGCTGCCGCTGGCGCGCGTGGCGGCGGTGTGCCCGTTGCTGGATCCGGCGGCGACCATGCTGCAGCTGGAGAAGGGCCCGCAGTTCTACGATTGGTATTTCCGCCGCAAGTGGCGCGAGTCGTTGCTGCGCAAGCGCAAGCTGTTCCCCGATCAGCACGGCTACGACGACGCCACGCTGGCGCTGGACATGCGCGGGTTGATGGCCTGGCTGGCCGAGCAGCACACCGGGCATGGCTCGCTGGAAGCGTATTTCGACAGTTATTCGATCGCCGGCGAGCGCCTGGCCGGCCTGCAGGTGCCGGTGGACATCCTGATGGCCGAAGACGACCCGGTCATTCCGTTCGAGGATTTCGCCGCCTGGCAGCTGCCGGCGCATGCACAGCTGGAAATCGCGCGCTGGGGCGGCCACTGCGGCTTTCTGGAAAATGCCCGCGGCGATGGTTTCGCCGAACGCTGGGTGGCCGAGCGGCTGGCGGCGCAGGGGTAGGTCGGCGGCACCCCGCGCATCGTTACAATAGGCGTTTGTCCTGGACACGCCCTCCGCCATGCAAGACGCCATTCTTCAAGCCCTGCGCCGCAACGCGGCCGACGATGCGGTGGCGCTGGCCCGCGAGTGGGTCCTCAGCGCGCCCGAAAACGCCGCCACGCATCGCTGGCTGGGCCTGGCCCTGCAGCAGCAGGGTCAACCGGCGCTGGCGCTGGCCAGCATCGAAACCGCGCTGACGCTGACGCCGGAAGATGCCGATCTGCATCTGCTGCGCGCCGGCCTGCTGCTGGCGATGCGCGAGCTGTCGGCAGCGGACGACGCGTTGTCGCGCACCACCGCGCTCGACCCCAACCAGTTCAACGCCTACGTGATGCAGGCGCATCTGGCGGTGGCGCGCGGCGATCTGGACGAGGCGCAGCGGCTGAGCCGCACTGCCGCGCGTCTGGCGCCCGAGCACCCGCAGTTGCTGGCCGTCGATGGCGTGGTGGAACTGCGCCGCGGCCAGGGCGAGCGCGCGCTGTCGCTGCTGACCCGCGCCGCCGAGCAACTGCCCGACGACCCGCGGGTGATGTTCGCGCTGGGCTTTGCGTATCTGCAGAAGGAGCATTTCGCGTTTGCCGAGCGCGCCTTCGAGCGCGTGGTCGAGCTCAATCCACCGGGTACGGCGCTGCGCGCCTTCATCGCCCAGTTGGCCCAGCGCCAGGGCCGCCTGGACGATGCGCTGGCTGCGATGCAGGGCGTGTTCGCCCAGGCCGGCGGCGATCTCCCGGCCATGCGCCGGCTCGCCGGCGAGATGGAATTGCAGGCCGGCCGCCCCGACCAGGCCGCCGCGCACCTGCGCCTGGCGCTGGCGCATTGGCCGGCCGACCGGCGCACCTTGCATGCCTTGCTGACCGCCTGGGAGCGGCTGGGCGCGGTGGACGATGCGCGCGACACCCTGGACGCGGCGCTGGCCACCTCGGCCAATGCGCACGACCTGTGGCTGGCGCGGCTGGCGGTGGAGCCGGTCGGCGGGCCGCAGGCGCAGGCAGTGATCGAGCGCTGGCTGCTGGCCATGCCCGAGCATCTGCCGGCACTGGAAGCGCTGATGCGCGTGCACGACATGCAGGGCCATGCCGAACAAGCGGAAATGGTGGCGCGCCAGATCGTGGCGGTGGAGCCGGGCCGCCTCAGCGGCGAGCAGCGCATCGTCGAGGCGCTGCTGGAGCGCGACCCGCCGGCGGCGATCGCCTGCGTGCAATCGCTGATCGACTCGCTGCCCGAGCCACAGCAGACCGTGCTGCGGCCGTGGCTGGGCAATGTGCAGGACCGCGCCGGCCAGCCCGACGCGGCCGTGGCGACCTGGATGCAGTTCCAGCGCGAACAGACCCAGCACCGCCTGCCATTGCCACCACAGGCCGCCAAGCAGCCGATGCAGTGGCCGGAGCTGGGGACCATTCCCGAGACGGTGACGGCACGGCCGCTGTTCGTGTGGGGCACGCCCGGCTCGCATGTCGAACGCCTAGTCGCGGTGATGGGCGCGGCCACCCCGCTGGTGCGCGACGACCGTTATGGCAGCACGCCGCCGTCCGATGCGCTGCAGAGCTACCGCACTGTCGAGCAGCTGGCGTCGGGCGAGCTGGCGCCGATGGCGCTGGTGGAAGGCTGGAAGGCGCAGCTGCCGCGGCGCGGTATCGACGACGGCAACGTCATCGACTGGCTGCTGTGGTGGGACAACACCTTGCTGACCGCGCTGCGCCCGCACCTGCCCGAAGGCCGGCTGGCGATCGCGCTGCGCGACCCGCGCGACATGCTGCTGGACTGGCTGTCGGCCGGCGCGCCGGCACCGCTGGCCGTGCAATCGCCACAGCAGGCCGCCGACTGGCTGTTGACGGCGCTGGAACAGCTCGCCGTGCTGCACGAGCGCGATCTGTATCCGCACCGGATCATCCGCCTGGACGGCATCGAGAGCGATCCGCAAGGCATTTCCACCGCGCTGGAACAGGCGTTCGGCCTGCGCTTTCCGCTGGTCGAACCGCGCGGCCCGGCCCGCCTGGCCGCGGGTCGCTGGCGCAACTACCGCAATGTACTGGGCGCGCAATTCGATCTGCTCACGCTGATCGCGGTGCGCTTCGGTTACCCGCAGGACTGAGCACCGCTCAGCACGGCTGCGCTCACTGCCAGGTGGGCGCGGCCGGCGCCCGGTGCGGCATGCATTCGGCGGCGCAGCCCGCGCCACCCCGTAGGAGCGGCCCCGGCCGCGACGAAGCGTTACCGATGAACACCGCCACCGACGATGCGTCGCCACCGAATGATGTGGCTTTACCGATAACGCCGCGTCGCGGCCGGGTCCGCTCCTACGCTCGGTGCGGATTGGTCGGCGAACGAATGTGGCGCTCCCGGCCCGGTGGGCGCGGCCGGCGCCTGGGGCGGCCTTCGGCGGCGCAGCCCGCACCACCTCGTAGGAGCGGACCCGGCCGCGACAAGGCGTTACCGATGAACGCGGCCACCGACGATGCGTCGCCACCGAATGATGTGGCGTTACCGATAACGCCCCGTCGCGGCCGGGTCCGCTCCTACGAATCTGTGCAGGTTGGTCGGCGAACGAATGTGGCGCTCACTGTCGGTGGGCGCGGCCGACGCCCGGGGCGGCCTTCGGCGGCGCAGCCCGCACCACCTCGTAGGAGCGGCCCCGGCCGCGACGAGGCGTTACCGATGAACACGGCCACCGACGATGCGTTGCCACCGAATGATGTGGCTTTACCGATAACGCCCCGTCGCGGCCAGGTCCGCTCCTACGAATCGGGGCAGATTGGCCGGCTGAATATGGCGCTCCCTGCTACGCGCACGCGGGCGCTGCAGTGTCCACTTTGCCGATGCATGATCACGCGGCCACGGCGTTCGCTGGCGTGGTGAACCGGCCGCGATAAACCCGGCCGGGCGCACCAGAGGGTTCCATGGCGATGGCTTCCTCTGCGGCGCGGACCCAGGCACCCTGGTCGGCCTCATTGCCCCGGAGACTCCTGCATGCGCCTGACCAGCAACAGCATCGAAAACGGCAAGCCCATCGCGGTGGAATTTGCCGCCGGAACGCCCGAGGGCTTTGCGCCTAACCGCAACCCGCATCTGGCCTGGAGCGAGGTGCCGCCCGGCACGCGCTCGTTCGCGCTGCTGTGCCTGGATCCGGATGTGCCGACCGTGCCGGAAACCGTGGGCCGCGACGATGTGCAGATCCCGGTCGATCAGCCACGCACCGATTTTGTGCATTGGGCCATGGCCGACATCCCCGCCGACGTGCATGAGATCGCCGCAGGCAGCTGCAGCGACGGTTTCGTGCCCAAGGGCAAGCAGCAGCCGGCCGGCCCGGCCGGTGCGCGCCAGGGCCTGAACTCGTATACCGAATGGTTTGCCGGCAATGCCGACATGGCCGGCAATTATCTGGGCTACGACGGCCCGTACCCGCCGTTCAATGACCTGCGGGTGCACCGCTATTTCTTCCGCGTGTTTGCGCTGGACGTGGCGCAGCTCAGCCTGCCCGAGACCTTCACCGCAGCCGATGTGCTGGCGGCGATCCAGGGCCACGTGCTGGCCGAGGCGGCGTTGCATGGCACCTACACGCTGAATCCGGCGCTGCGCTGACGGCAACGAACGGTCCTGCGCCACCGGTCAGGTCGGCGCGGGGCCGGTTGTGGCCAACGGCGACCTTGGTGCGTGCTGCGTCAATCGCACGATCGCCGCCACACCGGGTCAACCGTTGGCTTCGATCATCTGCTCGAGCACGTACACCGGCGCGCCATCCGTGCCTGCAGCGGCCGGGTAGCGGGTGACCCGCAGCAGGGTGCGGATGCCGGCCTCGTGCTCGAAGCCTTCGATCTTGCCCTCGAAGGCTTGCCAGGTCTGGGTGACAGGCTGCCCTGCCGCATCCTGTTCGCGCAGTTGCAGGCATTGGCGCGCCGGGTCGGACCCACATGCCACGGTGTCGGCCGCCACTTCGATCAGCAGCGTCTGGCCGCGGCCGCCGTAGCGGGTGTCGGCCGTGGCGACACCGCCGAACACCAGCCGGGTGCCGTCGCTGCGGGTCAGGGTCAGCTGCGGCGAGGCCTGCGCGGTGTTCAGCGCCACCGCGAAGCGGCCGGACAGCAACTCGCTGGCAGCGCGCTCCTGGGCCATCCGCCGCGGTTGCGCGCACAGGCGTTTGCTCGACACCACCCGGCCGATCTGCAAATGCGCCTGCGCCACGCTGTAGTCGGCGCCCAATGCGTTGCAGGTCTGGCTGACCTGGATGCGGTGATCGCTGAAATCCAGCTGCAAGGGCGGTGTGCCGGCGACGAACAGGCTGCGCAAGGCAGTGCCGTGCGCATCGCTGGCCTGCTGCAGCTGCCAGTGTTGCGCCCGCAACGTGGCCTGCAGTGGCGCGTTGTCGGCGGCGATTGAGCTGGTCGCGGCCGGCTCGGCGGCAGCGGCGTCGGCGCTGGATCCGGGCGCCTGCGGCGGCGTGCTCGACCCGCAGGCCGTCACGCCCGCTGCCAGCAGTGCAGGGGCAAACAACACGGCACGCATGCGGCGGCTCCCGGTGATCGATATGTCAGTGATACCGCCACCGCGCGGCCAGGGCAATGACGCAAGTCACTGCCCGGCCATGTGCCTCGCATGCCGCGCCGGCTCAGCCGGCACGACACGCGACCGCGTGGCCGTTTCAGGCCAGCGCCGGCAGCCACAGCAGCAGGGCGGCGCCCAGCACGATGCGGTAGACCGCAAATACGGTGAAGCGGTGCTTCTTGATGTAGCCCAGCAGCCACTTCACCACCACAAAACCAGTGATGGTCGCCGCCACGAAGGCCACCGCCACATCGGCCCAGTTCTCGCTGCCGAAGCCACCTTCCTTGTACATCTCCAGCAGGGCATACCCGCTGGCCGCGAACATGGTCGGGATGCCCACCATGAACACGAAATCCGCCGCCGCCGAGCGCTTGCTCAGGCCCAGCAGCATGGCCAGGAAGATCGCCGAGGCCGAGCGCGAGGTGCCGGGGAACACACCGGCGACGACCTGTGCCAGACCGACCGCGATGGCCACTTTCCAGGTCACCACGTCGCGCTCGGGCAGTTTGCCGGCGAAGTGCTCGGCCACCAGCATCCACAGCCCGCCGATCAGCAACGCCCAGGCCACCGGGTGCACGGTTTCCGGCAGCTGCCAGCCGGCCTTGCGCACGATCAGCCCGACCACCGCGGTAACCAGGAAGGCCACGCCGATCTTCAGCACGTAGTCGCGGTTGTCGCGCTGGCCCAGGCCGGTGGCCAGGGTCCACAGCTTCTGCCGCAGCGCCAGGCAGATCGCCAGGATCGCGCCGGCCTGGATGACGATGTTGAAGAAGTCAGAACGGCGTCCGAGCCATTGTTCGGCGATCAGCAGGTGGCCGGTGCTGGAGATCGGCAGGAATTCGGTGAGGCCTTCGAGAATGCCCAACAGCAGGGCGGAAATCAGATCGGACATCGGACTGGAGAGGGGATGGGGGAGGCGTCAGGATAGTGCATTGCGGCATGCACCATATCGGTGCACCATGCGATTGCTTAGCACCTAAAAGGTGCTAGCTAGACGTGAGCGGCCTCAAGCGATGCAAGCAAAATCAAGGACTTGTGAAGATCCGGCGCTTGGCATGGTCCCTGCTGTAGTTCCGCTCACGAGCCACTTAACTCCTGCAGAGGTTTCTTCCGATGTCCGTGGAAAATGTTGAAAAGCTGATCAAGGACAACAAGGTCGAGTTTGTCGACCTGCGCTTCGTCGATATGCGTGGTGTACAGCAGCACATCACCTTCCCGGCCAACATCATCGAGCCGGCGCTGTTCGAAGAAGGCAAGATGTTCGACGGCAGCTCGATCGCGGGTTGGAAGGGCATCAACGAGTCGGACATGGTCCTGCTCCCGGACGCCGGCACTGCGTATCTGGATCCGTTCTTCGCCGATCCGACCATCGTGCTGACCTGCGACATCCTCGATCCGGCCACCATGCAGAGCTATGAGCGCGACCCGCGCGGCATCGCCAAGCGTGCCGAGGCCTACCTGAAGTCCTCCGGCACCGCCGACCAGGCGTTCTTCGGCCCGGAGCCGGAATTCTTCATCTTCGATTCGGTGCGCTTTGCCAACGACATGGGCCACACCTTCTTCCAGGTCGGCTCGGAAGAGGCTGCCTGGAACACCGGCGCCAAGTACGACGGCGGCAACAGCGGCTACCGTCCTGGCGTGAAGGGTGGCTACTTCCCGGTTCCGCCGACCGACACGCTGCACGACCTGCGCGCGGAAATGATCAAGACGCTGGAACAGGTCGGCATCGAGACCGAGGTGCACCACCACGAAGTGGCCACCGCTGGCCAGTGCGAGATCGGCACCAAGTTCAGCTCGCTGGTGCAGAAGGCCGACGAACTGCTGACGATGAAGTACATCATCAAGAACGTTGCCTACCGCAACGGCAAGACCGCGACCTTCATGCCCAAGCCCATCGTGGGCGACAACGGCTCGGGCATGCACGTGCACCAGTCGCTGACCAAGGGCGGCGTCAACCTGTTCTCCGGCGACGGCTACGGCGGCCTGTCGCAGATGGCGCTGTGGTACATCGGCGGCATCTTCAAGCACGCACGTGCGATCAACGCCTTCTCCAACTCCGGCACCAACAGCTACAAGCGCCTGGTCCCGGGCTTCGAGGCGCCGGTGATGCTGGCCTATTCGGCCCGCAACCGTTCGGCCTCGTGCCGCATTCCGTGGGTCACCAACCCGAAGGCGCGCCGCATCGAGATGCGCTTCCCCGATCCGTTGCAGTCCGGCTACCTGACCTTCACCGCGCTGATGATGGCCGGCCTGGACGGCATCAAGAACCAGATCGACCCGGGCGCGCCGAGCGACAAGGACCTGTACGACCTGCCGCCGGAAGAAGAGAAGCTGATCCCGCAGGTCTGCTCCAGCCTGGATCAGGCGCTGGAAGCGCTGGACAAGGACCGCGAGTTCCTCAAGGCCGGCGGCGTGATGAGCGACGACTTCATCGACGGTTACATCGCGCTGAAGATGCAGGAAGTGACCAAGTTCCGTGCTGCGACCCACCCGTTGGAGTACCAGCTGTACTACGGCAACTGAGTTCCACCGCGGTGATGGCGGAGGCTCCCCCTCCCACCTCCGCCATCGCCGCACATGTTTGATCGCTCCACGGCACCGGCCGGGGAGCGAAGGGGTATTGAGAGAGCACACAGTTCGCGACGCGCGGGCCTGACCTCTCCCACGGGGCGGATGCATCTGCATCGGCCGAGGTCTGCGTAATCGCGAACGCGCGGATGCCGGGGTTGGCATCCAGGTGAATGACACCGCCGGGCGGCGCAATGCCGGCCGGTCTTTTCCACCATTCGGGGTATGCGCATGAAATTGATCACCGCCATCATCCGGCCGTTCAAGCTCGACGAGGTCCGCGAGGCCCTGTCCGCAGCAGGCGTGTCGGGCATCACCGTGACCGAGGTCAAGGGTTTCGGGCGCCAGAAAGGCCACACCGAGCTGTACCGCGGCGCCGAGTACGTCGTCGATTTCCTGCCCAAGATCAAGATCGAGACGGTGGTGACCGACGACCGGCTGGACGCAGTGGTCGAGGCGATCCAGAACGCCGCCGGCACCGGCAAGATCGGCGACGGCAAGATCTTCGTGACCGCGATCGAGCAAGTCGTGCGCATCCGCACCGGCGAGATCGGCGCCGATGCGCTCTGAGTCCCCCACCCCCGGAGTTCTTATGAAGACAGCCCTTTTTGCCGGGTGGAAAGCCCGGTTCTACAGTGTCTGCATGCTGATGCTGTTCAGCGCGCTGGTGGTGGGCGGCATGGGCAGCGCGCACGCGCAGTCCACCCCGCAGGTCACCCCGCTGCCGACCGAACCGGTCACCACCGAACCGCTGCCGTCGGCGCAGCCGCCCGCCGCACCGGTGGCCGCCGCCGAAGCCGCGCCGGTGGTGGAGAAGGGCGATGTCGCCTGGATGCTGACCTCCACGCTGCTGGTGCTGCTGATGGTGGTGCCGGGCCTGGCGTTGTTCTACGGCGGCATGGTGCGCGCCAAGAACGTGCTGTCGGTGCTGATCCAGGTCGCGGTGGTGTTCTCGCTGCTGACCATCCTGTGGGTGGTGTACGGCTACAGCCTGGCGTTCTCCGGCGAAGGCCCGTGGATCGGCAATCTGGACAAGGCGCTGCTCAAGGGCGTGACCATCGAGACGCTGGCAGCCACCTTCACCAAGGGCGTGAGCCTGCCGGAATACGTGTTCGTGGCGTTCCAGGCGACCTTTGCCGGCATCACCGGCGCGCTGATCGTCGGCGCCTTTGCCGAACGCGCCAAGTTCGCCGCGGTGCTGCTGTTCTCGGTGATCTGGTTCACCTTCGGCTACCTGCCGCTGGCGCACATGGTCTGGGCCACCGGCGGATACCTGTTCGGCCTGGGCGCGCTGGATTTTGCCGGCGGCACCGTGGTGCACATCAATGCCGGTATCGCCGGCCTGGTCGGCGCCTACTTCGTCGGCAAGCGGGCCGGCCTGGGCCGTGAGGCGATCAAGCCGCACAACGTGACCCTGACCTTCGTCGGTGCCTCGCTGCTGTGGGTGGGCTGGTTCGGCTTCAACGCCGGCTCCAACCTGGAAGCCAATGCCGGTGCGGCGCTGGCCTTCCTCAACACCTTGCTGGCCACCGCGGCCGCCATCCTGGGCTGGTCGCTGACTGAGAAGATCATCAAGGGCAAGTCGTCGGCGCTGGGTGTGGCTTCGGGCATGGTCGCCGGCCTGGTCGGCATCACCCCGGCCTGCGGCACCGTGGGTCCGTTCGGTGCGATCGTCATCGGCCTGGCCGCCGGCGTGCTGTGCGTGTGGGGCGTCACCGGCCTGAAGCGCCTGCTGGGCGCCGACGACAGCCTGGACGTGTTCGGCGTGCATGGCCTGGGCGGCATCATCGGCGCCATCCTGACCGGCGTGTTCTCGGCGGCCTCGCTGGGCGGCCAGAAGGGCGGCGATTACGACATCGTGCATCAGGTCGGCATCCAGGCGCTGGGCGTGGGCATCACCCTGGTGTGGATCGGCGTGGTGTCGGTGGTGGGCTTCCTGGTCGCCAAGCTGGTGTTCGGCCTGCGCGTCACCGAAGAAGCCGAGCGCGAGGGCCTGGATATCACCTCGCACGGCGAAGCGGCATACGAGTCCTGAGCATGCACACCCGCGGCCACGCTGCCGCGGGTGGCGCAACGACCCGGCCGGGACAGCCGTGCCGGGTCCGTTTTCCCCGTTGCCCGACTGGGCGCGGACCAACTGCCGAGGTGCCTGCATGACCAGCCCCACGCCTGTGACTGTCGGCGCGGATGCCCGCTGGATCGGTGCGACCTGCTGCCATCCGGCCCCGATTCCTTGCCTGCATGCTTCGTTCTGCGCGCCATATGCGCAGGCCGATCGTGCTTGCACTAAATTGGTGCAATGCTGATGTCGTCCATTCTCCCGTCGCTGGACAGCCTGGGCACACCGGTGGCCTGGGCCGACCGCGAGGGCCGCGTGCTGGGCGTCAATCCGGCCTTCGCGCGCTGGCTCGGGGTCAGTGCGCGGCGTCTGGTCGATCAACCGCTGGCCGCGCTGGAAGTGCAGGGCGATGCGCTGGCCCGTTTCCTGCTCAACGACGAGCGCGACGTGCTGCGCCTGCATCGGCTGGCATTGGGCCTGCCCAATGACGCGCCGCGCTTTGCCGAAGGCTGGCTGTCGCGGCTGGACGACGGCGGCTGGCTGCTGGAAACCCATCCGGTCGACGAATTCCCCGCGCTGGATCCCACCCACGCGCTGCCCAATGCCTTGAGCGCCGCGCTCAAGGGGCTGGCGCACGAACTGCGCAATCCGTTGGCCGGGCTCAAGGGCGCGGCGCAGTTGCTGGCGCGGCGCTCGGCCGGGCGCGACGAGGACGAGCGCGAGCTGATCGAGTTGATCGGCACCGAGATCGAACGCCTCAATACCTTGCTCGAACGCCTGCTCTCGCCCACGCCGGCGCGCCCGCACGACCGCCTCAACATCCACGTCGTGCTCGAGCGTGTGCTGCGCCTGGCCGAGGCCGAGGGCGGCTGGTCGGTGCAGGTGCAGCGCGATTACGACCCCAGCATTCCCGACATCCTCGGCGATGGCGACCGCCTGACCCAGGCGGTGTGGAATCTGGTGCGCAATGCGTTCCAGGCCGGCGCCACGCGGGTGACCCTGCGCACCCGCGTCGAGCACGGCCAGCGCATCCGCGACCGCGTGCATGCGATGTCGCTGCGGCTGGAGATCATCGACGACGGCGGCGGTGTGCCGGAGGAACTGGCCGAGCACCTGTTCCTGCCGCTGGTCAGTGGCCGCGCCGAAGGCAGCGGCCTGGGTCTGGCGCTGGCCCAGCAGGTCTCGCGCGAACACCACGGCACGCTGACCTACCGCTCGCGGCCGGGACATACCGTTTTCACTCTGCTGTTGCCCGAGCTGGCCGGCGATCACGACAAGGAGCATCTGCATGGCTGAGGCCGCCGCCGCATCCCACCACATCTGGGTGGTCGACGACGACCGTTCGGTCCGCTTCGTGCTGTCCACCGCCTTGCGCGATGCCGGCTACGCCGTGGATGGCTTCGAGAGCGCCGCCGCCGCACTGCAGGCACTGGCCATGCGGCCCACCCCGGATCTGCTGTTCACCGACGTGCGCATGCCCGGCGAAGACGGCCTGAGCCTGCTCGACAAGCTCAAGTCCAGGCACCCGCAACTGCCGGTGATCGTGATGTCGGCCTACACCGATGTGGCCAGTACCGCCGGCGCCTTCCGCGGCGGCGCGCACGAGTTCCTGTCCAAGCCCTTCGATCTGGACGATGCGGTGGCCTTGGCCGCACGCGCGCTGCCGGATGCCGATGCCGGTGTCGAGGAGATCATCGGGACGCCCTTTGCAGAAGGCTCGGCCTCGCTGATCGGCGACACCCCGGCGATGCAGGCGCTGTTCCGCGCGATCGGCCGGCTGGCGCAGGCACCGCTGTCGGTGCTGATCAACGGCGAGACCGGTACCGGCAAGGAACTGGTGGCGCGCGCACTGCATAACGAATCGCCGCGCGCGCGCAAGCCCTTCGTCGCGCTCAACACCGCCGCCATTCCCGCGGAACTGCTGGAAAGCGAGTTGTTCGGCCACGAAACTGGCGCCTTCACCGGCGCCACCAAACGCCACATCGGCCGCTTTGAACAGGCCGACGGCGGCACGCTGTTCCTGGACGAAATCGGCGACATGCCGCTGCCGCTGCAGACCCGTTTGCTGCGCGTGCTGGCCGAGAACGAATTCTTCCGCGTCGGCGGGCGCGAGTTGATCCGCGTCGATGTGCGCGTGATCGCCGCCACCCATCAGGACCTGGAGGCGCTGGTCGAACAAGGCCGCTTCCGTGCCGACCTGTTGCATCGCCTGGACGTGGTGCGCCTGCAATTGCCGCCGCTGCGCGAGCGCCGCGGCGACATCGCGCAGCTGGCCGAGAATTTCCTGGCCATGGCCGGGCGCAAGCTCGACATGCTGCCCAAGCGGCTGTCCTCGGCCGCGCTGGAACAACTCCGCCAATACGATTGGCCCGGCAACGTGCGCGAGCTGGAAAACGTCTGCTGGCGCCTGGCGGCCCTGGCCACTGCCGACATCATCGACGTGGTGGACGTGGAATCGGCACTGGCGCGCGGCGGCCGCCGCCAGCGTGCCGGCCGCGGTGACGGGCAATGGGACGAGATGCTCTCCAGCTGGGCTGCGCAACGCCTGAGCGAAGGCGCCCAGGGCCTGCACGCCGAAGCCCGCGAACGCCTGGACAAGACCCTGCTCGAAGCCGCCCTGCAACTCACCCAGGGCCGCCGTGCCGAAGCCGCCGCCCGATTGGGTCTGGGCCGCAACACCGTCACCCGCAAACTCGGTCCGGGCCGCAAACGCCGGTGATCTGAATCTAAGCCCCTCTCTCATGGGAGAGGGGTTGGGGTGAGGGTCGCTGTGGTGATGGAAGCGCTACTGCACGCGCATCTATTCCGCCGTGCCTCGATCGAGCTGAGGCTGCCGACACTGCCCGCGGCAAGCGTTGATCAGGGACGCGCCGCCGCGTCCTTGCGCTCGATGACGCCATTGCAGTTCTAACGTGCAGACGCCATCGTCCAAGCAGCTCACGACACGTGTACTCGGCGCTTCGCACACCATCCCAACAACCCACATCCCATCGACCCGCACCTCCAACAACCCGACCATCCACACCAACCCCGTAAACTCCTGTGCTGCCAGCGGCGCATTTCATGACATGTGAACATGCGCCCGCATAGGTTTCCAGCCTGATCAGGAGAACAGCTCGATGCGTTACCGGTCGTCCACGATCGTTGCCCTCACCGCGCTGGCGCTTGCCGCCTGCAGCAGCACGCCACCGCCTCCGCCACCACCGCCCCCGGCGGCGCGGGTGGTGCCCGTGCGTCCGGTCCAGCAGGCCGAAGCGGCGCTGGCATCGGCATCGGGCAGCCTGGTCAGCGGTCGGGTGGTGCTGGTCCCTGCGCTGCAAGGCATCCGTATCACCGGCACGGTCGGTGGCCTGCGCCCGGGCGGCGTGGCCGGTTTTCATGTGCACGAACGCGGCGATTGCAGCGCCGCCGACGCCAGCAGTGCCGGTGCGCATTTCAATCCGACCGGTGCGGCGCACGGACGTGCCGGCAACACTCCCCACCACGCTGGCGACAT
This sequence comes from Xanthomonas sp. NCPPB 2864, assembly GCF_056675615.1. Taxonomy (NCBI): domain Bacteria; kingdom Pseudomonadati; phylum Pseudomonadota; class Gammaproteobacteria; order Lysobacterales; family Lysobacteraceae; genus Xanthomonas; species Xanthomonas sp. NCPPB 2864. Next base: position 53,342 of record NZ_JBWWVS010000007.1, read on the forward strand.
GGACAATCTGCGTGCCGATGCCGAAGGTGTCGCGCATCTGGACATGATCGTTGCCGGCATCACCCTGGGCGATGCCGCGCCCACCGACGTGGTCGGCAAGTCGCTGGTGGTGCATGCCGACGCCGACGACTATCGCAGCCAACCCAGCGGCAACGCCGGCGCACGTCTGGCCTGCGGCGTCATCCGCGTCACCCAGTGGCGCACACCCCCTTCGCAGCCCTGAGTCGGGGCACCCCTGGCTGCAGCTGCGGCCTTTCTACAGGAGTTTTCTCATGCGCATTCTTCCAACGACGTTGTTCCTGGCCACCGCGCTGGTGCTGACCGCGTGCAAGCGCGACGAACCCGCTCCGGCCGATCCTGCACCCGCACCGCAGGCCGGCGCAGCGGCCGAAGCGGCGCATGGCGGTGAGCACGCCGCGTCCATGGTCACCGAAGCGGCGGCCACCACCACCGCCACCGCCGAGCTCAAGCCGACCAAGGGCAGCGACGTCAAAGGCACGGTGAGCTTCAAGATCGTCGACGGCGCGCTGCGCGTCACCGGCCAGCTCAGTGGCCTCAAGCCCGACAGCGAACACGGCTTCCATATCCACGAAAAGGGCGATTGCAGCGCACCGGACGGCAGCAGCGCCGGCGGCCACTTCAACCCGGCCCAGTCCGATCACGGCGCCGTCAGTGCCGATCCGCACCACGGCGGCGACATGCCCAACATCAAGGCCGATGCGCAGGGCAATGCCAGCATCGATGGCCCGGTGTCGAGCAACGTCAATCTGGGCAAGGCCGACCAGTTCGATATCGCCGGCCACGCGGTGATCGTGCACGCCGATGCCGACGACTACAAAACCCAGCCCACCGGCAACGCCGGCGGCCGTCTGGCCTGCGGTGTGATCACCACCGACAACGCCCCAGCTGCAGCCAAGTAAGCAGGACAGGCCAGCAGCCAGGCAAAACGCCGCGGTGATCGATTACCGCGGCGTTGTTGTTTCTGGGCTACGGTGGGGGAGCGATCCGGTCCTGCGGCGTGCCGACGCTAGTGCATCCGGCACGCCGCATGTCGCGCGCTGCATGCTTCCTGTTGAATTGTCGGTACATCTCGAACCGTCGATACACCGCACACCGGGCGCACCGCACAGGCGACCAACGTCGATCGCTTGCGCAAGACCCGCGTCATCGGCACTCAGTAATTCGGCCACAGCCCCGGCGTCGCCAGCTCCAGCAGATGCGCATCCGGATCGCGGAAGTACAGGCTGTGCCCGCCGCCCGGCCATTGCGTGCGGCCCTCGATAGGCACGTCGCAGGCCTGCAGATGTGCCTCCCATCCAGCCAGCGCATCGGTGGCGATGGCAAATGCGAAATGCGCGCGCCCGCTGCCATCGTGCGGCGGAATCGTGCCGCCCAGCAGCGTGACCGTGGCGGCGGTGCTGCCCTGCAGGAACAGCAGCAGCACCTGCCCGGGTGCGATTGCGTACGCGGCCATGCGCGTGTCGCGATACATGGCTGCCAGTCCCAGTACGCGGGCATAGAACGCGCATGCGCGTTCCAGGTCTGCCACATACACGCCGGTTTCCAGTACGCCCTGCAACGCCGGCGCTGTGGAAGCCGGCGTCTGGCTCACGCGGCCAATGCCTGGCGCGGATCCTGGCCCGGTTCCACATGCACGTACAATACCGGCAGGCCATGCGCTTCCAGCACTGCGGCCATCTGTCGCTGACGCGAGAGGAATTGTTCGTAGACGCCGCGCAGGCGCTCGCAATTCTCGCGGTCGTGCGCGTAGTAATCGCACCAGCCGGCCGGGTCGAACAGCGCGATGCGCACTTCGCCCTCGACATAGCGCAGCACCGGCTCGGGCGGCTGTTCCAGCCACTCTTCGGTATGCGGCGCCAGCAGGGCGGCTTCGATCAGCGGCCACAACGGGGCCAGGCCCTGGTTGTCGTACTGCATGGAAATCATCGCCGCCAGATCGTTCGCGGTGAGATACCGCGCGTGTTCGATGCGTGCGCCGAAGCTTTCCTGCGCCAGCAGCGCGGTATCGGCCTGCGCCATGCCCTGGGCCAGCAGCACTTCTTCCATCGCATCGGCCACCGTCGCCACGATCTGCGGATCGCCGGAGAGCAGGAACGGCAGCACGCGCAGGCCGCCGCCGGTCAGCTGTGCGTCGGCCTGGAAGGGCAGGGGGATCTCGCCCTGCGCATCGGCGCCGAACGCCAGCACGCGCGGGCCCTGGTCGCGCCCGGGGGCGCGCGCATGCAGCTCGTCCAGCCGGCGATGCAGCGGCCAGCCCGGCCGCAGCACTTCGGCCGGGTCGAAGTGCGCCATTGCCACGCTGAGCTCGAGCGCGCGGACTTCGGGGATCCACTGCGCCAGGTCGCGGCCGATGCGTTCGGCCAGCATGCCGGCTTGCTCGGGCGCCAGGGCGCCGCGCTCGGGGGCGGTGCCGCCCGTCAATTCCAGCGCCATCACACCCATGGCGGTCACGCCGTGTTCGGTCTTGCTCATGATTCGCGGTTGGCCCATCACGGGGTCGAAGCTACACTGCGGCCATTATGCCTGCCGGCCCTGTGCAGGCCATGTCCCCGAGTCCTCCATGCCAGGTCAACCGATGCCCGCAGCCCGTCCCGTCGCCATTCTGGGCGGCGTTCGTATCCCGTTCTGTCGTCAGAACACCGCTTATGCGGACGTGGGCAACCTGGGCATGTCGGTGCGCACGCTGGGCGCGCTGGTCGAGCGCTTCGGGCTGCACGGGCAGCAACTGGGCGAAGTGGCGATGGGGGCGGTGATCAAGCATTCCTCGGACTGGAACCTGGCCCGCGAGGCGGCGCTGTCGTCCGGGCTATCGCCGCTGACGCCGGGCATCACCCTGCAGCGTGCCTGCGGCACCAGCCTGGATTCGGTGATCACCATCGCCAACAAGATCGCGCTGGGCCAGATCGATTCGGGCATCGGCGGCGGCTCGGACACCACCTCCGAAGTGCCGATCGTCTACGGCAAGAAGCTGCGCGCGCGGCTGATGGCCGCCAACCGCGCCAAGGCCACCGGTGACAAGCTCAAGGCCCTGCTGCGCGGCTTCAAGCTGAGCGAGCTCAAGCCTGAATTCCCCGGCGTGGCCGAGCCGCGCACCGGCAAGAGCATGGGCGACCACTGCGAGGACATGGCCAAGGAATGGAACATCTCGCGTGATTCGCAGGACGAATGGGCGGTGTCCTCGCACCACAAGCTGGCCGCTGCCTATGAGCGCGGCTTCTTCGACACGCTGATCGCGCCGTTCCGCGGCGTCTCGCGCGACAACATCCTGCGCGCCGACACCTCGCTGGAAAAGCTGGCCACGCTGCGTCCGGCCTTCGACAAGACCTCCGGCCGCGGTACGCTGACCGCGGCCAATTCCACCCCGCTCACCGATGGCGCGGCCGCGGTGCTGCTGTCCAGCGAAGCCTGGGCGCTGGCGCATGGCCACACTCCGATGGCCTATCTGCGCGATGCGCAGGTGGCGGCGGTGGATTTCGTGCATGGCGAAGGCCTGTTGATGGCGCCGACCATTGCGGTGCCGCAGATGCTGGCGCGTCAGGGCCTGACCCTGCAGGACTTCGACATCTACGAAATCCACGAGGCCTTCGCCGCGCAGGTGCTGTGCACGCTGCGCGCCTGGGAAAGCGAGGATTACTGCCGCAATCGCCTGGGGCTGGAAGCGCCGCTGGGCCGTATCGACCCGGACAAGATCAACCCGCTGGGCTCGTCGCTGGCCACCGGCCACCCCTTCGCCGCCACCGGCGCACGCGTGGTGGCCACCGCCGCCAAGCAACTGGAAGAACGTGGCGGCGGCCGTGCATTGATTTCGATCTGCACCGCTGGCGGCATGGGCGTGGTGGCCATCGTCGAGCGCTGACGCTGCTGCGCAGCGTGGGATTGGGCATTCGGGATTGGGGATTCGCAAAAGCAGCTGCGGACTCCTGATTTTACGAATCCCCAATTCCCAATCCCGAATCCCCAACCTGCAAGGACGCATGGATGTCGAACGTTGATTCACACGAGCCCCCTACGCTTTATCTGCCTCCGACGCACGGCGCCGTGTGGCGAGGGCGATGTGCTGGTGTGCACGCCGGGCGCCGATCTGCCGCCGCGTTGCGTCAAGTGCAATGCGGCGGCGGACATCTCGCCGCGCCGCTACATCTTCCATTGGCATCACCCGGCGATCTATCTGACCCTATTGATGGGGGTGCTGCCGTATCTGATCCTGGCCATCGTGCTGCGCAAGCGCAGTGCGCACGTGCTGAGCCTGTGCGCGTGGCATGAGCGCCGCCGCGTGCGGTGTGTCGCCATCGCGATGGCGTCGATCGTGCCGTTGCTGGTGAGGGTGCTGTGGATCGGTGGTGCGACAGGCTGGCTGACCGGTGCCGGTGTGATGGCGGCGATGCTGTTGATCGGCAGGCGCGGTTCGCGCGTGCTGTCGGCGCAATCGGTCGATCACGAGCAGGCACGTTATTTCGGTGCCTGTGACGCGTTTTTGCGCGCATTGCCAGCGCCGCCCCGGGAATCGCGCGATGGGTGATCTGCGCCGCTATGTTTGCAGATAGCTTTGTAACGTCCATGCGTTGCCATCCCCGCGGACGTGAGGACGGGCCGGCAAACGTTGCCGGCGGCGCTTCTGCCCTGATCTAGAAAACCAAAAGCCCCGGACATGCCGGGGCTGATGGTGAGTCCACGCATCGCCGCAACGGCGATCAGACCTTAGGTCAAAGCACGCGATCGTCCGGTGCGAGCGGATCGGCCGGCGGCGTGGCATACGCCGAGACGATCGGCCCGTGCAGCGATTGCTGCGGCAAGCCCTCGTGCACCGGCTCGCCGCGTGCGGCGCGCAGGGCGTTGGCGTAGCAATGCTGTGCAGACAGCAGATCCCCCGCAGCGGCAAAGCCGTGGCCGAGTTCTTCCCAGGCCTCGCTGCCCGCGCCATTGGCCACCGCGCGATGCAGGAACTCTTCGGCCTGCGACCACTGCTGCTGGTGACGGGCCAGGCGCGCCAGGGTCAGCAACAGGCCCGGGCTGTCCGGGTACTGGGCCAGCCAACGCTGCGCACTGGCGCGGCGCGAATCGTATTTTTCCAACGCCAGCACGCCGTACAGGCGCACCAGCGATTCGTCCCACTGCGTGTCCAGCGCCTGCTCCAGGCTGTGCACTGCCGCGTCGTCCCAATGCAGCGCCGCGGCGCGCTGTGCATAGGCGCCTACCACCGCAGGATAGGTACGCAGCGGTTTGGGCAGCGCTTCCCAGCGTTCGGCCAGGGCATTGGCATCGCCGGCCTGCAACAGCGTCTGCTCGGCCAGCGTCGCTTCCAGGGCGCTGTAGGCCTCCGGTGCCAGTACCGCCTGCTGACGCAATGCGCCCAGCTGGCCGTAAGCCTCGTCGGCGCGGCCGATCTGCGCCAGGGCGTGCGTGCGCAGCAGCAGGCCGCGCGCCGGCAGCGGCTGGGCGTTGGCATGATCGAGCGCATTGATGGCCTCGACCGGGCGTTGCCGCGCCAGATGCCGCTCGCCCTGCAGCAACGCATGCGCGGTGGGGTCGCGCTCTGCCAATTGCTGGGCCAGCGCGTTCGCCGCCACTTCGTCGCCGCGTGCATCGGCGACCCGCACTGCGCTGGCCAGGGCGATGCCGCTGACCTCCGCATCCTCGCTGGCGTTGACCAACAGGCGCTCGGCACGCTGCCACTGGCCGTGATCGGCTGCGCGCAGGCCTTCGATCAGGCGGGCGCGGCCCTTCCTGCGGCGGTACTTGCCCCAGACCCGGAACGGCAGGCTGACCAGCGTCCACACCAGCCACAGCACCAGCAGCGCGATGACCAGGATCAGCAGCGCCTGCGGCATGGCGGCGCGGTAGTCGTTGCCGCCGACGCTGACCACCACATTGCCCAGGTCGTAACTGGTCTGATGCGACAGCCATTGCGCACCGAGCACGCCCAGCGCCACGGCAACCAACAGGATCAAGACGGTACGCAACACTTTCATTGGGTGGATCTCCCTTCACGCATGGCCTGCAGTTGCAGCAGGGTGGTGCCCAGTTCCGGCAGGCGCGGACGCAGTGGCGCTTGTTGCAGCGTGCGCAGGCGGGTACGTGCCTGGCGACGTTGTGGTGAATCCGGCCACAGCCGGGTGGTCCAGGTGTCCACCCGGCGCAGCGATTGCGCAAAGCCGGCGGCATCGCCGCGCTCGGCCGCAGCGCGGGCCAGGCTGACCTCGATCTGCAAGGCGTCGCGCGCGGCGTGGCGATCGCCGCCGGTCAGCAGCGCATCGCCACGGCTGGGACGGATGTCCACCAGCGGTGTGAGTGCTTTCTGCCACCACGGCTGCGCTGCTTCGCTCTCTTGAGCGGTCTGTTCGGGCAGGCGCAGCAGGTCGCCGGCCAACTGGTCCAGGGTGTGGCCCGCCTGCGCCTGCGGACCGGCGCCCAGGCGATCCAGCGCGTCGCGTTCCTGTACCAGCGCCTGGCGCAGGTTGAGATAGCCGGGATCGTCGATGCCATTGAGCGCGGCATTGGCCAGTGCGTAGGCGCGGCGCGCACCGTCGGCGTCGCCGGCGATGCTCAGCCGCTGCTGGCCCAGCCGCAGCAGCAGTTCCACTTCATCCAGCCGCAGCGCCTGTGCACCGTGGCGGTTGGGATCGGCAAGCTTTTGCACGGTTTCTTCGAGCAAGGCGCTGCGTTGGCTCAGGCCCAGCATCTCGTCGCGCAGCACGCGGTTGGTGGCTGCCGCATCCGCCAGGCGTTCGTTGGCCAGGCGTTGGTCGCGGCGCAAGGTCTCCAGCATCTGCTGCGTGCCATCCCAGCGCTGCTGCTGCGCCTCGGCGGCCTGCAGCTGCGCACTTTGATAGCCCTGCCATGCGCGCCAACCGAAGAACAGCGCCACGCCCACGGCGGCCAGGGCGACGACGAGCAGCAGCCATGCCAAGGGAAAGCGTCGCGTGGAAGCGGGCATTTCGGTCATTCGTCCATCCTCGCGCGGTCACGACGGGTGCAGGTGCCGCAGTCATCTGCCACAGCATGGCGTGCAGCGGCAGACAGCCGCAAGCCGTGCTTGAGTTCGAAGTTCAGCAAGGTCGCGATGGTGTCACGATCGCGGCGGCGGCAGCGGCCAATTGCTCGGGTAAGGGACCCGCAGCGCGCACCGCATGCTGGAAGCCGGCGGCGTGTGCGGCTTGCAGCATGCGCTCGCTGGAGGCCACCAGCGGGCGTTGCCGCAAGGCGTCGATCAGCGGTCCGGGCAGTTGCTGCAGCACCAGCGTCAGCGCTTCGGCGCTGCTCAGCGCCAGCACACTAGCGGGCAGCGCGTTCGCCAGGGCACGCACTGCCGATGCGCGCAGGCGCAACGGCACGCGCTGATAGACATCGGCGCGCAGGATGCGGGCGCCCCGCTGCTCCAGGGCCGGCGCCAGCATGCCGCGCCCGCCCGGGGCGGTGATCAGCCCAACGGCCTGCAGCGATTGCCGGAACAGCGGCAATGCGAGCAGGCCCTCGCTGTCCATGCGCGCGGGGCGTATCACCGTGTCGATGCCGCAGGCCTGCAGCGCGCGCGCAGTGCCGTCTCCCACGCTCACCCACTGCGCCTGCGCCGGCCGCTGCAGCGGCGCCAGGCGATGCGCCGCGTGCACTGCGGCCGGGCTGGTGAACACCGCGATCGGCGCATGCAAGGCCTGCCGCAATGCAGCGCGTGCCTGCGGGGTGTCGTTGGTCTGCAGCCGCCACGGCGACAGCGCCAGCAGCCGTCCGCCGTGCCGCGTGGCGGCCCGCCGCAGCGGCGCGTGTTCACCGCTGGGCCGCAGCGAAATCAGGGTCCAGACGTTGGCAGCTGGGGTGGGAGGTGTCATCCAGTGATTATGCGAGAGCCGTGCGTTATCGGGGGCGGGTGTTGCGCGCTGCGCTGGCGCTGGCAGCGATTCGATCCTCGCGCGCTGTCTGGCCTTTGCGTGCCTGCTCGACGCCATGCCTGCGTTTCTGCGGCCAGAACCTCGTCCCCGGGTCTGTGCCGATGACCGCTACCGCCCACGATCCGCCACGACGATCGAGCTGGAGTGGCGCCGTGATCAAGTCCTACCTCATCAACATGCAGCGCAGCGGCGAGCGCCTGCAGGCGATGTCGACGCGGTTCCACGCGCTGGGCCTGCCGTTCGAGCGGATTCCCGCAGTCGATGGCGCCACCCTGACGCCTGCGCAGATTGCCGATTTCGCACGCGAGCGGCCGCTGGAAGGCTCCGGGGATGCCTTCAGCACCGGCCCGCGCAAGTGGACCGCCTCCAACATCGGGTGCTTCCTGAGCCATCAGGCCGCGTGGCGCATCGCAGCCGACTCCGACGACGCCTACACCGCCATCTTCGAAGACGACATGCATCTGTCCGACGCGCTGCCGGCGCTGCTGCGCAGCAGCGAGTGGCTGCCGGGCGGCAACAGCATCGTGCGGCTGGAGCCGTCCTACAACCGCATCAAGCTCGATGCCGAGGTCGCCGAGGTCGGTGGCCGGCAGCTGCGCCTGGTGCGTCCCTCGACCCACCAACACTGCTGGCCGGTCTGCGCCGGAGCGCTGATTCTCAGCCGCGATGCGGCGCGCCTGCTGCTCGCGGCCGACGCACGCTCGCACACCATGGCGGACATTTTCCTGTTCGGCTGGAATGAATCGCCGGTCGCACAGCAGCTGTCCACCTATCAGCTGGCGCCGGCGGCCTGCATCCAGGACAAGTTCTTCCACGCCGCTCCGGAGCAGATCGTGTTCACCAGCACCATCGATGCGCCGTTGACGCACGTGCAGAGGCAGCGCAGCGCGCATTGGAAGGCCAAGGCCACCGCGTTGCTGCGGGTGGCGCAGGGTTATCGCAAGGTCGTGTTCGCGCCCTGAGCCGGGCGAGACCCAGGCGTGCGGCGACGCGATGCCGTACGCGTTCACCATGCGGTACCGCATGTCATTCCAGTGCACAAGACGCTCGCGGAACATTGCGGCATGATGCCGCCCTTCGCCGTCTTTCAGCCTTCGCCGATGACTCCTTCGTGCACGCTCGCATCCGCCCTGCAGTCGCTGCAGCAACAGTTCGTCGCCATGCCGCCGGTCCTGTCGATGGGCATTGCCGTCGACGGCTTGCATGACGGCGCATTGCGCTTGCGTGCGCCGCTGCAGGCCAACGTCAACGACAAGGCCAATGCGTTCGGCGGCAGCCTGGCCTCGTTGATGACGCTGGCCAGCTGGGGCTGGCTGACGCTGCAACTGCAACTGGCTGGGCACAGCGCCGATGTCTACGTGGCCGACAGCCAGCTGCGCTACGTCGCCCCGGTCTACGAGGACCTAGTGGCCAATGCCGAGCCGTCCGAACTCGGCAGCTGGGAGGCATTCCTGGCCACCTTCCGGCAACGCGGCAAGGCGCGCATCGGCATGCGTGCGCAGATCGCGCTGGGGTCCGGGGCGGCGGCGGCCACCCTGAGCGGGCGCTTCGTGGCGTTTCCAAAACGGTAGGATGCGCGCTGGACTTGGGGGAATGCGCATGCGTGCAGTGATCGGGGCAATGCTGTTGCTCGGGCTGGCGATCGTCAGCGGGGTGGCGTCTGCCGGCAGCCGTGCCCAGGCACGCGCGCTGGAAACCACTCAGGCCGCCTACACCGCTGCCGTGCGCTGGAGCGATTTCGATGCCGCGCAGGGCTTTGTCGAGCCGACCTACGCCCAGGCGCATCCGCTCAGCGATCTGGAACGCTCGCGCTACGAACAGGTGCAGATCTCCGGCTACCGCGAGCTGCGGGTGGGCGAGGATGGCAACGGCGACTTGCGCCGAGAGGTCGAGTTGCGGGTGATCAACCGCAATACCCAGGCCGAGCGGCTGGTGCGCAGCATCGAGCTGTGGCGCTGGGACGCCGAGCGCAAACGCTGGTGGCTGGCCAGCGGCCTGCCCGATCTGTGGCAGGGCCAGTAGCCCGTGCCGCCGGTGCCTGGCCGTCGCACGCGCCAGCTGTGCGACAATTCCCGCCCGCTTGACTGACCCTGACCCCGTGAATTTCGAAGAGCTGCAGGCCTTTGTCGGCCGCAACCCCATGTTGTCACTGGCCCTGGTGGGCCTGACCATCGCCCTGATCGTCACCGAGGTCGCGCGCCTGTTCCGTGGGTATCGCGCACTCAAGCCGGCCGAGCTGACCCGTTTGATCAACAGCGAGAACGCGTTGGTGATCGACCTGTCGCCGACCGCCGATTTCGAAAAAGGCCACATCGCCGGCAGCCGCAACGTGGCGCTGGCCAAGTTCGACCCGGCCGGCAAGCTGCTCGCCAACGCCAAGTCCTCGCCCGTGGTGGTGGTGTGCCGCAACGGCAATGCCTCCGCAGGCGCGGCCAAGACGCTGAAGAAAGCCGGTTTCGAGCAGGTCTACTGGCTCGATGGCGGCGTGGCCGCCTGGCAAATGGCCGAACTGCCGCTGGTCAAGGGCCGCGCCTGACCGCACCTTGTGAGGCGCCGGGCAAGTCCCCATTGCTGGCGTGAGAGACTCGCACTTTCACGTCTGCATCATTCAACGCTGCATCCACCGAACCGTTTCTGGAGTTAGGAATGTCCGACGAAATCATCAACGGCGCGGTTGCGCCGGCCGACGCCGCTGCTGGCCCCGCTTTCACCATCGAGAAGATTTACGTCAAGGACGTTTCCTTCGAATCGCCGAACGCGCCGTCCGTCTTCAATGACGCCAACCAGCCCGAGCTGCAGCTGAACCTCAACCAGAAGGTGCAGCGCCTCAACGACAACGCCTTCGAAGTGGTGCTGGCCGTGACCCTGACCTGCACCGCCGGTGGCAAGACCGCCTACGTGGCCGAAGTGCAGCAGGCCGGCGTGTTCGGCCTGGTCGGCCTGGAGCCGCAGGCGATCGACGTGCTGCTCGGCACCCAGTGCCCGAACATCCTGTTCCCGTACGTGCGCACCCTGGTCAGCGACCTGATCCAGGCCGGCGGCTTCCCGCCGTTCTACCTGCAGCCGATCAACTTCGAAGCGCTGTATGCAGAGACCCTGCGCCAGCGTTCGCAGGGCGAAGGCACCTCGCTGGCCGATTCCGAGCCGGCTGGCAACGCCTAAGCCTTGCGTGCGCCGATGAGCGATTCGACGCAGAAGATCGCCGTTCTCGGCGCCGGCTCCTGGGGCACGGCCCTGGCCGCGCTGCTCGCCAGGCACGGTCACCCGACCGTGCTCTGGGGACGCGATGCGGCGATGGTGGATACCATCGACCGCACCCACGAAAACGCACGTTATCTGCCGGGGATTGCACTGCCCGAGAGCCTGCGCGCGACCACCGACCTGCAACTGGCCATTGCCGATGCTGGCTGGATCCTGGTCGTGGTGCCCTCGCATGCATTCACCGAGACGATCCGGTTGATCGCCCCGTTGCGTCCGGCCGGTGCCGGCGTTGCGTGGGCGACCAAGGGCTTCGAGCCCGGTTCCGGGCGGTTCCTGCACGAAGTGGCGCGCGACATCCTCGGTCCCGGCGTTCCGCTGGCCGTGGTGACCGGGCCGTCCTTCGCCAAGGAAGTCACGCTCGGCCTGCCGACCGCCATCACCGTGCATGGCGACGATGCGGCCTTTGCGCAGGTCGTGGCCGATGCCATGCATGGCCCCACCTTCCGCGCCTACACGGGCGATGACATGGTGGGCGCCGAGCTCGGTGGTGCGATGAAGAACGTGCTGGCGGTGGCCACCGGCGTGGCCGATGGCATGCAGCTGGGCCTCAACGCCCGTGCCGGCCTGATCACGCGCGGCTTGAACGAGATGCTGCGCCTGGCGGCGGCGATCGGTGCGCGGCCGGAGACATTGATGGGCCTGGCGGGTCTGGGCGATCTGGTGCTCACCTGCACCGGTGACCTGTCGCGCAACCGACGGCTGGGGTTGGCCTTGGGACGCGGACAGAGCCTGAACGATGCGATCCGCGAGATTGGCCAGGTGGTGGAATCGGTGCAGACCGCCGATGAAGTCATGCGTCAGGCCGAGCATCACGGCATCGAGCTGCCGATCTCCAACGCCGTGCGTGCGGTATTGCATGGCGAGATCACCCCGGAAGCAGGCCTGAAGGAATTGCTGGCACGCGAGCGCAAGCCCGAGTACCCGCAGACCTTGTTCACCTGATCGTGGTATCGCGCGTTGACGCGCTGCGTAGACACCAACAAAAAGCCCGGCATTGCCGGGCTTCTTGTTGCTGCCGATCGCAAAGGTTGGCGGCAAGCTGTAGCCGCTCGAGCGCGCGGGACCGTGCTTCTACAGCAGCCGCATCGCGCACATGCCGCTATAGCGCGATGTGCGCAGCGCCAGCCGATCGCCCAAAAGAAAGAAGCCCGGTCGGGGGACCGGGCTTCCAATGCAACGCGGGAGAGAGAGTCGCGTTGCAGTCAAACGTGCGGCTTACCAGCTGAAGCGCGGGCCGACCGACCATTCCTTGTTGCCGTCGCCATCCATACGGATGTCGCCGTTGATGCCCCAGTTCTGGTTCAACTTGACCTGGGCGCCGAGGCGGCCGTAGAAGTTGTCGCCGATGTCGATGCCGCGCTTCTTGGAGAAGTCTTCGTAGCCAGCCAGGGCGTAGACTTCGAAGTGCTCGCCGAAGGCGTTACGCAGGCCGGCTTCAACGCTGTAACCGTCGAAGCTGATGTTCGGGGTGTCCAGGTCCAGCTTGCGGTAGGCAACGCGGGCAACGAAGTCGGTGCTGGTGGCGATTTCCTGGTTGTAACCCACGCCGACGCCCCACTGCTGGAAGTCGGAGTTGGAGCTTTCGAACACGTTGTCGTTGTCGTCAGCGTTCTGCTTGCTGTAATCGCCGAACACGTGGAAGTTCGGAGCGACGGCGTAGGACGCCTTCACGCCCCAACCATCAGCGTCGCGGCCTTCGGTCGGGGTGCGCACGTAGTCACCTTCGACGAAGTTGTAGGAGAGGTTTTCAGCAGCGGAGGCCGCAAACGGCAGGGCTGCGAGAAGGCCGAGGGCCAGCAGGGAATTCTTCATGATCGATACCTGTACTTATGGTTTGGGCCGGCGCTGAGGCGGATGCCGTTCGCTGCCGAGATGTAAATTCTCCGTTATTCGATGGAACGCGACATGAATTTTGGACTGACTGGTCCATGAATCATCGCGCCCAGTTCAGCTCCGCTTCCTTGTCATCAAATTGCAATGCGCGTAGCGCACGCGCAAAGCGTGATGCACTGGCGGTTACATCGCGTGGATGTGATGCGCATGTATAGGAATGGCTGTTTTCCAGTGATTTCTACGCGTTCGCGGCGTGCAAGCACATTGCGCTGACACTGTGACTGGGAGCATGCCAGGCTTGTCGAACAAGCGTGGAGCTGCATCGTGGCGAAGAAAAAGACGTTGGCGCGGTTTCTGGCCGAGACGCTGCAGAGCGCGGGGGTGGAGCGGATCTGGGGGTTGACCGGCGACAGCCTCAACGGCCTGACCGATGCCTTGCGCGAGATGCAGACGATCGAATGGATGCACGTGCGCCACGAAGAGGTGGCCGCGTTCGCTGCCGGTGCCGAAGCGGCGGTGACCGGCAAGCTGGCGGTGTGTGCGGGTAGCTGCGGGCCGGGCAACCTGCACTTGATCAACGGGCTGTTCGATTGTCATCGCAGCCGCCAGCCGGTGCTGGCGATCGCCGCGCATATCCCCTCGTCCGAGATCGGGCTGAACTATTTTCAGGAGACGCATCCACAGGAACTGTTCCGCGAGTGCAGTCACTTTGTGGAATTGGTAACCAATCCGGCGCAGCTGCCGGAGGTGCTGCACCGCGCGATGCGTGCGGCCATCCTGCAGCAAGGCGTGGCGGTGGTGGTGATCCCCGGCGATATCGCACTGCTGGAAGTGGACAAGCACATCCCCACGGCCTGGCCGCAACTGCGCCAACCGCGCGTGCTGCCGGCTCCCGAAGATGTGCAGCAACTGGCCGCGCTGCTGCAGCAGAGCGAAGCGATCACGCTGTTGTGCGGCAGCGGCTGCGCGGGCGCACACGATGCGGTGGTGGCATTGGCCGACACCCTGGGCGCGCCGATCGTGCATGCCTTGCGCGGCAAGGAACACGTGGAGTGGGAGAACCCGTTCGATGTCGGCATGACCGGCCTGATCGGTTTCAGCTCCGGCTACCACGCAATGCTCAACTGCGACACCTTGATCATGCTGGGCACGGATTTCCCGTATCGGCAGTTCTACCCGAAGGACGCGACCATCGTGCAGGTGGACCGCGACCCGAGCGCGCTGGGGCGGCGTACGCCGTTGCAGCTGGGCATCGCAGCGGATGTGGGCGAAACCATCGCCGCCTTGCTGCCGCAGCTGCAGCGACGCGAGAAACGCGACTTCCTGGACAAGGCGCTGGCGCACTATCGCAAGGCGCGCGAGGGACTGGACGATCTGGCGGTGCCGGCCGATCCAGGCGAGCCGCTGCATCCGCAATTCGTGGCGCGCATGATCAGCCAGATCGCCGACCAGGATGCGGTATTCACCTGCGATGTCGGCACGCCGACGGTGTGGGCCGCGCGCTACCTGCGCATGAACGGACAACGCCGCTTGCTCGGTTCGTTCAACCACGGCTCGATGGCCAATGCGATGCCGCAGGCGCTGGGTGCGCAGTCGGCGTATCCGGGCCGTCAGGTGATTGCGCTGTCCGGCGATGGCGGTTTTGCGATGCTGATGGGCGATTTCATCTCGCTGGCGCAGCTGCGCCTGCCGGTGAAGATCGTGGTGTTCAACAACGCCTCGCTGGGATTTGTGGCGATGGAAATGAAGGCCGCCGGCTATCTGGACACCGGCACCGAGTTGCGCAATCCGGACTTCGCAGCGATGAGCAATGCGATGGGCATCCTGGGCATCCGGGTCGATGAATCCGCGCAACTGGAGCGGGCGTTGCGGCAGGCTTTCGCGCATTCCGGTCCGGCGCTGGTGGATGTGCGCATCGCCACGCAGGAACTGGCGGTGCCGCCGGCAATCAAGCTGGAACAGGCCAAGGGCATGGGCCTGTATCTGCTCAAGGCAGTGATGAGTGGGCGCGGCGATGAGGTGATTGATCTGGTCAAGACCAATATGCGCTGACACAGTTACCGCGTTCTGAAACTGCACGTCTTTACCGGACCCTCGCATGCCTCGTTCGTTGTTGCGCCAGTTGCTGCTGATCTGGGTGGTGATCCTGGCTGCCTGCGTGGGCGTGGCCACGATGCTGTATGGCCTGTACCGACAGACCGAAGGCGTGCGACTGGACGATGCGCGCCAGCAATTGACCGCGCAATGCGCACGCATCGTGCAGCGCTACGCCGGCGCGAGCGAGGCGGCGCGTAGTGGCGACAACGGCGCCGGGCTGGCCGCGGTGGTGGTGCAACTGGTGCTGGCCGATGCGCCCGGTGTGGAGGGCGGGGTGTGGAATCTCGACAAGGGATTCGTTGCCTACGCCTATCCCACCTACGACGGCAGCGATCACAAGACCGATATCCCGGCCGCCGAGTGGACCACGATCGTCAGTACCGCGCGGCAGAGTGCGGTGGGCAACAGGGCCGTGGATTTTCGTCGCGACGGCAGCCGCGAAGTGGTGTTGATCAGCGCCTGCCCATTGGCCGCGGGAACCGCCGCTTGGACCATGTCGCGGGTGCCAGCGAGCACCTCCGATGCCTGGCGGCCACTGGCGATCGGCATGCTGCTGATCTTCGCCATGGTGGCAATGTCGGCGATTGCCCTGGGCGTGGTGGTGCGGCGCTGGAGTCAGCGCCTGCAGCGCATCCAGCAGGCGCTGGCCGCCGATACCGAACTTCCGCAGATTCCGGTCACCGGCGCACCCGAGCTGGACCGGCTGGGCGCTGCGGTCAGCGATTACGCACAGCGCAATGCGCAGGCCTTGGCGCAGACGCGGCGGCTGGCCGACGAGCTGGCACGGCACGAGCGGCTGGCCGCACTCGGGCGCCTGACCGCCACGGTGGCGCATGAGATTCGCAACCCCATCGCCACGATGCGCCTGGCCGTGGAGAACGAAATCGCCACGCGTCAGGGCACGCCGGACGATGCCGCGCACGGTGAGCTGATGCTGGGGCAGATCCGTCGCCTGGATGGGGTGGTCGAAAGTCTGCTCGGCATGGTGCAGCCGATCCGGCTGCAGCTGGAGACGGTGGTGGTGCAGGACTGGCTGGCGAGCTTGCTCGATCCTGCCGTGCTGCCGCCGGGCGCGCCGGCGCCACAGCTGCGCGTCCCGGACGCGCCGCTGCAGTGGATGCTCGATCCGCAGCAGCTCGGCCGTGCCGTACACAATCTGCTGCGCAACGCGCTCCAGCACGCCGATGCAGGCAGCGCGGTGACACTGGAGGCCAGCGCCAGCGATGGGTTGCTGCAGCTACGGGTGAGCAATCGTGGTGCGGCCATCGCCGATGCCATCGCTTCGCAATTGTTCGAGCCGTTCGTCAGCGGTCGCGCCGACGGCAATGGCCTGGGGCTTGCGCTGGTGCGCGAGATCGCCCGTGCACATGGCGGGCAGGTGCGTTATGCACACGCCGACGGTATGACCCATTTCATTCTGGAGCTGCCATGGCGCGCATCCTGATCATCGACGACGATGCGGCGTTTCTGGCCACCTTGCAGGCAACGCTGCGCTCGCTCGGCCATACGGTGATCGCGGTCGACAACGGCGCCGATGGTTTGCTGCGCCTGAACGAGGGCGGCATCGAGCTGGCGTTCGTGGACTTCCGCATGCCCGGCATGGACGGAATCCAGGTGCTGCGTGCGCGTGCGGACGATCCCCGCGCGCGCCAGGTGCCGCTGGTGATGCTCACCGCGTACGCCTCCAGCGGCAACACCATCGAAGCGATGACGCTGGGTGCGTTCGATCACCTGGTCAAGCCGGTGGGGCGTGCGGATATCGTCGAGGTGGTGGAGCGTGCATTGGCAAGTCGCGCCGATGCCGACGCCGATGCCGCAGCGAGCGGACCACCCGACGACGACGACGGCCTGGTCGGCCACAGTCCGGCGATGCGTACCGTGCATAAACGCATCGGGCTGGCGGCAGCTTCCGATCTGCCGGTGTTGATCACCGGCGAAACCGGTACCGGCAAGGAGCTGGTCGCGCGCGCCCTGCATCGCGCCAGCGCACGCGCAAATGCGGCGTTCGTGGCAGTCAATTGTGCGGCGATCCCATTGGAGTTGATGGAAAGCGAATTGTTCGGCCATCGCAAGGGCGCCTTTTCCGGCGCGACCAGCGACCGCATCGGCCTGATTCGCGAAGCCGATGGCGGCACGTTGTTCCTGGACGAGATCGGCGACATGCCGCTGCCGATGCAGGCCAAGTTGTTGCGCTTCCTGCAGGAAGGCGAAGTGACGCCGCTGGGCGGGCGCGGCGCGCAAAAGGTGGATGTGCGCGTGCTGGCGGCCACGCATCGCGATCTGGCGGCGTGGGTGGCGGCAGGACAGTTCCGCAGCGATCTGCGCTATCGCCTCAATGTGGTGCCGATCGAACTGCCGCCGCTGCGCGAACGCGGGCAGGACATCGTGTTGCTTGCGCAGTATTTCCTGCGCAGCGGCGATGGCGCGGCGCGTGCGTTGTCGGCGGACGCGCAAGCGCGGCTGCTGACCTACCCGTGGCCCGGTAACGTGCGCGAGCTGCGTAACGTCATGCAACGTAGCCAGCTGTTGGTGCGCGGCCACAGCATCGTTGCCGCAGATCTGGACGACGCGCTCGAGTACGATGCCGAGCAGCCCACGACGACAGCGCCACCGGAAGGCACCTTGCCCGAGGCGGTGGCGCGGCTGGAAAGGCAGATGATCCAGGACGCCTTGGCGCACAGTGGCGGCAACCGCGCCGAAGCCGCGCGCCGGCTCGGCATTCATCGCCAGCTGCTGTACCGCAAGCTCGATGAGTACGGCCTGCAGTAGGCGCAGCGATCACCGGACGCGATGTCTGCAGGCTGCCGCTTCGGTCACGACGCAATACGCGCACAGCAGCACGTGCACCTGTTGTCATGCGCACCTGTTGGTTGCATGTCGCCGCTGCCACTCGCAGCATTGGCTACGGCCTTCCACCAGCAACCGGCGCAGCCGGAAAGCGCAGCACCACGCGTTCGAAATCCAGCCCGGACATCGGCACGCGCACCCCGCCGACGAGCGTGCCCGGCACATTCTTGTCTTGCAGGGTCGGACGCACAACCGAGCTGCAAAGTGTCTGCAAAGCGGACAGTGGTGGATGAAACGCAGACGACTGTCCGCGCGCGTGCAGACACAAAACCCTTGTAAAACAACGGATTCGCTGTTGGCACGATTGCTGCTTTATCTCCAGGGCGAGCGGCGCTCCTGCCGCGTTGGAGACATCGCATGATTCGTCAGACCGCACTTGCTTTCGCACTGGCCTGCAGCGTGGCGACCGCTGCCGCGCAGGCTCCCACACCGCCGGCAGCACCGTTGGCGCCGCGCGCGCCGGTCGGCACGCCACCGCCGGCCCCGCCGGTGCCGCCCGCACCGCCCGCGCCGTTGGCCGCCACCCCGGTGCGCATCACCGGCACGGTCGAGCGCTTCATGCTCAATCCCAATGGCGAGGTCGACGGCCTGTGGTTGCGCGATGGCACCCAGGTGGCATTTGCACCGCATCTGTCCGCACAGTTGCAGGCTGCGGTGCGCCGGGGCGATACGGTGAGCGTGCAGGGCTATCGCCTGGGCAGCCTGCCGGTGCTGCGCGCCAGCAGCATCCGCTCCAATCGTGGTGGGCGCGAAGTGGTCGACCAGCCGCCGGCGGGCGCCATGCCGCCGGCGCCGCCAGCGCCTGCTGCGTTGAAGCCGTTGCAGGCGGAAGGACGCATCGAGCGCTTGGTCTACGGCCCGGGTGGCGAGACCAATGGCGCGTTGCTGAGCGATGGCACGCTGGTGCGGATGCCGCCGCATCTGGCGCTGCAGTTCGGTGATCTGCTGCGGGCCGGCGCGCCATTGAGCGTGAGCGGCTTCGGGGTTGCCACCGCCAACGGCCGCGCCATCGAAGCCACCCAACTGGGCCGCGATCGCGCCTCGCAGCGTGCGCTGTTCAGCCCGCCACGCCCGGACGGCCCGGTGCCGCCCGCACCACCGGCCCCGCCTGTCCCGCCGGCTGCACCGCCAGCGCCGGCTCCGGCGCCGCGTTGATCCAGGGCGCCGCCGCCCACGCGGCGGCGCTTACCCGTCGCGTTCCCCTCTACGCGCCTGTTCACACGCCGCATGCGTGGCGACGGGCGCGGCTTGCCGGCATCGGCCGGTTCTCACTTCTCTGGAGTTTTTCATGCATTGGGTCGACCCTGATTTCCTTCCCGAAACCCGCGGCACGCTGGCGCGCTTTCTGCTCAACCCCAAGGCCGATATCGACGGCCTGCTGCTGACCGACGGCACCGAGGTGCACACGCCGCCGCACCTGTCCGCCGCCTTGCTCAAGGCACTCAAGCCCGGCAGCACCTTGAGCGTGCGTGGCCTCAAGCCGCGCGATGTGGACATGCTGGTGGCCCTGGCGATCGATCCGGAAGGCGGCAAGCGCATCGTCGATGAGGGCCCGCACGGGCCGCATGCCAAGCCCAAGCCCAAACCGCCTGCCGGCAAGCCGCCCAAGCCGCAGCTCACCCAGCACAGCGGCACCATCGCGCGCCTGCTGCACGGCCCGCACGGGCAGGTGCATGGCGTGTTGCTGGACGACGAGGTCACGGTGCGGTTCCCACCGCATGCCGGAGAGGACTTCGCCAAGCAGCTGGTGGTCGGCAAGACGCTGGTGGCCGAAGGCGATACCAGGACGACCCCGCACGGGGTGCTGGTCCACGCGCATGCCTTGGGCGCCAAGGCCGCGTCGCTGAAGCAGATCGAGCATCCGCATGGTCCGGGTGCGCATAAGCCGAAGCCGAAGCACTAGCAGCCTGCAATGCGACTGCCGTGCTGGCGCCGTGCGACTGCAATTGGGTCGCACATGCAGGCCGGCGCGCGCAGTCGCCTTTCATCGTTTCGTGGAGAGCGCCGATGCGCATGAGCACACCGCGTCCCCGTGGCAGCCGCGCACTGGAGGCGCTGCATTTCAGCGTGGCCGATGTGCAGGACGGGCTGGGGCCATTTCTCAGCGTGTTCC
Source organism: Xanthomonas sp. NCPPB 2864 (assembly GCF_056675615.1). Lineage (NCBI taxonomy): Bacteria > Pseudomonadati > Pseudomonadota > Gammaproteobacteria > Lysobacterales > Lysobacteraceae > Xanthomonas > Xanthomonas sp. NCPPB 2864. Next base: position 73,397 of record NZ_JBWWVS010000007.1, read on the forward strand.
TGCAATCCAGGGGCTGGTCGGTGGCGGCGATCGGCACGGTGATGAGCGTGGGCGGCATCGCCGGCATGCTCGCCACCACCCCGGCCGGTGCACTGGTCGATAGCACCCGGCGCAAGCGCGCCGTGGTGGTGGTCGGTTGCCTGGCGATCCTGTTGGCCACGGCGCTGATCTGGCTGCATCCGACCTCCTCCGGTGTGGTCACCGCGCAGATCGTCTCGGCGTTGGCGGCAGCCGGCATCGGCCCGGCACTCACCGGCATCACCTTGGGGCTGGTGCACGCGCGCGGATTCGATCATCAACTGGCGCGCAATCAGGTCGCCAACCACGCCGGCAACATGCTGGCCGCGGTGCTGGCCGGCTGGCTGGGCTGGCGCTACGGGTTTGCGGCGGTGTTCGTGCTCACCGCCGCGTTCGGTGTGCTGGCGATCGCGGCGGTGCTGCTGATTCCGTCTGCGGCCATCGACCATCGCGCAGCGCGCGGCCTGGGCCACGCCGACGGCGCGGACACCCTCAGCGGCTGGCGGGTGTTGTTGACCTGCCGGCCACTGGCCTTGCTGGCCATCACCCTGGGGCTGTTCCACCTGGGCAATGCGGCGATGCTGCCGCTCTACGGCATGGCCATTGTGGCCGCGCATGCGGGCGATGCGAGTGCGCTGACGGCGACCACCATCGTGGTCGCGCAGGCCACGATGGTGGTGGTGGCGTTGCTGGCGATGCGCTGGATCCGCGTGCACGGGCATTGGTGGGTGCTGCTGGTGGCCTTCATGGCCTTGCCGCAGCGTGCATTGGTGGCAGCGTCGCTGATCCATGGCTGGGGCGTGTTTCCGGTGCAGATCCTCGACGGACTCGGCGCCGGCCTGCAGGCCGTGGTGGTGCCGGCACTGGTGGCGCGATTGCTGCAGGGCACCGGGCGCGTCAATGTCGGCCAGGGCGCGGTGATGACGGTGCAAGGTGTGGGCGCGGCGCTGAGCCCGGCCTTGGGCGGCTGGCTGGCTCACGCCTTCGGCTATCGCATCGCGTTTCTGGCGCTGGGCGCCATCGCCCTGCTGGCGGTGGCGCTCTGGGCAGGCTGCCGCAGCATGCTGCAGGCAGCGACCGATGCCCAGGTGATGCAATGAGGTCATCGCAGCGGCGCGGAGCAGCACGCAAACGGCAACGCCCGCGACTGGCATACGCGCGGAGCACGCATTGAGTGACAGACCGGTATGGGAACCATGTAGCGCGCCGGGATCGGGGCGGACGGTGCCGCAGTCAGCCAGCCGTCTGCATCGCCACGGTTATCGGCCGCCGCTGAAGTCCCACTGACGCCAGGCTTCGAACACCATCACCGCAACAGTGTTGGACAGATTGAGGCTGCGGTTGTCCGGGCGCATCGGCAGGCGCAGCCGGTGCTGTGGCGGGATCGACTCCAGCACGTCGGCGGGCAAGCCGCGTGTCTCCGGGCCAAACAGGAAGGCATCGCCATCGGCAAATTGCGGTGTGTCGTAACGCACGGTGCTGCGCGTACTCAGTGCAAACACGCGCTTGGGCGCGATCGCGGCCAGGGCGGTGGGCAGGTCGGCATGCACCTGCAGGCTTGCGTATTCGTGATAGTCCAGGCCGGCGCGTTTGAGCTGCTTGTCGCTGAGGTCGAAGCCGAGCGGCTCGATCAGGTGCAGGCGCGCGCCGGTGTTGGCGCACAGGCGAATCACATTGCCCGTATTGGGCGGAATTTCCGGCTGAAACAGGATGACATCGAGGACGGGGGCTGACATGCGCGCAGTGTAGCTGCGCGCGTGCTCAAAGGCTGATGGCGGCGTTGACCAGCGCTTCCAGTTCGACCGGCGACGGCTGCAGCTGCGGCACCGGCAGGTTGACGATGACCTGGCCCATCAGCGCGCCGATGGCGGCAGCAGCCTGGCCGGAGGTGCTCTGCGCGCTGGAAGCGGCGTTGCGGGTCACCAGGTCGGCGCGCTGGTCGGCGGACGGACGCACCTGCACCGCAGCGAGGGTGAGGATGCGCGGGCCGGCCTGCTCGGCGGCGAGGGCGGCCAGCTGCTCGGCCGACGGACGCACCTGCACGGCGGCCAGGGTAGGGATGTCGCTGTTGCGCTCCAGCGCCTGCTGGGCGATCTGGTCGGCAGACGGGCGGACCTGCACGGTGTCTAGCGTGGTCAGGCTGGCGGCCTGGGCGAAACCGGCTAGGGCGGTACCGGCAAACAGGGCGGCGGAGAGGGCGATGCGCAGGGTCTGGGTCTTCATGGCGAGGTCTCTTGGTGTGGGTGATCAGTGGTGTGGTAGTAAGGTAGTACACCGTTTCGGTAAGTGCAATAACTTTCGCGGCGCAGTTTTATTTATTCAGCTGGCAGTCATTTTCATTGATCGAGGTCGCTGCCCGCTGCTTGCCCATGCCATGCAGCAAACTGCGTGCCAGTTGCAGTGGATTGTTTTTAAAGGGATTTGTGCGGCGTAGCGGTGTCCGCGTCCGGACACCCGGACGCGGTTGCGGGCGCCGGACACCGGCCGAAGCGACAGAACACGACGATCTGCTTGGTGTTCAGCGCGCTGAATGCGTGGCATGCGGCCACGCAGCGCACGCCGATCGCCGGCCGGCATCTGCGGCACAATCCGGCTTCGTCCTCAGGTGTCTAAGACTTATGCGCGTGCTGATGCTGTCTGTTCTGGTTGCCACAACTGCCACGGCCTGCACCTGGGTGCCGATCGAGCAAAGCGGCAAAGGCGTGCAGGTGCTGCCCGCAGGCCCTGTGCCAGCTGGCTGTCAGCAACAGGGCGAGGTGGTGGTGTCGGTCAAGAGCAAGGTCGGCTTCTACAACCGCAACCCATTGCGGGTGCAGGAAGAACTGGAAACGCTGGCACGCAACGAGGCGCCGGGCGCCAATGCCAATACGGTCCAGGCGCAGGGTCAGCCGGCCGATGGCAGCCAGCGCTTCAACGCCTTCCGCTGCCCGCCGCGCTGAACCGTTGGGCTGGGGCGCGGCCGCTACAATTGTAAAGATGCGGTAAAACCAGCCAGCGGCTAGACTAGCGCCCCCTCGCCTGACGCCATGGCGCTACTTCGATGCTCTTCCAGAATGTCTCCATCGCGGGACTGGCGCATATTGATGCGCCGCACACGCTGACTTCCAAGGAAATCAACGAGCGCCTGCAACCGACCTACGACCGCCTCGGGATCAGAACCGATGTGTTGGGCGACGTTGCCGGCATCCATGCACGGCGCTTGTGGGACCAGGATGTCCAGGCCTCGGACGCCGCCACCCAGGCCGCGCGCAAGGCACTGCTCGACGCCGGCATCGGCATCGAGAAGATCGGCCTGCTGGTCAACACCTCGGTGAGCCGCGACTACCTGGAGCCGTCCACCGCCTCCATCGTGTCCGGCAATCTCGGGGTCGGCGACCATTGCGTCACCTTTGACGTCGCCAACGCCTGTCTTGCCTTCATCAACGGCATGGACATCGCCGCCCGCATGCTTGAGCGCGGCGAGATCGACTATGCGCTGGTCGTCGATGGCGAAACCGCCAACCTGGTGTACGAAAAGACCCTCGAGCGCATGACCTCGCCCGACGTCACCGAAGAAGAGTTCCGCAATGAACTCGCTGCGCTGACCCTGGGCTGCGGTGCCGCAGCGATGGTGATGGCGCGCACCGAGCTGGTGCCCGACGCCCCGCGTTACAAGGGTGGCGTGACCCGCTCGGCCACCGAGTGGAACAAGCTGTGCCGCGGCAATCTGGACCGCATGGTCACCGACACGCGCCTGCTGCTGATCGAAGGCATCAAGCTGGCGCAGAAGACCTTCCTGGCCGCCAAGCAGGCGATGGGCTGGGCAGTGGACGAGCTGGACCAGTTCGTCATACACCAGGTCAGCCGCCCGCATACCGCTTCATTCGTGAAGTCGTTCGGCATCGACCCGGCCAAGGTCATGACGATCTTCGGCGAACACGGCAACATCGGTCCGGCTTCAGTCCCGATCGTGCTGAGCAAGCTCAAGGAGCTCGGCCGCTTGAAGAAGGGCGACCGCATCGCGTTGATGGGGATTGGTTCTGGCCTGAACTGCTCGATGGCGGAAGTGGTCTGGTAATGCGTGTGATAGTGCCCGGCCGATGCTCTTGCACGCCGGGCAATATCGCTGCTTAAGTAAAAAAGTGGTATCTAAGTTTCCTTGCAGGAATAGTTGCGGTCTGTAAGGAAAGACGATGGCTCAGCGCATCACTGGACACTATGTTGCTGGCGCTCTCGCAGGGAGCCGTTACCAGGCGTTCGTCCCTGATCCGTTGCCGCCAGTGCCGGCACTGGATTTCGCACAGGCCGAACTGGTGGCGCGCAAAGAGCGCGCCGACCAGGCATTGGGGCGACTGGACGGCATCACGCTGATGCTGCCGGACCCGGAGCTGTTTCTCTATCAGTACATCCGCAAGGAAGCCTTGCTGTCGTCCCAGATCGAAGGAACCCAGTCATCGCTCTCGGACCTGTTGCTGTTCGAGATGGATGCGGCACCGGGCGTGCCTGTCGACGATGTCGAAGAAGTGTCCAACTATGTCGCGGCCCTCAACCATGGTTTGCGGCGCCTGCGCGAGGACGATTTCCCGCTGTCGCTGCGTTTGATCCGCGAGATGCATGCGCTATTGCTGCAGGGCGGGCGTGGAGCCGGCAAGCAGCCAGGTGAATTCCGCCGGAGTCAGGTGTGGGTAGGCGGGGCCTCGCCTGCACTTGCGCACTTTGTTCCGCCACCGCCAGATGCATTGCCCGACGCGCTGTCGGCACTCGAACAGTTTCTGCATGCGCCGCAGGGGCAGATGCCGCCGTTGGTGAAGGCGGCGCTTGCCCACGTGCAGTTCGAAACCATCCATCCCTTCAGCGATGGCAATGGGCGCCTGGGACGGCTGTTGATTACCTTGATCCTGTGCAGCGAAGGCGTGCTGCGGGAGCCCAGCCTGTATCTGAGCCTGTATTTCAAGCGCCGTCGTGCCGATTACTACGATCGCCTCAATGCGGTGCGACTCAACGGTGACTGGGAAGGATGGCTGGGTTTCTTTCTGGATGGTGTGGCAGAGACCGCGCAACAAGCCGTCGACACCGCGCAGCGCCTGCTGGCACTGTTGGCACGTGATCGGGCCCGCATTGCGGCTTTGGGCCAGCGAGCAGGTAACGTCGGCCTGGTGTTTGAGCAGTTCGCGCGGCGCGTGGTGTTGGCAGTGCCGCAGGTGGCGCCCGCCCTGTCGTTGAGTGCGCCCACCATCCGTGCTGCGGTACGCACCCTGCAGGAGCTGGAAATCGTCAACGAACTCACCGGCCAGCAGCGGCATCGTATTTTTGCCTATCACGCCTATCTCGACATCCTCAGCGAAGGGGCGCAGCCGCTGTGAGCGATGCGTTTGCGCACGGCTGTTGCCGACGATGCAGAGACATCCAGCGTATTTTCGATACTGTCGTGGCGATGTAGCTGGCGACTTGCCACTCACCCAGTCCAAGCTTCAGCAAATAGAGAGATCCATGAACTACCCCGGCTATCCCTTCACTCCCCAGCGCCTTGAGGTGCGTCCCGGCATTGCGATGTCGTATCTGGACGAAGGTCCGCGCGATGGCGAGGTGGTCGTGATGCTGCACGGCAATCCGTCGTGGAGCTATCTGTGGCGGCACCTGGTCAGTGGCCTGTCGGATCGTTACCGCTGCATCGTGCCGGACCATATCGGCATGGGGCTGTCCGACAAGCCGGACGATGCGCCCGACGCGCAGCCGCGTTACGACTACACGCTGCAGTCGCGCGTGGATGATCTAGACACGTTGTTGCGGCATCTGGGCATCACCGGTCCGGTCACGCTGGCGGTGCACGACTGGGGCGGCATGATCGGGTTCGGCTGGGCGTTGTCGCATCATGCGCAGGTCAAGCGGCTGGTGATCACCAACACCGCTGCGTTCCCGTTGCCGCCGGAAAAACCGATGCCGTGGCAGATCGCAATGGGTCGGCATTGGGGACCGGGCGAATGGTTCATCCGCACGTTCAATGCGTTTTCCTCCGGCGCATCCTGGTTCGGGGTGTCGCGGCGGATGCCGGCGGAGGTGCGTCGCGCCTATGTGGCGCCCTACAACAATTGGCGCAATCGCATCTCCACCATTCGCTTCATGCAGGATATTCCGCTGTCGCCCGCCGACCAGGCCTGGTCACTGCTGGAGCGCTCGGCGCAGGCATTGCCGTCGTTCGCCGATCGCCCGGCGTTCATCGCCTGGGGCCTGCGCGATATCTGCTTCGACAAGCATTTCCTGGCCGGCTTCCGCAAGGCATTGCCGAATGCCGAGGTCACCGCGTTCGACGATGCCAATCACTACGTGCTGGAAGACAAGCATGAAGTGCTGGTGCCGGCGATCCGTGCATTTCTGGAGCGCAACCCGCTGTAAGCGCTGCTGGCATGGCCACGCAGGCGCTCGCTAGATGAGTGCCTGTTGCATGCAGAGCGCGGATGCACGAACGATGGGATCGGCCATGCCGTCGTTCTGTTGGCCGTTGCGTGGGGATGCCGCGCTCACTCGCAGCGATGGCCGTTACAACGGTGGCAGCGGATTGCGTTGCGCCTCGTCCACGCCCAGCCAGTCGGCCTCGGTCAGTGCGTGCAGGCCGTGCGCCAGCCGGGATTTGTCGCACTGCGCGCTGCGCTGGCCGAATTCCAGCGAGGCCGGCACGGCAGCACAGGAGGAGGGCCGACGATCATGGATGCTGCAACGGCTGTAGCGGCCGATGTCCGCGTCCAGTGCGATGCAGCGCGGCTGCGATTGCGAGGTGCCGCGCATGACGCGTTCGTGGGTGCGCAGCGCATCGGTCAGCTCGATCGGCACCCTGCCGCCCAATGCGGGATCGGCTTCGCTCCAGTGGAAACTGACGCGGAAATAGGCGCAGCAAGCGCCGCAGGTAAGGCAGGGATGTGCCATGGAATGCCGGGCCTTGCGCGGCGAAACAACGTGGTGAGCGCGGCATTCTGACCGAACCACGCTGCGATACAAGTGGCGCGGCCGTGCGCCGGTTAGCGGTTCATCTGCATCGCTCGACGCAGCGCGTGTGTGCAAGGCGCTGCGCCTTGCGCGGGCAGGCACCTCGCGCGCGAGCACTGCGCGGTGTTGTTATGGCCCGACGACGCGCAATCGCCGCGTCAGCCATCGCTGCGTTGGGAGCACGCACCAGCGCAGCTGACCTGAGCGCGGTCAAGCGGCCGGCACCGTCGGCGCATGGGTGATAATGCGGCAATGACTACGACGACTCTCTGCAATATCGCCGCCACCCTGCCGGAACTCGCGCGCGAGCGCCCCGCGCAGATCGCCATCCGTTGCCCGGGCCGCCGCGCCGCCAACGGGTTTGCCGCCTACGATGTGACCTTGAGCTATGCCGAGCTGGACGCGCGCAGCGATGCGATCGCTGCCGGTCTGGCCCTGCACGGCATCGGACGCGGTGCGCGCGCGGTGGTGATGGTGCGCCCGTCGCCGGAATTCTTCCTGCTGATGTTTGCCTTGTTCAAGGCCGGTGCGGTGCCGGTGCTGGTGGATCCGGGCATCGACAAGCGTGCGCTCAAGCAATGCCTGGACGAAGCGCAGCCGCAGGCGTTCATTGGCATTCCGCTTGCGCAGCTGGCGCGTCGTCTGCTGCGGTGGGCGCGCTCTGCAAAGCAGATCGTCAGCGTCGGTGGCCGTTACGGCTGGGGCGGGGTGACATTGGCGCGCGTGGAGCGCGATGGCGCCGGCGCCGGCAGTCAGCTGGCCAACACCGGGCCGGACGATGTGGCCGCCATCCTGTTCACCAGCGGCTCGACCGGCGTGCCCAAGGGCGTGGTGTACCGCCACCGGCATTTCGTTGGCCAGATCGAATTGCTGCGCAATGCCTTCGGCATGCAGCCCGGCGGCGTGGATCTGCCGACGTTCCCGCCGTTTGCCTTGTTCGATCCGGCACTGGGGCTGACCTCGGTGATTCCGGACATGGATCCGACCCGCCCGGCCACTGCCGATCCGCGCAAGCTGCATGATGCGATCGACCGCTTCGGAGTCACGCAGTTGTTCGGCTCGCCGGCATTGATGCGCGTATTGGCCGACTACGGCCAGCCCTTGCCAAACGTGCGCCTGGCCACCTCGGCCGGTGCGCCGGTGCCGCCGGACGTGGTGGCCAAGATCCGCGCGCTGTTGCCGGAAGATGCGCAATTCTGGACGCCGTATGGCGCCACCGAATGCCTGCCGGTGGCAGCCATCGAAGGGCGTACGCTGGACGCCACCCGCGCGGCCACCGAGGCCGGTGCCGGCACCTGCGTTGGCCAGGTCGTCGCGCCGAACGAGGTGCGCATCATCGCCATCGACGATGCGGCCATTCCCGAGTGGAGCGGCGCGCGCGTGCTGGCGGTGGGCGAGGTGGGCGAAATCACCGTCGCAGGCCCCACCACCACCGACACCTACTTCAACCGCGACGCGGCCACGCGGATCGCCAAGATCCGCGAGCGCAATGCGGACGGCAGCGAACGCATCGTGCATCGCATGGGCGATGTGGGCTACTTCGATGCCGAAGGACGCTTGTGGTTCTGCGGGCGCAAGACCCACCGCGTGGAAACTGCCAACGGCCCGCTCTACACCGAGCAGGTGGAGCCGGTCTTCAACGTGCATCCGCAAGTGCGGCGCACCGCCTTGGTCGGTGTCGGCGCACCCGGACAGCAGCAGCCGGTGCTGTGCGTGGAATTGCAGCCTGGCGTGCCGGCATCGGCATTTGCACAAGTGGAAACCGCATTGCGCGCGCTGGGCGCTGCGCACCCGCACACGGCTGGAGTCACGCGTTTCCTGCGCCATTCCGGATTTCCGGTGGACATTCGCCACAACGCCAAGATCGGCCGCGAAACGCTGGCGATCTGGGCGGCGCAGCAACGTGGCTGACCTGTCGATGCGTATCGCGCACGCAGCTGGCCGCATCGCCAATTCCGGCCGCGCCCGTTATCGTGTGCGTCCTTGCGATGGAGGTGATGCGTGCGCATCCTGGTAACCGGTGGTGGTGGCTTTCTTGGCCAGGCGTTGTGCCGCGGCTTGATCGCGCGTGGGCATGAGGTGGTGAGTTTCCAGCGCGGTGATTATCCGGTGCTGCAGAGTTTGGGCGTGGGCCAGATCCGTGGCGACCTGGCCGATCCGCAGGCGGTGCGGCATGCCTTCGCCGGCATCGATGCGGTCTTCCACAATGCCGCTAAGGCCGGTGCGTGGGGCAGCTACGACAGCTATCACCAGGCCAATGTGGTGGGCACGCAGAACGTGCTCGACGCATGTCGGGCCAATGGTGTGCCGCGCCTGATCTATACCTCCACGCCCAGCGTGACCCATCGCGCCACCAATCCGGTGGAAGGCCTGGGCGCCGACGAAGTGCCGTATGGCGAAGATCTGCGCGCGGCGTACGCGGCGACCAAGGCGATCGCCGAGCGCGCGGTGCTGGCGGCCAACGATGCGCAACTGGCAACGGTGGCCTTGCGTCCGCGCCTGATCTGGGGCCCGGGCGACAATCATCTGTTGCCGCGCCTGGCCGCGCGTGCGCGCGCCGGCCGCTTGCGCATGGTCGGCGATGGCAGCAACCTGGTGGACAGCACTTACATCGACAACGCCGCGCAGGCGCATTTCGATGCGTTCGCACATCTGGCCGCAGGTGCTGCGTGTGCGGGCAAGGCGTACTTCATCTCCAACGGCGAGCCCTTGCCGATGCGCGAGTTGCTCAATCGCCTGCTGGCTGCGGTGGATGCACCGGCGGTGACGCGTTCGTTGTCCTTCAAGACTGCGTACAGAATCGGTGCAATCTGCGAGACCATGTGGCCACTGTTGCGTCTGCCTGGCGAAGTGCCGTTGACGCGTTTTCTGGTGGAACAGCTGTGCACGCCGCACTGGTACAGCATGGAGCCGGCACGTCGCGACTTCGGCTATGTGCCGCAGGTCAGCATCGAAGAGGGGCTGCAACGGTTGCGATCCTCATCTTCCAACGACATCGCCATCACTCGATAAAGACCGCCGCATCTTCAGGATACGTCTGCGCCGATTCGGCACGACAACTTCTGGAATCCTTGCCATGCTGCATTACGCCATCATCTTCTTCGTCATCGCCATCATTGCCGCCGTGCTGGGCTTCAGCGGTATCGCCGGTGCGGCGACCAACATCGCCTGGATCCTGTTCGTGGTGTTCCTGATCCTGGCTGTGATCTCGATGTTCCGTCGCGGCAAGGTATAACGCCTAGCTGCGATACGTCACGGCAGCGGCGCTGCCGGTCGACGCTCGCATGGCCCGCTTCCGCAAGGAGGCGGGCCATGTGCGTTGTGGACGCTCCATCGTTGAATCGCTTCTGGTTTAAAGCAGTTTTTCGAGATATTGCACGTGCTTGCCGTTGCCCAGCAGCGCATCGCCGACCGGCTGGAAACCCAGCTGCAGATGCAGCGCCAGCGATGCCGGATTGGGTGGGAGCAGGTTGACCTCGCAGACCAGGCGCGGTTGCCCCGCTGCACGTGCGGCGTGGATGAGTTCGTCATACAGCTGCTTGGCAAGCCCGCGCCGCTGCGCATGTGCAGCGATCACGATACGGTCGATGTAGACAAAGCGCGCGAAGCGTTGCGCCATCCATGCAAAGTTCGGATTGGCATAGGCCGCGCCTCGATCCAGCGCGATCAGCAGGCCATCCGCGGGCGCGACGAGGCGTGCGTGCCACGCCAGTTGCAGCAATGCAGCCAGCCCTTTGGCATCCAGCAACGACAGCTCGGTGGCGTGCGCATTGTTGAGCGCAAGCAGTGCGCCGTGGTCGTGCGGCTGCACGGCGCGCACACGGGCCTGGCTCATGCGCCTGGCTCGACCGCGCTGCGCAGCAGCTGATCGTCAGCATGCCGTTGCAGTGCCAGCTCGATCAGCTGGGTGATCAAGGTGCGGTAGTCCAGCCCGCTTGCCTGCCAGAGCTTGGGATACATGCTGATCCGGGTGAAGCCCGGCAATGTGTTGACCTCATTGATCACGATGCGACTATCGGCGCACAGGAACACGTCCACACGCGCCATGCCGGCGCAGTCCAGCGCCTGGTAGGCCTGCACCGCAATCTGCTGGATGCGCTGCTGCGTCTGCGCATCGATGTCGGCCGGGATCACGATGTCGGCGCCGTGTTCGCTGATGTACTTGGTCTCGTAGGAGTAAAACGCGTCGTGCACCACCACTTCGCCGCACACGCTGGCCTGCGGGGTGGCATTGCCCAGCACGGCGCATTCGATCTCGCGCCCAGCGATTGCCGCTTCCACCAGCACCTTGTGGTCGTATGCCAGCGCCAATGCGAGCGCGTCGGCAAACGCATCGGCGCTGCGCACCTGACTGACACCGACCGACGAACCCTGGTTGGCTGGTTTGACGAACAACGGCAAACCCAACTGCGCGATCAACGCATCCACGTCGGCATGTGCGGCGGTGTGGCGGTTGAAGCAGGCGAACGGCGCCACCTCGAGCCCGGCATCGCGCAGCACGCGCTTGGCCAGGTCCTTGTCCATCGCCAGCGCCGAGCCGAGCACGCCGGAGCCGACGAAGGGCAGATTGGCCATGCGCAGCAGCCCTTGCAGCGAGCCGTCTTCGCCGAGCGTGCCATGCACGATCGGAAACACCACATCGATCTGCGCCAGCGCCTGCTCCGGCTGAGTCGGGCGCAGCTGTTGTTGCTGCGCGCCCGGTAGCAGGGCCACGCCGCGACCGCTGCGATGCAGGGCGATGCGGGCCGGGTCGTCGGCATTGAGCAGGAAGCTGTCGGGGTCGTTGACGTGCCACTGGCCCTGCTTGTCGATGCCGATCAGCACTGGCTCGAAGCGCTGCGGATCCAGCGCATCGAGAATGTTGCGCGCCGATTGCAGCGAGACCTCGTGTTCGGCCGATTTGCCGCCGAAGATGAGACCGACCCGGATCTTGCGCATTGCCTGCTCCTGCCACCTGCGTGATGAGGTCGCCAGCATGCCCGCGGCAGGCGTGCCGAAGGAAGTCCTGCATGATCGACGCACGCGGCCTGGCCGCAAGGCGCCCTGCCATGATCGCCACCCCGGCCTCCGGCTTGCACGTGCCACACCACCGTCAAGCAGTGGCGACATGCGGGGACGGTAGAATGCGCCCATGCCCGGATCCCTGTTCAACTCACTCAAGCCGCTCGCCGGCCAGGCCCTGCAAGCCGCGCTCAACCGCGCGCTGGCACTGGACCCCGATACCCGCGATGCCCTGCTGCCACTGGAAGGCCAACGCATCGCACTGACCCTGGAGGCGCCTGCGCTGGCCCTGCAGATCCGCGTGCACGAGCGCCGCTTGCTGGTCGGCCCGGTGGACCAGGCGCAGGAGCCGGACCTGGCCGTGCGCAGCAGCTTGGCCGGCTTGCTCGGCCAGCTGCCGTTCCTGGCCAACGCGCGCCGCAGCGGCGCACCGGCCGGGCGGCTCAAGGTCTCCGGCGATGCCGAGCTGGCGCGCCAGCTGCAGCAACTGGCTGGCCGTTTCGATCCGGATTGGCAGCTGCCGTTCGTGGCGGTGTTCGGCGAGATCCTCGGCGTGCAGATCGCCAATGCGGTGCGTGCAGCGCTGCAGCAGGCGCGGCGCAGCGCGGTGGATCTGGCGCATAGCGCGGCCGAATTCGTGACCGAGGAATCGCGCGACGTGGTGCCGCGTGCCGAACTGGACGCCTTTCACGACGATGTCGACGAACTGCGCGACGACGTCGAACGGCTGGCCGCACGCGTGGCGCGCCTGCGCGCGGCCGGAGGTGCGGCATGAAGGCGCTGCTGCGGGCCAGCCGCATCGGCCGGGTGATCCTGCGCTATCGCCTGGACGACCTGCTGCAGGACACGCCGGCCGAGCGCTGGCTGCGCCTGGCCAAGCCGTTCGTGCCGCGCGCCAGTGCCGAGATCGCCGCGCAATCGCGCGGTGCGCGTCTGCGGCTGGCGTTGCAGGAACTGGGGCCGATCTTCGTCAAGTTCGGGCAGATCCTGTCGACCCGGCGCGACCTGATTCCGGCCGATGTGGCCGATGAACTGACCCTGCTGCAGGACCGCGTCAAACCCTTCGACGGCGAAGCGGCGCGGCTGATCGTCGAGCGCGCGCTGGGCCTGCCGGTGAGCGTGGCGTTTGCCGCATTCGACACCGTGCCGCTGGCCTCGGCTTCGATCGCGCAGGTGCACGCGGCCACCTTGCCGCCGGATGCCAACGGCGTGCGCCGCGAGGTGGTGGTCAAGGTGCTGCGCCCGGATATCGAGCGCCAGATCGATGCCGATATCGCGTTGCTGCAGTCGCTGGCCACGCTGGTCGAACGCACCCACCCGCGCGCTGACAAGATCCGGCCCCGCGAAGTGGTGGCCGAGATCGAAGGCACCCTGTCGGCCGAACTCGACCTGCAGCGCGAAGGCGCCAACGCCAGCGTGCTGCGCCGGTTCTGGGAAGGCTCGGACGATCTGTACGTGCCCGAGGTGATCTGGTCGCACACCGCCGAGCGTGCACTCACGCTGGAGCGCGTGTACGGCATTCCGTCCGACGACATCGCCAAGCTCGATGCGGCCGGTATCGACCGCAAGGCACTGGCGGCCAAGGGCGTGCGGGTGTTCTACACGCAGGTGTTCCGCGACAACTTCTTCCATGCCGATGCGCACGCCGGCAACATCTGGGTCGACAGCGACCCGGAGCGCCGGCTCAATCCGCGTTTCATTGCGCTGGATTTCGGCATCATGGGCCAGCTCTCGCAGGAAGATCAGTACTACCTGGCCGAGAACTTCATGGCGATCTTCCACAAGGATTACCGTCGCATGGCCGAGCTGCACGTGGAGGCGGGCTGGATGCCCGACAACGTGCGCATCGACGAACTGGAAGCGGCCGCGCGCTCGGTGTGCGAACCGTACTTCACCCGCCCGTTGTCGGAGATTTCGCTGGCCGAAGTGCTGATCAAGCTGTTCCGCGTCGCGCAGCGCTACGAACTGACGCTGCAGCCGCAGCTGATCCTGTTGCAGAAGACCTTGCTCAACATCGAAGGCGTCGGCCGCCAGCTCGACCCCAGGCTGGATATCTGGGCAGTGGCGCGGCCGGTGCTGGAACGCATCCTGCGCGAGCGTTACAGCCCGCGCCGCGTGCTCGGCGAGTTGCGCAAGCGCCTGCCGGAAATCATGACCCATGCGCCGGACATGCCGCGCCTGGTGCACAGCTGGTTGAAGCAGCAGGTGGAAGGCCGCCACCAGCTCGACATCCGCTCGGCCGAGCTGCGCGCGCTGGACCTGAGCCTGCGCAAGCTGCAGACGCGCGTGGTCACTGCCATCACCGGCAGCGGCCTGCTGGTGGTGGCTGCCGTGCTGTATGGCCTGCACCCGAATGGCTGGTACCTGGGCACGGTGCCGGTGTGGAGCTGGGTCAGCGGCGGCGCCGGCTCGGTGGCCCTGCTGGTCGCCTGGCTGCGGCGCTGAAGCACTAAGACACTGCGACAGGCGGCCTGCCGCATCCGGCTGGGTAGCGGCAGCGCCTGCAGCGGCACGATGACGAAGCCGTCCCCGGCGAGGTAGTGATGATCGATCTGCAGGCCTTGAAGGACGAACTGGCACGGTTCGGTAGCGACAACGATGCGCAGCAGCCGGAGCGTGGCCGGCGCATGCTCAATATCACGCCCGACACCGGGCAATTGCTGGCCGTGCTGGTACGCGCCACCGCTGCGCGGCGCGTGCTGGAAATCGGCACCTCCAACGGTTATTCGACGCTGTGGCTGGCCGAAGCGGCCGCCGCAATCGGCGGGCACGTCACCACGGTGGAGCTTGCGGCCGACAAGGTGGCCCTGGCGCAGGCTACGCTTGCACGCAGCGGCCTGGCCGCGTCGGTGGAGGTGGTGCACGGCGACGGCGGCGCGTGGCTGACCCAGGCCGCCAGCGCCAGTATCGATCTGGTCTTCCTGGATTCGGCGCGCGGCGAGTACGTGCGCTGGTGGCCGGCACTGCGCCGCGTGCTGCGCGGCGGCGGCCTGCTGGTGGTCGACAATGCGCTGTCGCATGCCGACGAACTGGCGCCGTTCACCGCGCTGCTGGCTGACGATCCGGCAGTCACCTGCAGCGTGGTGCCGGTGGGCAAGGGCGAATTGCTGGCGGTGTGCGGCGCGG
The DNA here is from genome assembly GCF_056675615.1 of Xanthomonas sp. NCPPB 2864. Classification (NCBI taxonomy): domain Bacteria; kingdom Pseudomonadati; phylum Pseudomonadota; class Gammaproteobacteria; order Lysobacterales; family Lysobacteraceae; genus Xanthomonas; species Xanthomonas sp. NCPPB 2864. The sequence goes on from NZ_JBWWVS010000007.1 coordinate 88,502, forward strand.
CCTGAGCGTGCGCGGCCGAGCTGCCACGCCCTCAGGCCTCAAGGCGCGTGGTCGGCATGCGCCATACGGCGCGGCGGCGCAGTGGCATGCGGTGTCGACGATGCGGATAATCCGCCGGTGAGCACATCCCCCAAGCACTTGCAGATTCTCTTCCAGGACGAGCTCCTGGCCGTCGTCGACAAACCCGCCGGCCTGATGGTCCACGACAGCAAGCTGGCGCGCGGGGAGGACGACTTCCTGGCCGACCGCCTGCGCGAACAGCTGGGCCGGCCGATCTTTCTGGTGCACCGGCTCGACCGCGCGACCAGCGGCTGCCTGCTGCTGGCGTTCGACCGCGAGGCCGCCAGCGCGCTGGGCAAGGCCTTGATGGCCGGCGAGTTGGAGAAGGACTATCTGACCGTGTGCCGCGGCTGGCCGGCCGAGGAGCGCTTCATCGTCGACCACGATCTAGACGGCGGCCCCGGCAAGCCGGTCAAGAAGCCGGCGGTGACGCACTTCCAGCGCCTGGCCACCGGCGAGCTGGAGATCCCGTCCACCGGTTTTGCCACCTCGCGCTATGCGCTGCTGCGCTGCCAGCCGCAGACCGGGCGGTTCCGGCAGATCCGCCGGCACATGAAACACCTGTCGCACCACATGATCGGCGACACCAGCCACGGCGATGGCCGGCACAACCGCAGCTTCCGCATGCTCGGCATCCACCGCATGCTGCTGCACGCCGAGCGGCTGGGGTTTCCGCATCCGGCCGACGGGCGGCGCATCAGCGTCACCGCGCCGCTGGATGTGGAATTTTCCAAGGCCTGCGCATTGCTCGGGTGGGAGATGGCCGCGCTGGGAGCGGTGCAGACGGCTTGATGCGGTGCGCGCGGCTAACGGTCAACACGCCCACACGATCTGCTGGAAATCCGCACAACCGTACCTCACCCCATCCCCTCTCCCGCAGGAGAGGGGCCAAGCGCCTCCTCACCGAGTGGGACAAGCGGGTTGGCGCAATCGTCGTCAGCGCCACCACCGCCACCGTCGCAAGCAGCAACCGCCACAGCAGGCACGCTGTTCCGATTCCCCAATCCCGATTCCCCCATCCCCGCCCTTCAGGGCTTCTGCGGTGCCGCCGCCGGCGTATTGACGATCTTCTCCAGATCCTTCTGCAGGTCGGCAAACAGCGGCAGCATCTTCTGCTGGATCGCGCCCATCAGGTTCTGGGTCAGTGCCGGGGTCTTGTCCAGCAAGCTCTGGCCGGCCGAGCTCTCGTAGAACTCGGCCATGGCCAGCACGTCCTCGCGTGAGAACGAGCGCTTGTAGATGTCCACATACATCGGGCGCAGCTCCGACCATGACAGCGCCTTGCGCACGGTCTGGCGGGTGCGCTCCTGGATGCGCTGCAGCTGGGCCTGCTGGTCGGCGTCGAGCTGGCGCTGGGCGGTGAGCTGGGCGAACTGTTGCTGCTGCATCGCTTCGATCTGGGGCAGCATCGTGTCCAGCATGGTCTGCGCGCGTGAGGCGGCCAGCAGGCGGTTGATGTCGGCATCGCTGGGCGCCTGCGCAAACGCGGCGGGCGTGGCCAGTGCCAGCGCGGCCAGCACGATCAGGCGGCGCGCGAAGGCGCGGGCGGCGGCAACGGAACGGGGCGGTGTCATCGGAGCATCCTGCACAGTCGGGGGAACCGGCCGCAGCATACGGGAAGCCGGCGTTCGCGCGCGCGTCCATGCCGGTGCCGATACAATCGGGTTGAATGGCCAGCGACCCGATCCAGATCACCCCCAGCCTGACGATCCCGCCCAGCGAGATCGTCGAGCGCTTCGTGCGCGCCAGCGGCGCGGGCGGGCAGAACGTCAACAAGGTCTCCACCGCGGTGGAACTGCGTTTCGACGTGGCCGGGTCGCCGTCGCTGCCCGAACCCCTGCGCGCGCGGCTGCTGTCGCGGCGCGACCGGCGCATGACCGCCGATGGCGTGCTGGTGATCGACGCGCAGCGCTTCCGCACCCAGGACCGCAACCGCGAGGATGCGCGCGAGCGGCTGGTCGAGATCATCAGTGCCTGCCTGTCGGTGCCCAAGCGCCGGGTCGCCACCAAACCGAGTCATGGTGCCAAGCTGCGGCGGCTGGATGCCAAGCGTGAGCGCAGCCATATCAAGCGTGGACGCTCTGCGTCCCACTGGGAGTAAGCGTGAGTCACACCGACCCGTCGTTGCCACCGGTAACACAGGCCAACATCCTGCTGCAGCCCTCTCCACCCAGAATGCCACGTGCGCACGGCCGCTTCGGCCGCTGGCTGGGGCGCACCGCACTGCGTCTGACCGGCTGGCGCCTGCTCGGGCGGCTGCCCGACGAACCCAAGCTGGTGATGATCGTCGCCCCGCATTCGTCCAACTGGGACGGCTTCCTGGGCTTTGCGGCCAAGTTCGCGTTGGGCTTCGACGTGCGCGTGCTGGGCAAGGCGCAGCTGTTCTGGTGGCCGCTGGGCCCGCTGCTGCGCAAGCTCGGCGCCATCCCGCTGGACCGCAGCTCGCCGCAGGGCACCATCGGCCAGGCGGTGCGGCTGATCCGCAATTCCGAACAGATGTGGTACGTGATTACCCCCGAGGGCACCCGCAAGCGGGTGGAGCACTGGAAGGCCGGCTTCTGGAAGATTGCCTCCGATTCCAAGGTGCCGATCCTGCCGGTGTATTTCGACTACCCCAGCAAGACCGTGGGCATCGGCGAGCCGTTCTGGACCGGCACCGACATGGCCGCCGATATCGCCGCCATCCGCACCTGGTACCGGCCGTGGCGCGGCAAGCATCGCGATACGCTGTGAGAATGCGGCCGCGCGCTTGAAAGGTTTTTGTCGCTGCCGGTCGCCTGCATTTATGACCGGCGCCGCCGGGCACCCTCGCTGCCTCCACCGAGGAAACACCATGATGGGCTTGTCCGCACGCGCACTGTGTTTGTCGCTTTCCCTCCTGCTTGCTGCCGGCCCGGTGCTGGCGGCCACGCCGATGCTGGTGATCCACGGCGGCGCCGGAGTGGAGAAATCCAGCCTTTCCAGCGAGGAACAGGCGCAGGCGCGCGAGGCGATGCAACGCGCACTGCGTGCCGGGCACGCGGTGCTGCAAGGTGGCGGCAGTGCGGTGGATGCGGTGGCCGCCACCATCTCCGTGCTGGAGGATGCGCCGCAGTTCAACGCCGGGCGCGGTGCGGTGTTCACCCATGACGGCAAGAACGAACTGGATGCCGCGATCATGGACGGCGTCACTGGCAAGGCCGGCGCGATTGCCGGCGTGCACACGGTCAGGAACCCGATCCAGCTGGCGCGCAGCGTCATGGACCATTCCAAACACGTGATGCTGGTCGGCGACGGCGCCGAACAATTCGCGCGCGAGCAGGGCGTCACGTTGGTCGACCCGGGTTATTTCCGTACCGACAAGCGCTGGCAGCAGCTGCAGAAAGCGCGCAAGGCCGAAGCCGGCGACCGCCAGGCGCAGGCCGAACTGGACCTGGAAACCGGCAAGCATTTCGGCACGGTGGGCGCGCTGGCGCTGGATCGCGCGGGACACCTGGCCGCCGGCACCTCCACCGGCGGCATGACCAACAAGCGCTACGGCCGCGTCGGCGATGCGCCGATCATCGGCGCCGGCACCTATGCCAACAGCCAGTGCGCGGTGTCCGGCACCGGATGGGGCGAGTTCTACATCCGCGCGGTGGCGGCCTACGACATCTGCGCACGCATGAAATACGCCGGGCAGTCGTTGCAACAGGCCGCCGACACGGTGATCGACCAGGAGATTCCCAAGGCCGGCGGCGACGGGGGTGCCATCGCGCTGGATGCGCAGGGCAACGCCGCATTCCCGTTCAATACCGAAGGCATGTACCGCGGCTGGATCGGCGCCGACGGCAGCCCGCATGTGGCGATCTTCAAGGATGAGACGCTGTAGCGCGCATCCTCAATCGCACCCATCTTCCCAATCCAACGGCACATGCCGACGCTGCGCAAACCCGCTAGCGTGACCGGCTGCGCTACCCACTCAGGAATCACACGCCATGTCGCGTACCGTCGTTCTGGCCGCTGCCATCACCCTGGCACTGGCTGCTTGTTCTGGAAAAGATTCGTCCGGTAAGGAGTCCACCACCGTGCCCGAAAAGACCGCCACCACCCCGGCCGCGGATGCTGCGCCGAACCCGCTGCTGACCGCCAGCACGCTGCCGTTCCAGGCGCCGCCGTTCGACAAGATCAAGGACGCCGATTACCTGCCGGCCTTCGAAGAAGGCATGCGCCTGCACCTGGCCGACATCCGCAAGATCGCCGACAACCCCGAGCCGCCCAGCTTCGACAACACCATCGAGGCGATGGAGCGCAGCGGCGAAACGCTCACACGCGTGTCGCGCATCTTCTTCGGGCTGGTGCAGGCCGATACCAGCGATGCACGCCAGAAGATCCAGGAAGAGATCGCGCCCAAGCTGGCTGCGCACCAGGACGAGATCAATCTCGACCCGAAGCTGTTCGCACGCGTCAAGACGATCTACGACCAGCGCGACACGCTGAACCTGGAGCCGGAGCAGAAGCGTCTGGTCGAGCGCGACTACGAAGAGCTGGTGCGTGCCGGTGCGCAGCTGTCGGAGGCCGACAAGGCGAGCCTGCGCAAGCTCAATATCGAAGAAACCACGCTCTCCACCCAGTTCCATACCCGTCTGGTGGCCGCCTCGGCCGCCGGTGCGGTGGTGGTGGACGACAAGGCCAGGCTCGACGGCCTGAGCGAGGGCGACATTGCCGCTGCCGCCGATGCGGCCAAGGCGCGCAAGCTCGATGGCAAGTATCTGCTGACCCTGCAGAACACCACCCAGCAGCCGGTGCTGGCCTCGCTGAAGGACCGCCAGCTGCGCGCCGACGTGCTCAAGGCCTCGGAAACGCGCGCGGAAAAGGGCGATGCCAACGACACCCGCCAGACCATCCAGCGCCTGGCGCAGCTGCGCGCACAGAAGGCCAAGCTGCTCGGCTTCGACAATTACGCCGCCTACAGCCTGGGCGACCAGATGGCCAAGAGCCCGGACGCCGCACTCAAGCTGCTGACCGACACCGTGCCGGCCGCCACTGCCAAGGCGCGCCGCGAAGTGGCCGAGATGCAGAAGGTGATCGACGCGCAGAAGGGAGACTTCAAACTCGCCGCCTCCGATTGGGACTTCTACGCCGAGCAGGTGCGCAAGGCCAAGTACGACCTGGACGAGGCGCAGATCAAGCCGTATTTCGAGCTGGACAACGTGCTGCAGAACGGCGTCTTCTACGCGGCCACGCAGTTGTACGGCATCACCTTCAAGCAGCGCACCGACATCCCGACCTATCACGCGGACATGAAGGTGTATGAAGTGTTCGACGCGGACGGCACCTCGATGGCGCTGTTCTACACCGACTACTTCAAGCGCGACAGCAAGTCCGGCGGCGCCTGGATGGACGTGTTCGTCGAGCAGGACGGTCTCACCGGCGCCAAGCCGGTGGTCTACAACGTCTGCAACTTCACCAAGCCGGCCGCCGGCCAGCCGGCGCTGCTGAGCTTCGACGACGTCACCACGCTGTTCCATGAGTTCGGCCACGCGCTGCACGGCATGTTCTCCAAGGTGAAGTACCCCTCGATCGCCGGCACCAGCACCTCGCGCGACTTTGTCGAGTTCCCCTCGCAGTTCAACGAGCACTGGGCGTCCGATCCCAAGGTCTTCGCCAATTACGCCAGGCACTACCAGACTGGCGCGGCGATGCCGGCCGAGCTGGTGGAGAAGATCAAGAAGGCCAAGACCTTCAACAGCGGCTACGCCACCACCGAGTACCTGTCGGCCGCGTTGCTCGATCTGGCCTGGCACACCCAGCCGGCCGATGCGCCGCTGCAGGACGTGAGCAAGTTCGAAGCCGACGCCCTGAAGCGCTTCAAGGTGGACCTGGCCGAAGTGCCGCCACGTTATCGCAGCAGCTATTTCGACCACATCTGGGGCGGCGGTTATTCGGCCGGGTACTACGCGTATTTCTGGTCGGAAGTGCTCGACGACGACGCGTTCGAATGGTTCAAGGAAAACGGCGGCTTGAACCGCAAGAATGGCGACACCTTCCGCGCCAAGATCCTTTCGCGCGGCAATACCGTCGACCTGGCCACGTTGTATCGCGATTTCCGCGGCAAGGATCCCAGCGTCAAGGCGCTGCTGGAAAATCGTGGTCTGACGGAGTGAGCGACTGGATGACGCGCCTGCGTCGTTGGCGCATGCGTGTGCAGTAGCTGCAACAGCAATCGAAACGGGATGGCCACGCGCCATCCCGTTTTTGTTTGTGGATGGTGCACCGCACTGGCTAGCGCGGCGCCACCAGGCCATCCGATGCCTGAGTCGCAGCATCCTGTCGCCACCAACGCAGGCGATTGCCGGGCGCATTCAGATCCACCCGCTCGCCCATGCGCGGCGTCGCCAGTGCAACGCCGGCGCTGTCGGCCAAGGCCACGATCCGGTCCAGCGGTTCCTGCCACGCGTGCATGGCCAGGTCGAAGGTGCCGTTGTGGATCGGCAGCAGGGTCTGCCCGCCGACGTCCAGGTAGGCCTGCAGGCTCTGCTCCGGCTGCATATGCACATGCGGCCACTGCTGGTCGTAGGCGCCGTTTTCGATCAGCGCCACGTCGAACGGACCGAGCTGTTGGCCGATGGTCTTGAAGTGCGGGCCATAGCCGCCGTCGCCGCTGAAGAACACGCGCAGTTCGCGCTCCTGGATCGCCCAGGAGCACCACAGCGAACGACCACTATCGAACAGGCCGCGCCCGGAAAAATGCTGCGACGGGGTGGCGGTAAGTTGCAGGCCATCGATGTTGATCGTGTCCCACCAGTCCAGCTGGCGCACCTTGGCCGGGTCCACGCCCCAGCGCACCAGCAGATCGCCCACGCCCAGGGGCGCGACGAACACGCCGACGCGGTCGGCCAGGGCACGGATGCTGGCGCGGTCGAGGTGGTCGTAATGGTTGTGCGACAGGATCACCCCGGCCAGCGGCGGCAGCTCGTCCAGCGCGATCGGGGGCGCATGGAAGCGCTTGGGTCCGGCGAACGGCACCGGCGAGGCGCGCCTGGAGAACACCGGGTCGGTCAGCCACAGGCCACCGGCCAGCTTCATCAGCACGGTGGAATGGCCCAAGCGATACAGGCTGCGATCGGGCGCGGCAAGCAGTTGCGCGCGTGTCAGCGGCTGTACCGGCAGCGGCGCGGACGGCACCGTGGTGCTGGGCTTGTCGAAGAGGAAGGTCCAGATCAGGCCGATCTGCTTGCGCAGGCTGAGCGCGGTGGTCGGCAGCGGCAACGCATTGCGGAACCGGCCGCCGCGAAACTGCGGCGAATCGGCATACGGGGAAGGGCGAGAGGAAGCCATGGGGAGTCCGATCGGGAGCAAGGAACGACAGCAGGAGGAAATTACACTGAGCAGTGTAGTTTCATTCCGCTGAAAGTAAACTGTCGGGTGTAAAATGATCCGATGTCGAGCGCATCTTCCCCCCGGCCCGCGCCGCAGCGGCTGACCGACCGCAAGCGCCACGCCATCGTCGAGGCGGCCATTGTCGAGTTCCGCCAGCATGGCTTCGAGGCCACCAGCATGGACCGCGTGGCGGCCACTGCGGGCGTGTCCAAGCGCACCGTCTACAACCATTTCCCCAGCAAGGACGCGCTGTTCGGCGAGATCCTGCGCGGGCTGTGGCAGCGCAGCGCCGACGCGGTGAATCTTGTCTACCGGCCCGACCAGCCGCTGCGCGCGCAGCTGATCCAGCTGCTGCAGCAGAAGCTGCACCTGCTCGACGACCCGGCGTTCATCGACCTGTCGCGCGTCGCCATTGCCGAAGGCATCCATTCGCCCGAGCGCGCGCGCGCGCTGATCGCGCAATTGGGCAGCAAGGAAGAAGGCACCACCACCTGGGTGCGCGCCGCGCTGGCCGATGGCCGGCTGGTGGGCGTGGAGCCGGAGGTCGGCGCGCAGCAACTGCAGGCATTGATCAAGGGCTTCGCGTTCTGGCCGCAGATCGCCATGGGCCAGCCGCCGCTGTCGCCGCAGCAACGCGCCCAGGTGGCCGAATCGACGGTGGCGATGTTCCTGGGTTTGTACGGGCGCGAGTGATGGTCTGCGATGCGCGTGCCGGCGCGACGTGCCACGTCTACTGACGCCGCGCCGTGTTTCAGCGCTGCCTCGTCAATGCGGGCGGTTGCCCGCGCCCAGCACGTTGGCGGTGACGGTGTGCCGGCCGCATTGCAACCAGGCCACCATCGGCGAGGCCATCACCGTGGTCACCAAGGTCATGCCAAACAGCAGGGTGAACAGGTCCGGCCCGATCACGCCGCTGTCCAGGCCGATCTTGATCACCACCAGTTCCATCAGGCCGCGTGCGTTCATCAGCGAACCCACGCTCAGGCTATCGCGCCAATCGTGGCCGCTCAGGCGCGCGCCCAGGGTGCAACCGAGCAGCTTGCCGGTGACCGCCACGCCGACCACCAGCGCAAAGCCGGCCACACCTGCGCCGACGAACACGCCGGGGCTGGTGGCCTGGCCGGCGACCGCAAACAGCACCGGCATCAGCAGGGTGATCGCCAGGGGTTCGATGCGCCCGGCCAGGTGTTCCAGCAGGCGGTCATCGCGCGGTACGCAGATGCCGAACAGGAATGCGCCGAAGATCGCATGCAGGCCGATCCATTCAGCCGCCGCGGCGCAGGCCAGCATACCGATCAGCACCCACACCAGCGCAGTCGGCGCATAGCTTCCATCGCTTGCGCGCGGGGTGAGCACGCGCGCATACACCGGCTTCAACACACCGAACACCACCGCAATCAGCACCACCGCACCGGCCGCAGTGAACGCAACGCCGCCATGGCTATTGCCGCCGGTCAGGGTGAGCACGATCGCCAGGAACATCCACACCGTGGCATCGTCGATCACCGCCGCGCCCAGGGCCAGGCGGCCGGCCGGCGTGCGGGTCATGTTGCGGTCCTTGAGGATGCGCGCCAGCACCGGAAACGCAGTCACCGACATCGCCGCGGCAATGAACAAGGCAAAGGGCCAGAAGCCGATGCCTTGCGGAGCAAAGCGCGCAAACAACCACGGTGCGGCGGCCAGCCCCAGCAGCAACGGCAGCACGATACCGGACAGCCCCACCAGCACCGACGCGCGCACCTGCGCACTGGTGCCTTCCGGCGCACGCAACTCCACGCCGACGATGAACATGAAAAGCACCACGCCGATGTTGGCCAGGCCCGACAGTGGCGGCAAGCTGCTGGAGGCGAACAGCACACCATGCAACTCCGGCAGCCACGCGCCGAATGCGATCGGCCCCAACAGCAGGCCGGCGGCCATTTCGCCGATCACCGGCGGCTGCCCGAAGCGTTGCAGTAGCGCACCGCATGCACGCGCCGCGCCCAGGATCAGCGCCAACTGCACCAGCAACAGCATGGTCGGATTCATTGCGTCAGCCTTGGTTGGTTGAGTCGGCTCGCCCCTGCAGTGCGGGGCAGCTGCGCATCTGGTCAGTTGTTTCCCCGGACTGATCAGCGGTGACATGCCGTCCCCATAGCATCGGCCTAGTCTATGACGACAGCCGCCGTGCGGTTGCATCGAGCCGACATGCTGCGGCAATGCGGCGTGGTTCGCGCTGCAGGCGGGAACCGTCGTCGGTGCTGCTTGTGTGCGCTTGCACGGCTTGATCGAACGACGCCGTCAACGGCAACCCGCATGTCGCACACGGGATCGCAGATGGAGAGCGCGTGGCGGCCTCATACGCGGTGCCTGGCGAGCAAGCTCAGGTGCGATGCGAGCTCACGCGCGCACAGCCGGCAGCAGACTCACCGCTCCGAATCGCCACTCTCGTCATACCCGCGCGGGGTAAACAGGTCCGGCTGGATCAGCTCGATAAATGCGCGCGCCTGCGGCGACAGATATTTGCCCTTGCGCACCACCACGCCATAACTGCGGGTGGGGAAATAGTCCTTCAGTGAGCGGGTGGCGAGTTTGTCGCGGTCTGCATCGGTGACGCAGATTGCGGTGACGATGGAGATGCCCATGTCCATCGCCACGTATTGCTTGATCACCTCCCAGCCGCCCACCTCCAGCGCCACGGTGTAGGGCACGCGTGCCTGCTGGAAGATCAGATCGACCAAGCGATAGGTCACTTGCCGGCGCGGCGGCAGGATCAGCGGATACGGCGACAGATCCTGCAGCGTGACCGTGGACTTGCTGGCCAAGGGGTGGTCGGGCGGGGTGATCAGCAGCTGTTCGAAGCGATATACCGGCGCGTAGTTGAGGTCGGCCGGCACGTCCAGCATCGAGCCGATCGCCAGGTCCACTGCGTCTTCGCGCAGCAGGTCGGTGCCGTCGGCGCTGATGGCGTTGTGCAGGGTCAGCCGCACGTCCGGGTGGCGCGCGCGGAAGTTCGCCACGATGCGCGGCAGCAGGTACAGGATGGTGGAGCTGTTGGCGGCGATATTGAGCTCGCCCGCATCCAGCCCGCGCACCTTCTCGCGAAAGCTCGCCTCCAGTCCATCCAGGCTCTCCACCAGCGGCAGCGCCATGTCGTAGAGCAGCTGGCCCTCGCGGCTGGGTGCCATGCGGCGCCCCGAGCGCTCGAACAGGGCCACCCCCAGGTCGCGTTCCAGCGCCTGCAGTTGCAGCGTCACCGCCGGCTGGCTCACGTACAGCGCCTCAGCCGCCCGTGAGACAGACCCCAGACGCACCGTCTGGCAGAACGCACGCAGGGGCTTGAGCCGGTCGGATTTGTAGGAAAATCGCGGGGTTGGCGACATCTGGGTGTGTTCTGAAACCCAATATAAGTCAGGCTTATTTACAGCATTGATAAAACTGCTTTGTCAAATAGTTTCCGTCGGCGCACGGTACAGGTCCGGATGCACAAGGACTCCCCGACATGTCTGCCACCGCTTTTGCCCCACGTCCCACCGAACGCGCCACGCCCGGGCTGTCGCTGACCACGCAGATCGCGGGCCAGGCGGAACTGCTGCCGGCCGCCGCGCTGGCCTTGCTGGTGTCGTTGCACCGCGCGATCGAACCCGGCCGCCAGCAGCGCCTGGCCCGCCGGCGCGCCCGCCAGGCCGAGTTCGATGCCGGCCAGCTGCCGGATTTCCGCCCCGATACCCGCGCCATCCGCGATGGCGACTGGCGCGTCGCCGCACTGCCGTCGGCGCTGCAGGACCGCCGGGTGGAGATCACCGGCCCCACCGATCCGAAGATGGTCATCAACGCGCTGAACTCCGGCGCCAAGGTGTTCATGGCCGACTTCGAGGATTCCACCGCGCCGACCTGGCGCAACCTGCTGGCCGGCCAGCGCACGCTGGCCGCTGCGGTACGCGGTGATCTCAGCTTCGATGCGCCCAACGGCAAGCATTACGCGTTGCGCCCGGAAGCCGAGCGCGCCATGTTGATCGTGCGCCCGCGCGGCTGGCATCTGGATGAGAAGCACGTGCTCATCGATGGGCAGCCGCTGGCTGGCGGCCTGTTCGATGCGGCGGTGTTCGCCTTCCATAACGGTCGCGCGCTACTGGCCAAGGACCGTGGCCCGTATCTGTACCTGCCCAAGTTGCAGAGCATGGAAGAAGCCGCGCTGTGGGAGACCGCGCTGGCGCATATCGAAGCGATGCTGGGCCTGCCGCACGGGCAGATCAAGGTGACCGTGCTAATCGAAACGCTGCCGGCGGTATTCGAGATGGACGAGATCCTGCACGCGCTGCGCGAGCGCATCGTCGGGCTCAATTGCGGCCGTTGGGATTACATCTTTTCGTATCTGAAAACTTTCCGCGCGCATCGCGACCGCGTGTTGCCCGAACGTGGCCAGGTCACCATGACCCAGCCCTTCCTCAAGGCGTATTCGGAACTGTTGATCAAGACCTGCCATCGCCGCGGCGCCCATGCGATGGGCGGCATGGCGGCGCAGATTCCGATCAATCACGACGAGGCCGCCAACGAGCAGGCGATGGCGCGCGTGCGTGCCGACAAGCTGCGCGAAGTCAGCGCCGGGCACGATGGCACCTGGGTGGCGCATCCGGCGTTGATTCCGGTAGCGATGAAGATCTTCGACGAGCACATGCCCACTGCGCATCAGCAGCATGTCTTGCGCAACGACGTGCAGGTGACGCGCGACATGCTGATCGCGCCTTCGCCGGGCACCGTCACCCGCGCCGGGTTCGAAGGCAATGTCGAAGTCTGCGTGCGTTATCTGGCGGCCTGGCTGGACGGTAATGGATGCGTGCCCATCCACAACCTGATGGAAGACGCCGCCACTGCCGAAATCAGCCGCGCGCAGCTGTGGCAGTGGTTGCATCACGGCCAGCACCTGGACGACGGCACTGCGATCGATCAGCCCCTGTTGCAGGCCACGTTGCGTGCGTTGCCGGCACGCCTGGGTGCGACCGATGCACTGCCCGGCGCCGCACGCATCGACGACGCCATTGCACTGCTGGACACACTCAGCCGTGCCGATGCGCTGGCCGACTTCCTCACCGTGCCGGCGTATCGCCTGATCGATTGAGCCAACGCTGCAGCGGCACGCCGGCGCACGCGCGCTGTCGCTGCAATCCATCCGCGTCATGCACCACACCGCCGGTTGCGCCCACGCGCGCAACGACGGCCTTGCCATGCCCGGCGCGTATCAATGCGCCCCTTCCTTTCTCGTTGCATCCGTCGTATCCCTGCCAGGAGAACGCACCATGAGCAGCACACTGCAGACCGCCGAACAGATCCAGCAAGACTGGGCCAGCAACCCGCGCTGGGCCGGCATCACCCGCAACTACACCGCCGCCGACGTGGTGCGCTTGCGTGGCACCGTGCATGTCGAGCATTCGCTGGCGCGGCTGGGCGCGGACAAGTTGTGGAATGCATTGCACGCCACGCCGTTCGTCAATGCGCTGGGCGCGTTGACCGGCAACCAGGCGATGCAGCAGGTCAAGGCCGGGTTGAAGGCGATCTACCTATCTGGCTGGCAGGTTGCCGCCGATGCGAACCTGGCCGGGCAGATGTATCCGGACCAGTCGCTGTATCCGGCCGACTCGGTGCCGGCGGTGGTCAAGCGCATCAACAACACCTTGTTGCGCGCCGATCAACTGCATCACGCCGAAGGCAATGACGAGATCGACTTCCTGCAGCCGATCGTGGCTGATGCCGAAGCCGGCTTTGGCGGCGTGCTCAACGCCTTCGAGTTGATGAAGGCGATGATCGAGGCCGGCGCGGCCGGGGTGCACTTCGAGGATCAACTGGCATCGGTGAAGAAATGCGGCCACATGGGCGGCAAGGTGTTGGTACCCACGCGCGAGGCAATCGAAAAATTGAATGCCGCGCGTCTGGCGGCCGATGTGCTGGGTGTGCCCACGCTGCTGATCGCGCGCACCGATGCCGAGGCGGCCGATCTGATCACCAGCGACGTGGATGCCAACGACCAGCCGTTCACCACCGGGCAGCGCACCGTCGAAGGCTTCTTCAAGACCCGCAACGGGCTGGATCAGGCGATCAGCCGCGGGCTGGCCTACGCGCCGTACGCCGATCTGATCTGGTGCGAGACCGGCAAGCCGGATCTGGAATTTGCGCGCGCCTTTGCGCAAGCCATCCATGCCAGATTCCCCGGCAAATTGCTGGCCTACAACTGCTCGCCGAGCTTCAACTGGAAGAAGAACCTGGATGACGCCACCATCGCCAAATTCCAGACCGAGTTGGCGAGCTACGGCTATAAATTCCAGTTCATCACCCTGGCCGGCTTCCACGCCCTGAACTACGGCATGTTCAACCTGGCGCATGGCTACGCACGCCGCCAGATGAGCGCCTTCGTCGAGTTGCAGCAGGCCGAGTTCGCGGCGGCCGAGATGGGCTTTACCGCAGTCAAGCATCAGCGCGAGGTGGGCACCGGCTATTTCGACGCGGTGACGCAAGCGATCCAGCAGGGCCAGTCGTCCACCACCGCGCTGCGTGGCTCGACCGAGGAAGAGCAGTTTCACGGCGAAAAGGCCGCATAAGCCAGCGCGCAGGCGCCGCGACCGCGTGCCGGCCGGCCGACGGGTGAAACGGAGCAGCGGGCTTCGCCCACCGCCAAGCCCCCGCTAGCACCGCAGAGCAACGCTGGGGGTGGTGGTGGCCTGTTGAAGAGGATGGCGGGCTCTGCTGGGAGCAGGGGAGTAGGGCTCGGGAAACCGAGCCCGATTTTTTTTGCCAATACCCGTCATTTCGTCTCAAACTCAATGAGAGGGAGTGTGACCTGGTGCTGAACAAAACGCTCCTGTACGATGCTGAGGCAGGCCGGCGCTGCAGGTCGGTCTAAGGGATTTTGGGATGACGTGCCATAACACTGCCGGCGCAGTGGAGCCGACGGGGAGCGTTGCAAAGACGCTGTCGGACGGGCTGCATGCGCTCATGACTGCCGAAGAGCTGGGGTTTTTCGCCCGCTTTGGCCGCGCCCGCGAATTGGCCGCCGGCCAGGCGCTGTTCGAGCGCGGTGCAGTGGGCACGCAGATGTTCATTGTGGTCAGTGGCCAGATCGATCTGGATTTCGGCGAAGACCTGATGCTCAAGCACCTGGGCCCGGGCGAATTCTTCGGCGAACTTGGCCTGTTGATCGGCGACCATGCGCGCAGTGCCGGCGCCAGCGCATCCACCGACACCCGTTTGATCGAACTGGCGCACGAGGACTTCCAGCGCCTGGTCGATCACGACCCGTCGATGGTGGCGCATTTCCTGCGCCGCTCCATTGTGCGAGTGGTCAACAACGAGCAGTTGCTGATCCGCCAGTTGCGCCGGCGCAACCACGATCTGGAAGCGGCGCTGGACAACCTCTACGTCACCTCGCACCAGCTCAACCACACCGAAGAACTCAGCCGCACCGACGAACTCACCGGCCTGCACAACCGCCGCGGGCTCGCCCTGCATCTGCAGGAATGCCGGCGCGCCGGTCGCGTGCCCGGGGTGGGTCTGATCCTGATCGATTGCGACCGTTTCAAGCGCATCAACGACGAATTCGGCCATCTCGCTGGCGACCGCGTGTTGCAGAACGTCGCCCACGCGCTGCGTTCGGTGATCGCCGACGGTGACCTGGCCTGCCGGCTCGGCGGCGACGAATTCTGCGTGCTGGTCGCGCAGGGCACCCGGGAGCTGCTGCACCACATCGGCGAATGCATCGTGCGCGCAGTGGAAGCGCGGCTGTGCAATGGCCAGAGCGAGCAGGGCTGCTCGGTCAGCCTGGGCCTGTGCATGATCGATGCCGACGCGGCATGGAACGATTGGTACACGCTGGCCGACAGCGCGCTGTACGAAGCAAAGCGGCAAGGCGGCAATGTGCTGTGCATGCATGAAGCGCTGGGGTCGGGCAGCACGCAGCCACCCGGCAACGCAGCCACGTCGGACAATCGCTGAGCAATGAGCGCCCGCACCCACGCACGCAAGGATGCGTCGTCGGAAGCGATCCAGGCGCCGCGCTTGCGCACCTTGCTGCTGACCGACCTGTGCGACTCGACCGCGCTGGTCGAGCGCATCGGTGACAACGTCGCCGCTGCGCTGTTTCGCGAGCACGACCGGCTAGTGGTCAAACTGCAGCAGCAATGGCGTGGCCGGCTGATCGACCGCTCGGACGGATTGTTGCTGTTGTTCGACCGCCCCATCGACGGCCTGGGCTTTGCGCTGGATTACGCCCGTGGCCTCAAGGCGATGGGCGATGCCCGTGCGCTCACGCTGTGCGCGCGGCAGGGCCTGCACGTCGGCGAAGTGCTGACCTGGCGCAATAGCGACGAAGCGGTCAGCATCGGTGCCAAACCGCTGGAAGTCGAAGGCCTGGCCAAGCCCACCGCCGCGCGCCTGATGTCGATGGCGCGGCCCGGGCAGATCCTGTTGTCGGCAGTGGCCGAGTCGTTGACCCACCGCGCCGCACGCGAACTGGGCGACCGCGGCGAACGCATCCTGTGGAAATCCCACGGCCGCTGGCGCTTCAAGGGCGTGCCCACGCCGATGGAGATCTATGAGGTCGGCGAGATCGATGTCACGCCATTGCGCGCGCCGAAACATTCGCCGAAGGCATGGCGGGATATTCCGCTGTGGCGGCGGCCGGCGGCACTGTTGGCAGAAACTGCCTTGGTCGTCGCCGTGTGCGTGTCGGCGTGGTTTTTCACCCGTTCCGAGCCAGCCATTGCGTTCTCCGAACGTGGGTGGGTGGTGGTCGGAGATCTACGTAATCTCACCGGCAATACGTTGCTCGACAGTTCGCTCGACCAGGCGCTGCGCATCAGCCTGGAGCAGTCGCGCTACGTCAATGTCCTGAGTGAGATGAAAGTGCGCGACACCATGGCGCGGATGAAGCGCGATCCTGATCGCGTAATCGTCGATCGCGCGATCGCCTCGGAAGTGGCGCTGCGCGATGGTGCAAGCGCTGTGCTGCTGCCGACTGTCGCGGAGATTGGCGGCAAGCTTCGGTTCAGCGTTGAGTTGGTGGATCCGCGGACCCAGACCACTGTCTACTCGGAGTTTGTGCAAGGCGATGGCTTGCCATCGGCACTGTCCTCGGTGGATCAGGTGACCCGCAAGCTCAGGCAGGGCCTGGGTGAGGTGGTGGCCTCGATCGACAAGAATTCCGTGCCGTTACCCGCCGTGACCACGTCAAGCCTGGATGCGCTGCGGGCTTATGCCTTGGGGGTCGACGCGACGGCGAAAGGCCAATGGAAAGAAGGGTTGGAACTGTTCGAGCGCGCGGTGGCCATCGATCCGGAATTTGCGCTCGCGTATCTGGGGGCGGCACGCATCAAGGTGGCGGTCTCCGATCGCCGTGGGGCGCTTCCGTACCTGGAGAAGGCAATTCGTTTCCGTCAGCGTTTGCCTGAGCGTGACCAGTTGTACATGGATGCATGGGCAGCTGAGTTGCTAGCACCCGACAAGGCATTGACGCTATGGAGAACGCTGGCCTCGCTCTACCCGGACAATTTTGCCGGCACCGCGAACGCATCGTGGCACCTGTTCGTTGCCAATCGTTTTGCCGACGCGTTGCCATACGCGCAGGCGGCCGATGTTCCGCAGGATCCGCTGCGCGCGATCGCGACTGATCGGGTTGGACGCATTCTGCTGGCACAGGGAAAGGCCGAAGCGGCACTGCAGCGTTTTTCCATTCCCGGTGATGCCGATCGTGCCGGCCCGCTTCGGCGCCAGGCGAACGCGCTGGCCGTGTTGAACCGCCATGTCGAAGCGAAGCAAACGCTCGACAGGATCGTCGAGAAAGGCTACGCCAACGACGATGTGGTGCCATTGATCGATCGCACCAGCATCGCAATCGATCAGGCCGACTGGACCGCTGCGCGCGCAGCGATCACACAAGGTCTGGCGCGCAGCAAGCAAGGCGACGATTTCAACCATCGCCAGTTCTCGGTCATTGCGGTGACGAGCGATGCTTTGGTCGATCCATCCCTGGCGACGGCGGCAGCGCTCAAGCCGACGTTCGATCGGCTGGTGTCTGCTGTCATTGACGATGGATCGGCAACGGTAAACCTGCAGGACAATGCCGCGATGGTGCTGATCCTCGCAAGCCAGGCGCAGCGGAGCGGCGATGACAGCCTCACCGCCCGCGCACTTGCAGCGATCAAGCCGGCGCTTGTGCATGAAACGCCGGTGCTTGCCGACCTGCGCGCCATTGTCGAAGCCCAGCAGTTGGCGTTGTCGGGCGACCGTGCGGCAGCCATCGCACGCCTGCCGGTCAGCGATGGTGATCTTTTTCAGACACGCGTAACGCTCTACACGCTACTGCACGAGAGCGGTCGGCACGCTGAGGCGTTGCAACAGGCACGTTGGCTGCTTCTCCATCGCGGGCGTGCTTACATCGAAGCAAATGCGTCGCAAACGCTGCAGCCGCTCAATGTTGCCGATGCGCGTCTGGCCCAGCTCTGGATGGCCGAGTCGCTGCACGCACTCGGCCGTACCCAGGAGGCGCGCGAACAGGCGCAGGCGTTTGCGCGCGCCTGGCCTTTACCGA
Organism: Xanthomonas sp. NCPPB 2864; assembly: GCF_056675615.1. NCBI lineage: Bacteria > Pseudomonadati > Pseudomonadota > Gammaproteobacteria > Lysobacterales > Lysobacteraceae > Xanthomonas > Xanthomonas sp. NCPPB 2864. The sequence continues at coordinate 106,458 of NZ_JBWWVS010000007.1, forward strand.
ATCTGCCTGCTTATTTACGCAGCAGGGTGGAACGCATGCTGTCCGACTCGAAGGCGAAGATCACGGTGTGATTGGCCTTTTCGGTCAGGTAGCTTTGCAGCTCGGCACGAGCCGCTGCAATGTCCTGCTTGGATGCGAGCTGATTAGTGTTCATGCAGTAATAAGCCTCTCCCACGCCGGGGACGGCGTTGTCCGCACTCACGCCAGGTGCACCGATCTGGGCAAGCGCCTGCGCCGGATTGCATTGAAAGCAGTCGCGGAAGTCGTCGTCGGTTGCCAGTAGCTCCAGCAGCTTGTCGGCTGTGGATGCATCAAACGGAAGATGGGTGTTATTGGCTGCGTCGGTCATGGTGTGGCTTACCTGGAGAGTGAGGGAGTGTGCTGTCGTATGACGTGGGACCTGACACAATATCGACCGTGCTCATGCGTCCTTGAGATGTTCCTATGCAAATTCGTCGCTGTACCACGTTGTTTTTTGAACTGCGCGACGATTCGGTGTTTGATCTTGCACGATTGCTTGCCGGGGGCGATGGCCTGCGTCGCCGCACACGATGGCTGGCGCTCGCGCCTCATCTTGAGGCGGAGGTGGAGGTTTCAAAGGAAGAGCGTGAATGGTTGGGCGAGTTGAGTCCCTCGCGCTTGCAGTCCATCGATCAGATGCAGCCGTTGCCAATCTGGACGGAGCGTTTGATCGAGCAAGGTCTTGTGATCAGCGATCAACCACAACATGTTCAGCACCGCCGCAACGACGAGTGCGTGCAGCAGCAGCGCTGGTGGCCATTGGCCGCGTTGTGGCATCGATCTGCACGCTGGAGCGGCGAAGACAGTGTGGCCACCATGGAAGCGCATGGCCTGACAACTGCAGAAGGCATGGTCGGCCGACTGGGCGCCCCCCCGGCAGAAATCGTAGACCGAGGCGAGGGTGGCATCGAAGCGCGCATTGCCCTGCCGCGGTCAACCCCGGGCACGTTCGATGAGCTGCTGTCGCGTCGCGTCACCTGTCGCAATTTCGATAGGCAGCGTCCACTGTCACCCATCTTGCTTGGCCAGATGCTTGAGCGCAGCGTCATGGCAAGCGCGCGCATCGAAGTGGGGCACGACACCGCGTTCTTGAAGAAGCCGGTACCGTCAGGGGGCAGTCTCCATCCCACCGAAACCTATCTGCTGGTCCAGCGTGTCGAGGGAATGACGAGCGGTCTCTATCACTATCGCCCTGTCGATCATGCTTTGCAGCCATTGCAGTCGCCACCGCAGCCGCTGGTGGACTTCGCGCGTCGTGCCGTGTCCGGGCAGCACTGGTTTGCCGATGCGCCGGTGCTGGTGATCCTGGTGCCGCGGTTTTTACGCAGTTTCTGGAAGTATCGAAACCACGCCAAGGCCTACCGCGCAATGATTCTGGATGTCGGCCATATCGCGCAGACGCTTTATCTGAGCGCAACCGACCTGGGGCTGGGAGCGTTTGTCACCTCGGCGATCAACGAGGTGGATATCGAACAGGCGCTTGGCCTGGACGGCCTGCAGGACGGCCCACTGGCCATCTGCGGATTCGGTTGGCGTGGCGAGGAAATGAACAATACCGAGCTGGATCCCGGCGGGGCAGTGTGGCCGGCTGGTCGTGATCCAGAGGCGGCCAAGGACATCGGATCCCATTAGCGAGAGACCATCACACATCTCTCGATCTGGACCGCTTGGCGAGGGAAGTCAGGCATGCCGGCTAGTTGGAGAACCTCGCTACAACCGTCAGCGCTCGTCGTTGCAGGCGAACGCTGACGTCGATCCAAAGCAAGCACTTCGCAATGGCGTTACCGCCGAATCGCCTGCGTATGCGTCTTCAATGCATCGCTCAGACCGTTCACCTTATCGGCGCCTTCCGGCACGGTGATGCTGGAGCCGGTCAGGTCGTCGCCGATCGGTTGCACGCGGCCGCCCAGGCACTGGCCCAGGAACCCTTCGGTCACCGCGTTGAAGGCCTTGCTGTTTTCCGGGCGGCGGAAGCCATGGCCTTCGTCGGGGAACAGCACGTAGGTGACCGGAATGTTCTTGGCCTTCATCGCGTTGACGATCTGGTCGCTCTCGGCCTGCTTGACGCGCGGGTCGTTGGCACCCTGGCCGATCAGCAGCGGCTTGCTGATCTTGTCGACATGGCTGAGCGGGGAGCGCTCGGTCAGCCACTGCTTGCCGGCCTCGGTGGCCGGGTCGCCCATGCGTTTGGTCAGCTGCTTGTAGAAGCTGGCCCAGTACGGCGGCACGGTGCCGAGCAAGGTGTTGAGGTTGGCCGGACCGACGATGTCCACGCCGCACTTAAACGCGTCCGGGGTGAAGGTCAGCCCGACCAGCGTGGCGTAGCCGCCATAGCTGCCGCCCATGATCGCCACGTCCTCGGGCCTGGTCACACCTTGCTTGACCGCCCACTGCACGGCGTCGAGCAGGTCGTCGTGCATCTTGCCGGCCCACTCGCCGTTGCCGGCATTGGTGAAGGCCTTGCCGAAGCCGGTGGAGCCACGGAAGTTCACCGCCAGCACCGCATAGCCGCGATTGGCCAGCCACTGCTCATACGGCCCGTAGCCGTAGCTGTCGCGCGCCCACGGGCCACCATGCACGAACAGCACCAGCGGCACCGGCTTGTCGGCCTTGCCATCGTGATTGGCGTCAGCCTCAGAGGGCAGGGTGAGATAGCTGACCAGCTTGAGACCGTCGCGCGCGGTCAGTTCCTGCGGCCACATCGGGACCAGCGGTTTGCCGTCGAGCGCGGGGCGGGCGGAGAACAGTTTGGTCAGCTTGCCGCCGTCTGCACGGTCGTAGCGGTAGTAGCTCAGCGGTGTCTCTGCCGCCGAATACCCCACGATCCAGATGCGATCGTCGAGGGTGCGTGCGGCAACGCTGGCATCGCCGCTGCCGAGCGACTTGAGCTTTTGCAGGTCGGCGGCAATGCCGGTGTCCAGCGCCTTCCATTCCTCGCGCAGATAGTCGGTGGACACGGCCTGCACCACGCCGGTCCTGGGGTCGTTCAAGGTGGCGCCGACATCGGTGCGCGGGCTTTCGAACAGCAGCGTGCGCGCATTGCTGGCGGTGTCGATGGCATACAGTGCCGCGGTGTCGCGATTGCGCGAATCCTGCATGTATAGCGTCTTGCCGTCGTCGGTCAGTCCGTCGGGCGAGGTGTTGCTGACATCCTCGAACGGGATGCGGTCCACGCTCTTCCAGCGCTTGCCATCCGGTACCAGCAGCTCTCTGCCGGCATCGTCGGTGGCGCGCGTGGCGTAGCGCAGCTGGTAGTTGCCGTCGAGCAGATAGGAATCCAGGCTGTCGGTGTTCTGCTGCACCAGGCTGCGCTTGCCCGAGGCCAGGTCCACCCGATACAGGTCATGCCATTTGGGATCGCGGTCGTTCATGCCGACCATGATCGACTCGGGGTGCTGCGCGCTGACGCGATACACCTCGGCGTTGGTCTTCTTGAACGGGGTGAGGTCCTTGCTGCTGCCATCGCTCAGATTCACCGAGAACAGATGGAAGTCTTCGTCGCCGCCGTTGTCGCGCAGGTACAGCAGCGTGTTGGGTTGATAGGTCCAGAAATAAGTGCGGATGCCGCGTGCGGTGTCCTTGGTGATCGCGCGCGCCCGATCCGGTGCATCCACCGGGGCGACCCAGACATTGAGCACGCCCTCCAGCGGCGCGACCCAGCTGAGGTACTTGCCGTCCGGGCTGATGCTCACGTTCGCCCGTTCCGGGTTGCCGAACAGCGCATCACGGGTGATCAGTTCGGGTGGCGCCGCGGGTGCTTGCGCAGCGGCCGGGGCTGGCGTGGCAGCCTTGTCGGTGGTGGGCGCGGCGTTGTCGCTGCAGGCGGTCAGCGCGAGCAGCATGCTGGAAACAAGAAGCAGGCGTTGCATGGACGTCTCCGGTCTGGGGCGCGGCCACTCCGGCCGCTTTCCCCCACGCTAGGGCGAGGGCCGGCCCCTGCGGACGTGCCGTTGGTCACGCCACCAGGCGCCGCTACGCAGACGCGGACACAAATTCCACCAACGCGACACCCTCGGCGACCAGCTCGCCCTCGGCCACCAGGTACGCCGCCACCGTGCCGTCGCCGGGCGCGTGCAAGGTGTGCTCCATCTTCATCGCTTCCAGCACCACCAGGGCCTGGCCGCGGGTGACCGACTGCCCCACTGGGGCGACCAGCGACACGATGCGGCCCGGCATCGGTGCGGTCAGGCCACCGGTGTCGTGCGCGGGCTGATCGGCTTCGGCCAGCGTGTCATGGTGGCGGAAGGTCGCCCGCTGCGTGGCATCGCGCAATGTCAGGGTGTCACCGTCGCGCAGGACCTGCATGCGCCATTGTCGGCCATCCATTTCCACGCGCAGTGCATCGCCCTGCAGGTGGTAGCGCAGCGTGTAGGTATCGCCTGCAGTCGTGACCTGCCAGCCATCGCCAAGCGGGCGCACGCCGAACTGGCGGCGCTCGCCTGCGGCCTCCAGCGTCATGGCGTGCGCGGCATGCGCACCGATGCGCCAGCCATCGGTGTGTTGCCATGGCGAAAACGGGTCGGCCGGATCGGCGGCGGCCTTCGGCAACGCGTCGGCAATCAACGCCGCTGCCAGGCACCACCAGGCATTGGCCGGAATGACCGCCTGGGGAAACAACACGGCCTGCTCGCGTTCGATCAGCGCGGTATCCAGATCGGCAGACGCAAACGACGCGGTGCCGATCAGGCGCGCAAGGAACGCGCTGTTGGTGGTCACGCCCACCGCATGGAATTGCGCCAGCGCCTCGCGCATGCGTGCCAGGGCGGCAGGGCGATCCACATCCCATACGATCAGCTTGGCGATCATCGGGTCGTAGTAGGGGCTGATGCTGTCGCCTTGCTCCACCCCGGCATCGATGCGTACATGCGCGCCGGTTGCGGGAAACTGCAGCTGCCGCAGCGTGCCGGTCGACGGCAGAAAGCCGCGGTCGGCATCTTCGGCGTACAGGCGCGCTTCCAGCGCGTGGCCATGGATGCGCAGGTCCTGCTGACGCAGCGGCAACGGCTCGCCCGCGGCGACATGCAGTTGCCACTCGACCAAGTCGGTGCCGGTGATCAACTCGGTCACCGGGTGCTCGACCTGCAGCCGGGTGTTCATTTCCATGAAATAGAAATCGCCATCCGGGCCGGCGATGAACTCCACCGTGCCGGCACCGACATAACCCACAGCGCGCGCGGCATCCACGGCGGCCTTGCCCATGGCGGCCCGGCGTTGTTCGCTCATGCCGGGAGCAGGCGCTTCTTCCAACACTTTCTGATGCCGGCGCTGCACCGAACAATCGCGTTCGAACAGATAGACGACCTCGCCCCGGGTATCACCAAACACCTGGATCTCGATATGGCGCGGCCGCTCGACGTATTTCTCCACCAGCACCTGCGCATTGCCAAAAGCCGATTGGGCCTCGCGCTGGCAGCTGGCCAAGGCCTCTTCGAAGGCCGCGCTGGTATCCACCCGGCGCATGCCCTTGCCGCCACCGCCGGCGCTGGCCTTGATCAGCACCGGATAGCCGATCGCGTCGGCCTGCGCACGCAGGAACGCCGGCGCCTGTTCGTCGCCGTGGTAGCCCGGCGTCAGCGGCACGCCGGCGCGTTGCATCAGCGCCTTGGCCGCACTCTTGTCGCCCATCGCGCGGATGGCGGCCGCTGGCGGGCCGATGAACACGATGCCAGCCTGCGCGCAGGCATCGGCAAACGCCGCGTTTTCCGACAGGAAGCCATAGCCCGGATGGATCGCCTGCGCGCCGCTTGCGCGTGCCGCCTCCAGGATCGCATCGCCACGCAGATAACTCTGCTGCGCCGGTGCGGCGCCGAGATGGATCGCTTCATCGGCCAGCCGCACATGCCGCGCATCGCGGTCGGCATCCGAATACACCGCCACGGTCGCGATACCGAGCTTGCGACAGGTGGCGATGACCCGGCACGCGATCTCGCCGCGATTGGCAATCAGGATCTTGTCGAAATAGGGCGGTCTTGCTGCGGTGGTGAGTTCGCGCTGGGTCATGACGAAGTTCTCTGCACGCCGCCATGCTGGCGGGCGCTGCGATGAAAAGACGGTTGCATGGATTGCGCGACACGCCGTGCGATGACAGCTGACGCCGCTGCGCCCCCGCGCGATGCGCTGCTCGACGCAGGCAACGCGTGCGCACTCATGCAATGCTCCAGGCGTCACGCAACGCCTTGCGTGCAGGTGTGTGTACACCGCAAGACAGCCAAGAGCAGCACCTGCAGACGGACATCAGCACCTCACATCCGGAACACGCCAAAGCGTGTCGTCTCGATCGGTGCATTCAATGCCGCCGACAGTCCCAGCCCCAGCACGCGACGGGTATCGGCCGGGTCGATGATGCCGTCGTCCCACAGGCGTGCGCTGGCGTAATACGGATGCCCCTGCTGCTCGAACTGCGCACGGATCGGCGCCTTGAATGCAGCTTCCTCTTCGCCCGACCAGGCGCCACCCTTGGCTTCGATCCCGTCGCGGCGCACCGTGGCCAAGACGCTGGCCGCCTGCTCGCCGCCCATCACGCCGATGCGCGCATTCGGCCACATCCACAGGAAATTCGGCGAGTAGGCGCGGCCGCACATGCCGTAGTTGCCGGCACCGAACGAGCCGCCGATCACCACGGTGAACTTGGGCACCTTGGCGCAGGCCACCGCCATCACCAGCTTGGCCCCGTCCTTGGCGATGCCGCCATGTTCGTATTTGCGCCCGACCATGAAGCCGGTGATGTTCTGCAGGAACACCAGCGGAATGCCGCGTTGCGTACACAGTTCGATGAAGTGCGCGCCCTTGAGCGCGGACTCGGAAAACAGGATGCCGTTGTTGGCGATGATGCCCACCGGGTAGCCATGCAGATGCGCGAAGCCGGTGACCAAAGTGCTGCCGTAGCGCGGCTTGAATTCGTCCAGCTGCGAGTCGTCGACGATGCGGGCGATCACCTCGCGCACATCGAAGGGCTTGCGCGTGTCGGCAGGAATCACGCCATACAGTTCGTCGGCGATGTAGCGCGGCGGCAGCGGTGCCTGCAGTGCCAACGATGCAGCCGGCTTGCGCCAGTTGAGCTGCGCGATGATGGCGCGCACGCGCGCCAGGGCCTGCAGGTCGTTGTCGGCAAAGTGGTCGGCCACGCCGGAGATGCGCGTGTGCACATCGGCACCGCCGAGTTCTTCGGCACTGACTTCTTCGCCGGTGGCCGCCTTGACCAGGGGTGGGCCGCCGAGAAAGATCGTGCCCTGCTCGCGCACGATCACTGTTTCATCGCTCATCGCCGGCACGTAGGCGCCGCCGGCGGTACACGAGCCCATGACGCAGGCGATCTGCGGGATGCCGTTGGCCGACAGGTTGGCCTGGTTGTAGAAGATGCGCCCGAAGTGATCGCGGTCGGGAAACACTTCATCCTGCAGCGGCAGGAACGCGCCGCCGGAATCGACCAGGTAGATGCATGGCAAGCGGTTCTGCTGCGCGATTTCCTGCGCGCGCAGATGCTTCTTCACCGTCATCGGGTAATAGGTGCCGCCCTTGACGGTGGCATCGTTGGCCACGATCACGCACTCCACCCCGGACACGCGCCCGATGCCGGCCACCACACCGGCGCACGGCACCTGATCGTCGTACATACCGTGCGCGGCCAATGGCGCGATCTCCAGCAAGGCGCTGCCCGGATCCAGCAAGGCATCGATACGCTCGCGTACCAGCAACTTGCCGCGTGCGCTGTGCTTGGCACGCGCAGCCTCACTGCCGCCCAGCGCGGTCTGCGCCAGCGTGCGGCGCAGATCCTCGACCACGGTGCGCATCGCAGCAGCGTTTTGTTGGAAGCTCTCGCCGCTGACCTGCAGCTGGCTGGTGATCGCGCTCATGGTGGCTCCGTCAGGCGGTGCGTTCGAACAGCTCGCGGCCGATCAGCATGCGTCGGATCTCCGAGGTGCCCGCGCCGATTTCGTACAGCTTGGCATCGCGCCACAGGCGCCCGGTGGGGTAGTCGTTGATGTAGCCGTTGCCGCCCAGCACCTGGATCGCCTGGCCGGTGAGCCAGGTGGCTTTTTCGGCCGCGTAGAGAATCGCGCCGGCCGCATCCTGGCGCGTGGTCAGCCCGGCATCGCAGGCGCGCGCCACCGCATAGACGTACGCGCGGCAGGCGTTGAGCCCGACGTACATGTCGGCCAGCTTGGCCTGCATCAACTGGAAGGTGCCGATCGGCGCGCCGAACTGCTTGCGCTCGTGCACGTACGGCAGCACCACGTCCATCGCCGCTGCCATCAAGCCCAACGGGCCACCGGCCAGCACCACACGTTCGAAATCCAGCCCGGACATCAGCACGCGCACGCCGCCGTTGAGCGTGCCCAGCACGTTTTCGGCCGGCACTTCGCAATCGGTGAACACCAGCTCGCAGGTGTTGGAGCCGCGCATGCCCAGCTTGTCGAGCTTCTGCGCGGTGGAGAATCCCGGCATGCCCTTTTCGACGATGAAGGCGGTGATGCCGCGTGCGCCGGCATCCGGGTCGGTCTTGGCGTACACCACCAGCACATCGGCGTCCGGGCCGTTGGTGATCCACATCTTGCTGCCGTTGAGCACATAGCGATCGCCGCGCGCATCGGCGCGCAGCTTCATCGACACCACATCCGAGCCGGAGCCGGCCTCGCTCATCGCCAGCGCGCCGACATGCTCGCCGGTGCACAGCCTGGGCAGGTAACGCTGCTTCTGTTCCGGCGTGGCGTTCTTGCGCAGCTGGTTGAGGCACAGGTTGGAATGCGCGCCGTACGACAGGCCGATGGCCCCGCCGGCCCGCGAGATCTCTTCCATCGCCACCACATGCGCCAGGTAGCCCATGCCGCTGCCGCCGTACTCTTCTTCCACGGTCAGCCCGAGCAGGCCCTGCTCGCCGAACAGGCGCCACAGTTGGGCAGGGAAGACATTGTCCTGGTCGGCCGTAGCGGCGAGCGGGGCAATATGGTGGCTGGCGAAGGCCGCCACGCTTTCGCGCAGCAGATCGATGTCTTCGCCAAGCGCAAAATTCAGGGACGGCACGTGCATGGAGCGACTCCGCAGGGATCGGGATGTGCCGGGTGGGAGCGGGCAGGCCGCACGGCGTTTGTGCGCAGCCTAGCGGTCCGCAATGAAAAAGTGAACTAAAATTCAACTATTGAACCCAGAATCACACCATGGCTTATCGACGCTCCGCCCTGATGGAAGAACGCTTGGCCGGCAATCGCGAACGCATCCTGCACGCGGCCCGCGCCCTGATCGCCGAAGGCGGCTACCGCAATGCGCCGGTGACCGCCGTCGCCGCTGCCGCTGGCGTGTCCACCGGGCAGATTTACCGACACTTCCCGTCCAAGGCCGAGCTTTTTGTGGAAGTTCTCAATGCGGCGGTGCAGCGCGAGATGACCATCCTGCGCGCCATCACCACCACCCAGGCCAGCGCTGCCGAGCGCCTGCGCAATGCGATCGCCACCTTTGTGCGGCGCGCGCTGGCTGGCCCTGCGTTGGCGTACGCCTTCATCGCCGAGCCGGTGGAAAGCGAGGTGGATGCCGAGCGCATCCGTGGCCGACGCCTGTTCGGCGAAGTGTTCCGTCAGTTGCTTGCCGAAGGCGTGGCGGCTGGCGAGTTCCCGCCGCAATCGCTGGACGCGGCGGCGGCCTGCATCGTCGGCGCCTTCACCGAGGCGCTGGTGGGACCGATCGCCCCCAGTCGCGGCGATCCGCAGCAGGGCGAGCAACTGGTCGAGGCGATCTGCGGGTTCTGCCTGCGCGCGGTCGGCGCGCCCCAGCCGGCCGGCTGACAGTGCACTGACTGAGCCTCTAACTGGGCTGTATGAACGCTTCTGACTGTGCATATACTGTGCACTCGTCCTGCTGGAGTCGTGCGATGGTCGCCGTTCTCAATCCCCTGGCCCTGACCGAACGCCTGCGCGTGCCGGATCGCACCATCCTGTCGCCCTCGGCCATGGCCGGCCTGCTGGATCTGTCGCAGCAGGAGCTGGCCGAGCTGGCCGGTGTGCATCGCAACAGCCTGCGCGTGCATCCGGAAAGCCCGCGCGTGCAGGACCTGCTACGCAACCTGTCGCGCCTGCTGGTGGCGATGACGCAGCTCCAGCCGGACGAACGCCAGGTGGTGTTCCACCTCAAGAACACCCCGATCCCCGCGTTTGAATTCGCCACCTTGCTGGAAGTGGTCAAACAGGGCCGCACCGACGATGCGTTGACCTATCTGCGCACCGTCGCCTCGGGGGCCGCCGGTTGAAGCTGAGCGCCCCGGCGCACTGCACGCTGTATCGCGCCTTCACCCCGCGCTGGGCCGCCGAACCGCTGAGCGGCGCCGGTGCGGCACGCTCGGGCGGGCGCTTCAATCGTTTCGGGCAGCCGGCGCTGTATCTATCGCTGCAGCTGGAAACCGCTGCTGCCGAATACGCGCAGGCCGCGCTGTTCCTACCGCCATTGACCCTGGTCAGTTACGCCGCCGAGCTGCCGGCGTTGGCCGATCTGCGCCTGCTCGATGCAAGCTGGGATCCGCTCTGGTCCGATTGGACCGAGGACTGGCGCAAGGCCCTGGTCAACAAGATCGAACCGGTGAGCTGGGTGCTCGGCGACATGCTGCGCGAGGCGGAGATACCGGGCGTAATCTTTCCCAGCATGGCGTTGCCGGAGGGCATCAACGTGGTGTTGTTTCTGGACATGCTGCAGCCCGAACAGGTGTTGCGCGTGCTCGACGATGGCCGCCTGCCGCGCGACGGGCGTAGCTGGGGCGATCCGCCGATCGAGGCGTAGCGAGGTCCTTCAACCCAGCAACAGCTGCAGCGCACCCGCCAGCACCGGCGCGGCCACAGCCGTAGGCAGAATCAATCCACGCCGATACGGCAGCAGCCACAGCGACAGCAGCGCGGCAGCGCCGGTCAGTGTGCCCAGCCACAACACCGGGCCGATGCCCCAGCCTTGCGCGTGTACCGCCAGGCCGAAGGTGAGCAGCAACAACAACCAACCCAGCACGCGCAGTTGCCGCGAACGCGCGGCGCCCAGCGTACGGCCACGCACTTCCTGCTGATGCTTGTCCATCGCCAGGCACAGCGCGGCGAATCCGGAAAAATTCAGCGCCAGCAACAGCCACACGCTCATGCGCTCTCCTGCATCGGCACGCTGCCTTGCGCAGGCGCGGCGGCAGTGGCGCGCGCGCGTCGTGCCGATGCCGGTTGCGGCGCCCTCCAGTGTTGCAGGCGCCATCCCGCGATCCCGAGGGACACGCCAAGGAACAGGCAGACCAGGTCGACCCCGGCCAGCGTCCATTGCCCGGCCGGCAACGTCACGCCCAGATGCACATCGGTGGTGATCGCATTGACCACCGGCACCAACGCGAACAAGCCCGCACCCAGATACAGCTGCCAGCTCCACATCGCACGCCGAGGCCACACGAATGCGGCCAGCAATGCGGTGGCCCATGCGACGAAGAACAGATTGGCCTCCATCGCCGCGCGCCCCTCCAGGCCCACCGGCAACAAGCGGTTGGCCCAGAAGAAACTGGCAAAGGCGATCGGCAGGCCGGCGACCGTGCCGATGTTGAGCGCATCCACCAACCGCAGCCCGAAGCCGATGTGCCCGGCCTTCAGGTGTTTGGGGCGTTCCTTCACTGCCCACATCACCACGCCGCTGGCCACCATCAGGCAACCGAGCAAGCCGGAGCCGAAGAACAGCGCGCGCATCCACGGCCCGGCGAAGTGGGCGATATGCAGGCCTACCATCACCCCACGCGTCTGGCTGGCACCGCCCGGCGGCCCGCTGCGCTGCAGGCGCTGTCCAGTGATTGCATCGAACAGGATGGACGGCGCATCGGTGGAGAGGTTGCCAGCGCGCTGGGTGACGCCGACCGCCGCATGCGCGTCGTTGGGAAGCGAGACCGCCACGTTGCCCACCTCGCCGCCGCGCCAGTCGCTGCGCGCACGCGCCACGAATTGTTCCAGCGGCAGCATGCGCGCCGGCGTGCCGGAGGCGCTTCGCGTATCGGCGACCCGGTTGGCGGATTCTTCGTAGAAACGCATTTCGTTGTCGGGGTACTGCGCCTTGATGCCCCAAGGCAGGTACATGAACATCAAGGTCACGATGCCGGTGTAGGTGATCATCGCGTGGTACGGCAACGCGGTCACCGCGCTGACGTTGTGGAAATCCAGCCACGAGCGCAGGCCCTTGCCCGGGCGAAAGGTGAAGAAATCCTTGAAGATCTTCTTGTGCGTGATCACGCCGCTGATGATTGCCACCAGCATGAACATCGCGCAGAAACCGACGATATAGCGCGACCACATCACCGGCAGATAATGCAGGTCGAAATGCAGCCGGTAGAAGAATTCGCCACCCAGGGTGTCGCGTGCGGCAATCTCCCTGCCGGTGGCCGGGTCGATGATGGCGGTGCCGTACATCTGCCGGCGGCTGGCCGGTTTGCCATCGGCTGGCGCAGGGTTTTGCCAGTACATGCTGACTACCGGATTGCGCGTGTCCGGCAAGGTGATGTTCCAGCTCTGCGCATCGGCTGCATGCGTCTGCAGATACTGCTCGGCACTGCGCAGCGCGGTTGCGTTGCTCACCGTGGTGGTGGGCAATTCCGGGCGCATCCAGCGGCTGATTTCGTCGCGGTAATAACTCGCCGTGCCGCCCATGAAGATCAACAGCAGCACCCAGCCGACCAGCAGACCGGTCCAGGTATGCAGCCACGCCATCGACTGGCGGAATCCCTGCTTCATGCCACGCCCCGTTGCAGCCATGCGGCCAGTGCGAACATCAGCGCCGCCGGCACCGCGATGCCGGCCCAGGCGCGCCACACGCTGGCGGTGGCGAAGGCCCATAGCGGCGTGCAGGCGCACACCACGATGCCGACCAGCATGCTGGTCAACACCGCCTCGCTGCGTGGCATCGGCAGCACCAGCGCCAGCAGCAGATTGGTGGCGCTGGCGAGTGCATAGCCGCCAAACATCGCCGCCAGCGTGCGCCCAAGCACGCCCAGCCAGGGACGCCTGAACCAGGGCAGCGGCAGCGGCGGTGCGGTGGACATCGGATCAGCCAGGCATGCGGCCGACTTACTCGGCCAGGAAGGTCAACGTGCTGATGTGATGGATCATCGACACCTGCTTGCCGGCGATCTCACGCTTCACCGGCTCCTTGTTGGTGGCGACCAGGATGTGCCGGCCGGCGCGCAGCTTGGGCAGGGTCACCTGGCCCTTGGCGTCGGAGGTCAGCGTCTTCTGCCATTTCTGCGGGTCGATCACCGTCACCTCGACCTTGGGCAGCGGCTTGTTGCGATAGAGCACGGTCAGCGTGTTGCTGTTGGCGGCGGTGGGCACCAGTTCGAAATCGAGCTTGGCCGAGGGCGTGGCGCGCCCGGCACGTGCGTAATAGCTCACGGTCTCAAAGCCGCCGGCCTCGCCCTTCCACGGCTCGAACACACTGTCATCGCTCAGCCAGGCATCGCCGGTGCCGGACAACGGCGCGGTGAGGAATTCGCTGCCGCGCTGCAGGGCGCCAGCCTTGCCGGCGCTGCCGAACACGGTCGGCTTGACCACGCGCTTGATCTCGTCTTCGCCGTGATCCAGGGCCTCCTGCGCCGGCTCGCCGAAGTAGATGCGCACCGGACCGCTGCCGTCGCGCTCGATCCAGATCTCGTGGGCCTGGGCAGACAGACTGATGCTGGCCAAGGCCAGGCAGGACAGCAGGAAGGACTTCATCGCGGCGACTCCTCGTCAGCGGGACCGGGCGAGGCGAGGACCGCATCACCGTGGATTGATGGGAATGATACGCAATTCCCTCAAGCGCGACCAACGTCTCATGCGGCATTGCGGCAATTCATCGGGCTGCGCGGACCGGCGTGCCTGCAAGACCCATAGCGCGCCAGGGCGCAGCGCACACCGCTGCAATCACGGTCATGCACACTGGCCAGACGGGCGCGAACTGTGCTCTATACTCCGGCGCTAGCAGAGGTCTTCGACCAACAGCCAGGGGTGAGCGCGTGCGGAATTACGACCTCGAGTTCCTGAAGAAATTCTCGATGGTGATCGGACTACTGGTGGTGATCACCCTGGGCCTGATTGCCCTGGCAGCCTATTTGCAACGCGCCATTCCCGACGAAGTCTCGCCCACCGCGGCCAAGCGCGTGCAGCAACGCATCGCCCCGGCCGGCGCGGTCTATGCCGGCACCACCGGCGCGTCCGCACAGGCCGCAGCCCAGGCGGCAGCGCTGGCCAAGGCCGCCTCGCAGTCCGCCTACGGCGGCAGCACCGACGGCAAGACCATCTTCGACAACCTGTGCACCGCCTGCCACACCACCGGCGTGGGCAAGGCGCCGACGCTGGACCACGCGCATTGGGACGCGCGCATCGCCCAGGGCAAGGACACCTTGTACAAGCACGCGATCGAGGGCTACACCGGCCCGGATGGCGGCATCATGCCGCCCAAGGGCGGCAACCCGGCGTTGACCGAAGAACAGGTGCGGGCCACGGTCGACTGGATGCTGAGCAATCTGAAGTAAGCGCCTGCAGCGCAGCAGGCGGCTGACACAAGCGGTCGGTGTGCGGCCAGGTGGCAGCGCGCGCCGTGCGCGGGTGCGTCGACCGGTCAATCGCCAGGCTTGCACGCGCTGGAGCACGCTTTAGCTTTTGTAGGCCAGCACCCATTGCGCGAGCGTTTGCACTTGCTGCACGACGTGCTAGCACGATGACGTCAGCCTTGGACGCCCGGGCCGGCGCAAGTGCTTCGGGGAATGCCTGCAGTTACCGGCATCTGTAGATCGGCCACGCTACCCACGCAGCAGCTGGTCGCCACTCGCAACGTTTTGCTAGCCTGTCGCGGTTCTCACGCGCCGCCTTCGGGGCGGCGCTTGCATGTGGTCTACGTCTTTCTGGAGTGTGTCGATGTCGCGTTGCTCGCTGGTTGTGCTCGGTGTGATCGGTCTGTTGGCGCCACTGCTGGGCAGTGCCGCCGAGGGCGCGCCGCAACGTCTGTCGATCGCCGACGTGCAGGGCGAAGACACCCGTAGCCCCTATGACGGCCGTGTGGTCGACGTGGAGGGCATTGTCACCGCCGATACGCGTGCCGGTCTGGCCGGGCTGTTCGTGCAGCAGCCCGGCTTCGAGCCGCGGCGCTCGCATGGCTTGTTCGTTACCGGTGCCGGCAATGCCGAGGTGGCGGTGGGCGACCGCGTGCGCATCGTCGGCACCGTGCGCGAGGTGTCGGCAGGCGGCGAGGCGAGCCTGACCACGGTGGATGCCAGCAGTATCGAGCGACTGGCCAGCGGCCAGCCGGTGCCGGTGCGCATGCTCAGCGGGCCGCCGGCCAACTGGGAAGCGCTGGAAGGCGAGCACGTGCGCATCGCTGCGCTGACGCTCAACGGCAGCGATCGTCTGGACACCTATGGCGAGCTGGTCGCCGCGTTCGGCGGGCGCTTGTGGCAGCCCAGCGAAGTGGCCGCCGCCGGCACCCCGGCCTTCGCACAGGTGCAGGCCGACAACGCCCGTCGCCAGGTGTTGCTGGACGACGCGCGCAACGGCCGCAGCCCCAAGACGGTGGCCTATCTGCCGGCCGATCCGGTACTGCGCAGTGGCAGCTTGCTCAAGTCGGTCGACGGCATCGTCGACCAGCGCTACGACGGCAACTACCGCATCCAGGTGCTGAGTCCGTTGACGCTGCCGGCCATGCCGACCGCGGTGGCGCCACAGGTGGGCGGTGACCTGCGTATCGCCTCGTTCAATCTGGAGAACTTCTTCAACGGCAATGGCCGCGGCGGCGGCTTTCCGACCAAGCGCGGTGCGCGCACGCACGAGCAGTTCCAGGCGCAGCTGACCAAGCTGGTGTCCACCATCGTGCCGTTGCACGCCGATGTGGCCGCGTTGATGGAGCTGGAAAACGATGGCAATGACGCCGATGCGGCGGTGGCGCAACTGGTCGCCGCGCTCAACGCGGCTGACAAGGACAAGGACTGGCAGTTCGTCGACACCGGCAGCGGCCCGGGCGATGACGCGATCCGGGTCGGCATCGTGTACCGCAGTTCGCAGGTCACGCCGGTTGGCAAGCCGGCCACGTTGACCGGCGGGCCGTTCGACAGCCACAGCCGGGTGCCGCTGGCGCAGGCGTTTCGCAGCACCCGCGGGGCAACCTTCGTGGTGGTCGCCAATCACTTCAAGTCCAAGGGCTGCGGCAGTGCCAGCGGCGCCGATGCCGACCAGCGCGACGGCCAGGCCTGCTGGAACGCCACCCGCACCGAATCGGCCAAGCGCCTGCACCAGTGGTTGCAGACCGACCCCACCGGCGCGCAGACCAAGCTGGCTGTGTTGCTGGGCGATTTCAACGCCTACGCGATGGAAACGCCGATGCGCAGCCTGCGCGCCAGCGGCTGGCAGGACGCCTTTGCGGTGGCCGGCGTGAAGCAGCCCTACAGCTACGTCTACGATGGCATGAGCGGGCGGCTCGACCACGCCCTGCTCAGCCCGGCGATGGCCAAGCAACTGCGCGGCGCGGTGGAATGGCATATCAACGCCGATGTCATGGACGATGCCGGCTATGCCAAGCGCAATCTGCCCGGCCCGTGGCGCAGTTCCGACCACGACCCGGTGCTGCTGGGTTTTTCGCTATAGCGCGCTAGCTGGCGCACGTCCCGGCGCGGCGGCGCAGCCGCAGGTTGAGCAGGTGCGTGCTGGCCAGCAGCAGGCTGCCGGTCACCGTGATCGGGGTTTCCCAACTGCCGCCGGCAACCCCGCTGGCGCCCAGCACCAGGCCGGCTAGGCCGAAGACCGCCAGCGCCCATACCGGCGCGGGCAGTGCATGCCGGCGATGACTGCTCCACAGCGCGTAGCCGCTCAGCGGCACGGCGGCCGTGGCGAACACCACATGCACCCATTCGGCCCGGCTCCAGGCACCCAGCAGCGGCAGTGCAGCGGCCAGCAATGGCAGCGCTAGGCAGTGCAGCAGGCACAGGCTGGATAAGGCGATGGCCGAGTTGTCCAGTACAGAAGCGGTAACGCGCATCGGGGGTGTCCTGTCGAGCTAGTGTTATATAGTAACACTTCCATTCCAGCCAGGCCCTCAGGATGTCCCTGTCCCCCAAGCGCGATTCACGCCTGCCCGTCACCGTGTTGTCCGGCTTTCTCGGCGCCGGCAAGACCACCCTGCTCAACCGCATCCTGCATAACCGCGACGGCCTGCGCGTGGCGGTGATCGTCAACGACATGAGCGAGGTCAACATCGACGCGCAGCTGCTGCGCGAGGGCGGCGCGGCCTTGCGACGCACCGAAGAGACATTGGTGGAATTCAGCAACGGCTGCATCTGCTGCACGTTGCGCGACGATCTGCTGCAGGAGGTACGCAAGCTGGCCGAACAGAAGCGCTACGACTATCTGTTGATCGAATCGACCGGCATCGCCGAGCCGATGCCGGTGGCGGCCACCTTCGCGGTGCGCGATGCCGACGGCTTCAGCCTGGCCGACATCGCCCGGCTCGACACCATGGTGACGGTGGTGGACGGCAGCCGCTTCCTGCAGGACTTCGGCTCGGCCGCCACGCTGGCCGAACTCGGCCAGCAGGCCGGCCCGGACGATAGCCGCGGGCTGGTGCAGTTGCTGGGCGAACAGGTGGAGTTTGCCGACGTGCTGGTGATCAGCAAGTGCGATCAGATCGATGCACAGCAGCTGCAACGCCTGCGCGCGGTGTTGCGTGCGCTCAATCGCGAGGCGGCGATCGTCGACGCGGTGCATGGCGAAGTGCCAATGCGCCAGTTGCTAGACACCGGCCGCTTCGATTTCACTCGTGCGCAGCTGGCGCCGGGCTGGATGCAGGAACTGCGCGGCCAGCACACGCCGGAGACCGAGGAATACGGCATCAGCAGCTTCGTCTATCGCGCCCGCCGGCCGTTTCACCCGCAGCGCTTTGCGCGCATGGTGCAAGGCGGGCTGCCGCAGGTGATCCGCAGCAAGGGATTTTTCTGGTTGGCCAGCCGCATGGATTGGGTTGGCGAATTGTCCAGCGTGGGTGGCGCGACCCAGACCAATGCAGCGGGCTTCTGGTTTGCCGCACGCCATCGCGTGGATGCGCACGCCATCGGCGAGCCGCTGCAGACCAGCATCACGCCGCTGCCGTATACCGATATCGGCTGGCAGCGTCAGCAGACGCAATGCTGGACCGCGCCGCTGCCGCAACTGCACGAGGTTGGCGATGCCAGCGAGTACGCCACGATGCAGCGGCTGTGGCACCCACTGTGGGGCGACCGTCGCCAGGAGCTGGCGGTGATCGGCGTGGACATGGATGCGCCGCGCACGCGCGCTGCGCTGGATGCCTGCCTGCTCAGCGATCACGAGCTACGCCAGGGCCCGGCGCAATGGCAACTGCTGGACGATCCGTTTCCGCACTGGCAGCGCTGATGGCGGCCTGGATCGCGCTGTCGACATCCGTTCGCGCCTGGTTCCGGATGCAATCTGCCGCAGGCTTGCATCTGCAGTGCGGCGTGCGGACGTGCCGCCACGTGGCGGTGTATCGCATGCCTCACCCGCGGCCTCCGGACAGCGCGCACAGGCAACGGCGCTGTCCGGATCTTCCGCGGTAGCCGTTGTCGCTTGCCTTGCGATGTGCTCTTGCTTTTTCGGCAGACTGGCAACGAGAGCCGTCGTCCAGGCCGGCGACGCGAGGAGGGCGGCGACGGATCTAGGCGCCGAAGTGAGCACACCGCGACGCGATGACGGCTGCCAAACAACTGACTCATGCGCATCACAGTCCCCCTTGGGTCACTGCACGCATGATCTTCAGCGCTGCCCCTTCGAGGCGAGTGGCGAACCGGCGTCGCGCCGGCCGAATGCCGCCATCAGCCCAGCCGCATGCCCCAGGCGATCGCTGCGATTGCCGGCGCCGCCAGCAACAGCCCCACCCAGCCGCGTCGGCCGATGCGTTCGCCGAACCCCAGCTTGCCGACGAGCGCTCCCAGGATGACCACGCCCAGGTTCATGCTGGCGAAGACGGTGGCCGGGCTGTGTGGCAGCAACTGATGGGCGCGCACGTAGCACAGGATGTTGCCGAAATTGAGCGCGCCCAGGAGCACGCCGGCGAGCAGGTTGCGAAAGCTCAGGCGCGCGACACCGCCCCGGCGAACGACTTGCAGGCCAAGCATCAGCACACCTGCCAGGGCAAAGCACAGCGTCAATGACGTCAGCGACGGCGTACCGGCCTGTGCGATGTGCTTGAGCAACAGATCGATCAGGGCAAAGCCCATCCACACGCCTGCCAGCCACGGCCAGCCGATCGAGGTCGGGGCCGAATCCGCACCGGCGCCCTGCCGTGGCCGTTGCAGGATGCAGACGATGGCCAGCAGACCCAGGCCCAGTCCCGTCAGCTTCCAGGCATTGACCGGTTCACCGAAGAGCGTGAACGCCGCCGCCAGCGAGAGCAGGAGCGACAGGCGTTGGGCAATGTCGGTACGGACGATGCCGGCGGTGGCGACCGCGCGTGCCAGCAGCATGAAGATCGAGGGCAGCGCCACCGCCAATGCAAACAGTGCCAGCCAGGGCGTGGTCGGCGCGCGCAGCGTGTCCAGTGACGGATGCAGGGTCAGCCACGCCAGCAGTGCGGCGGTGGCGTAGTTCCAGGTGATCGCCTGCGCAGCATCCAGGCGATAGCGCGGCAGCAGCTTGAGAAGCACCGACACCAGGACACTGCAAACGACCGCAAACAGCAGAAAATGCATGGGCAACGCAACGAAGTGTGCAGGCAGGGCGATGAACGCGGCCGGCGGGGCGGCTATTATGACGGTATGTCCAATCCCTTATTCCCCACCGAATCGGCCGCACTGACATTGGACGGGCCGGTCGGTCCGCTCGATGTCGCGGTCGATCTGCCCGAGCCGGACGTTGCCGCGCAACCGGTCACCGCCATCGTCTGCCACCCGCTCTCCACCGAGGGCGGCAGCATGCACAACAAGGTCGTCACCATGGCTGCGCGCGCGCTGCGCGAGTTGGGGATCACCGTGGTGCGCTTCAATTTCCGCAGTGTCGGCAACTCGGCCGGTGCGTTCGATCATGGCGATGGCGAGCAGGACGATCTGCGTGCGGTCGCCGCATGGGTGCGCAGCCAGCGCCCGGGCGACACGCTGTGGCTGGCCGGCTTCAGCTTCGGGGCGTATGTGTCGCTGCGCGCCGCCGGCTCGCTTGAACCGCAGGTGCTGATCTCGATCGCGCCGCCGGCCGGGCGCTGGGATTTCAGCGACATGCAGCCGCCGGCGCAGTGGCTGGTGGTGCAGGGCGATGCCGACGAAATCGTCGACCCGCAGGCGGTGTATGACTGGCTGGAGACCCTGGAGCAGCAGCCCGAGCTGGTACGCATGCCCGACACCAGCCACTTCTTCCACCGCAAATTGATCGACCTGCGCGGTGCGATCCAGCATGGTGTCCGGCGCTGGTTGCCGGCCGCCGTCTGACCCCGGCAGAGCCCATGCGTATCGCCCGGCGATGCGCCGTTGAGCGGGCAAGGCAGCAGCCGGCCCGCGGAGAACACGATGAGTGAGATGACCCCGTCGCAGCGCTACGCCGCCGGCGTACAACGCGGCGACTGGCGCGCCGACCCCGCGCAGCAGGCGGCGCTGGCCGAGCTGGACCGTATCCACGAGGCATTGGTGGACAGCGCGCAGGACGGCTGGCTGGATCGGCTGTCGGCGTTCTGGAAAAAGCCCGAGCCGGTGCGCGGCCTGTATTTCTGGGGCGGGGTGGGGCGCGGCAAGACCTTCCTGGTCGACCTGTTCTACGACGGGTTGCCGATCAAGCAGAAGTACCGCACGCATTTCCATCGCTTCATGCGCGGGGTGCACGAGCAACTGCGCGAGCACGCCGGGCAAAGCGATCCGCTGGCCAAGATCGCGCAGCAGTGGCGCGAGAATTTGCGCGTGCTGGTGCTGGACGAATTCTTCGTCACCGACATCGGCGATGCGATGTTGCTGGCGCGCCTGCTGGAACGCCTGTTCGCCGAAGGCGTGACCCTGGTGACCACCTCCAACACCGCACCGGAAAACCTCTACGCCAACGGCCTGCAGCGCGACAGTTTCATGCCGGCGATCGGTCTGCTGCAGAAATTCTGCGTGGAACTCTATGCAGAAGGCACCGAGGATTACCGCATGCGCGCGCTGACGCGTTCACCGGTGTATCGCGCGCCCCTGGATGCGCAGGCCGATGCGTGGCTGACGCAGCGCTGGGGCGAGCTGAGCGGAAATTCCGAGCCGCGCAGCGGCAACATCGAAATCGAGGCGCGCAAGATTGCCGTGCGTGCGCGCGGCAAGAGCATCGCCTGGTTCGATTTCGCCGCGCTGTGCGAAGGCCCGCGTGGCCCGGGCGATTACATCGAGATCGCGCGCGAATTCACCACCGTGTTGCTGGGCGGCATCCCGCACTTCGATCGCATGAACGAGGACGCCGCGCGCCGCTTCGTCAATCTGATCGACGAGCTGTACGACCGCCACGTCAACCTGGTCTGCACCGCGCAGGACGCTCCGCCCGCGTTGTACAGCGGCCAGCGCCTGGCCGGCGCCTTCGAGCGCACCGCCTCGCGCCTGATCGAGATGCAGAGCGCCGAGTATCTGGCCACCGCACATCGGGCCTAGACATGCAGACGCGGCCCGGCCCCGGACTGCACAAGATCTTGTGACCGATCAGGACGGCGGCCTGGGCCAGTTCGGCGGCGGTGCCTGGTTGCACGACGGATCAAAAAATCGCTTGCAATTAAATAGTGCGCTATGTAAATTGCAGCCATGGACACCGCCACAGCCACCACCGCCCGGACCAACGCGCTGCTGCAGCTCGACAACCAGCTGTGCTTTGCGCTGTATTCGGCCAACCTGGCGATGCACAAGCTCTACCGCGGGCTGCTGAAGACGCTGGACCTGACCTATCCGCAATATCTGGTGCTGCTGGTGTTATGGGAAACCGACGGCCGCAGCGTGTCGGAGATCGGCGAGCGCCTGTACCTGGACTCGGCCACGCTGACCCCGCTGCTCAAGCGGCTGCAGGCTGCCGGACTGGTCACTCGCACGCGCGCCGCCAGCGACGAGCGTCAGGTGATCATTGCGCTGACCGATGCCGGCCGCGCACTGCGCGCCAAGGCTGGCGTGGTACCGGAGCAGGTGTTGTGCGCCTCGGCGTGTTCGTTGGACGAATTGCGTCAACTCAAGCAGCAGCTGGAAACGCTGCGCTCAAACCTCGGCACGGGGTGAGCCGGCCCCGCGAGATCCGCACGTCTTTGCAACATGTCGTACACGATTCAATCGTCAACTATTCACCTACATCACGCGCTGACAGCGCTCATTCTGGAGAACCACCATGGCCTCACCTGAAAAAGTCCTCTACACCGCCCATGCCACTGCCACCGGCGGCCGCGAAGGCCGCGCCGTGTCTTCCGACAAGGCGCTGGACGCCAAGCTGTCCACCCCGCGCGAGCTGGGCGGCGCCGGCGGCGACGGTACCAACCCGGAGCAGTTGTTCGCTGCCGGCTACGCCGCCTGCTTCATCGGCGCGATGAAGGCTGTCGCGGCGCAGGACAAGCTCAAGCTGCCGGGCGAAGTGAGCATCGACAGCAGCGTCGGCATCGGCCAGATTCCGGGCGGCTTCGGCATTGCCGTGGAGCTGCGCATCGCAGTGCCGGGCATGGAACAGGCCGAACTGCAGACGTTGGTCGACAAGGCCCACCAGGTCTGCCCGTACTCCAACGCGACCCGCGGCAACATCGACGTCACCCTGACCCTGGCCTGATCCACGCCAGCACCACGCGTAACACGTGGTGGAGTCATAAACGGCCCGGCGCCTGCGTCGGGCCGTTTTTGTTGCAGCAGCAGCGCTCCCCTCAAGAACACAGGCAGCCGGCGTCGCTGTGTCAGCGCGACCTGGCATGGACGCAAGACACGCCAACGAGGCGATGCACCCGCGTCCGGGTGCGCACGCACGCGCTGGCGATGGGCGTCACCGCGCGGCACACTGTTGCGATGACAGTGCCTGCTTCTGCGATCCCGATCGGACTTTCCTGCGCATGAGCGCAACGCGTCCCACCTTGTTGCTGCTCCCCGGTCTGCTCAACGATGCGCAGCTGTGGCAGGCGCAGCGCGTGGCCCTGGCCGAGCTTGCCGACTGCGTGGTCGGCGACATCACCCAGGGCGAGAGCATGCGCGCGCTGGCGACACAGCTGCTGGCGCAGATGCCTCCGCGGTTTGCACTGGCAGGATTTTCCTTGGGTGGCTACGTCGCGCAGGAAATCCTGCGTATCGCGCCGGAGCGCGTGGAGCGGCTGGCCTTGCTGGATACCTCCGCACGTGCCGATTCGCCCGAGCGTGCGGCGCAACGGCGCGCGCAGGAAGCGAGCGTGCGTGGCGCCAGTGCCTTCCACGGATTCGGCGAACGGCTGCTGCGGCACTACGTGCATCCCTCGCGCTGGCAGGACGAGGCCTTGCTGGAGCGGGTGCGTGGCATGACCCAGCGCCTGGGCGTGGAGGTGTTCCTGCGGCAGAACCGGCTGGAGCGGGAAGACGGCCGCGCGCTGCTGCGCGCCTATGCCGGCCCGCTGCTGGTGCTGTGCGGCCAGGACGATGCGATCACCCCGCCCGCATTGCACGAGGAAATGGCCGCACTTGCAGTGCACGCGCGTCTGGTGCAGGTGCCTGCGTGTGGCCATCTGTCGCCGCTGGAACAGCCGCAGGCGGTGTCGGATGCACTGCGGCAATGGCTGCTCGCCTGATACCGCAATGACCGAGCCGACCCAGCCATGCCTGCCGCCGTGCGATCGCCGTGGGGTGGCATCAAGCAGTGTGCGATGCGTGGTTCTGAACCAGCGGTAGTCGTGGAACAAGCATCAGCATGCCGTCGGCTGATACGTAATGCGTGCATTCCTGCACGCACGGTGTCGTACCTGGTCACGGTAGCCATCCGGCCGAAGCGAATCGTTGGGCCGCCGCAAGGCGCGCAAAGTCCGCTTGCGCTGCACCGCCACCGTCACCGCGTGGCCGTCGTCGGCCAGCGCCTGTTCCCGGCGGCCACGCCCCAGCGTGACATCGACCTGTGGCAGGACGTCGGGGCGCCGTAGCGGCGTCTGGGCCTCGCCACGTAAAACGTGAACCGGGTCGAGCATCGTTGCGCCGACATCCTGCAAACGTTTGGCTCACTTGATTCTCACGGTGTATGGTGTGAATTATGTTGCACAGCAGCATCGGAGCTCAGCAATGCTCGACTCACGCATCGAAAAGGTTGATCTGGCACTCACCGAGATTGCCAAGGACCCATCGGAGAAGGTGGCGCTGTGGCAGTGGGCGTGCCGCGAGATGCTGCACGAGACGCTGATCGGCATGCACCAGCTCTCGCACCTGGCGGGTATTTCCCAGCAGGTTGCCAACGACTGGCGCGCGCCGGTGGATGTGATCGCACCCGAGAAGCCCTATCTGGCCCCCTCCGCGCTGGCCGACCGCCGTCTGCCGCAGGTGCTCGACGGCCTGGGCAATACGCACGACGACAACGACCGCGCCACGCTGTGGCGGCTGCGCTATGCCAGCCTGATCGCCGCCACCCTGCAGGGCATGCAGGCACTGGCCGACAAGCACCGCATTGACCGCCAGGCGATGGCACTGTGACAGTGAGCTGACAGCGCCGCGCGGCGGCACGGGCTGTGTGGTCGTCCAAGGGTTGGCTTCATGTCAGAACGCTTGTCTTCAATGCCGGACGGCGGCCTCTTCCAGATGCCGCCAGGCATGCCGCACGATCCAGCGCGCCTGGTCCCAGGGCACCGACAGCAGTGGTTGATAGTGGTAGTAGCCGTCCTGCAGCACGCGATACAGCTGCGCCTCGGTTGCGCGCGGATAGGCCAGATAGATGTCGTAGCCGAGCGTGAGTAGCCGGGCGTAATCGGCAAAGGCGTAACCACCCAGATGGCCTTCGGCGTGGACATCGCGCCAGTAGGCGATCTCGGTGTCGAGATCGACGCTGCGGCGGGTCAAGACGGATGCGCTGTGCATGGGTAAGACTCCGTTGCAGAGACTACCCCCCTGTGTTCGGCACCGTAGCAGCGCCTGCCGCGTGCAACCAGCACGCGACGACGAGCGGTCATCGCGGTGGTGATGCCACGGGCCGGATAGTGCCGACCCGTGGCAGCCGGGACCTCAATCCCAGTCGGGAGCGATGGCCTTCGGGTTGGCCAGCCGCTGCCCGCGGTCCAGTGCGGCGATCTCGGCCATGTCCTGCTCGCTCAGCCGCAGCGTCTGCGCCTTGAGATTGCTCTCCAGATTGTCGCGCTTGGTCGAAGACGGAATCACCGAATAACCCTGCTGCAGTGCCCAGGCCAGGGTGACCTGCGCAGGGGTGGCGTCGTGGCGTGCGGCGATCGCCTGGATCACCGGGTCCTTCAGCACCTCGCCCACCGCCAGCGTCATGTACGAGGTGACATGGATGCCTTGCTCGCGCAGGAACGCGATCAGGCTGCGGTTCTGCAGGTACGGATGCACTTCGATCTGATTGGTGGCGATGGCCTCGGCGCCCAGGATCTCGATGGCCTGCTTGATCAGCGCGATGGTGAAGTTGGAGACGCCGATCGCGCGGGTCAGGCCTTGCTGCCGGGCCTCGTTCAAGGCTTCCAGATAGTCGCGCATCGGCACCTGATCCTTGGGCGAAGGCCAGTGGATCAGGGTCAGGTCGACATGGTCGGTGCCTAGTTTGCGCAGGCTTTCCTGCAGGCTGGGCAACAAGGCGCTACGGTCGAACTTGTCGACCCAGATCTTGGTGGTCAGATACAGCTGATCGCGCGGCAGGCCGGATGCGGCAATGGCCTGGCCGACCTGTTCTTCGTTGTCATAGATCTGCGCGGTATCGACGGCGCGGTAGCCCAACTCCAGTGCATTGCGCACCGAGTCGATGACGACCTGGTCCTTGAGACGGAAGGTGCCGAGGCCGAATGCGGGGACTGTCATTGTGTTCCTTTGGTAATCGGGAATGGGGAATCGTGCATCGCAAAAGCTGATGTCGTGGGGGCGCTGTGAGCCATTAATCCAGTGCGACGACGGCCTTGCCGAAGTTCTCGCCGCGCAGCAGGCTGATCAGGCCCTGCGGGGCGCTGTCCAGGCCGTGCAGGACGTGTTCGCGGTACTGGATCTGGCCGTCACGCAGCCACTGGCCCATCTCGCGCAGGAAGGCGGGCATCAGGCGGATGAAATCGTGCTGGATGAAGCCACGCACGGTCAGCCGCTTGCGCAGCACCTGGCCCATGAACTCCGGCAGGCGATCCGGCCCCGGCAAGGCCTGGCCGCGGCTGTTGTAGGTGGCGATCACGCCGCACACCGGGATACGTGCGAAGTCGTTCAATTGCGGCAATACCGCGTCGAAGACCTTGCCGCCGACGTTCTCGAAATAGATGTCGATCCCGTCCGGGGTGGCCGCGCGCAGCTGCTCGGCAAAGTCGTCGGCGCGATGGTCCAGCGCCACATCCACGCGCAGCACCTCGCGCAGATACCGCACCTTTTCCTCGCCACCGGCAATGGCCACCACGCGCAATCCCTGCAGACGCGCCAGCTGGGCCACGGTGGCGCCGACCGGCCCGCTGGCTGCTGCCACCACCAGGGTTTCGCCGGCCTGCGGCTTGCCGATTTCGTGCAGGCCGGCGTAGGCGGTGAAGCCGGGCATGCCGTACACGCCGAGCGCGGTGCTCAGCGGCAGGGCATCGTCCTTGGGCAGCTTGCGCAACGGCGCGGTGGGCGTGAGCAGGCTATGGCTCTGCCAACCGCCGGGCAGTACCAGCAGGTCGCCTGGCTGATAGCCGGCATGGTGCGACTCGAGCACCTCGCCGACGGTGCCGCCTTCCATCACCGCGTCGATCTCCACCGGGGCGGCGTAGGACGGGCCTTCGTCCATGCGTCCGCGCATGTACGGGTCCAGCGACAGGAAGCGGTTGCGCACTAGAATCTGGTCGTGCCCGGTGGGCGGCAAGGCGACGTCTTCAATGCGGAAGTTGTCGGCGCTCGGCTCGCTGTGCGGGCGAGAGGCCAGCACGATGCGGCGATTGGTGATCGATGTCATGGGGGATTCCTTGCGGAAAGGGCCGCGCGTACGCGACCGGGGGAGCGCAGCCGCAATGGCGGCTGCGCGCGGAAAGACGCGCGTGGTCGACTGCGTGCGTGATGCAAGCCGATGCGTCAGGCTGCGTCGGCCGGCTCGGGGGCGCTTGCGGCATCGAGCTGTGCAATCTGATCGGCGCTCAACGACAGCTGCGCGGCGGCCAGCACATCGTGCAACTGGGTCACGCTGGTAGCGCTGACGATCGGTGCGGTCAGGCCGGGGCGTGCGATCAACCAGGCCAGTGCGATCTGTGCCGGCGTGGCGCGGTGGGTGGCCGCCAGATCGTCCAGCGCCTGCAGAATGCGCAGGCCGCGCGGATTGACGTATTGCTTGACCACCGAGGCACCGCGCGCGCTGCTCTTGCCGGCGTCGTCGGCGCTGCGGTATTTGCCGGTCAGAAAACCGCTGGCCAGCGAGTAGTAGCTGATCACGCCGAGCTCGCGTTCGCGCACCAGCGGCTCCAGCTCGGCTTCATAGCCGGCGCGGTCGTAGAGGTTGTATTCCGGTTGCAGGCTTTCGTAACGCGGCAGCTTGTATTGCTCGGAGATATCCAGGGCATCGCGCAGGCGTGCGGCGCTGTAGTTGGACGCGCCGATCGCGCGCACCTTGCCCTGTTCGATCAAGCGGCCGAACGCGGCCAGCGTGGCTTCCAGCGGAATCGATTCGTCGTCTTCGTGCGCCTGGTACAGATCGATCACATCGGTCTGCAGGCGGGTGAGCGAATCCTCCACCGCGGCGGCGATGTTCTCCGGCGACAGGCCCGGATGCTCGCTCCATTTGGCCACCTTGGTGGCGATCAGCACCTTGTCGCGCTTGCCGCTGCGTGCGAGCCAGCGCCCGATGATGGTTTCCGACTCGCCACCGCGATTGCCCGGCACCCAGCCGGAGTAGGCATCGGCGGTGTCGATCAGGTTGAAGCCGGCATCGACGAAGGCATCGAGCAACGCGAACGAGGTCGCCTCGTCGGCGCTCCAACCAAACACATTGCCACCGAACACGATCGGTTGAACCTGCAGGCCGGAGCGGCCTAGCGCGCGGGAGTGGGTCATCGTGGTTGCTCCTGATTCGAACTGCCGACAGGATAGTCATGCGTGCCGATGTTGCGTGTGACACCTGCGTGGATTCAGCGTTCCGCAGATCGCCCTCATCGACTCACGTCGTCTGAACATGTCGCCCGCCGCGCCTGGTGCGGCGCGTCACGCGGCGCACGGATCCGTGCACATGGCAGGCTTCGGGCCGCATGCTAGGCTCGCGCTACTTTTTCCCGCAAAGGGCGCTGCGATGATCCGCAACAAGCTGGTGTGTGCATGTGTGGTGGGGATGGCAGTGGCGATGAGCGCGCCACTGGCAATGGCAATCAAACCGGCCGATAGCGCCAGCTTGCCGGCGCCCGATGCGGCGCTGCAAAAAGCCATCGACGGCAACTGGCGCGATCGCGTCTACGTGCAGCGCGATGTCTATCGTCATCCCGGCCAGACGCTGGCGTTCTTCGGCATCAAGCCGACCCAGACCGTCATCGAAATCACGCCGGGCGGCGGCTGGTACTCGGAAATCCTGGCGCCGTACCTGCGCGACAAGGGCAAGTATGTTGCCGCAGTGGTCGACCCGGCAGCGGTACCGGAGGGGCGCGGCCGCGATTCGGCACAACGTGGGCGCGACGAGCTGGAGAAGAAGTTCGCCGCAAAGCCGGAGGTGTACGGCAAGCCGTCGTTCGTTTCCTATGTGCCCAAGACGCCGTCGTTCGGCGTGGACAACTCGGCCGATCTGGTGCTGACCTTCCGTAACGTGCACAACTGGCGCATGGCCGGCAATGCCGAGGCGATGTTTGCCGGCTTCTACAAGGTGCTCAAGCCCGGCGGCGTGCTCGGCGTGGTCGAGCACCGTGCCAAGGCCGACGTGCCGGCCGACGACAAGAGCGGCTATGTCGGCCAGGCGCAGTTGATCGCGATGGCCGAGGCGGCCGGATTCAAGCTCGCCGGCAAGAGCGAAGTCAATGCCAACCCGCGCGACACCAAGGACTATGCCGGTGGCGTGTGGACCCTGCCGCCGAGCAACAATCACGACAAGGCCGACGATGCCAAGTACAAGGCGATCGGCGAGAGCGACCGCATGACCTTGAAGTTCGTCAAGCAGTGAGACGCGGCCAGCATGCCGACGCACCGCGCGTCGGCATGCAGGTCTTGGGCGCTGCCCGCTACGGTGCGTCGATGCTGGCCTGACGCGCGGCATGCGATGACTGCGCAATCGGCTGCACGACCGTAAGGACGGCGCGGGCAGCGCAACGATGGCCAGTTGGACCAACGCTGCGCTGGTTTGCATGCGGCAGGCCACTGATGCACAACTGCCCCGCGCAGCGATGCGGCGGCGTCAGCGTGCAACGCGGCTGCGGGCAGCAGCGCACCGCTTGCTGCCGGTAGCGCGACCTCTTCAACCCGGTGCATGACCCACGCGCCACGCGCGTGGCCTGCAACGACCTTGCGCAACAGGATTGGCATGTTGGTGTTGTTGAACAAACCCTATGGCGTGCTGTCGCAATTCAGCGACCGCTCGCAGCCGCCTAAACGCACGCTGGCCGAATTCGGCCTGCCGGCCGACGTCTATGCGGCCGGTCGCCTGGATCACGACAGCGAAGGCCTGTTGCTGCTGACCGACGATGGTGCACTGGCGCATCGCTTGACCGACCCGCGCCACAAGCAACCCAAGACTTACTGGGTGCAGGTGGAAGGCGACCCGAAGCCCGCGCAACTGCAGGCCTTGCGTGATGGCGTACTGCTCAACGACGGCCCGACCCGCCCGGCCGAAGTGCGCAGGCTCGATCCGGCACCGCAGCTGTGGCCGCGCGATCCGCCGGTGCGCGTGCGCAAGACCGTGCCCGATGCCTGGCTGGAGCTGCAGATCACCGAAGGCCGTAATCGTCAGGTGCGGCGCATGACCGCCTCGGTGGGCCTTCCGACCTTGCGTCTGATCCGCGTGGCGATCGGCGACTGGACCCTGGATGCGCTGGCGCCGGGCCAGTGGCGCATCGAACAAACGCGCGGCGCGCGTCCAAGTAGGACGCGACGCGGAGCCTGATGCATCCGGTACAGCGGTCGCTGCACCGCACGCGGCGCTGAGCTCGATGCATCTTGGACGGCGCTGCTTACAGAATCGCTCATGCGGCATGAGCAGCAGGATTGGTAACGCGAACACAGATGCAGCGGTTGCGTGTCTGCGTGGCCGATCCACCCTGCGATGAGGCAATACGGCGCGGGTCAGGCCAAGCGCGGTAATGACAAGCGCGCGGCTATGGGCAAGCAACGCGATCACACGCGATCGTTAATCGCCGCGGACCTGCACATGTAGTGCCGCATTCTTCGACCACGCGAGTGGGTGTCGATGACTTGGCGATTTAACGGTGGCATCAATCGTGGTCCACAAACAAAAACGCCACGGCGCAGGGCCGTGGCGTCATGTTTTGTGCCTGGAACGACGGCTTACTCGATGCCGTCGCTCGGAGTCACCGCACCGCGACGCTGGTAGGCGGCGCGACGTGCGCTGGCATTGCTGGCGTGTTCGCGGTCCAGACGGTGGACGTTGCCGCCAAGCACCTGCTGGTCACGCTGGCGCTTGCGATACACGGCATAACCGATCAGGCCCAGGCCGGCGACGGCAGCAGCCACGGTGACGGCCGGGTTGCGCTTGACCACTTTGCTGACGACCTTGCCGCCGGTGCGCACGGCACCCAGGGCAGCACCGGTCTTCAGCCATTCGCTGGCGCCCGGACCGAAATGACGCAGGCTGCTGCCTGCATGACGGGCCTGATCGCCAGCATTGGAGGCGGCGTGACGCAGATGGTCGCCCGCATTGCCAGCCAGTTCCAGGGCACGCTCCAGGGCGCGTTCGGTGATCACAGTCAGCTTGCTCATTGGAGGCGTTTCCTTTCTGAGTACGTGGGCCGCAGTGTGTGGGCTGCTGCGTATAGACGGTGTTAGCGGTGGCAGGGCTTGTTTGGGTTGCGGTTAAGTAATGATGCGGGGCGATGCTGTGATCGGCGTTTACCTGGATCCGGTATCTACCTGGATGCGGCAGAAGCCTGACCTGGCCGGTGTCGACGCTGACGTCGCTTCTCCCGCCGGAAGTAAGGTGCCCGAAGGGTGGATGAGGGGACGGGCGAAGCCACGTGCAGTTGTAATTACAACGAGGGCTTCGCACCGTACCCGTACCCCAGCCCCTCTCCCGAGGGGAGAGGGGCTTACATCAGGTGCCGCGCGGCTTTGCCCGATGGGTTGCAGTCGCGGTCCATGGATCTTCCGGCCACGGATGTCTGGGATACCGCCCCTTCATCTCCTTCCTGACATCCGGGTACGTGGTGACCCAGAAGCTCTTCAAATCTTGGGTCACCTGCAACGGGCGTCCGCCGGGCGAGAGCAGATGCAGGGTCAGCGGGATGCGGCCGTCGGCGATGCGCGGGGTTTCGGCCAGGCCGAACAGTTCCTGCAGCTTGACCGCCAGCACCGGCGGCAACGGTTGCCCGGCGTGGTCGAGGGCGTAGACGATCTGCCGCTCCATGCCCGAGGGCACGCTGATGCGGGTGGGCGCGTGCCGGTCGATCAGCTGGCGGCGGTCCCACGGCAGGGCGGCCTTGAGCGCTTCGCCCAGATTGGCCTCGTCCAGCGCATCCAGGCGGGTCTTGCCGGCGAAGGCCGGGCGCAGCCAGGTGTCCAGCGTCTCCAGCAACGCGGCGTCAGACAGGTCGGGCAGCGCAAGCTCGGGCATCCAGGCACGCAACGACTGCAGGCGGGCCCGCCATTGGCGCAGGCCGTCGGTCCACGGCAAGGCATCCAGGCCCAGCTGCCGCACCGCCTCGGTCAGCGCACCGGCGGCCTGCGCCGGATCGACGCGGCCGGCCGGGCGGCTGTCGAGCACGATGCGGTCGAAGCTGGATTGCCGACGCGCGACCAGGGCGCGCTTGTCCGCGTCCCACTGCACCAGATCCTGCTGCACGAAACGCTCGGGCACGCTGCGGCGCAGATAGCCTTCGTCCACCGGCGCGGCACGCAACAGCAGCGCGTCCTTGGCTTCGTAGCGCAGCTCGCTGGCAACCAGCCAGGGCTCGCCGCGCAGGTCGCTGTGGTCGAACAGGCGCGCGCTGCGGCCGTTGGCCAGCAGGTAGCGCAACGGGTCGTTGGGATGGCGTGTGGCAATGCGGTCGGGGAAGGCGTGCGAGAGCAGGTCGCCGAGCGCGTGCGCTTCCACGCTGGCGGGCGGAGCGCTGTCGCAGCGCAGCCGGCGGCGCCATTGTTTGGCGGCGCTGTCGATCGCGGCCAGGCCGCCGCGGTTGGCATCGTGCGCGCTGCGGCCTTGGCGGAATGCGGCCAGTGCGCGCCAGCGCGCAGCCAGTCCATCGCCGCCCTGACGCAGCGGGTCGCGCGCTTCCAGCAAGGCGGCCAGGTCGCAGGCCAGCGCCACGTGTGTCGCGTCGCCAGCCTGCGCCAGCATCGCGGCCAGACGCGGATGGGTGCCCAGCGCGAGCATGCGCCGGCCCAGTGCGGTGATGCCGCCGCTGCCGGTGAGCGCGCCCAGCCGCTGCAGCAATTCGTGCGCGGCGGCCAACGCACCGGCCGGCGGGGCATCCACGAAGCGCAGCGCGGCGCTGCCCCAGGCGGCCAGTTCCAGTGCCAGGCCGGCCAGCTCCACCTGGGTGATCTCCGCGCGCCGCTGCGGTTCCAGCCGCTGCGATTGCGGCCACAGCCGGTACGCCCAGCCGCTGGCCACACGCCCGGCGCGGCCGGCGCGCTGGTCGGCCGAGGCCTGCGCGATGGCGGTGATGTCCAGGCGCGAGAAGCCGCTGTTGGGATCGTAATGCGGCTCGCGCGCCAGCCCGCTGTCAATGACCACGCGCACGCCGGGCAGGGTGACCGATGACTCGGCGACGTTGGTCGCCAGCACCACGCGGCGGCGGCCGGATGGGTCGGGTTGCAGCACCTGGCTTTGCGCCTCGACCGCCAGCTCGCCGTGCAGCGGCAGCACCTGCACCGCCGGGTCGAGCACGTCCTGCAGCGCGCTGTGCACGCGTGCGATCTCGCGCTGGCCGGGCAGGAACACCAGCACATCGCCCGGGTGGGTGGACAAGGCGTGTTCCACCGCGCGCCGGGTCTGCGGCTCCAGCGCTTCGTCGCGGCGCGCGGGAAAGTGCGCGATCTCCACCGGGAAGCTGCGCCCGGCGCTGCTCAGGCGCGGCGCATCGAGAAAGCCGGCCAGGCGCTCGCCATCCAGCGTGGCCGACATCGCCACGATGCGCAGGTCCTCGCGTACCTGCGCCTGCACGTCCAGCGCCAGCGCCAGGCCAAGGTCGCCGGCCAGATGGCGCTCGTGGAACTCGTCGAACAGCAGCGCGCCGACGCTCTCCAGCATCGGGTCGTCCTGGATCAGCCGGGTCAGGATGCCTTCGGTGACGACCTCGATGCGGGTACGCGCGGAGGTCTTGTTCTCGAAGCGGATGCGGTAGCCCACCGTCTCGCCGACCGGCTCGCCCAACTGGCGCGCCATGAACACGGCGGCGCTGCGGGCGGCCACGCGCCGCGGTTCGAGCATCACGATCTTGCGGCCGGCCAGCCACGGTGCGTCCAGCAAGGCCAGCGGTACCTGGGTGGTCTTGCCGGCGCCGGGCGGGGCTTCCAGCACCAGCCGCGGATGGGCGGCCAGGCTGTCGCACAGCTGCGGCAGCAGGGGGGAGATCGGAAAGGCAGGCTCGGTCATGCGCGGGAAGGATACGGGCACGTCACAGATGACGCGACGGTCGGGCCGTCGGGTGAAGCCTGTCGGGGAATCCGGAAGTGCTATTACCTTTTAGGCATTCAAGGCTGACTTTGGCGCCGGCGCTGCTTCAGGCCGGCAGCGTGCCTGTCGATAACCGCTGTACTCCCCGATTTGGACGCCCCATGTCTGCTGCCACCCCGAAATTCGTCAGCCTGCAAAGCAAGCTGCTCGGCGCGCTCGCGCTGGGCCTGTCGGTCATCCTGCTGTGTGCCCTGGGCGGTCTGGGCACGGCGTGGCTGAGTCTGTCCGGCAAGGTGCCGCCGGAGGTGGCGCAGGCTTCCAGCAGCGAAGAGATCACCCGCGATTTCCGCCTGCAGGTGCAGGAGTGGAAGAACGTGCTGATCCGCGGGCGCGATCCGGCGCTGCTGGACAAGCATCTAAGCGCCTTCCGCGAGCAGGGCAGGAAGGTGCAGGCCAGCACCGCGGCGCTGGCCAAGGCAACCCAGGACCCGCAGGCGCGCACGCTGGCGCAGGACTTTGCCAAGGCGCATCTGGGTCTGCAGCGCAATTACGAAGCGGCGCTGGGCAAGTTTGCCGAGGCCGGCTACGACACCCAGGTGGGCGACCAGCTGGTCAAGGGCCAGGACCGCGCACCCAGCCACACCCTCGAAGAACTGGTGAAGCGCAGCAAGACCCTGGCCGATGCGGCGGTGCTGGCCAGTTCGCAATCGGCGCAGCACAAGCTGGTGCTGTCGGCGGTAGCCACGATCGCCGCGGCGCTGTGCCTGGTGGCAGTGCTGGGCTGGTGGATCCGTCGCTCGATCGTGCGCCCGATCGAAAACGTCGCGCGTGCGGCACGCCAGGTGGCGGCCGGCGATCTGTCGGCGCGTGCGGCGGTCAGCACGCGCGATGAAATCGGTCTGCTCGGCCAGGCCATGGGCCAGGTGGTCAACACGCTCACCGATGTCTCCACCGCGCAGGCCGACATGGCGCAGCGCCACGAAGCCGGGCAGATGAGTTACCGCATGGATGCGCAGGCCTTCCCGGGCGCGTACGGCCGCATGGTCGACGACACCAATGGCTTGATCGGCGCGCAGGTCGGTCTGATCGGCGACATGCTGCAGGTGATGCAGCATTACGCGGTCGGCGACATGTCGGTGGACATGCCCCGCCTGCCGGGCGAGAAAGCGCAGATCACCGAGGCGATGGACACCACCAAGCGCAACCTGGCGGCGATCAATGGCGAAATTCGTGGCCTGGTCGACGCGGCTGCGGCCGGCGACTTCGCCACACGCGGCAATGCCGAGGCCTACCAGTTCGAATTCCGCGCCATGGTCAGCGGCGTCAACGGCCTGATGCAGAACGTGGACCAGAATCTGGCCGAGCTGTCGCAGCTGCTCAAGGCGATCGCCGATGGCGACCTGACCGCGCGCATGCACGGCAACCAGCAGGGCGTGTTCGCACGCATGCGCGACGATGCCAATGCCACCGTGCAGCGCCTGACCGATATCGTCGGCGACATCACCGTGGCCGCGCAGACCATTCGCACCGCCTCGGCAGAGATTGCCGCCGGCAACAACGACCTGGCCCAGCGCACCGAACAGCAGGCTGCCAACCTGGAAGAAACCGCTGCCTCGATGGAAGAGCTCACCTCCACCGTGCGCCAGAACGCCGACACCGCGCAGCAGGCCAGCCGCGGCGCGCAGGCGGCCGCGGAGATCGCCGGCCGTGGCGGCGAGATGGTGGCCAGCGTGGTCGACACCATGGGCGAGATCGAGGTGTCGTCCAGGAAGATCGCCGAGATCATCAGCGTCATCGACGGCATCGCCTTCCAGACCAACATCCTGGCGCTGAACGCGGCAGTGGAAGCGGCGCGTGCCGGTGAACAGGGCCGCGGCTTTGCTGTGGTCGCCTCGGAAGTGCGTGCGCTGGCGCAGCGTTCGGCCGGCGCAGCCAAGGAGGTCAAGCAGCTGATCGACGCCTCGGTGGACAGCGTGGAGCGCGGCAGCGCGCGCGTGGATCAGGCCGGGCAGACGATGCAGCAGATCGTGCAGTCGGTGCAGCAGGTGACCACGCTGATTGCGGAGATTTCCGCCGCATCGCGCGAACAATCCTCCGGTATCGAGCAGGTCGCCCGCACCGTCAACGACATGGACGAAACCACCCAGCGCAATGCCGCACTGGTCGAAGAAGCCTCTGCCGCAGCACGTGCGATGGAAGAGCAGGCGGTGGAACTGAGCGAAGCGGTATCGGTGTTCCGCCTGGACGCACGCCGGCCAAGCCTGGCGGCTGCGGCTTGATTGCGTGAGGCGTTGTAGCGGCCCAGGTGCAGCTGCTTGAATCAAAAGCCCGGTGCGTCGAGGGCGCGGTGCCCTCGCCACCTGCGGGACACGCCGTGCATCCGTCCGTGGAGGCTCCTTGGCGGCCTCCATGCCGCCAAGGGTCCCGCAAGCGGCGGGGACGCCGCACCGAGCGTTGGTCGGTGGCCCGGTCAAAACCTGTGTTTGCTTTGGAGTTCGAGATCGCCTTGTTCATGGCTTGCCTGTTGCTCGAATTCGATTGAGGGGCTAACTGGGCTCCCACAATCCGAACAACGCACATCGTGCATTGCTTGCACCAAGCACACCGACCATCTCGCTTGGTCCTTGCCCGCCTACCGTCGCGGGACCTTACGCGGCATGGATGCCGCGTAAGAGCCTACACGGACGTACTTGCGGCGTGTCCTGCGATGGTGGGCGGGCAAGGACCCTGCAACCAAGCCGCAGATCGACCGCTCCACGATCGATCCACCGACACCATCCAGTCACTTCGAGACACACGAAAACTGCGCTAAAAACCTGCGGATTCAAGTCGCAGCGTCGTCGGACGACCAAGCCAAGCCAAACCAGTCAGACCTCAGTATCCGGTCATCAACCCGCTTCGCGCATCCGCGCGGTCAGGCCCTTGAGGAAGGCGCGCAGCAACTGGTCGCCGCAGGGGCGAAAATTCTTGTGGCCGGGCTGGCGGAACAGCGCGGACAGTTCCGGCTTGGACAGCGGGAAGCCGGCGCTGGCGAAGATGGCGTGCATGTCCACGTCTTTCAGCTCGAAGGCCACGCGCAGTTTCTTCAGCACCAGGTTGTTGCCGACGCGGGTTTCCAGCGGGCGCACCGGCTGGCTCTCGTCGCGGCCGCGAAAACGCAGCACCAGGCCATCGAGGAAGCGCGCCAGCATCGCGTCGGTGCAGGGCTCGAAACCGGGCTCGTCTTCCTTCTTCAGCCAGGCCTGTACCTGCGGCTTGTCGAGCGCGAACTCCGGGTCGGCCAGGTGGGTGATCTCCACCACCTTGTCGTCGCTGAGGTCGAGCATGTAGCGGATGCTGCGCAGTACATCGTTGTGGATCATGACAATTCCGGGGCCCCGGCCTGTCGCCGGAAAGGCGCCATTCTACGGGGCCGACGCGGAACGCGGCGTGTGCCCCGCCGATCCATTGCCGAACCGGCGGCCGCTCAGCTGCCGCGATAGGTGGAATACCCGTACGGCGAGAGCAGCAGCGGCACGTGGTAATGGCCGTCGTCGGCAATGCCGAACGCGATCGGCACCTGTTCCAGGAAGGGCGGGTCGGGCAGCGCGGTGCCGGCGGCGCGCCAATAGCCGGCCACCTCGAATTCCAGCCGGTAGCGGCCGGGTTGCAGCGTGAGTGCGGCCAGTTCGGGGCAGCGCCCGTCCTGGTTGGTGACCCCGTCGAAGTGCAGCGTGGCGCCGGCGAACAGGCGCAAGGCGATACCGGCGGCGGGGCGGCCCGTGGCCGTATCCAGCACATGGGTGGAGAGCGTGCTCATGCCACCGCCTGGGTCGGTTGCGGCCATTGGCCGACGAACTCGGGCTGGTCGTAAGCCAGATAGCTGTCGACGATGGCCTGGCGGTCGTCCAGGAACAGCTGGTCGGCCACCGCGCGGGCCAGCCGCGGCAGCGCGACCTTGAGCCCGGACAACGCCGCCGCCGACGGGCCGTGGTTGATCAGCGCCGAATAGTTGAAGGCGAACAAGCCGTGCAGCAGTGCGGCATCGTCAGGCGTGCGCGGCAGCAGTTCGAAGCCCGGCCCCAGGTAGGGATGCGCATCCAGCACCGGATTGGCTTGGCCCGGCGGCGGCTGGTAGCGGTCGCCCCAGCAGGCGATGCGCCCGGACAGCGCGGCCAGTTCCGGGCGTAGTTGCGGGTCGGTGACCAGGCCGGTGGCAACGGCCAGAAAATCGAAGCGGTGCTCTCCCTGCGGCGTGCGCACCACCACCTCGCCATCGCGCTCGGCCACCTCCAGCCAGGGCGCGCCCAGGTGCAGCGCGAAGCCGGCATGCGCGCAGGCACGCTGGAAGGTGTCGTTGGTCGGCGGCTGGTTGTGTGCGAAGAAGCTGGCCATCATCCGGTACTTGTCCGCATCCGGCAGCGTCAGAAAGCGCGGGATGATGCCGGCCTGTTCCATGTGGCGGAATGGGTTGATGCGCGGCAATGCGCTGCGGCGCACGAACACCTCGGCACTGGCGACGCCTTGATCCAGCGCGAAACAGGCGTTGTCGAACGCGGAGGCGCCACCGCCCAGGATGCCCACGCGCTTGCCGGCCAGCGCGGCGAAGTTGATGTGGCCGGAGGTATGCGCATAGCGCTGTGCGGGCAGGGCGCCGCTGATCCAGTCCGGCACCATCCACTGGCCGCCGCCCTGGATGCCGGTGGCCAGGATCAGCTTGCGCGTCAGCAGCGGCGCACCCATCGCCAGATGCAGGCGATGGATGCCCGGCGCCACGTCCGGTTCCACCCGCGCCAGCCGCGTGGCATTGCGCACCGGCAGACGCAGCACCGCGCGGTACCAGCGCAGGTAGTCCATCCAGCTGCCGCGCGGGATCTTGTCCAGCGCGTCCCAGCCGGCGCCGCCGTGTTGCGCCTCCCACCAGGCGCGAAAGGTCAGCGATGGCACGCCCAGGTCGATCGAGGTGATCTGCTTGGGCGTGCGCAAGGTCTGCATGCGCGCGTAGGTCACCCACGGGCCTTCCTGCCCAGCCGGGTTCTCATCGATGACCAGCAGGTTGTGCACGCGCTCGCGTTGCAGTGCGAACGCCGCGCCCAGGCCGCTCTGGCCGGCGCCGACGATGACCACGTCATACACATGCCCTGCCGGATGCACGCGCGGCTGCGTCCAGGCATCGCCGCCATGTGCCAGGCGTTGCAGGTCGTGGTGGAGCTCGCGTTCGAGTTGGGCCAGGCTCATGGCAGTGCCTCCAGGCGCAGTTGCACGATCTTGCCGATCTCGGCGAGGGCGGTGGACAGTTCTTCGCTGCGCGAGGCATCCAGCCGGCGTTCTAGCGCGGCAAGGATGCCGGCCTTGTCGTGCAGCCGCACGCAGATCACGAACGGAAATCCGAAGCGATGGCGATAGGCCTGATTGAGCGCGTGGAAGCGCTTGAATTCGGCTTCGCTGAGCCGGTCCAATCCGGCCGAGGCCTGCTCGGCGGCCGACGCGGCGGTGAGCGTGCGGTCGATCGCCGCCTTGCCCGCCAGCTCCGGATGCGCGCGGATCAACGCAACCTGGTCTTCCTGCGACGCGTCGAACACCACCTGCATCAGCCCGCGGTACACATCGGCGAACGGACGCCGCCGTGCAGCGCGTTCGACCACCCACGGCGAATGCTCGAACAGCTCGCGGTAGCGCGCCACGAAGGCGGCATCGTCCAGCACGCTGTCGTCGATCACGCTCATGCATGCGTCCCCTGCAGCGAGACATGCGCAGCCACCACTTTCCAGCCGTCGGCAAAACGCACCCAGCTCTGGCTCTGGCGGCCGCGCGCGCTGCTGCCGTCGCGGATAAATTCTGCGTGCGTGGTGGCGAAGTCGTGGCCGAAGCCATGCACCTGCACATGCACAAGCTGGCGTTGCGGCGAGCCGCCGCGGCCGATGCGGAAGGCGCGGATCGCCTCGATGCCGTACAGCACCTCGCCCACGCCATAGCGCACCGTGCTGGGTGCGGGGTGGAACAGCGCATCCATTGCGGCGATGTCGTCGTCCATCAGGGCCTGTTCGTAGGCATGGAAGGCGGCGGTCACTTGCGCGATCACCTCGGGCAGGTCGATGTCGGCGGTGTCGATGCTCATGCCGGATGGACCTGCAGCCAATGCCGCGCAATATCGATGCGGCGCGCAATCCAGGCATCGCCGCTGGCCAGCACGTGATCGACGAAACGTGCCAGGGCCGCCGCGCGCGCCGGCTTGCCGACGATGCGCCCATGCAGGCCGACCGACAGCATGCGCCCGCCTTCGCTGCGCAACTGCTCGAAGCCATCGCGCAGATAGCGGAAGAACGGCTCGCCATCGGCAAAGCCGTTGTAGGCGACGAATTTCATGTCGTTGGCGTCCAGCGTGTACGGCACGATCAACTGCGCACGGCCATGCCGATGGTCGTAGTACGGCACATCGTCGGCGTAGCTGTCGGCGTCGTAGACAAAGCCGCCTTCCTCGGCGACCAGCCGCGCGGTGTTGGGGCTGGTGCGGCCCTGGTACCAGCCGAGCGGGCGGCTGCCGGTGGCGCGGGTGTGCACGGCGATGGCTTCGGCGATATGCGCACGCTCGGTGGCTTCATCCACATGCTGGTAATCGATCCAGCGCAGGCCGTGGCTGGCGATCTCCCAGTCGGCGGCCTGCATCGCGGCGACTGCCTCGGGATTGGAGGCCAGCGCGTGCGCCACGCCGAATACGGTCACCGGCAAATTGCGCGCAGTGAACAGCCGGTGCAGCCGCCAGAAGCCGGCACGGCTGCCGTATTCGTACAGGCTCTCCATCGCCATGGCGCGCGCGCCGGGCTGTGCTTGCGTGCCGACCATCTCCGATAGGAAGGCTTCCGAGCCGGCATCGCCGTTGAGCACGCAGTTTTCCGCGCCCTCTTCGTAATTGATGACGAACTGCACCGCGATGCGCGCGCCACCGGGCCACTGCGCTGCAGGCGGGGTGGCGCCATAGCCGACCAGGTCGCGCGCTGTGCTCATGCCTGCGGCTCCGCGTGCCAGGCCGCCAGTGCGGCTTCCACCGCCAGCCCTGGTGTGCAGGCGTAGCCTTCGGCGCGCAGCACCGCTTCCAGCGCGGCCAGGGTGATCAGCACCTTGTGCTTCATCGCGTTGTAGCCCATCGCGCCGATGCGCCAGATCCTGCCCTGCAGTGGCCCGAACGCGGTGCCGATCTCGATCTCGAAATCCTCGCGCATGCGCCGGCGCACCGCATCGCTGTCGATGCCGTGCGGAATCACCACGCCGGTGACATTGGTCATGCGGTGCGCATCGTCGCCGAACACCTCCAGCCCCAGCGCGCGGATGCCGGCACTCACCGCACGCCCGGCGGCGGCGTGACGGGCGAAGCGGGCGTCCAGGCCTTCCTGCAGCGCCACGCGCGCGCATTCGCGGGCGCCGTACAACATGGTGGTGGCCTCGGTGTGGTGATTGAGGCGCTTGTCCGACCAGTAATCCATGATCATCGCCAGATCGAAATAATTCGAGGCGATGCGCGGCCCGCTGCCGTTGACGATGTCCTCGCGCACGATGCCGCGCTCGACATGGCGACGCGCGAAGATCGCCTCGGCCGCCGTGTCGGAGACGGTGATCGGCGCCGAGCCGGATGGCCCGCCCAGGCA
Organism: Xanthomonas sp. NCPPB 2864; assembly: GCF_056675615.1. Classification (NCBI taxonomy): domain Bacteria; kingdom Pseudomonadati; phylum Pseudomonadota; class Gammaproteobacteria; order Lysobacterales; family Lysobacteraceae; genus Xanthomonas; species Xanthomonas sp. NCPPB 2864. The sequence continues at coordinate 147,928 of NZ_JBWWVS010000007.1, forward strand.
TTTCTGCAGGCCGCCGGTGACCACGTCCACGTCCCAGCGATCGCTGGCGATGGGCATGCCGCCGATGGTGGCGGTGGCATCCACGTAACTCAGCGCGCCGGCCGCGCGGCACAGCGCACCGAGGCCATCTAGCGGCTGGGCAATGGTGGTGGAGGTGTCGCCGTGCACCGTAGCGACCAATTTGGGTGCCACGCGCTCGATCGCCTCGGCGATTGCAGCAAGCGGCACCACCTCGCCCCATGGCGCATCCACGGTGTGCACGTCGGCACCGAGCCGGCCCAGGATCTCGGTGAGCAGCAGGCCGAAGCGGCCGAAGTTGATCACCAGCACGCGGTCGCCCGGGCTGACCAGCGACACCAGCGCCGCCTCGATGCCGGCGCGCGCGGTGCCGTCGACCAGAAACGTCCAGCGATTCTCGGTGCCGAACAGCGGCCGGTACAGCGCCATCACCTCGTTCATGTAGGTGGTCATTTCCGGATCGAACTGGCCGAGCAGATCGGCGGCCATCGCGCGCAGCACGCGCGGATGCGCATTGACCGGGCCCGGGCCCATCAACAGCCGTTGCGGGGGATCGAGCTCGCCGAAGGTGTGCAGGTGACGCAGATCAGGTGACAAGGGGATCTCCCAGGTGTTCGATGAAGTGGCGCATGACCGCCAGTGCGAGCTCGGCATCGGCCGGGGCCACGTGTTCGTCCGGATGATGGCTGATGCCGCCGGCGCAGCGCACGAACAGCATCGCGGTGGGGCAGAGCGCGGCCATCACCATCGCATCGTGGCCGGCGCCGGACACCAACTGGCGCGGCGCGATGCCTTGTGCGGCGACTGCGTGTTGCAAACGGGTCATCAGTGCCGGTGCGCAGGGGCTGGCGGCCAGCGTCTGCAACGGGTCGATGGCGATGGCGATGTTGCGGGTTTTGCTGATACGGGCCAGTGCGCGTTCGATCTCCAGCACTGCCGCATCGCGCGTTGCATCGTCGCCGGCACGCACGTCCAGCGTGCAGTCCACTCGGCCGGGCACCACGTTGGTGGTGCCGGGTGCGACCTGCAGCTTGCCGACCGTGGCGACCAGGTCGTCGCTGCCGGCGCGTGCAATCCCTTCGATCGCCAGCAGGGCCTCGGCAGCGGCGCTCAATGCATCGCGACGCAAGGCCATGGTGGTGGTGCCGGCGTGGCCGGCGCGGCCGTCGAAGCGCAGGGCAAAGCGCCGCTGCGCGGCGATCGCGGTGACGATGCCGACCGGCAGGCCTTCGGCTTCCAGCACCGGGCCTTGTTCGATATGGGTTTCCAGATAGGCCAGCACGCTGCCGGGCGCGCGTGCGGCGTGTTGTAGGTGCGCGATGTCCAGATCCCAGTCGGCCAGCGCGCTGGCCACGTCGGTGCCGGCCGCGTCGGTGACCGCCAGCGTGGCGGGGTCGAGCGTGCCGGCGACGGCGCGGCTGCAGAACATCGAGGCAGGAAAGCGCGACCCTTCCTCATCGCCGAAGGCGATCACCTCGATCGCGAACGGCAGGCGCCGCCCTTGGGCGTGCAGCGCGGCGACGCATTCGATGCCGAGCAGGATGCCGAGCGGGCCGTCATAGCGCCCGGCATCGCGCACGCTGTCCAGATGGCTGCCGATCAGCAGCGCCGGTGCGTCGGCATGCGCGCCTTCGTAACGCCCGATCAGGTTGGCCGCGGCGTCCAGACGCACCTGCATGCCGGCCTGGCGCATCCATTCGCCCACCTGTGCGACGGCGGCGCGATGCGCCGGGCTGAGCCAGGCGCGGAACAGCCCGCCGGGTGTGTCGCTGTAGGGCGTAACACCCAGGGCGTCGCAGCGGTCGACCGCGCGTGCGCCCGAGCTGTGGACGGGTGAGCGGCGTTGTGCGCTCAGCATGGGGCGCCGTGCGGGGGTGTTGTTTTAACGCAGCTGCCAGAACCGCGATGCGACAGGGACTGATGCATGGAGCCTCCGCAGGCGGTGTGGAAAGGGGGCGGGTATCGCCAACGTTGGTCGCCTCGCAGCAATGGCATCAGGTGCTTGCGCGGCCGGCGGCGGCCGTCGAATCGACTATACGAACCGGCCCCGTCGCCCCAAAGCGGTTTTTTTAGGGTCGGGCGTTGCAAAAAATGCGACGGGAAGCTTGTGGCCGGCGTTGTTCCTTCTCCCTCCGGGAGAAGCTGCCCGAATGGCGGATGCGGGTGCGGCAGCGTCGAGAGAGCTGAGCAGCCGTACCCTCACCCCAACTCCTCTCCCGCAAGAGCGGGGCTTCGGGATTCCTTTTTCACCGGCTGCTACAGTCAGGCGGATTCCATGAAAGAGATTCACCAATGGCGCGCGACAACTTCAAGGACCTGCTGGCGCTGATCGCCATCGTTCGCGAGGGCAGCTTTACCCGCGCTGCCGCCAAGCTGGGCGTTTCGCAGTCGGCGCTGAGTCACACCATCCGCGGGCTGGAAGCGACGCTGGGTCTGCGCCTGCTGACCCGCACCACGCGCAGCGTGGCGCCCACAGAAGCCGGCGAGCGGCTGATCCAGACGGTGGCGCCGCGCTTTGCCGAAATCGAGGAGGCGCTGTCTGCGCTCGGCGAAATGCGCGACACGCCCGCAGGCACCGTGCGCATCACCGCCACCGACTACGCCGCGCGCGCGATTCTGTGGCCCAAGCTGTCCAGGCTGCTGCGCGACTACCCGGAGATCAAGGTCGAGATCGTGGTCGACAACGGCCTGACCGACATCGTTGCCGACCGTTACGACCTGGGTGTGCGGCTGGGCGACCAGGTCGAAAAGGACATGATCGCCGCGCGCATCGCACCGGACATGCGCATGGCCATCGTCGCCGCGCCGTCCTATTTCGCGCGTCGGCCCATCCCCAAGACGCCGCAGGATCTCACCGCGCACAGCTGCATCAACCTGCGCATGAAGACCGCCGGTGGCATCTACGCCTGGGAGCTGGAAAAGGACGGCCGCGAGGTCATCGTGCGCGTGGATGGCCAGCTGACCTTCAACGGCACCTACGAAGCGCTGGACGCGGCGGTGGATGGCTTCGGCATCGCGTTCGTGCAGGAGGATCTGGCGCGCCCGCATATCAAGGCCGGACGGCTGCGCTGGGTGATGAAGGACTGGTCGCCGACCTGGCCGGGCTTGCACGCGTTCTATCCCAGCCGCCGCCATTCCTCGTCCGCCTTCAACCTCGTCGTGGATGCGCTGCGCTACAAGGGTTGAGGGTCCGCGCCAGGCAGAGGCGCTCGACGCAGGCAAGTGGTTGATGAGCGGGCTTCATAAGCCCGTGCGCATCCGCCATCTTTATCGCTGTTCACGGCCTGCGTAAGCTGCAGCACATCCAGACACGCACACGCCCGAGCCGCAGCGCCCGTTGCTGCATTGCGCCCGTCGTGCGTCGCTGCGCTGACAGGTCGATGCAGTGCATCGCTGCCTGCGGCGCATCCCCTCCGAACACCAGGTTCGCGATCGAGCGCGGCGTCAGCGCGCTTGCGGCGTGGCGTTCGTCTCGCATTCCACTTCGCACAAAGGCTCCACATGCAAGCCAGTTCGCTCGCTACCGATCCATCCTCGCGCGCCGCACCCGCCGCAACCCGCCAGACCTGGAGCGCGGTCGGCTCGATGTCGCTCTGCGTTGCGCTGCTGATCGCCTCCGAGTTCATGCCGGTCAGCCTGCTCACGCCGATCGCCGCCGATCTGCACGCCAGTGCCGGCATGGCCGGCCAGGCGATCTCGATCTCCGGCCTGTTCGCGGTGGTCGCCAGCCTGCTGATCGCACCGCTGTCGTCGCGCTTCAACCGGCGCCATGTGTTGATCGCCCTGACCGGGGTGATGCTGTTGTCGCTGCTGTTGATCGCCAATGCGCACAGCTTCGGCATGTTGATGGTGGCGCGTGCGCTGCTCGGCATCACCATCGGCGGCTTCTGGGCATTGTCCACCGCCACGGTGATGCGCATCATGCCCGAGCATGCGGTGCCCAAGGCCTTGGGCATCATATTTATTGGTAACGCAGTCGCTGCTGCATTCGCCGCGCCATTGGGCAGCTATCTGGGCGCCACCATCGGCTGGCGCGGGGTGTTCTGGGGCATGTTGCCGTTGGTGGCGCTGACCATCGCCTGGCAATGGCGCAGCCTGCCGTCGATGCCCGCACAGGGCGCCACTTCGCTGGGTGGCATCGTCACCTTGTTGAAGCGTCGCTATGTGGCGCGCGCCATGCTCGCGGTAATGCTCGGATTTGCCGGTGCGTTTTCTGCGTTCACCTACTTTCGCCCGTTTCTGGAAACCGTTGCGCAGGTCGATGTGTCGCAACTGTCGTTGCTGCTGCTCGGCCTGGGCCTGGCCGGATTCGTCGGTACCTATGCCGCCACCGCGTTGGTGCCGAAGCGCTTGTTCACCCTGCTCAGCGTACTGCCGGTCGCACTGGGTGTGGCGACCATCGGCATGCTGCTGGCAGGTCACCTGGTGTGGGCCGTGGCCGTGGCGATGATTGCCTGGGGCACGCTCAACGCGGCGATGCCGGTGGCCTGGTCCACCTGGTTGAGCCGCTGCGTCAAGGACGCACCGGAAAGCGGCGGCGGCCTGATGGTTGCCGCAATCCAGCTTTCCATCATGCTGGGTGGCGCCGCAGGCGGCGTGCTGCTGGATCATGTGTCGATCGGCGCCACCTTTGTCGGTGCCAGCGTGTTGCTGCTGGCCTCGTCACTGGTTGCAGGGCGTGGCGATCGCTTACAGCCGTGAGGGATGGCGATCGCACGATGCGGCGCGCATTGCGCGGACGTCGGCCCGTGCCAGGCAACGACGCCAGAGGCAGTGCTTGGCTCCCTCTCGCGGCGCACACCCAAGGTGTCTGCGTAGGTATTGCCGCATGGCCGGTGCTGCTGCCATCGAGCAGCGCCGGTCCGATGCCGAGAGACAACGGAAGACGTTGGCGAGCGCACCGTTGTCAGCAAGCGCAAGCGCGTGTGGCTGTTGTGCCGTCGTGACGGACTCCTGGCGTTATCTCCAACAGTCCGATGTGAGATGACGAGCACCTCACACCAACGCGGAACTTGTCAGGCTCAATCGGCCGACAGCGATCCCAGGGTGAAGCCGGACACGGCATTGACCTTGCCGCGCCAGAGCACACCACGGTTGCTGGGCAGGGGCTGGCCGCCGGGCGAGAAGCAACGCGAGTCGATCAGGTGAATGAACTGCGGCGGCCGGCTGCTTTGCTGCGCATCTTCCTCGGTGTCGTAAATGCTGGCGTGGCTGGCAAACGCACGACGGATATCCTCTTTTTCCTCGGCATCGCCGGGGTAGGCGGCAGAGAATTCCTGCGCAAACGCCTCAAAGTACTGCTTGCCGCTGACCAGCTGGCCGGACACGATGATGCCCTCGACAAACAGCGTGATGCCGAACTGCACGTTCGAGCTGTTGACGGTTGCGACCAGCTTCTGCAGATACCAATCCAGGCTCTGGCCGTCGAACGCCAGCTTGACGTCTTCCAGGCTGGGTTGGTTGTCTTCTTGCTCTGTCATATGGCTCTCCTTGGTGGAAGGGTTGATGCGTCTGTCGAAATAAGCACGGCGACGTAGCTTACCCATCGCCATGCATGCCCAAGAAAGCAGGTGCGTCCTGTCCGGTGAACGGCGTGGTTGAGTCCGCCATCGTCGCCTTGGAGAGCATGCCCAGAGTCTATGACATGTTCACCTTGTCGGCCTGCAACTGGCTGGAGTCTCGGTCCTGCGCGCTAGCCGGTGCTGGCGTGCAAGCACGCTCTGACCCGATCGCTTGATTGGCGGGCAGGGATGTCTGCCCGTCACCACGCAGGCGCAGCAAGCATCATCACGCCCCAACCATCACCACCCAGCCACCGCACCATCGGATCGCGGATCGCTTGCTCCGCTGATCACGCCATCGGCCTCGCGCACCAGCGCGCCTGCGTGTCCCATCACCGAGCTGTAGGCGGGCAACAGGTCCACCGCATGCCCGGCATCGCGCAGTGCCTGCACCAGTGCCGGATCAAAACGGTCTTCCAGCTTGAGTGATGTGCTCTCTTCGCCCCAGGTGCGTCCCAACAGCCAGCGTGGTGCGGTGATGGCCTGTTGCAGCGGCACGCCGAAACGCGCGTAGCGGGAGAAGATCGCCGCCTGGGTTTGTGGCTGGCCTTCGCCACCCATGGTGCCGTAGGCCATGACGCGGCCGTCGTCGAAGGTGGCCAGTGCCGGGTTGAGGGTGTGGAAGGGTTTGCGGCCCGGGGCGAGCGCGTTCCAACCGTCGGGGGCAAGGCGGAAACTGCAGCCGCGGTTTTGCCAGGTGATGCCGGTGCGCGGCAGCACCAGGCCGGAGCCGAATTCGAAATAGGTGGACTGGATGCAACTGACCGCGCGGCCGTGCGCGTCGATGGCGCCGAACCAGACGGTGTCGCCGGCCTGCGAGGGCTGCGGCCAGGGCAGCGCGCTGTGCATGTCGATGCGTGCGGCGAGCGCATCCAGTGCGCCACTGTCATCGAGCAGCGCCTGTGCGTCCAGCGTCATCCAGTCGGGGTCGCCGAGGTGTGCGTCGCGGATCAGGAAGGCCTGTTTGCTGGCTTCGACCAGGCCGTGGAGGTGCGCATAGCTGTCGGGCTGTGCGACCTGCAGGCGATCGAACAGGGCAAGGATCAGCAGCGAGGCCAGGCCTTGCGTGGGCGGTGCGTGGTTGTAGAGGCGTGCACCGTGGATGGCGACCGAGAGCGGTACGCTGGCGTCGGCACGGTGGCTAGCAAGATCGTGCGCACGCAGCGGGCTGCCGAGCGCCTGCAGGTCGGCGGCGATGTCGTCGGCCAGTGCGCCGCGATAGAAACTGTCCAGGCCGTCGTCGGCCAGCCGTTGCAGGGCGTGTGCGAGCTGCGCCTGATACAGCAGTGCGCCTTCGTGCAGCGGCGTGCCGTGGGGTTCGAAGATGCTGGCGTAGGCACCGGGTTGCACGCGCAGCTCGGCCCCCTTGCTGGCAGCGATGTGCGCACCGCCCAGCGTCACCGGCACGCCGGCGCTGGCGTGGTGGATGGCGTCCTGCAACAGGCGCTGCAGCGACAGGCCGCCGCCTGCGTGCTGCAGAGCGAGCGCCCAGCCGGCGACGGTGCCGGCGACGGTATTGGCCGCGCCCGGGCCGCGCCACGGAATGCTGCTGTGGCCGCGATAGAACTCCAGTGTTGCAGCCTGTGCGGCACGGCCGCAGGCGTCGATGGCGTGCACGCGGCCGTCGGGGTCGTGGATCAGCCAGAAGCCGTCGCCACCGATACCGGTCATGTGCGGGTAGACCACGGCCAGGCAGGCGGCAGTGGCGACGGCGGCTTCAATGGCATTGCCGCCGTCGCGCAGCACATCGCGCCCGGCCTGTGCGGCCAGATGGTGCGGGGCCACGACCATGCCGCGGCGTGCGCGCAAGGTGTGCAGCATCAGCGTGTCTCCGCCGGTGGGCTGAAGGCCAGCAGGCCGTCGCGTTCGAGTTGCGCGGCGAGCGCGAACAGGCGGTCTTCGCGGCCGGGTGCGGCAATCAGCTGCACGCCCAGCGGCAGGCGACCGGGGCGCGGCAACGGCGCGGCCAGCACCGGGCAGGCGGCCAGGCCGAGCGGCTGGGTGAAGATTCCCAGGTTGGCGCGCGCGGACACCGGCAGGCCGTCGATCTGGATGGTGTCCTGGTCGATGCGCGGCGCCACGCAGGGTGTGGCTGGCGCGATCAACACATCCACCTCGTCCCAGAGCCGTTGCATGGCGGCGCCGAACCACTGCGCGAAGCGGTGCGCATCGGCCACCGCGCTGGCGGGCAGCTGCAGGCCGGCGAGCAGGCGGTCGCGGGTGGCCGGGTCGAACCGCTCGGCCTGCGTGCTCAGGCCGGCGCGATGGCGGTGGCCGCCCTCGGCAGCGGTGAGCACGAAGGCGGCGGCGCGGGCGCGTTCTGCTTCGGGTAATTCGATGAGGGTGCTGCTGTCGCAGGCGGTGAGCAATGCGCTAAGGCCGGCATCCAGTTCGGGATCGAGATTGCGCTGGAACCAGCCGCCCAGGCGGGCGATGCGCAGGCTGCCGGCATTGCACGACGCCAGCGGCTGACCAAGCATGACTTCATGGACGCGGCGCAGGTCGGCGATGGAGCTGGCGAACGGCCCGACCACATCCAGCGCATCGACGAAGCCGAACACGCCATCCAGCGGCAATGCGCCGTGCGTGGGGCGCAGGCCGTATACGCCGCATAGCGCGGCCGGGACGCGGATGGAGCCGTTGGTGTCCGAGCCCAGCGCGAACGGCACCAGCCCGGCGGCCACCGCGGCGGCTGAACCGCCCGACGAGCCACCGGCCAGATGACGGTGATGGTGCGGGTTGGCGGTGGTGCCGTAGTGCGCGTTGACGGTGGCGAAGCCGTAGGCGAATTCGTCCATGTTGGCGGTGCCGACCAGCACCGCGCCGGCATCGCTCAGCCGTTGCACCACGGCCGCATCGCGGCTGGCGGGCGCGCACTGCGCGCGCATGACCGCGCCAGCGGTGGTGACCTGGCCGGCGACGTCGAACAGATCCTTGACCACGAACGGCACGCCGGCCAACGCACCGCCGTCGCTGCCGCCGGCCAGCGCGGCCTGCACGCGCGCGGCATCGGCGGCGGCGCGTGCGGGCAGCAGGCGGGTGATCGCGCGCAGGCTGTCGTTGGCTTGGTTGATGCGCGTGAGCGTCTGGGTGGCAAGGCGTGCAGCCAGGCTGGGCTGGCTGCGGGTGGTGCTGACGATGGAGGCGATCAGCCCGCGCGGCGTGGTGGTGTCCGGCGCTGCCGGGCGCGGCGCGTTGAAGCTGGCGAGCAGCTGCGCGTGGCCACGCAGGACCTCGGTATTGCGATCGATGCCGGCCTGCCACTGCGCTGGGAGTTGCATGGGGTCACCTGGTTGGAAGCGGGGATTCGCTCGTTGGGAGTCGGGATTGGGATGCCGCAGCCTCATCCGCGCCTCGGGCATCTTCTCCCGATGGGAGAGGGGGGAGCGGCGAGCCTACTGCTGGTGGTTGCGGCGCGGTGAGGTGGTCTACCAGCAATTGTTCGAACGCTTCGATATCCACCGCGTGCACCACGGTCTGCGCCTGCTCGCCCAGGCCCGGCTGGTACCCCGGTGCCCACGACAGGATGTCGCCGTAGCCGGCATCGAAGGCGGTGTTGGTATCGACGTAGAGCGTCTCGGTCCGTGTCGCCAGCTCGGGCCGCAGCCATACCGCAGTGGCCAGTTCGTCCCACATCGGAAAACCCGGTTCGCGGCGGCGCAAGGCGTGGCCGATGCTGGTATCGGCCGCGCTGATGCGCGCCAGCAGGTCGGGCGTGAGTTCGGTCGCGGTCGATGGATCCACCGGCACCATGGTGATCCTGCGCCAGGGGGCGCGCATGACGATGCTGGCCGCTTCCGGATCCCAGCGGATATTGAATTCGCGGCGTGGCGAGTTGACGAATTCGCGTGCGAACTGCTGCGCGCTGATGCTGTTGCGTTGCTGGCGTGGGTTGAGGCTGCCGCCCATGTAGACCAGCTCACGTGCCAGCGTGGCGAAGGCCGGATCCAGCGATTGCGCAAGCGCCAGATTGGTCAACGGGCCGGTGGCAATGATGCTCACCTCGCCCGGATACTGGCGCACCATGCGCAGCATGAACAACGCGGCCGGCTCGTCGGACGCGCGCACCACGCTGGGATTGCCCAACGGCAGGTCGGGCACCACGTCGTGGGCGTGATAACGCGGCGCGCTTTGCACGGTGTCGCCATCCACCCAGTGCCTGGTCCAGGCACCTTTCCAGACCAGCTTGCCGTAGAGCGCTTCCCAGCGCTCGGTGGCCAGTTCGCTGTTGAGCAGCGGATGCACCGGGCCGGGCAGCACCGGGATGTCGGGGTGACCGGCCAATTCCAGCAGGCGGCAGCTATGCGCCAGCACTTCGTCGCGCCAGATGTTGCCGCTGACCGCGCTGATGCCCAGCACCTCGACCTCGGGCGACTGCAACAGCAGCAGCTGCGCGGGTGTGAAGCCGTCGATGTCGTCTTCGAGAATGACGCGGCGTCTGGATGTGGTGGCGTGCGGGTCGGTCATTGCGTTTTTGTCGTGGAAGGTTGAGTGCATTGCAGCGGCGATGGATCGAGGGCGTTGGTAGGAGCGTGCCTGCGCGCGACGGGGGGTTACCGGTAAAGCCCATTCGCGCTCTGGCGCGCTCCTACATTCAACAACGTGCGCTCGTACTGGGCCAGGTCGGTCTCCAGCTGCCATTGCAGCCGGGCCTTCTCGCTACCCTGGCGGAATACGCGACAGGCAGCATCATCGGTTTCGCGCTGCAACGCAGTGGCGCAGGCCTGCGCAGCGTTACCTTCGGCATCCCACAGGCTGGTGCCCGGCAGGAAGCTGTAGGTCAGGCCGTTGCGGGCGAGCTGTTTGAGCGTGGGGTAATCGATGCCTTGTTCCTGCATCGCGCGTTGATATTCGTGGGTCATGTCTGCGCGGGAGACGCCGGCATCGTCGGTGGACAGCACCACCGGCACGCCGGCGCGCAGATACATCGCCAGCGGATGTGCGGGGCCTTTGACGCCAAGAATCACATCGTTGCTGGTGAGGTTGATCTCCACCGCAATCTGCTGGCGGCGCATGCGCTGCAGCAGGCCGTCGGCGTCGTCTTCATAAGGCAGGTCCACGCCATGACCGATGCGGCGCGCACCAGCGTCCACCGCCTGGCGGATATGCGAGCGCAGTTGCGCCGGCGGCACCAGGCCCAGGGCCAGCTCGCCGGCGTGCAGGGACAGCGGCACGTCGGGATAGCGCGCGGCGAAGAAGCGGAACATCGCCATGTGCCGCGCGTAATCGGCCAGCGCCACCGGGTTGTCTTCGGGCGCGACGATGTTCAACGCCACCGCGCGGCTGCCGCCGGCGGCGATCAGCGCATGCGCCAGCGCCATCTGCCCGAACACCATCGGCTGCGGCAACACGCGCAGCACGTAAGGCACGTAGCGGTAGGTGACCTGGCAGCCGGGACGCGCATCGGGCTGGTCGCAGTGCAGCACGCGGCGCACCTGGGCATCGGTGTCGGCAAGCGCGCGTTGTGCGGCCTGCACCAGCGGCGGCAAGGCATCCTGCAAGGCGCGCAGGTTGGCCGTGTCGTCGTCGCCCTTCCAGGGCAAGGACTGCATCTGTTTTGCGGCCTGATCCATCTGCGGCGGATTGGCGATGATTTCCACATAGGGCACACGGTCGCGTGCGGCCTGCTCCAGCACCGCGGCCACGGTGTCGGCAACGCGCGTGCGCACCACCGCGTCGAACTTGCCGAAGGTGCCGAAGAACTGACCGTGTCCGGTGGGTTGCGACGGGCTGGGCAGGAACTTGCGCATCGACAAGGCATCCACCACCCGTCCATACAGCGCGGCATTGCGCGTTGCCAGGTCGCGTGCCGGCTCCTGGCCGTTGCCACACGGCGGCGCGCGCAGGCTCAGGTCGTCCAATTGCACGCAGGCGCCATCCTCGCTGGCCCATTGCAGGTAGTCCTCGGCATACACCGAGCCGGACAGATGGTTATGCAGGTCGCCGCCCTTGGGCATCGCCTGCAGCCAGGCACGCAGCTGCGCAGGCTGATCGGCGGCGGTGCGCAGCAGCTGCGCCACCTGCTGCTCGCGTTGCTGTGCAGGGGTGGCTTGGCTGCGTGCCTGTGCGGCGGTGGGCAACAACAGGCATAGCGCCACAATCAGACTGCGATGAACGATGGACATGCGATGGAAAGCTCGAAAAGAACGGCAATGGTGCAATCACGCCGGTAGATGCGAAGCATGCCCTGCATGCGTGGTGCACGGCCAGCACTGGAGTGGTTATTTGCTGGTGCTGAAGCTCGTATTGGTGGGCGGACACCTGGGTGAGGTTGCAAGGCTCCTTGGTGCTACATGAGGCACCGCGCCACCAGCAATGCCTGCGGATCGACGAGCGCTGCTTCGTCGCTTGCGAATCTCCCGCAGCGTCCTCCACATCGGCACACCAGGCCTGACGCGGCACATCAGCGCAGCGCAGGCAAGCGCGCTGCAGCGACCAGGCCGTTTCCGGCAGCGGGCACGCGATGTACGGGTGATGTGCTGCGGCTGCGTGCAGGTCATGACGATCGGCGGCACAACGCATCCTCATCTGCAGTGCTCACCAATCGCATCGGCAGGACCATCGGCATGGGGCAATGGCCGCACTCGCAGCAGCGCTGCACAGGCATCTGCCACACACAGGCCGCCTCAAAGATCCAGCACCAGCCGCGGCGAGCGGCTACGCGAACAACACAACGTGATCTGTCGGTTCTGCGCGTGTTCGCTGTCGCTGAGCACACTGTCGCGGTGATCGGGGGTGCCCGCCAGGACGCCGGTCAGGCAGGCGCCGCACATGCCCTGCTCGCAGGACAGCGGCACCTCGATGCCGGCGTCCAGCAGGGCGCTGGCGATGCTGCAGTCGGCCGGCACCTGCACCACGCGGCCGCTGGCGGCCAGCTCCACTTCGAAGGCGCTGTCGGCATCGTGGGCGATGCCGGGCTCGGCGGCGGCGAAGTGTTCGCGGTGTAGTTGCTCCGCCGTCCAGCCGTGCGCCCTGGCGAGCAGCGTGTAGTGGTCCATGAAGGCGGCCGGCCCGCACAGGTACAACTGGTCGCGCGCACGCGCCTGGCCCAATTCCTCGGGCACATGCACGCGCGGGCTCTCGCCGCCGTCGCTCAGATGCACCTGCACCTGGCCGTGCGCGAAGCCCTGCTGCAGCCGCTGCCCGAACGCCACGTCGGCGTGCCGGCGGGCGTAGTAGTGCAGCACGAAGGGTTCGCCGCGCGCTTCCAGCGCTTCGGCCATCGACAGCAGCGGGGTGATGCCGATGCCGGCGGCCAGCAGCACGTGGCGGTCGCCCGGATGCAGCGGAAACAGGTTGCGCGGTGTCGAGATGCGCAGGCGGTCGCCGGTGCTCAGCTGCTCGCACAGATGCCGCGAGCCGCCGCGCGAGGCGTCGGCCAGCTTCACGCACAGCAGGTAGTGGTCGCGCAGATGCGGTGCGCTGGCGATCGAGTACTGGCGGATCATGCCGTCGGGCAGATGCAGGTCCACATGCGCGCCGGCCTCGAAGGCCGGCAATTCCGCGCCGACCGGCTCCAGCCGGATCGCGCGCTGGCGATGGCCCTGGTCGAAGACCTCGGCAACGCGGACCTCGTGCAACTGCATGGCGTGCTCCTTGGCGGTCAGCGCAGGAAGAAATCGCTATAGCCCTGGCTGCGCAGGCCACGGCGGTAGGCGATCGAGCTGCGGTCGGCCGGGATATGCACTTCCAGCAGCGGGTCCAGCGGCAGGTATTCGGGGCGCTGCGCCTCGACCATGGCGCGGTCTTCCTCGAACACGCGCAGGTTGAAGGCGTGCACGTCCTCCACCGGCAGATGGGTGTCGAAGTTGCGTGCGATCGGCACCAGCAGGCGCGTCTTGTGCTTGGACACCGGGCTGGCCGCGTTCATGATCACCAGCCGCTTGCCCGGCACCGGGAAGTGGATGGTGAGCGTGGCAACGAAGGGCAGGTGTACTTCGAAATGGCGCAGCCACTGGAAATCCGGGTCCACGTCCGGCAGCGGCATGTCCACCGAATAATTGGCCACCGAGCTCAGGTAGTCGGCATTGAAGCCGGTCGGCGTCTCGGTGGTGGTGTAGGCCGGCACCTCGCGCTTGTCCGGCTGGGCAAAGGTGGCGGTGTGCACGAAGGCGAAATGCGCCACGTCGATGAAGCCCTCCAGCTGGCGCGCGGCGCTGCCGCCGATGTCGAAGGCCGGGCAGACGATCTGCTGGAAGCCGTCCTCGTCCCAGCCGGGCATCGGCGGAATCTGCACCTCGGCCGCGCTGACGCCGGCCGGTTTGGCCAGGCACACCCAGATCAACCCGTAGCGCTCGGCCACCGCGTAGGTGTGCAGGCGCATCTTGGCCGGGATGTTCTGGCTGGGACTGGCGGGGATGTGGTTGCAGCGCCCGCCCGAGCCGAAGCGCAGCCCGTGGTAGGCGCAGACCACGCCGCCGCCATCGGCGGTGCCCATGCTCAGCGGCACGCCGCGGTGCGGGCAGACATCGCGCGCGGCCACCAGTTCCTCGCCCAGCCGGTACAGCACCAGCGGCTCGTCCAGCAGGGTGGCCTTGAACGGCGCCTGCCCGACCTCGCTGCTCAGCGCCACCGCGTGCCAATGCTGGGCCAGGCGCTGCCAGTCGGCGGCCTCGAAGGTGCAGTGCAGCGGCAGGGCGGGGACGGCGACATCCATGGGTCCAGTCTCTGGCGTAGGGCGGGGAGCGGTGCCGGATTGACTCTAGGAAGCTGGGGGTGTGTTATCAAACATCGATTTTCAGCCAAGCCATTGCAAAAAATGCAACGCAACCCGAGCCCCGCCGCATGCTGACCTTTTCCCGCTTCACCCGTTACTTCATCGAAGTGGCCCGCTGCGGCAGCATCCGCAAGGCCTCCGAGGTGCTGCACGTGTCGGCCTCGGCGATCGACCGGCAGATCCTCAAGGCCGAGGAGGAACTGGGTGCGCAGCTGTTCGAGCGCCTGCCCGGCCGGCTGCGGCTGACCGCCGCTGGCGAGCTGCTGCTGGTGGACGTGCGCGGCTGGGAGAAGGCCTACGCCCGCACCCTGGAGCGCTTCGACGAGCTCAAGGGGCTGCGCCGCGGGCACGTGGAGATCGCCATGATCGACGCGCTCAGCGAGGGCGTGGTGCCGGAGGCGGTGGCGGCGCTGGTGCAGGAGTACCCCGGCATCACCTTCAACCTGTCCACCGCGCGCAACCAGCGGGTGATGGAAATGGTGACCTCGGCCGATGTGGACATCGGCCTGCTGCTGGACCCGGTGAGCAGCGTGGACCTGGAGGTGCGCGCCTTTGCCGACATCCCGCTGGGGATTGCGATGCCGGTCGGCCACCCGCTCAGCACCCGCACCGAGCTGCAGCTGAGCGAAACGCTGGAACACCGCCTGCTGCTGCCGGCCGCCCCGCTGATCGTCGGCGAGCATGCCAAGGTGCTGTACCAACGCCAGCACATCGACGTGAAGCGGCTGACCCACTGCAACGATGTGCGCACCCTGCGCGGGCTGGTGCGCGCCGGTGCCGGCGTGGGCCTGATGTCGTGGCTGGATGCCGCGCCGGATGTGGCCGACGGCCGCCTGGCGTTCGTGCCGTTCCGCCGCCACCTGACCAAGCCGATGACGCTGGCGCTGTGCGTGGCCCCGCAGCGGCAGCTGTCGCGCTCGGCGCTGCTGACGATCCAGGCGCTGGCGGCGAAGATCGATGCGATGGTGGTGCCGGTGGTTGGTTGAACCCCTCTCTCTCCTGGAAGAAGGGAGCAAAGCCCCTCGCCTGCGGGAGAGGGGTTGGGGTGAGGGGACCGGGCGACGTCACATTGGGTGGTTGGTCATGCGAGGCTCCGCTCGCACCCGCATACGGCGCTGCGCGCCAGCTTCTCCCGGCGGAAGAAGAGATGCGAAGCGCTAAGCGCACACAACCCCCACTCGTTACACTTGCCACGCTCTCCCCACACGACACCGCAGCATGCAGTTGATCGATATCGGCGCCAACCTCACCCATGACTCCTTCGACCGCGACCGCGACGCCGTGCTGCAACGCGCACGCGAGGCAGGCGTTGCGCAATTGGTGATCACCGGTGCCAGTCGCGAGCATTCGCCGGTGGCCTTGCAGCTGGCCCAGCAGCATCCCGGATTCCTCTACGCCACCGCCGGCGTGCACCCGCACCACGCAGTGGAGTTCACCGCCGAATGCGAGGCCGAAATGCGCACGCTGCAGGCGCACCCGCAGGTGGTGGCGGTGGGCGAATGCGGGCTGGATTATTTCCGCGATTTCGCCCCGCGTCCGGCCCAGCACAAGGCCTTCGAGCGCCAGCTGCAACTGGCTGCCGACAACGGCAAGCCGCTGTTCCTGCATCAGCGCGAGGCGCACGACGATTTCCTGTCGATCATGCGCAGCTTCGATGGCCGCCTTGGCCCGGCGGTGGTGCATTGCTTCACCGGCAGCCGCGAAGAACTGTTCGACTACCTGGACCGCGATTACTACATCGGCATCACCGGCTGGCTGTGCGACGAGCGCCGCGGCCTGCATCTGCGCGAGCTGGTACGCAACATCCCGGCCAACCGCTTGATGATCGAAACCGACGCGCCGTACCTGCTGCCGCGCACGCTCAAGCCGATGCCCAAGGACCGCCGCAACGAGCCGGTGTTCCTGTCGCATATCGTCGAAGAACTCGCACGCGATCGTGGCGAGGACGTGGCGCTGACCGCGGCCAACAGCACCGCGGCGGCGCGTGCGTTCTTCCGTCTGCCCGCGCCTGCAGCGGCGGCATGACCTGCGCGGCGTGGACGATCACGCCGCCAGCAACTCCCAGCCCTGCGCATCGCGCAAGCGCAGCCCCGGTTGCGGTGCATCCACGCTGACCCGCACGCCGCTGGCCCACGGCAGCTGCCGCTGCTGCGGAAACCAGCGCCGCGCCTGATCGACCACGATCAACAGGCCATCATCGTCGCCCAGCGCGGCAAAACCTTCGAGCGCCGGCGCAAACGGCCGCACGCCGAAGTGATGGGCGACACTGCTGGTCACCACCGCGACATCGTTGCTGGGTAAGCCGATCTCGCTCACGCACAGCAACTCGTCACCGTGGAACGCACCGTCGCCGGTGGCCACGTCCTGTACCGCCCGACGCGCGATCAACTCGAGTACCGCGCCATCGGGGCCGGCGAAATACACCGATCGCGACTGCCATACGCCGTCCAGTTGAAACTGCCGGCGGCCATGTGGATCGGCAAGCAGCTTGCTGCGCTCGCCGATCCACTGCGCAGCGGCGTCGAAGCGCGACGGCGCCACGTTGAACGCCAGATGCACGCTGCCCACCGGCTGCTGCGCCTGCACGCATTCCAGGCTGCTCCAGCCGATGCGAATGCTGTTGCCGTGCTGCGGCAGCTGCAGTACCTCGCGATAGAAGCGCAGGCTGAGGTCGGGGTCCAGGCAGGGCAGCAACAGATGGCGAAGATGCATGGCGGGCGCAGGTGATGGAAGGTGCAGGCATTGAACGACCTCAATCGCGGTTGAGGTCAAGCGGTGTGCCCGGATGGTGTGCGCGGATTCGGCAGGGCACGTGCGCGCGCTGGTAACGTGCATGTTGTCTGCAGCGAAGGCCCTGGCCGCGATGATGTCGCCATGCAAGCAGCATTGCGGACATGCGTGCTTCCACAGGATCAATGACTTCGGGTGCGGCTGAGGGTGTGTGGATCAGACCTCGGCTCAAGAGAACCAGCGCCATCGCTGGTGGCAGGCAACCCAATCAAACATCTTTCCGCATGAGCAGGTGTAGGAGCGCACCTGTGCGCGAGGGCATTACCGGGAGAGCCACATCGCGCACGGGTGCGCTCCTACAACAACCGTGGTGCTGCCGGCTCAAGACCAGCCTGGCTCACAGCACTGCCGCCAGGGCCAGCCTGGCCAACGGCGTCTGGCCCTCTGTTGGCAGGTAGGAGCGCACCTGTGCGCGAGGGCGTTACCGGGAGAGCCACGTCGCGCACGGGTGCGCTCCTACAACAACCGTGATGCTGTTGGCTCGAGATCAGCCTGGCTCACAGCACTTCCGCCAGGGCCAGCCTGGCCAGCGGCGTCTGGCCTTCTGCTGGCAGGTAGGAGCGCACTTGTGCGCGAGGGCGTTACCGGGAGAGCCACATCGCGCACGAGTGCGCTCCTACAACAACCGTGGTGTTGTCGGCTCGAGATCAGCCGGGCTCACAGCACTTCCGCCAGCGCCAGCCTGGCCAGCGGCGTCTGGCCTTCTGTTGGCAGGTGTAGGAGCGCACTTGTGCGCGAGGGCGTTACCGGGAGAGCCACATCGCGCACGGGTGCGCTCCTACAACAACCGTGGTGTTGTCGGCTCGAGATCAGCCTGGCTCACAGCACTTCCGCCAGCGCCCACAGATGCCGGACCAGTGGCGCGGTGTCCAGGGCGCCGGGCGCGACTGCCAGGGCCAGCCGGGCCAGCGGCATCTGGCCTTCGATATCCAGATAGCGCACGCCGGGCAGCTGCAGCTGCGCAGTGGAGGCCGGCACCACCGACACGCCCAGTTCGGCGGCGACCAGGTTGACGATGGACGACATCTGCGGCGCCTCCTGGGTGATGCGCAGGGTCACGCCGGATTGCCGGCAGGCGGCGAGGATCTCGTCGTACAGGCTGGACCCGAAGCTGCGCGGGAACAGGATGAACGGTTCGCCCGCCAGCGCCGCCAGTGGCGCGCTGTTGCGGGCGGCCAGGCGATGCGCGGCGGGCACGGCGATCTTCATCGGTTCGTCGGCAAAGCGCAGCAGTTGCAGGTCGGGCGGCGTGCTCAGGCCGTAGCGCACGAAGGCCGCGTCCAGGCGGCCATCGGCCAGGGCCAGCAGCAGCCCGGCAGTGTTGGTTTCTTCCAGCAGCAGCTCGACCTGCGGCCATTGCCGGCGAAAGTCGCGGATCAGGTGCGGCACCACCGGGTTGAACG
Source organism: Xanthomonas sp. NCPPB 2864 (assembly GCF_056675615.1). Taxonomy (NCBI): domain Bacteria; kingdom Pseudomonadati; phylum Pseudomonadota; class Gammaproteobacteria; order Lysobacterales; family Lysobacteraceae; genus Xanthomonas; species Xanthomonas sp. NCPPB 2864. The sequence continues at coordinate 166,416 of NZ_JBWWVS010000007.1, forward strand.
CGGCCGAGGCGGTGAAGCCCAGCCGCAGCCGGCCGGATTCGCCGCGCGCCACCCGCCGTGCGGTTTCCGCGGCGCGCTCCACATCGGCGAGCACGCGGCGCACCTCGACCAGGAAGGCCTCGCCGGCCGGGGTCAGCTCGGCGCCGCTGTGGGTGCGCCGGAACAGCGGCGTGCCCAGATCGCGCTCCAGCGCCTGGATCTGCTGGCTCAAGGGCGGCTGGCCGATGCCGACCCGCGCTGCGGCGCGGGTGAAGTTGCCCTCCTCGGCGACAGCCAGGAAGTAGCGCAGGTGGCGAAGTTCCATGCTATCTGTTCTGCATATGGCAACTGCCACGATCATATATTGGACAGGGGGTCAGCGCAGGCGAATACTCGCGGTCCCACGTCTCGATGCTGCGCCTGTGTCCTCTCCTGATCGCCGCACCGGCAGCCTGCCGGGCGCCACCGCTGGCCTTGCCGACAACGCCGCCGCCGGTGCGCCGGCCAGCGGCCGCATCCGCCTGGCCCTGTTCCTGGCCGGCTTTGCCACCTTCTCGCTGCTGTACAGCGTGCAGCCGGTGCTGCCGGAGTTTGCGCGCGCTTTTGGCGTGGACGCGGCCACCGCCTCGCTGCCGTTGTCGCTGGCCACCGGCGCGCTGGCCCTGGCGATCTTCTGTGCCGGCGCAGTGTCGGAGAACCTGGGCCGGCGCGGGTTGATGTTCGTATCGATCGCACTGGCCGCGGTGCTCAACCTGGTCGCCGCCTTCCTGCCGCACTGGGGCGCGCTGGTGCTGGTGCGCACCTTGTCCGGTATCGCGCTGGGCGGGGTGCCGGCGGTGGCGATGGTGTATCTGGGCGAGGAACTGCCGGCCAACAAGATGGGCGCGGCCACCGGCCTGTATGTGGCCGGCAATGCCTTCGGCGGCATGAGCGGGCGCATCGTGATGAGCGTGCTGACCGATCACTACGACTGGCGCACCGCACTGGCGGTGTTGAGCGTGTTCGACCTGCTGTGCGCGCTGGCGTTCTTCTGGTTGCTGCCGCCGTCGCGCAACTTCGTGCGCCGGCACGGCATCAACCTGCGCTTCCATCTGCGCGCCTGGGCCGGGCATCTGCGCGACCGCAACCTGCCGTTCCTGTTCGCGCTGCCGTTCCTGTTGATGGGCGTGTTCGTCTGCCTCTACAACTACGCCGGCTTCCGGCTGGGCGGGCCGGAATTCGGCCTGAGCCAGAGCCAGATCGGCATGATCTTCAGCGCCTATGTGTTCGGCATCGTCAGCTCGTCAGTGGCCGGTGCGGCGTCGGACCGTTTCGGGCGCGGCCCGGTGGTCACCACCGGCATCGTGTTGTGCGTCCTCGGCGTGGCACTGACCCTGGCGCATGTGCTGGCGCTGGTGGTGGCCGGCATCGTGTTGCTGACGATCGGCTTCTTCATCGCGCATTCGGCGGCCAGCGCCTGGGTGAGCCGGCTCGGCGGTGCGCACCGCAGTCACGCCGCATCGCTGTATCTGCTGGCGTATTACGCCGGCTCCAGCGTGATCGGCGCGCTCGGCGGCTGGTTCTGGCAACACGGTGGCTGGGGCGCGCTGGTCGGCATGTGCCTGACCTTGCTGGCGCTCGCCTTCGCCGCGGCCTACGTACTGCGCCAGCGCGCCGACGACACGCGGCCGTACGGGCGCTTTGCGCCGCATCCTGCACGCGGCGAGTGACGCGGTTCGACCGCCGCGTCCAAGCGCGACTGACTGCACGACTGCGCGGCGTCTGTCAGCCGCTCTAGCGCGCCCGCCTGCTGCGTCTGGTCTGCGCCGCAGGCGGCAGCGTGGCCGCGGCATCCGCTGAACCCTGCGCCAGGGTTTCCAGCAAACGCACCCGGCGCCGCTCCAGGTCGGCCAGCTGGCGCTCGATCAGCTGCAGGCGTGCCCGATGCGCCTGCGCGGTTTCCGGGCACATCTGCGCGCCTTCCACCAGGCGCATGCAATCGGGGAAGCCGAGGATGTCGTCCAGGCTGAAGCCGGTGGCGATCAGCCGCTGGATCTGCCGCACCTGCGCAACGCAGGCGGCGGGAAACACCCGGTAGCCGTTGGCGCTGCGCGAGGAGGTCAGCAGCCCATGCGCGTCGTAGTGGCGAAGCGAGCGCACGCTGGCGCCGGTCTGCAGCGCCAGCGCGCCAATGCTCAGCGATGGTTCGGACGATGTGGCCATGCGCCCAGCATACGTTGCACGCAACGCTTGACCCTCACATTGGTGTGAGGCTCGAGGATGGTGGCTCCCATTGTCTGGAGCTCACTCCGATGCCTGTTCGCTTTCTCCCCGTCATTGGTATGTTGCCGATGCGCTACCTGCTGGCCTGCCTGCTGCTGTTTTTCTCAACATCGGCTGCCGCAGGTCCGGCGGTCACCCCGGCGTCGCGCAGCTACACCGTCACCGCGCCCGACGGCGTGGCCCTGGCGGTGCAGGAGCATGGCGCCACCGATGGCCGGGCAATTGTGTTCGTGCACGGGCTGCTCGGCAGCCGCATCGATTGGGACGCGCAGCTGGCGGATCCGCGCCTGCAAGGCTATCGCTTGATCACCTACGACCTGCGCGGGCATGGGCTGTCCGGCAAGCCGGCGGCAGCGTCCGCGTATCGGGACGGCATGCGCTGGGCCGACGACCTTGCCGCCGTGGTGAAGGCCGCAAACGCGCGCGATGCGGTGCTGGTGGGTTGGTCGCTGGGCGGTGCGGTGATCAGCAACTACCTCACCCGTTATGGCGACGAAGGGCTTGGCGGCGTGGTGTATGTCGATGGCGTGATCGAACTGCGCGCAGAGCAACTGGGCGCGCATCCGGCGATCTATCGCGATCTGGTCTCCGACGACCTGCGCACGCACCTGCAGGCGGTGCAGGACTTCCTGCGGCTGTGTTTTGCCACCCAGCCTCCGGCGCCGGTGTTTGAAACCTTGCTGGCCAACGCGTCGCTGGCCTCGTGGGATATGCAACGGGCCGTGCAGGGCATGTCGATCGACGTTGCCGGCCTGCAACGCACACAGCTGCCGGTGCTGTTGATGTACGGCGCGCGCGATGCACTGGTGACCACCGGGCCGACGCTGGCGCGTGCACGGCAGCTGCAGCCGCGTGCGCAGACGGTGCTGTATCCCGATGCCGGGCATGCCCCGTTTCTGGAAGACAGCCCGCGCTTCAATCAGGATCTGCTGCGCTTTGTCGAACAGGCCGTCAACACCCACTGACGCGGCGTGACGGCACGCGCGATCCGTATGGTGCGCTGCGCTGTGCCGTCGACCCGCGCAGCGCCCGTTGCCGCCGCGCAGGTCGGCACGCCGATGGCGGCACACCCTGTCGCCATCGGCGGTTACAGCGTGGGCGACCTGCCGGCAGGTGCAGATCCGGTCGCCGGGTCGTACTGCGGATGGCCGGGGTCCATGCTGGGTGGCGTGGAGGCGTCGGGCCGCAGCGCGCTTTCGCGCCAGGCGCGCACCAGCAGGTCGCGCAGCATCGCCGCGCCGTCGCCGGCGGTGCGATAGACCATCGCGCGGCCATCGCTGCTGGACGCATCGTCGAAGGCGCCGGCCTTTTCCAGGCGATAGACCTGCTCGACACGGCCGGTGCCGATGTCGAGAAAGCCCAGGATCTGCTCGAACACATCGCCATCCTGGTGCGCCAGGGCCGGCATGCGGCTCAGCAGGTCCTGCGGGGTCAGCGCAATCTTCTCCACGTAATCGCTCTCGAACTTGCCGTGCACCTTTGGGTCGGTGCTGTAGCCGTGCGGGTTCGGCCCCTGCCAGCCGTCGTGATGGATGCTGTCGTGCTGCGGCTGCGCGCCATCGCCGATGTAGTGCGCAAACCAGCTGACGTAGAACGCGCAGTTGCGTTCGAGCTCTCGGGTGTCCTGGCCCTTGGCGCGCAGCGTGCGCAGCTGCCGCATGGTCGCCACGATGCGTTGGTAGCCTTCGGTGGCGGCGTACGGCAAGGTGCCGGCCCAACGCACGTTCATGCGCTGCGCCAGTTGCGGGTCGCTGCCGGCGATGCGCCGTTGTTCGTCGTACAGCGCCAGCACGAAGGCGTAGCGCGATCGCGGCGGGTGCTGCATGAAGGCGAACTGCTCGCGGAACCAGCCGTGATTGGGGTCTTCTTCGATCTTGAGGAAGGGTTCGCTTTCGCTGCGCCAGCCGTCCGGCAGCGTGGCGCCGTCGGCGATCACCTGCGCGTACTGCTTGAGGAAGACCGGGCCGTCGTCGGGCAGGGCCTGCACGGCGGCGCTGTCGATGGCGGCATGCGCGCGGTGGCCCCAGGCGGCGGCATCGCCGGAACACGTCGCTGCTGCAACCAGCAGCGCACAGGCAAGACGGGAAGCTGTCATGGCAGTCCTTGTGGCCTGCAGCGCGTCTGCGGCGCTACAGGCGATGGATCGGGAAATGGAGCGCTGGCATCGAGGCTGCGACACCCCGGACGCCGGCGCACTCAGAAGTGGTAGGTCACCACCAGCCGCGAGTTGCGCTCGTAGATCGGCCGGCCGTAGATCGGTGCGCGCGTGCCCTGGCCGGAGATGGTGTCGGTGCGCGGGTTGCCTTCGGTCAGCGCAAAGGTGTTGGTCAGGTTGTCCACCGACAGCTGCACGTCCCACGGCCCGTTGCGCACCAGGATGTTGGCCGCCAGGGTGTCGTAGGCGGCCAGCTCGGTGGTGTTTTCCAGGTCGGCGTAGCGCTTGCCCACATAGGCGTAGCGCAACGAGGTTTCCCAATCGAACGCACCGGTGGTGAACAACAGCGTCGGGCCGGCATTGCCGTACAGCTTCGGCTGGCGGTTGGGCATGTTGCCATCCACGTCGACCACGGCCACTGCGCCATTGGCCACCACTTCGGTCAGGTCGGACACCTTGGTGTCGTTGTAGGTCAGGTTGGCATCAAGACGTAGCCACTGCGCCGGCGTCCACACCGCCGCCAGTTCGATGCCGGGGTTGGTGACGCTGCCGCGGTAGTCCTTGGATTCGGCCGCGCCGGTCTGCGGATTCACCGCGCTGGTGCCGATGTTGTACGGGTCGTACTTGGTGTAGAAGGCGGTGGCGAACACGTCCAGCGTGTCGAAGTTGAGCTTGGTGCCGAGCTCGAACTGGTCGGCGGTGGGGATGTTGACGTTGCCTTCGTTGGCGCCCTCGCTGGGCGCGCGGTGCGCACGCGAGGCGCGGCCGTAGATGCCGACGGTGGGATTGATGTCGTAGTTGAAGCCCGCGGTCCAGTTGGTCACGCCCACGTCCAGCGCGGTGTGTGCGCGGGCCCCGGTGAACAGGCGCGCGGCATCGTCGGCCAGGGTGTCGGCCATGCCCAGGTTGCCGGTGCTGCGCAGCATGCTCCAGGCGCGGTAGCGGTAGCGCTCGTGACGCACGCCGGCTTCCAGGCGCAGCTTGTCGGTCACCTGCCAGGTGTCGGCGATGTAGGGCGCCAGCATGCTGGTATAGGCCTTGCCCTGGGTGCGGTCGGCGCCGTAGATCACCACGCCGTCCTTGGTCACGCCACCGACCACGTTGCCGGCCGCGTCGTAGCCGAGCAGGTCGATCGTGCGCGGGTTCTGCCGCATTTCCAGCAGATAGCTCTGGTAACGCGAATTGTAGGAACGCGCGTAGTAGGCGCCGTACACGCCGAGCGTGATGTCGTGGCTGTCGCCGCCCCAGTCGAAGCGGCGGTGCAGGCGCAGGTCGTCGGCGAACGAATCGGCGCGCACGTTCATGGCGCGGTACTGGCCCTGGATCACCAGGCCGTCGGTGCTGGCCGGATCGAAGCGGCTGCCGTCGTCGGTGTAGACGTAGCCCAGCGAGCTCAGGCCGGGAAACGCGGCGCTGGCGGCGGCGCGGCGGCTGTTGGCATACGCGGCGGCATCCTGCGGCGCATTGCTGGAATACAGCGCGTCGAAGGTCATGTTCAGGCGATTGACGATGGCCTTGTTGGACAGGCTCCAGCCGTTGTCGAAGGCCAGGTCCAGGTTGGCGCCCAGATGATTGAACTTCATGTGGCGGCCATTGGACAGGTCGCGCAACTCGCGCTGCGGCGCGCCGTTGGCATCGCTGGAGACGATGCTGGCGCGCTTCAGCTGCGCGCTGCTCAAGGTGCCGGTGAAGCGGTCGATCAACGGGTCCAGCGAACGCGCGGTGTCGCGCGGGTCGTACAGCGGGATCGGCATGTAGAACGCGTTCTTGTCGTCCAGATGCTTGGCGGTGAAGGTCAGCTTGCCGTGCTCCAGCGTGTGCGTGAGGTTCATGCGGAACTGCCCGCCCTCGTCGGCCGGAAAGCCCACGTCGCGGTAGCCATCGTTGCGCCGCACGAAGCCGCCGGCAGCCAGGTACCAGCCGTCGGCAAGCTTGCCCGACCAGTAGCCATCGAGCCGATACAGCCCGGTGTCGCCGACGGTGGTGCGCACTGCGCCTTCGGGGGTGTCGCCGCCCTGGCGGGTGACGAAATTGACGATGGCCGCGGCATTGGAAGCGAAGATCGGCGACGGCCCGCCGCGTACGGTTTCCACCGATTCGACCATCAGGTCCGGGCGCACCAGGCCTTCGGTCTTGTAGAAGTAGCCGTTGTTGTCCGGGTAGGGGCTGATGCCGTCTTCCTGGATCACCGCAAACGAGCCTTCGTCGGGAATGCCGCGGATGCGGTAGACGTTCTGCACTTCGCCGCCGGTGGATTCGGCATAGATGCCGGGCATGGAGCCGATCAGGCTGGCCAGGTTGAGCGGGGCCAGCTTGTCGATCTGCTCGGCGGTCAGCGCGGTGATCGCATACGAGGCGTCGAACTGGTTCTGGGCCTGGCCGGCACCGGTGACGATCATCCGGTCCAGCGAGAAGATGCCGTCCTCGCCCTTGCGGGTGGCAGGCGTGGCGGGTGCGGCCTCCTGCGCGAGCGCGGGGGTGGCCAGGGTCAGTGCAAGCAGGACGGCGAGCGGACGACGCGACACGGCACGACGCACTCCGGAGCGCGTCCGGATGTGGGTGTAGGGCATGGCAGGAGTGGGGTCAGCGGGGGAGCTGCCCACTGTCGCGGTGCCATGTTTCCGCAGCATTGCGTGTGCGCCCGATCACGCTAAGTTGGCGGACCCGCGTGCCGATCTGTGACGTGGCACGTGTTTTCAAGCGGTTTCAACCGTGTGCAGCAGGTTGCCGGCTGTGCGTCATTCGGTGCGCATCACCAAGCCAATCATTCCGCCCTCGGTGTCATCGCGCCGGTGCCAGCTCGGACATCGCAAGCTGCGCCACGCTGGCAGCCCCTTGTCGACGCTGTCTGGACCGGCGTGATCGTTGAGATCGGTGGCGATGCGATCGTGATTGACCGCAAAGCCTGCGTTACGCAGTGCCTTCGCCAGCGACACGGTGAAGCAATCGGGCGCTCGGCGCCGTCGCGCAGCGCCAGGGATGCGGAGCTGGAGAGGGGCGCTTGCTTGGAATCACCAAGAAGGCCCCCAGACTATGTGCCACCCATCCGTGTGTACAGTCGCCTTCGTGAGCACCTCATTCCCCCTGCCAGCACCGCGCAAGGCCCCGCAGCAAGCGCGCTCGCGCGCCACCGTGGAGGTCATCCGCCAGGCCAGCATCCAGGTGCTGGTAGCCGACGGACTACAGGGCTGCACCACCACGCGGGTGGCCGAGCGTGCCGGCGTGTCGGTCGGCAGCGTGTACCAGTACTACCCCAATCGGCAGGCGATGTTGATCGCATTGCTGCAGTGGCACCTGCAGGCGGTGATCGACGCGGTGGAACGGGCCTGCGCGCAACAGCACGGGCGCACGCTGGCGCAGCAGTGCGAGGCCTTGGTGCATGCCTTCGTGCAGGCCAAGCTGCAGCATGTGGACGTCTCGCGCGCGCTGTACGCCATTGCCGAACTGCATGGTGGCGCCGCGCTGGGGTCGCAGGCGCGCAAGCGCTCGCAGCAGGCGTTTGCCGCGGCGCTGGCCACCGCTGCGGATGTGCGCTTCGACGATTGCGAGGCGGTGGCCGAGATCGGCATGGCGGCCATCACCGGGCCGGTCAAGAGCCTGCTCGAGGAGGGTGCGCCTGCGGTGCGGATTGCGCCGCTGCAGGCGCAACTGGTGGTGTTGCTGCACAGTTACCTCACGGCCACCGGAGTTGCGCGATGACGGCGGTAGCAGTTCAGGACAGCAACGCGTTGCAGGACTTCATCGAGCGCCATCGGCGCCTGTTCGTGCTCACCGGCGCCGGTTGCAGCACCGATTCGGGCATTCCCGATTACCGCGATCTGCAAGGCGGCTGGAAGCGTCCGCAACCGGTGACGTTCCAGGCCTTCATGGGCGAGCTGTCCACGCGGCAGCGTTATTGGGCACGCAGTCTGGTCGGCTGGCCGCGCTTCGGGCTGGCGCAACCCAATGCCACCCATCACGCGCTGGCCGCACTGGAAGCGCGCGGCCAGCTGGAACTGCTGCTGACGCAAAACGTGGACCGCCTGCATCAGGCCGCCGGCAGTCAGGCGGTGATCGATCTGCATGGCCGGCTCGATGTGGTGCGCTGCATGGGCTGCGAGCGGCGCATGCCCCGTACCGAATTCCAGCTGCTGCTCGAGCACGCCAACCCCGGCTGGGCCGACCTGGACGCCGCGCAGGCGCCCGATGGCGATGCGGACCTGGACGATGTGGCCTTCGACAGTTTTGTGGTGCCGCCGTGCCCGGTGTGCGGCGGCGTGCTGAAGCCGGATGTGGTGTTCTTTGGCGAGAACGTGCCGCGCGAGCGTGTGGAGCGCGCATTTGCGCATCTGCAGGCGGCCGATGCGGTGCTGGTGGTGGGCTCGTCGCTGATGGTGTATTCGGGCTTTCGTTTCGTACAGGCCGCGGCCAAGGCCGGCCTGCCGATCGCCGCGCTCAACTTCGGGCGCACCCGCGCGGACGAGCTGCTCAGCCTGAAGGTCGAACAGTCGTGCGCGCAGGCGTTGGCGTTCCTGCACACCCCGTTCGATCCGCTGCGTGCACGCAGCGTCAACGACGCCAGTGCGCGCTCGGCATGACGCAGTGATCCATTGCAGCGGTTGTGCCCACGCGCGCGGCGCAGTGCAATGGGCATCCCCGTGTCATCTGTGGATGCCCCCTTGAGCCAGCTGTTCTCCCCCATTCGCTTCGGTCCGCTTGCGCTCGCCAACCGTATCGTCATCGCCCCGATGTGCCAGTACTCTGCACAGGACGGCCGCGCCAGCGACTGGCACCGCATCCATCTGGGCACCTTGTCGCAATCCGGTGCCGGCCTGCTGATCCTGGAAGCGGCCGCGGTGCAGCCGCAGGGGCGCATCTCCTACGCCGACCTCGGCTTGTACGACGATGCCACCGAGCAGGCGCTGGGCGAGGTGCTGGACTCGGTGCGACGGTGGTCGCCGATGCCGATCGGCATTCAACTGGCGCATGCCGGGCGCAAGGCCTCCACCGATCTGCCGTGGAACGGCGGCGAGGCGATCGCGCCGGATCACGCGCATGGCTGGCAGACCGTGTCCGCATCGGCGCTGGCGTTCCGTGACGGTCAGCCGTTGCCGCAGGCACTGGACGAGGCCGGCATCGATGCGGTGGTACAGGCCTTTGTCGATGCGGCACGGCGCGCCGAACGCCTGGGCCTGGCGCTGATCGAACTGCATGCCGCGCATGGCTATCTGATGCATCAGTTCCTGTCACCGCTGAGCAATCAGCGCAGCGATGCGTATGGCGGTTCGCTGGAAAACCGCATGCGGCTGACGCTGCGCATCTTCGACGCGGTGCGCGTGGCGGTGTCGGACAAGATTGCCATCGGCGTGCGCATCTCGGCCACCGATTGGGTGGAGGGCGGCTGGGATCTCGAGCAGAGCCTCGCCTTGTCCAAGGCGCTGGATGCGCGCGGTGCGCACTACATCCATGTCTCCAGCGGCGGGCTGGATCCGCGTCAGCAGATTCCGGTGCAGGCGGGCTATCAGATTCCGTTTGCGCAGCAGATCAAGGCGCAGGTCAGCACACCGGTGATCGGCGTGGGCCTGATCACCGAGCCGGCGCAGGCCGAGGCGATCCTGCAGGACGGCCAGGCCGATGCGATCGCGCTGGCGCGCGGCATCCTGTACGACCCACGCTGGCCGTGGCATGCCGCTGCCGCACTCGGCGCGTCGGTCACGCCCTCGCCGCAATACCTGCGCTGCGAGCCACGCGATGCGCGTGGCGTATTCGCCAGCTGATCCATCCGATAGACGTCATAACGAACAAGGACAACGCATGCCGATAGGATTTCTGGGCTTGGGGACGATGGGCCTGCCGATGGCGCACAACCTGCTGCGCGGCGGTTTCGAACTGTGTGTGTGGAATCGCTCGCCGGAGCGCGCGCAGTCGCTGCGCGAGGCCGGTGCCACGGTGGTGGATGCGCCGCGCGACGCCGCGCACGGCCCGTTGCTGTTTTCGATGCTGGCCGACGACAACGCGGTGCGTGCCACCGTGCTGGAGCAAGGCGTGCTGGACGCGCTGCCGGCCGGCAGCGTGCACGTCAACATGGCCACCATCTCGGTGGCACTGGCGCACGAGCTGACCGCCCTGCATGCCGAACGCGGCGTGGCCTATGTGGCCGCACCGGTGCTCGGCCGGGTCGATGTGGCCGAAGCCGGCAAGCTCAACATTCTGGCCGCCGGCGACGAGGCGGCGCTGGCGCGCGTGCAGCCGATGTTCGATGTGCTCGGTCAACGCACCTGGGAGATCGGCCGCACCCCCGAGCAGGCCAATGCGGTCAAGCTGGCAGCCAACTTCTGCCTGGCCAGCGCGATCGGCGCCATGGCCGAAGCCAGCGCGCTGGCACGCGGCCACGGCGTGGATGCCACTCAGTTCCTGGGCATGCTCACCAGCACCTTGTTCGCCGCGCCCGCGTACCAGGGCTACGGCCGCCTGATCATGCAGCGCGAGTACCTGCCCGCCGGCTTCACCGCCACCCTGGGCCGCAAGGATGTGGATCTGGCGATCCAGGCCGGCGCCGACAAGCAGGTACCGATGCCGCTGGGCGAGTTGCTGCGCGCCGGCCTGGACGAGGCCATCGCGCATGGCGACGGCAACGCCGACTGGGCGGTGCTGGCAGAAGTATCGGCGCGGCGGGCCGGGCAGGCCTGATCGCAACCCAGGCGCGCGCGTGGGTTCTGCGCAGCGTGCCTGGCCTTGCAGGTGACGCGCGATGCGTTTTGCTCACCTCAACATGCAGCAGACCTTCTAAAATGCCGGCTCGTGACAGCCGCCGCTCCAGGGAGGATGCGATGCGACACCTGCATATCACGCTCGGTTCGACCGAGCGCACACCGCGCGCAACGACCTGCGCCGGTGGGACACGATGACCGCCGTACCGGTCGTCGACCAGGGCCCGGTGGGCCCAGACCACCCCGAGCATCCGGACCACTATCTGTTCGCGCAGATCCGCGAAGCGGTGGCCGCGCTCGATGCCGAGTTGAACAAACCCACCGACGAGGCCAGCGTGCGCATGGCCGCGCGCCTGCTGCCGCTGGCCAAGCAACATGGCTTCGACCAGGTGGATTACGTGGTGCTCAGCCGGCACGTCGGCGAGGTGGGCGAGAACGTGTTTCTGGTGCGTGGCGAGCTCGCCGATCCGGCGCATCTGCGTGCGCACATCACCACCCAGGAAGCGATGGAGACCTCGGTGGAGGCATCGATGGCGCAACTGGACGAGATCAATCGGCGGCTGATGCTGCGCCTGCCGCCGCGCTGAGTCGCAGCGGAAAGTTACGGGCGCAAGCACTGCGCCCGCAGCCGGGCGCATTGGCTATCATTGTGCCGATGCGCTCCGACTACATCCTCACCCTGTCCTGCCCCGACCGCACCGGCATCGTCTATCGCGTGACCGGGCTGCTGTTCGATCTGGCCTGCAACATCCTCGACGCACAGCAGTTTGGCGATGACGAAAGTGGCCGCTTCTTCCTGCGCGTGCACTTCGACAAACCGCCGGGCACCGACATTGCCGGGCTGGAACGCCGCTTTGCGCAGCTGGCCGATGAATTCCAGATGGACTGGCAGCTGCACGATGCGCGCCGCCGCGCGCGGCTGCTGGTGCTGGTGAGCAAGCAGGGGCATTGCCTCAACGATCTGCTGTTCCGCATGCATAGCCGGCAATTGCCGGTGGATATCGCGGCGGTGGTGTCCAACCACGCCGACTTCGCGCCGCTGGCCGCCTCCTATGGCATCGCCTTCCACCATCTGCCGGTGAGCGCCGACACGCGCGCCGCGCAGGAAGCGCAGCTGCTTGCGCTGGTCGAGGCGCTGCAGATCGATCTGGTGGTGCTGGCGCGCTACATGCAGATTCTTTCGCCCGCGTTGTGCCACGCATTGGCGGGGCGGGCGATCAATATCCATCACAGCTTCCTGCCCAGCTTCAAGGGCGCGCAACCGTATCACCAGGCGCACGCACGCGGGGTCAAGATCATCGGTGCCACCGCGCATTACGTCACCGAAGATCTGGACGAAGGCCCGATCATCGAACAGGACGTGGCGCGCGTGGATCACGCGATGACGCCGCGTGATCTGGTGCGGCTGGGCAGCGATACCGAATCGCTGGTGCTTGCGCGTGCGGTGCGTCGCCATGTCGAGCACCGCATCGTGCTCAATGGCCATCGCACGGTGGTGTTTCGCTAGCAGCGTCGCATATCCCCACGGACGGTTGCAGTACGCGCAAGGGAGCGGTGGTCGGGCAAGGTCCGGCCAGCGAGCGCGCGGGACTGGTGCCACCGTCGCACTCTCCTCGCCGCTTCCTTTTGGAATTTTTTGCATGTCGCTAATCCCCGGCTCCAGCGCTCGCGCGCAACAGCACGCCACCCGCGCGGCGTTCTTCATTCCCGGCTTTGCTGCCGCGGTCTGGGCGGTGCTGGTGCCATTCGCCAAGGCCAGGACCGGCGTGGACGATGGCGCGCTTGGCCTGATCCTGCTGTGCCTGGGGGCAGGCTCGTTCCTGGCGATGCCGCTGGCCGGCGCGGTGTCGGCACGCTTCGGTTTCCGTGCGGTCATGGCGGTGACGTCGGCGCTGATCTGTCTCAGTCTGCCGTTGCTGGCGGTTGTCGCCGATCCGTGGTTGCTGGGCGCGGTACTGTTCGTGTTCGGCGCCGGCGTGGGCGCGATGGATTGCGCGATGAACATGCAGGCGGTGGTGGTCGAGCGCGATGCCGGGCGCGCGATGATGTCGGGATTCCATGCGTTTTTCAGCATCGGCGGGTTTGTCGGGGCCGGCGCGATGACCTTGCTGCTGTCGGCGCAGCTCTCCCCGCCGAGCGCGGCGGTTGCCGGGGTGATCGCCATGCTGCTTGTCGGCGCGCTGGCGGTACGCCACTGGCGGACCGAGCGCGTGGCGCAACAGGGGCCGTTGCTGGCGCTGCCCAGGGGCATCGTGTTGTTCATCGGCATCCTGGCGTTTGTGGTGTTCCTGGCCGAAGGCACCATTCTGGACTGGAGCTCGGTGTTCCTGGCCGATGTGCACCAGGTCGCCCCGAGCACCGCCGGCGTGGGCTATGCGGTGTTTGCATTGACCATGACGGTGACGCGCCTGCTGGGCGATGCGGTGGTGGAGCGCCTGGGGCGCATCCGCTCGATCGTGGTGGGCGCGCTGCTGGCCAGCGCGGGCTTCTGCGTGCTCACGCTGGTGAGCCCATGGCAGGCCTCGTTGGCCGGTTACGTATTGGTCGGCCTGGGCTGCGCCAATATCGTGCCGGCCCTGTTCTCGTTGGCCGGCAACCAGACGCGCATGCCGGAGAGCATCGCCATCACTGCGGTCACCACACTGGGCTATGCGGGCATCCTGGCCGGGCCGGCCATGATCGGTTTCGCCGCGCATGGCATCGGCCTGGTCGGCGCCTTGCTCGGTGTTGCGGTGCTGATGGTCGGTGTGGCGATGTCGACGCGTTGGTTGAAGATGTGAGTGTTGAGGGTCGCGCGCCTGTGGTCGCTGGAGTATCGGGAGTGCGTCGCGCGCAGGCACGCTCCTACGAGGGGGGATATTGATTACGCTTCGGTGGCTAGGTACTCGAAGCGATAGCCCACGCCGTAGACCGAGCGCACCCATTCTTCGCCGCCCACCTCGGCCAGCTTGCGGCGCAGGTTCTTGATGTGGCTGTCCACAGTGCGATCGGTGACGATGCGGTGGTCCACATACACGTGGTCCATCAACTGTTCGCGCGAGTAGACACGCCCCGGCGCTGCGCACAGCGTGCGCAGCAGGCGGAACTCGACCTGGGTCAGATCCAGGTCGCGCCCGGCCACGCTGGCGCGGCAGGCGGCCTCATCGATCAGCAATCCATGCGTGGGCACCGCATTGGGATCGTGCCGGTGGCGGCGCAGCACCGCGCGCACCCGTGCAATCACCTCGCGCGGGCTGAACGGCTTGCAGATGTAGTCGTCGGCACCGATCTCCAGCCCGAGCAGGCGGTCGATCTCTTCGGCGCGCGCGGTCACCATGATCACCGGCACAGCGCCGAGGCTGCGCAGCTCGCGGCAGATCTCCATGCCATCGCGATTGGGCAGCATCAGGTCCAGCAGGACCAGATCCGGCGACTGCGCGCGAAACGCGGCAATCGCCTGCGCACCATCGGCCACCCAATGATGCGAATAGCCGGCCGCGTGCAGATACTCGCCCAGCACTGCAGCCAGGCGCGGTTCGTCTTCGACGATGAGCACGTGTGCGTGCGGTGCTGTGGTGGTGTCGTCCATCAGTCCTCCAGGGCCGGCAGCCGCAGCGTCACGCGCAGGCCGCCCAGGGGCGAAGCGGTGGCGTGGATCTCGCCGTCGTGCGCGCCGACGATATTGCGGCAGATCGCCAGGCCCAGCCCGCTGCCGCCGCTGGCGCGATTGCGCGAGCCTTCCACGCGATAGAAGCGCTCGAACAGGCGATCGAGCTTGTCTGCCGGCACGCCGGGCGCGCTGTCTTCAATCACGATCTCCACCAGGTGCGTGCGCCGTGCGCACTGCACCCGCAACTGGCCGCCGGCATCGGTGTAGCGCAAGGCGTTTTCCAGCAGGTTGGATAGCAGCTGCTGCAGGCGACGCTCGTCGCCGTCGACATGCAACGGCGCAGTGATGCCGTGGGCCTGCAGCGTGAGCCCGGCTGCGGCAATGCGCGTGTGCATGCCGGCCAACGTGGACTGCAGCACCACGCTCAGATCGATCGGCGCGCGCCGGTAGGCCAGCGCGCCGACATCGGTGAGCGACAGGTCGTAGAGATCCTCGATCAGCTTGCCGAGCTGGCCGACCTCCTGGTGCAACGAGGTCAGCGATTCACGCGTCATCGGCCGGATGCCGTCCTGCAGCGCTTCCAGCTCGGCGCGCAGCACCGCCAGCGGCGTGCGCAACTCGTGCGAGACATCGGCCATGAAATCGCGACGCGCACGTTCGTTGTTGTCCAGTGCCTGCGCCAGCTGGTTGAAGTCGCGCGCGAGCTGGTCGAGCTCATCGCGCATGCGCGCCTCCAGTCGCGTGCCGTAGTCGCCGGCCGCCAGGCGATGGGTTGCCGCGGTCAGGCTGCGCACGCGCCGCAGCAAGGTGCGCGACAGCAGCCAGCCGAACAGCGCGGCCACCACGATGGACGCCGCGCCGACAGTCCACCACAGACGTTGCTGGGCCTGGTAGAAGCGCGCGTCGTTGGCGGTCAGCACCTTCTCGAAGGGCAGCATGCCCATCCAGCCCACCGTCTGCCCGTGCACCACGACCGGGCGCAGCGTGTCGGTGCGGCTGACGTCGGGGTTGCCGATGATCACCCGGTAGTCGCGATCCAGCAGCGCGAAACGAAACACCGCGCCGGTCTGATCGGAGATCGGTGGTGCGCGTGGCGGCAGGTTCTGCGGCAGCTCCGGGCGCATCAGCACGAACCAGGCGTCGGGATTGTCGCGGATGAAGTTCCAGTCGCCGTGCTTGGCGTAGTCGGCCTGCACGCGCGGCAACACTTCCAGCATCCGCTCGATGCCCTGCTCGCTGAGATAGTCGAGGAACTGCTTCCTGAGCAACAGCTGCCCGGCCAGGCCATTGATCAGCAGCACTGCAATGCAGGCGCTGAGGATGGCGAGGAAGAGTTTGGCGGTGATTCCGAGTTTCATCGAGGCTGGGACAACCTTGTTGCGAACGAGGTCAGGCGTGGGTGCTTGCTGCAGTCACGCCAGGTTGCAGCAGCGGCGCCTGCCGCTGCCGGTGTAGCGCATGTCGTGCACAACCGTATTGGGACTTCATTAAACCCCGAAAGCAAGCGCCTGCTGTCTGCCGATGCAAATCTTCAAATTTGCTCCATATTCGCAGCGTAGCGTGCGCATCCTCCGATCACTCCCGAGTGCGCCGTATGCGTTGCGTTGCTTCCTCCCGTTCTGCCGTGGTGCCGCGTCAGTGGCTGCTGACCGCCATGATCACCGTCGCGCTGGCGGCGTGTTCGCCTGCGCAAGCGCCGCAGCAGCGGCAAGTGGAAGTGGGCGTGCAACGCGTGGACGTGCAGCGCCTGGCGCTGGACCAGACGCTTCCCGGGCGCACCGTGGCCTATCAAAGCGCGCAGGTGCGCCCGCAAGTGGGCGGCATCCTGCGCAAGCGGCTGTTCACCGAAGGCGAGCAGGTGCAGGCCGGGCAGGTGCTGTACCAGATCGAGCCGGCGCCGTTCCAGGCTGCGTATGCGTCCGCGCAAGGCGAACTGGCGCAGGCCGAAGCGGCGGTGCTCTCGGCCAGGCCCAAGGCGCAGCGGTATCAGACGCTGGTCAAGCTGGATGCGGTCAGCCAGCAGGACGGCGACGACGCCACCGCCACCTTGCGTCAGAACGAAGCCGCAGTCACCGCGGCCAGGGCGGCGTTGCAGACCGCAAAGCTCAATCTGGATTTCACCCGCATCACCGCGCCGATCAGCGGCCGTATCGGCACCTCGAGCTTCACCCCGGGCGCGCTGGTCACCGCCGACCAGACCGATGTGCTCACCACCATCAACCAGCTCGATCCGATCTATGTGGATGTCAGTCAGTCCAGCGCGCAGCTGCTGCAGCTGCGGCGCAAGCTCGATGCCGGCCAGCTCAAGGCGGTCGATGGCAAGGCCGAGGTCAAGCTGTTGCTGGAAGACGGCACTGCCTACGCGCGCACCGGCACGCTGGAAGTGGTGGATACCGCGGTGGATGCCACCACCGGCACGGTGAAGCTGCGTGCGGTGATTCCGAACCCCGACCATTTGCTGTTGCCCGGCATGTACGTCAAGGCGGTGCTGTCGATGGCGGTCAACGAGCAGGCGATCCTGGTGCCGCAACAGGCCGTCACCCGCAACAGCAAGGGCGAGGCGGTGGCGATGGTGGTCGGCGCCGATGGCAAGGTGGCGCAGCGCGTGCTCAAGACCGGCGATGCGGTGGGCGATCGCTGGGTGGTCAGCGAAGGGCTGTCTGCGGGCGAGAGCGTGATCGTGCAGGGCCTGCAGAAGATCCAGGTCGGCATGCCGGTGAAGACGCGCGAGGTGAGCGCCACTGCGGCCGCGCCTGCAGCGGCGCCGAATGCAGCCGCTGCAGCCGTACCGGGCGCACCTGCTGCCGCTGCGCGTGCGGCCACGCCGACGCCTGCAGCGCCGGCCAGCGCCACGCCCAAGGCCGACTGAGGAACTCCCATGGCTCGTTTCTTCATCGACCGTCCCATCTTCGCGTGGGTCATCGCCATCGTCATCACGCTGGCCGGCGCGATCTCGATCTTCTCGCTGCCGCTGGAGCAATACCCGGACATCGCACCGCCCTCGGTGACGGTCAGTGCGACCTATACCGGCGCCTCCGCAGAGACCGTGCAGAACTCGGTCACCCAGATCCTCGAACAGCAGATGACAGGCCTGGACAATCTGCTCTACATGTCCTCCAGCAGCAGCTCGGCGGGCACCGCGCAACTCACGCTGACCTTCGAGTCCGGCACCGACCCGGACACCGCGCAGGTGCAGGTGCAGAACAAGGTGTCGCAAGGCGAGGCGCTGCTGCCTGACGAGGTCAAGACCAATGGCGTGACCGTGACCAAGTCGGCCAGCGGCAGCATGTTCATGGTGCTCGCCTTCACTTCCGAAGACGGCAGCATGGACAGCACCGACATCGGCGACTACATGGTGTCCTCGTTGCAGGACCCGATCAGCCGCCTCAACGGCATCGGCAGCGTCAACGTGTTCGGTGCCGAGTACGCGATGCGCGTCTGGCTGGATCCGGAGAAACTGCACACCTACGCATTGATGCCCTCGGATGTCAGCAGCGCGATCACCGCGCAGAACGCCGATGTCTCGTCCGGCGCGCTCGGCGCATTGCCGGCGCTGCAGGGCCAGCAGTTGAATGCCACGGTGACCTCGCGCAGCAAGCTGCGCACACCGGCGCAGTTCGAGAACATCGTGCTCAAGTCCGATGCCGGCGGCGCCACGGTCTACCTGCGCGATGTCGCGCGGGTGGAGCTGGGCTCGGAATCCTACGGCTCCAGTTCCAAGTTCAACGGCAAGGCTGCCTCGGGCATGGGCCTGCAGCTGGCGACCGGCGCCAATGCGCTGGACGCGGCCAAGCTGGTGGAAGCCAAGCTGGATGCACTCAAGCCGTATTTTCCGGCCGGCCTGAAGTACGAGGTCGCCTACGACACCACGCCGTTCGTGCGCATCTCCATCGAGGAAGTGGTCAAGACCCTGATCGAAGCGATCGTGCTGGTGGTCGTGGTCATGTACCTGTTCCTGCAGAACTGGCGTGCCACGCTGGTGCCGGTGATCGCGGTGCCGGTGGTGCTGATGGGCACCTTCGGGGTGTTGTCGCTGCTGGGCTTTTCGATCAACACGCTGACCATGTTCGCGATGGTGCTGGCGATCGGCCTGCTGGTGGACGATGCCATCGTGGTGGTGGAAAACGTCGAGCGGCTGATGGCCGAGCAGGGCATGTCGCCGCGCGAGGCCACGCACACCTCGATGGGCCAGATCACCGGCGCCCTGGTCGGCATCGCGCTGGTGCTCACGGCGGTGTTTCTGCCGATGGCCTTCTTCGGCGGCGCCACCGGCGAGATCTATCGGCAGTTTTCGGTGACCATTGCCGCGGCGATGATCCTGTCGCTGGTGGTCGCGCTGACCCTGAGTCCGGCGCTGTGCGCCACCTTGCTCAAGCCCATCGACAAGGGCGGCCATGTCTCGCGCAAGGGCGCGCTGGGCACATTCTTCACCTGGTTCAACACCCGCTTCGATCGCGGTACCGAACGCTACGGGCGTGGCGTGGAGCGCGTGGTCGGCCATCGCAAGCTCGGCTCGCTGGTCTACGCGCTGTTGCTGGTGGTGCTTGGTCTGCTGTTCTGGCGGTTGCCCAGCGCGTTCCTGCCCGAGGAAGACCAGGGCATGCTGATGGTGATGTTCAGTGCGCCGGCCGGTGCCACCCAGCAACGCACCCAGCAGTCGATCGACCAGGCCACCGCGTTCATCCTCAAGCAGCCGGAAGTGCAGGGCATCATGACCATCTCCGGCTTCAGCCTGGCCGGCAGCAGCCAAAACTCGGGCATGGGCTTTATCCGCCTCAAGGACTGGGCCGACCGCGAGGGTTCGGCGCAGGAGGTGGCCCAGCGCATCACCGGCGCGATGATGATGACGCTGCCCGACGCGCAGGTGTTTGCATTGACGCCGCCGGCCATCAACGGGCTGGGCACCAGTTCCGGTTTCACCCTGCAGCTGCAGGATGCCGCCGGCAACGGCCACGAGGCGCTGGTGGAAGCACGCAAGCAATTGCTGCAGCTGGCCAACGGCAATCAGAACCTGACGGCGGTGCGCTTCAACGGCCTGGACGATGCGCCGACCTACCGCGTGCAGATCGACGATGCCAAGGCCGGCGCGCTGGGCGTGGCCGCAGCCGACATCAACACCACGCTCTCCACGTTGATGGGCGGGCGCTACGTCAACGATTTTCTCAACAACAACCGGGTCAAGCGCGTGTACGTGCAGGGCGAAGCGTCCGCACGCATGCTGCCCGGCGATATCGACCGCTGGTACGTGCGCAACAGCGACGCCGCCATGGTGCCGTTCTCCGCGTTCGCCAGCAGCGCCTGGGCGTATGCGCCGCAGGTGTTGACCCGCTTCAACGGCAGCGAATCGATGGAGATCACCGGCAGCGCCGCATCCGGCATCAGCTCGGGCGATGCGATGACCGCGGTCGCCGGCGAAGTGGACGGCATGGGCAAGGGCGTGGGCTACGCCTGGTCGGGCATGTCGTATCAGGAGCAGGCGGCCGGCACCCAGACCTGGATGTTGTACGCGGTGTCGCTGGTGTTCGTGTTCCTGTGCCTGGCCGCGTTGTACGAGAGCTGGTCGATCCCGATCTCGGTGATGCTGGCGGTGCCGGTGGGCATCGTCGGCGCGCTGCTGGCGACCTGGATGCGCGGGCTGTCCAATGACATCTATTTCCAGGTCGGCCTGCTGGCAACGATGGGCCTGGCCGCCAAGAACGGCATCCTGATCGTGGAGTTCGCCAAGGAGCTGGAAGAGAAAGGCCAGCCCTTGATCGAGGCCACCCTGCACGCCGCACGCATGCGCCTGCGCCCGATCCTGATGACCTCGCTGGCCTTCATGCTCGGCGTGCTGCCGATGGTGATCAGCAGCGGCGCCGGCTCCGGCGGACGCCATTCGCTGGGCACCGGCGTGCTCGGCGGCACGCTGGCCTCCACCGTGCTGGGCATCTTCTTCGTACCGTTGTTCTACGTGATGGTGCGCAGCCTGTTTCCCGGCAAGGCGGCCGCGCACTCCCCCGTCGTTTCCACCTCCGAGGTAACGCCATGATGCGCACGACATCCCTCAGCCTGGCGGTGGCCTGTGCCATCGCATTGAGCGGCTGCGTCAGCATGGCGCCGCAATATGCGCGCCCGGATGCGCCGGTGCCCGGCGTGGTCGGCGACACCGGCAGCCCGCCTCACGGCGACAGTGCCGATGGCCGCACTACCGCTGCGGCTGGGCTGGACTGGCGGCAGGTGCTGGTCGATGCGCGCCTGCAACAGGTGGTCGCACTGGCGCTGGACAACAACCGCGACCTGCGTGTGGCCGTGCTCAATATCGAGCAGGCACGTGCGCAGTACCGCATCCAGCGTGCGGACCTGTTTCCCGCGGTGGACGCCACCGTCTCGCACACGGCGCAACGTGCTGCGGCCGCGACCAGTTTCACCGGCGCGCCGCAGATCATCCGCAGCGCCACCGGGCAGGTGGGAATCAGCAGCTGGGAGCTGGACCTGTTCGGGCGCATCCGCAGCCTCAAGAACGAAGCGCTGGAAACCTATCTGGCCAGCGAGCAGACCCAGCGCAGCACCCGCCTGAGCCTGGTGGCCGAGGTGGCCAGCGACTGGCTCACCGTGGCCGCCGATCAGCAGCGGCTGGCACTTGCCCAGCAGACCCTGGAGAGCCAGCGCAAGACGCTGCGCCTGACCGAATTGCAGCACGACAACGGCATCGTCTCCGGGCTGGATCTGGCGCAGATCCAGACCAGCGTGGAAAGCGCGCGCGCCGATGTCGCCAGCTTCACCACACAGCTGGCGCAGTCGCGCAATGCGCTGAACCTGGTCGTGGGCACGCCGGTACCGGCGGCGTTATTGCCGGCTGCCGATGCGATCGAGAGCGGCGTGGCATTGGCACCGTTGCCGGCGCAGCTGGAGTCGCGCGTGCTGTTGCAGCGCCCGGACGTATTGTCGGCCGAGCACACGCTCAAGGCCGCCAACGCCGACATCGGTGCGGCGCGTGCGGCGTTCTTCCCCACCATCTCGCTCACCGGCAATGTCGGGCGCGGCAGCGATGCCTTGTCCAGCCTGTTCGATGGCGACCACACATGGTCGTTCACGCCCAGCGTGAGCCTGCCGATCTTCCGCGCCGGCGCCTTGAAGGCCGAACTGGATGTGGCCAAGCTGCAGAAGGACATCACCATCGCCCAATACGAACTGGCGATCCAGACCGCCTTCAGCGAAGTGGCCGACGCGCTGGCCGAGCGCACCCAGCTGGACGAACGCATGGACGCACAACGCGCTCTGGTGGATGCGGCACAACGCGGTTTCACCCTGTCGGATGCGCGCTACCGCAACGGCGTGGACAGTTATCTGGTGGCGCTGGACGCGCAACGCTCGCTCTATAGCGCACAGCAGACCTTGATCAGCCTGCGGCTGACCGAAGCAAGCAACCGGGTGACCTTGTACAAGGTGCTCGGCGGCGGCGCCGATGCGCAATCGCAACCGCCACCGGTAGCGCAACAGTAGTCATGCATCGATGCGCCAGTGCGAGGGCACTTGCCTGCAGTTGCAGCTGTTTCTCACTGCAGCTGCAGGCGGCACTGCGCGCTCGGGTCTGGCACACCTGATGCCGTTACAAAGCGTCTGCAGACATTGCAGACATTGCAGACATTGCAGACATTGCAGGCGCTGCAGCACGCTCGCGCGCGTACTGCGATGGTGGGCTGCCGGTATGGCGGGTGAAGGCAACGCTGAAACTGCTTGCCGAGCCATACCCCACACGCTGCGCGGCTTGCGCTACGCCAAGCCCTTGTTCTGACAGAAGCGTCTTTGCCAGCGCCATGCGCCATGCCAGTAGATATTCCATCGGCGCCATGCCCATTGCCCGGTTGAAGCGCGCAAAGAACGATGATCTCGACAGCGCCGCTTCCTTGGCCAATGCATCGACCGTCCACGCATGCGCCGGTGCACCGTGCAGTGCACGCATTGCCGCCGCCAGCCGCGCGTCGGATAACGCGCGCACCAGTCCTGGCGTCGTGTCGCTCGCTGTCAGCGAGCGTAATGCTTCAATCAACAGCACCTCCAACAGCCGCGCAAGCACCACCTCGCGTGCGGGCCGGGTTGCACGTGCCTCTTCGCCAACCAGAGTCACCAGCGTGGTAAGTCGCGGCTCGCTGCGCACATGCACCAGCCGGGGCAGCAGCGACACCAGTAGCGCGGCATCGGGCGAGCCGAAGCTGCAATGCCCAATCACGATGCGAAGATCCGCCGGGCCGTCCTGCGCGCCGATACGGAAAGTGCCATCGCCCATGTTGGTCGGCACCGTGTGGGCCTGCCCGGTCGACGCCTGCAGGCTGGAGAGCGTGACGGCCAGCATGGCCGGTGCCAGCACGAAGTCGCCTGCTTCAAGAACACGCGCCTCGCCATCTTCGAGCGTCAGCCGGCACGTCCCTTCGATCACTGCGCAATAAAACGGGCCTGGCGCATCGGAGCGGTGTGCCGACCACGCACCGGCGCCCACGACAAGCTTGGAAAACCGTGCCGCCGGCCTGAGCAGCAGGACAACCTCGGTAAGCGGGTCGGGCAGCATTGGACTCTCGCAAATGAATCAAGCACTTTAGAATATCGTAAGTACGACATTCGACGCCTAACGTACATCCCTCACAACATCACCGAGGGCGCTTCATGCAAACCGTACTCATCACTGGTTGCTCATCCGGCTTTGGCTTGGCGACCGCCAATTACTTCCTAGAGCGCGACTGGAATGTGGTCGCCACCATGCGCACTCCACGCGAAGACCTGTTTCCTGCGTCGCCACGAATGAGGGTGTTGCAGCTCGATGTCACCGATGCCGCGAGCATCCAGACCGCGATCGCTGCGGCCGGCACGGTCGACGTTCTCGTCAACAATGCAGGCTCCGGTGCGCCCGCGCCGCTGGAGCTGGCAAGCCTGCAGTCGGTGCGTGATCTGTTCGAGACCAATACCTTCGGCACGCTTGCGGTAACCCAGGCGGTCTTGCCGCAGATGCGTGCGCGCCACGCAGGGGTCATCGTCAACGTGTCGTCGAGCGCAACGCTCAAACCCCTCCCACTGATCGGTGCCTACCGCGCAGCCAAGGCCGCGGTGAATGCGCTGAGCGAATCGCTGGCCGCCGAGCTGGAGGACTTCGGTATCCGCGTGCGCATCGTCTCGCCGGGCTCGTGCGGGGAGACGGAATTTCGTGCCAATGCCCGCGCGGGTCTTCGCGGTCTTGATGACGAGGTCTATGGAACGTTTATGCAACAGACGATGGCGCGCATGAGCGCATCCGCCGGCCCCGAAACGCAGTCGATCGATGTCGCGCAGGCCATCTGGCGCGCAGCCACCGATCCGGCCGCGCCGATGTTTATTCCTGCAGGCGCGGATGCAGAACTGTGGGCTTCCGAAGCGGCTTGGAGTGGCTAGTAAAACCTTTCGACCGCTGTACCGAAATCAAAAGCTGAGTCGGTCGAGTGCGCGGTGCCCTCACCGCTTGCGGGACACGCCGTGAACCCATCCCTGGGGGCTCGGTGGCGGCATCCATGCCGCCACACGGTCCCGCAATCGGCGAGGACACCGCACCAGAGAGTTGATCGGTATCTTTGTTTAAAACCCTGCACACCGACTATCTCGACTGGTCCTTGCCCGCCCACCGTCGCGGGACCTTACGCGGCATGGATGCCGCGTAAGAGCTAACAAGGACGTACTTGCAGCGTGTCCTGCGATGGTGGGCGGGCAAGGGCCCTGCAGCCAAGCCGTAGATCAGCAGCTCTACACCTGATCTATCCACATAGTCCAAGTGCATCGCGACACCATGCATAAAGCAACCAAGCCTTCGAACCCTAGCTCCGTCAAGGCGCGCTCCAAGCCTTGAGTCAAGAGCTAGGTGGGTTGAACGTGCGATGCCCTCACCGCTTGCGGGACACGCCGTGAATCCATCCGTGGAGGCTCCTCGGCGGCATCCATGCCGCCGAGAGGCCCGCAACCGGCAAGGACACCGCACCAGAGAGTTAGTCGGCTGCTTTCTTAAGAGCTTGTTGCTCGGCTTGCGGTGGCAAATCAACAGTCTGTGGCTTGTGTGTTGAAAGCCCGCCTGCTGCTCGGGTTGGGATGGAAAAATGGTGAGGGGTTGATCGAACGTACGGTGATTCGATCAGCGCAGTTCATGCACCGCTTGCAACCACGTACACCGACCATCTCAATGGGTCCTTGCCCGCTCACCGTCGCGGGACCTTACGCGGCATGGATGCCGCGTAAGAGCCTACATGGACGTACGTGCGGCGTGTCCCGCGAGGGTGGGCGGGCAAGGGCCTTGCAACCAAGCCGCAGATCATCCGCTCTAGAAACCGATGCACCCACAGCGTTCAATCATTGCTAGAACCGCATCACTTCGCCGCGTTGGCGTTCATCACCGCATTGCGGCTGGCATCCAGATACTGCGCCGGGTCGCGCATGCCGGTGGTGTGGCATTGCCCGGTGGTGTGGCCGCGATTGACGCCGCCCGGCAGCTGCGCGTTGACCTGCTCCACGGTGCCATCTTCCGGGTCGTTCAGTACCAGGTCCGAGGCCGCGTTGCAGTAGTCGTTGGTGTACCAGTTGGTCTTGGCGAACGAGGTCGTGTAGTAATTGACCTTGGCGCGCGCATCGGCCGGAATACCGGCCAGCCAGGCTTTGGCGCCGTCGTAGGTCATGTCGGTATTGGTGCCGCAACCCACGCCGAACCACGAGCCCACCGCCGCCAGAATGCCGGACAGATTGGTGCCCTGGTACGGCGTGCCGACCGACTGCATCACCCGCCCACCCGTAGCGTTATCCAGCCCGCTCCAGTAGTAGGTATACAGATGCAGCGCGGCCATGCCGCCCTGGCTGTGCGCCACCGTCGCGAACGAGGACCACTGACTGGCGAACTGCGCCAAGCGCTGTGCGAACTGGTCGTTGCTGCGGTTCTGTTTGGCATCAAGGAACGAGGACGCATTGGTGAACTGCGCCTGCGGCCACACGCCGTTGGAGCAATAGCCATGCACCAGCACCAGTTGCGACCCCGCGGCCTGCGGTTGCGCCATCGCAGTGGCACGGGCCAGCGTCGTCGGACGTGGCCCCATGCGCATGCTCTCGTCGATCGCAGCGGCAGAGCGCGCGATGCTGGCGCGGCGCAACGCGGGCAGCTGCAAGGGCAGCGTGTCGGCCTGTACCAGCGGGATGTAATGGTCCGGGTCTTCGATGCGCAGCCCGCGCAGCGTAAACGGCGCACGCGCGCCGGCACGCGTGACCCAGCGTTCGTCCAGGCTCAACGGCAGCTGGCCTTGCTGCGGCGTCAGCATGCCGCCGATCCACGCCACCGGCACGTCCTTGCCCTTGGCATCGGTGCCCCAGACCTGGCCAAACACGCGGTAATGCGATGGTGCCTTGCCGCGCGCGGCGATCGGCAAGGCAATGCTGAGCCGGGTGCCGTCGGCAGCGCGTGCGCTGAGTGCGTTGCCGAGCAGACGCAGGGAGGTATCCAGCACCGGCAACACATGCTCGCTGGTGCGCACGAACGGCTGCCCGGCCTGGTCGCGACCGCGCACGATCACCTGTGCGATCCAGGTGCCTTCGGCTGTCGGTTGGAACGTGCCGCCATACACGCCATCGCCGGCAGCGCCATCGTCGTGCTGTCCGTCATCGGCCATCGGCAGCGTGCGGATGCCGCCTTGCGGGTCGATCACACGCAGGCTCGCTGTCTCGATCTGCCCCGCCTGCGCGGCCAGCAAGCTCGCGCCGGCTGCATCGTTGCCGCTGAGCAACGCGTTGAGCGTCAGCGACTGGCCGACCTGCTGCCGACGATGGCGCGGGTACGAGGCCAGCTGCGTGCGCGCATCGCCTTCCATCAGCACATACCCGCGTTGCGCCACCGGCGCCGCCGATTGCAGCGTCAGCGCCCAGTTGCCGTTCTGCGCGGACTCCACCGCGTAACGCATGCCGCTGGTGCCGCTCTCGGCGCTGCCCAACAGTGTGCGTTGTGCCTGCAGCTGCGGTGCAACAGCAGCGGCACGTGCGCCGGCAACGCGTGGTGCAGTCACCGCCGCCTCCCACGGCTGATCGCCGGCCAGCACCATGAAACGCAGATGGCCGTTCTCCACCGGCAAGCTGCCTTGCCAGCGTGCAGACTTGCCGGCCGGCGCCAACTCCACCGGCAGCAAGGCGCTCTTGGACAGGATCGCTGACTCGGCCGGATCGGGCGCGCGCATCTGCGCGAACTCCTCCGGTGGGCCAGCCAGTTGTTTGGGTTGCAGCTCGGCCGCGGCAAGCGGCGTGGAGACCAGCGACAGGGTGCACAGCAGGGACAACAGCGACGGCTTCGGCATGGCGACATCTCTCCTTGAACGTTGCAGAAGCGATGCCGCCGCGCATGGCAACGGCATCGGATGCAGCGCCCCCTCGCCGCGATTCGCCGATGTTTATACCGCGCGCTTGTGACAGGTCTGCTGTGCGCTGCAACACCTCACGCGCAGCAAACAAAACGCCAAAACTAAAAAGTAAAGATTGTGATCTGGGTCTTAGACATGGCGAGGCCTGCAACGCATTGCTTGCTACAACGCACAGGTCTGCGGTCGATCTACAGCGCCGAATTCGGCGCGCCTCAGTCCGCCTAAACGCGCGCGGAGCGGGAGCGGTACTGCTCCACCCACGCGACAGTCTGCGCGATGCCGCTAAACGGGTAGAAGTGCATGCGGACCTCGCCGTGCGCATCAGTCAGGCCAGTGGCCAGCCGTTCCACAAAACGATCCGGCCCTGCGGTGCCCAACAGCTTGCCGAGCGAGATGCCGTATTTGGACAGCATCGATGCGCATGCGCCGACACCGCAGCTGGCAGCATAGCGTGCGAGCACCGCCACGCCGGCAGGACCGGGTACGCCCACACGTACGGGATGTGCAATGCCGTGCGCGCGCAGCGCCTGCAACCACGTCAGCACGATGTCGGCATCGAACGCGAACTGGGTGACGATCAGCGGCGCCATGCCGCGCTCGGTGATGCTGCGACACTTGCGCTGCAGCACCTCCCATCGATCGGCTGCAGGCATGCTTGGATGCCCTTCCGGATGCCCCGCCACGGCGATGGTCCGGATGCCGGAGCGCTCAAAGATCCCGGTATCGATCAGCGACAAGCTGTCCGGAAACGGCCCGAGCGGAGCAGGCGGATCGCCCGCAATCACCAAACAGCACTCGACGCCGGCGTCATCGACGGCGCGGCTGACAAAGGCATGCAGCTGCTCGCGCGAGGCGATACGGCGCGCGGATAGGTGCGGCATCGGCTGAAAGCCGAGTGCGCGCACCATCCGTGCTGCGGCCAGCCGCGCATCGTCGTCCTGGTTGGGTAGGTAGGGGATGGCAATGGTTGCGCCACGCGTGATCCGGGGCGCCGCTGCAGCCAGCCCGGCAATGTGCTTTGCGCTGACCTCCAGCGAATAGGCCTCGGTGATGGTGCCGGCGAGGCTGGGCGTGTCCGGGTCGATCAAGGGTGTTGCCGTCCTGTCGTGGTGATTGGCTGCGCCGCGGCGTCAGCCCCGATCGAGCGGGCAGGGGCCAGGGAGAACGTTGAAATTCCGGCGGCGTCCTGGCCCCCCCCGGCACTCAATCGTCCTGTTCCGCATCGCCGTAGAATTTCACGCCCAGTTGTATGCGATTGCGCCCGCTTTCCACGCGGTGCCGGTTGGTGTCGCGCAGCGAGTAGACGCAGCCGCAGTATTCCTGCTGGTAGAAGTTCTCGCGCTTGCTGATCTCGACCATGCGCGACGAACCGCCGCCCTTGCGCCAGTTGTATTCCCAGTACATCAGGCCGGGGTACCTGGCCGCAGCGCGCACGCCGCAGTCGTTGATCTGCTGCATGTTCTTCCAGCGCGAGATGCCCAGGGAGCTGGTGATCACCGGGAAGCCGTGCTCGTGCGCATACAGCGCAGTGCGTTCGAAGCGCATGTCAAAGCACATGGTGCAACGCACGCCGCGCTCGGGTTCGTTCTCCATCCCGCGGGCCCGCTCGAACCAGTTGTCCCGATCATAGTCGGCATCGACGAAGGGCACGCCGCACTGCTCGGCAAAGCGGATGTTCTCATCCTTGCGCAGCTCGTATTCCTTGCGCGGATGAATGTTGGGGTTGTAGAAGAAGATGGTGTAGTCGACGCCGGACGCCAGCATGGCCTCCATCACCTCGCCGGAGCACGGCGCGCAGCAGGAATGCAGCAACACCTTGTCGTGGCCGGCAGGCAGGGGGAGTGGTGTGCGGGTTGCGGTGGTATCCATCAGTGGGCTCCGGATGTCGTGGCGGTGCCATTGGCAGGCTGGCGGGCCAGTTCGATGAAGGCGCGCAGGTAGTCGACGGCGATATCGGCCTCGCGTGCGCCCAGGAAGATCTGCTTGGCGATGCCGCGCGCACCCAGTCGCACCGGCACCACGTCCATCCTGGCGGCGTATTCCTCCACCAGCCAGCGTGGCATGGCGGCCACACCGCGGCCACTGGCCACCATCTGCATCATGATGTCGGTGGTTTCGATGGCCTTGTGGCGCCTGGGCGTGACACCGGCCGGCAGCAGGAACTGGCTGTAGATGTCCAGGCGCTCGAGGTCCACCGGATAGCTGATGAGCACTTCCCGCGTCAGTTGCTGGGGCTTGACGTAGGCGGCCGACGCCAGCGCATGGCCCTTGGCCACGACCAGCACCTGCTCGTAGTCGAACACCGGCTCGAACCGCAGCCCGGGCTTGTACAGCGGGTCGGGCGTGACCAGCAGATCGATCTCGTAGCCGAACAGCGCGCCGATACCGCCGAACTGGAACTTCTGCTTGACGTCCACATCCACATCCGGCCAGGTGGCCAGATAGGGCGCCACCAGCTTGAGCAGCCACTGGTAGCAGGGATGGCATTCCATGCCGATGCGCAGCGCACCGCGTTCGCCCTGCGCGAACTGGCCCAGGCGCTCCTCGGCCAGGTCCAGCTGCGGCAGCACCCGGTTGGCCACCGCCAGCAGGTACTGGCCGGCCTGGGTCAGGCGCAGGTTGCGTCCCTCGCGCAGCCACACGTCGGTGCCCAGCTGTTGCTCCAGCTTCTTCATGCTGTGGCTCAGCGCCGACTGGGTCAGGTTAAGCACGCCGGCAGCGGCGGTCAGCGAGCCCTGCTGCTCGACCTGCTGGACGATGGTGAGATGGATGCGCTCAAGCATTCAGATGATCCGAATTCATGGATTGTTGAAATAACACCATTTTACTTCATTGAATACGAGCCCTAGCATCGGGGTTCGTCGTTTCAGGTCAACCCGCATGACTGTCAACGTGCCACACCCCCTCCGCGTCGTCGCGGTCTCCGGCGGGCTGCAGCGCCCCTCCAAGGCCGTCGCCCTGGCCGAGCACATGCTGGCGCTGATCGCCGCTGCCGTGCCGTGCGAGCAACATTTGGTCGAACTCGGGGCGTTGGCGCCGCAGTTCGCCGGCGCGGTCTGGCGCTCGCAGCTGCCGGCAACGGTGGAGCAGGAACTTGCGGCCGTGGAGCAGGCGGACGTGGTGGTGGTGACCACGCCGGTCTATCGCGGCTCCTACACCGGGCTGTTCAAGCACTTCTTTGACTTCATCCACCAGGATGCCTTGATCGACACCCCGGTGCTGTTGGCGGCTACCGGCGGCAGCGAGCGCCATGCGCTGGTGATCGACCACCAGTTGCGGCCACTTTTCAGCTTCTTCCAGGCGCGCACCTTGCCGCTGGGTGTTTACGCCACCGACCGCGACTTCCTGGACTACCGCGTGCACAACGAGGCCCTGGCCGAGCGGGCCAGGCTGGCGGTACAGCGCGCACTGCCGCTGATCGCATTGACGCGGCCGGCAGGTGCCATTGCCGCAAAAAACGTGGCCGCGGCCTGACGCCACCCGGCCACCGTTGCGCGGCGGGCCGCCACCCTTCGCCGGCTACAGGATCGGTTGGCAACTGTCCGCAGATCCAGAGTCCCGGCATCCATCCAGCAGGAATCCCCCCTGCGCCGAGACCTGCGCTCCTATTCAATTTCGGAAACAAGGCGTCAGCTTGCAATGACTCAGGAATTCACCTTCAGCATCAAACGTCAGCGGTTTGACGAGGACTACCGTCCCGCGGCCAACACGCGCAACACGACGAACTTTGCCAACCTGGCCAGGGGCCAGCGTCGGCAGGAAAACCTGCGCAACACGCTTGCGATGATCAACAACCGCTGCAACGACCTGGCGCATTGGGATAACCCCACCCGCGACCGCTACGCGGTGGAGCTGGACATCATCTCTGTCGAGATGAACATCGGCGAGAACGAAAGCGGCGATGCATTTCCGCTGATCGAGATATTGAAGCCCAGCATCCTCGACAAGACGAGCGGCGCGCGCATCGATGGCATCGCAGGGAATAATTTCTCCTCCTACGTGCGCGACTACGATTTCAGCGTGCTGCTGCCGGCGCACAATCAGGACGCATCCGGCTTCAGCATCCCGAATGATTTCGGTAGCCTGCACGGAAAGCTGTTCAAGCACTTCGTGGACTCGGACGCCTATACGGCGCGTTTCGCCAAGCCGCCGGTCATCTGCATCAGCGTCTCCAGCAGCAGGGTCTATCACCGAACCGGCAACCGGCACCCCGTGCTCGGCATCGAATACCGGCAGGACGAATTTTCCCTGACCGATCGCTACTTCGAGAAGATGGGCCTGCAGGTGCGCTATTTCATGCCTCCCAACAGTGTCGCCCCGTTGGCTTTTTACTTCTTCGGCGACCTGCTCAACGACTACACCAATCTCGAGCTGATCGGCACCATCAGCACTATGGAGACGTTCCAGAAGATTTACCGCCCGGAAATCTACAACGCCAATTCCGCGGCGGGGGCCATCTACCAGCCGAGCCTGAAGCACCAGGATTATTCCTCTACCCAGATCGTCTACGACCGGGAAGAGCGCAGCCAGCTCGCGGTGACGCAGGGCAAATTCACCGAGGAGCACTTCATCAGGCCCTACGGCAAGATTCTCGCGCAGTGGGTTTCCCACCACGCTGTCTGATCAACAAGAACGCAAGACACCACTCATCATGAAAAAGCTGCTCCCTACCTCCACCGCCGGCAGCCTGCCCAAGCCGTCCTGGCTCGCGCAGCCGGAGAAACTCTGGTCGCCCTGGAAGCTGCAGGGCGAGGAACTGATCGAAGGCAAGCAGGATGCATTGCGCCTGTCGCTGCAGGAACAGCAGCACGCCGGCATCGATATCGTCAGCGACGGCGAGCAGACCCGCCAGCATTTCGTCACCACCTTCATCGAACACCTCAGCGGCGTCGATTTCGAAAAGCGCGAAACCGTCAGGATCCGCAATCGCTACGACGCCAGCGTCCCCACCGTCGTTGGCGCGGTGAGCCGCCCCAGGCCGGTGTTCGTGGACGATGCTAGGTTCCTGCGCCAGCAGACCCGCCAGCCGATCAAATGGGCGCTGCCTGGCCCGATGACGATGATCGACACCCTCTTCGACGCGCACTACAAAAGCCGCGAAAAGCTGGCGTGGGAATTTGCCGTCATCCTCAACCAGGAAGCCAGGGAGCTGGAAGCGGTCGGCGTGGATATCATCCAGTTCGACGAGCCGGCCTTCAATGTCTTCTTCGACGAGGTCAACGACTGGGGTGTTGCCACTCTCGAGCGTGCGGTCGAGGGGCTCAAGTGCGAGACCGCCGTCCACATCTGCTACGGCTACGGCATCAAGGCCAATACCGACTGGAAGCAGACCCTGGGGTCGGAGTGGCGTCAGTACGAAGAGTCGTTTCCCAAGCTGCAGACATCCACGCTCGACATCATCTCGCTGGAGTGCCACAACTCGCACGTGCCGATCGACCTGATCGAATTGGTGCGCGGCAAGAAGGTGATGGTCGGGGCCATCGACGTGGCAAGCAATACGATCGAAACGCCGGAAGAAGTGGCCGCTACGCTGCGCAAGGCGCTGCGCTTCGTCGATGCCGACAAGCTCTACCCGTCCACCAACTGCGGGATGGCGCCTCTGGCCCGTGACGTTGCAAGAGGCAAGCTCAAGGCCCTCAGCGCAGGCGCGGACATCATTCGCGCGGAACTGGCAGCCCGCTAGCGCGCCGGTGCCGGCGCTGGGTCGGCGGCCGAAGCAACAGGGCCGCGGCTAGCGCCATCGTGCCGACGCACGTCGCCACCACGGCTCGCGACGCAACCACCAACAAGCCCCCGCCTGCGGGGGCTTGTTGGTCTTCCATCACGGTGCAGGGATCAGTAATTGACCTGCAACTGCAGCCGCAGCAAGTCGCCTTCCACCACCGGATACGGCGCGGTGGTGACGTCGGTGCGCTTCATCTTCGAGTAGGCGAACACCAGTTCCAGCGCATCCATCGGCTGCCACTCGACGCCGGCTTCCACTTCGTCCAGGCGCATGCGCGGCGCATTGGTGTCGAACTTGGAGCCGCCGCGGTAGGTCTGCCACTTCAGGTACGGCAGCAAGGTACCGTAGCTGCCATCGTGCTTGTACATCGCCTGCACGTAGCCGCCGCTCAGCGAGCGGGTGCGGATGCGCCGCTGTGCGACATCCAGCTCGGGGCCGCGGCCCACCGTCCACTCGGCCTGCAGGCCGAACGGCTGCGGGTAGTAGATGATGTGCGCGGCCACGCGTTGGTCGGTGTAGCCGTTCGGGTCGGTGATGGCCGGGGTGAAGCTGCGGCCACCGATGTTGACTGCCGCCGCGGTCGGCACGAAGCGGCCGCTGTAGGCATCGGCACCCACTTCCAGGTACTGGCCGTTGGCGAACTTGAACGGGTAGGTGGCGTGCACTACCGCATGCATGCTGTCGTTGCGCTCGGCGCGGTTGGCGCCCTGGCCGTTGTACACGCCGGCACCGATCACGCCGTAGTCGCCCGAGCCCTTCAAGCCCGACTTGACCAGGTCCTGGAAGCGGCCCTTGGCCACGGTGGGGCTGTAGTAGAACACCGCACCGATATCGCGTTCGTCGCGCAGGCCGGAGTTGAGCGCGTCGGCACGGTCCAGGGTGAGACGGTTCTGGCTGGACTGCAGGTTCTCCCAGCCGTACGGCATCTTCGACTGGCCCACGCGCACGCGGTACTCGCGCTTCTTGTCAAAGTAGATGTCGGCATACGCATCGCGCAGCTGCGCGAAGTTGGAGGTGGTCGAACCGGTCGGCGTGCTCGCAAAGTCCGGCTGGAAGTACAGCGACACGTGCTCGTTGAGATCGCCGCTCAGCACCAGGCGCGCACGCCGGATACCCAGGCTCTGGTCGTTGCCGATAAAGCGGTCGCCGGGTGCGCGCAGATCCTGCGCGTCGCCGCCGATGCCCTGGTTGTAGCGGATCTGCGTGTAGCCGCGCAGGCTCAGCTTGTCGTACCACTTCTTGCCGGCCTCGCCAGCCTTGGCCGGTGCCGCAGCCGGTACGGGTGCAGGTGCGGCCTGGGCGATGGCGGTGTCGGCAGGCACCGGCGCCGCAGGGGCGGGCGGCAGTGCCGGTGCGGCCGGCATCGCCGACGCCGGCAGCTTGCCGTTCTCGTCCACCTGCACGAACTTGCCCAGCTTGTCGCGGCCCGGGGCCGGCTCGGCGAAGATCTGCTTGGTCTTGCGGTCGACGTACAGCTCCAGCTCGGCGGCCAGCGTGCTGCCGCTGGCGGTCGCGCTGAGGGCGCACAGGACGGTGGCGAGATTGCGTTTTTTCATTGGTCCGGCTCGTGCAAGGGAAACGGGTCGGCGGCAGCGTCAGGCCGGCGCTGCCCGGCGGGCGGCGAACACGGCGCCGGCACGCCCACCAGGCGCCCGGTCGTCCTGACGGTGCGGCAATGCGTGCAGTTATATTTAGATTTGATGTCAGTTTGGTGACATCGGCGGCCCCGCGCAGCGCAACGCTGTGTCAGCTGCGTGTCTGGCGCGTGTCAGTTGTGCGACGTGCAGAAGGCGGGCCCAGCGGCGCGCTGCGCGGGCATCAGGCACGGATGTGACGCTTTGGTTGCTGCTGCCGGCCATCGGGCCTGCGGTGCCATGGGCAGATGGTGCCGCCAGGAGCAGCTGCCGACGCAAAGGCCGAAGCGCGTGCTGTGCACGGCCATGGCGTGCTGTCGTCGTCGCCAACGCGTGGGCAAGGGACGATGACTCAGAATCATGGCAAAGGCGGGTCATCGCCCGCCTTTGCCGGATCACGCACAGCGTGGCGTAGCGCCGCGCCGATGCTGCTGCGGGCTGTCGAGCAGCACCGTGCCAGGGCTCGGCTCAGCCGCCCGGCGTTGCCTGCAATGCCGCCGCCACCGCATCGCGCAGCGGGGTGGTCGGGCGGCCGATCAGCTGGCTCAGCGTGTGGCTGTCGTCGAACAGGCTGCCGCCGCGCGAGGAGGCCGAACACTGCGCCAACACCTGTGCGAATGCAGCCGGCAGCCCGATCTGCACCAAGGCCGCTGCGTAGTCGGCTTCGGGCAGGTCGTGATAGGCAACCGGCTTGCCCGACTGCTGCGTCACCTCGGCGGCATACTCGGCCATCGTGAAGGCCGTATCGCCGGCCAGTTCGTAGACCTTGCCGGCCTGCGGCGTGTCGGCGGCCAGCACCGCTGCGGCGGCCTCGGCATAGTCGGCGCGCGTGGCCGCACTGATCCTGCCCTCGCCGGCGCTGCCGATCACCGCGCCATGCGCCACCTCGGCCGCGATCGAGCCGGTGTAGTTCTCGGTGTACCAGCCATTGCGCAGCAGTACGTGCGGCACGCCGCTCTCGCGCAGCAGCGCCTCGGTGGCCACATGCTCGGGTGCCAGTGCCAGCGTGCTGGTATCGGCATGCAGCACGCTCGTATAGGCCAGTAACTCCACGCCGGCACGCTTGGCGGCTTCGATCACGTTGCGGTGCTGCGGCACGCGTTCGCCCACCGCATTGGACGACACCAGCAGCACCCGGCCCACACCTGCGAAGGCCTGATCCAGGCTCTGCGGGTCCGCGTAGTCGGCGCGACGCACGGTGATGTCGCGTTTTGCGAACTGCGCGAGTGACGCAGTATCGCGGGCCGTTGCTACGATCCGAGCGGCCGGGACACGCGCCAGCAATGCGTCGACCACCAATGCGCCCAGCTGCCCGCTGGCGCCGGTGACGAGGATCAGGGGGGAGGTGTGTGCCATGGTGAACTCCAGTAGGTATTGATAAGAGGTGTGGTCTACTATCTAGACTCTTGGTCCGCGCACCTATTGTCAGGGCCGTTCGAACCTCCGCAAGGAGGCAGTTTTCCACCCCCTGGTTACCGTGAGATATCCCAGTGAACGCGATTGCTCTGTTTCCGCCGCCGCCGTCCCTGCAAGGTATGCCGTTCGACGCCACCAAGTGCCCGGTGCGCGACGTGCTCGATCAGATCGGCGACAAATGGACCATGCTGATCCTGCTGACGCTGATCCCCGGCCCCTCCCGCTTCAGCGCCATCCAGCGCGCCGTGCCGGACATCTCCAAGCGCATGCTGACCCAGACCCTGCGCAACCTCGAGCGCAACGGCATGATCACCCGCAAGGTCTACGCGACCAAGCCGCCCAGCGTGGAATATGCCTTGTCCAAGCTCGGCGTGGCGCTGCTCGGCCCGATCTCGCAGCTGCTCAACTGGGCAGGCGAGAACCACGCGGCCATCCGCTCTGCACGCGAACGCTTCGATCATGCCCAGCAGCCGGCGGTTGCGCTGGATGCCGACGAAGCGCTGGCGTAAGCGCCGGTTTGCAGTATCGGCAAGCGAGCTGACGGCGCTGACTTCCGGGTGGGCGCCTCGACGCGTTGGAGGATCGCCTAAGCGCTTGCACTAGGCGCAGCGGTGGATGGATTTCCGCGTCTGCTAGATGTGCGTTGTTGAGGCATCGATACTCGGGCCCGGAAGCGTAGGCGGCTCAGTGGCGGACTCGCCATGCATCGCCGCTGTCGAGGGCACGCCCTGGCACCTGGACCCGAATCCAGAGTGACGACATCACAGCCACCACGGCCTGCCATGCATGCAGCAGCCCCACCGTCGATCTGTGAACGCGTGCTCACAAAATCCCGCGCCGGATAAACGACTGCCAGCGCAGCCACCCCACGCGTTACCCGCAAACCCTTGCGGCGTAACGGGCCTGGCGTGTGCTATCGCTGCCATCGCTAATTTCAATCGCAAGCTGGCTCAAGCGTCTGCACCGGCACCCGATAAGGGGCTCACCTTACCTCGCGAATCCGCTGCGCCATGCCCGTCTTCGGCACCCTGTCCGCCTCAACGCGACGCACCCTGGGCGCTGCCCTGCTCGCGCTGTGGTGCGGCTGGATCGCCGTGGCCTGGACCACGCCCCACGCGCAAGCCACCGACGTCGCCAGTGCATGGGCGCAGGTCCAGGCCAGCCTGCCGGCCGCGCAGCAGGCGCCGATGCTGATCGGCGTCGCAGGTGCCTGCGCCTGCACCGACCCGGCCGCCGATCGCGCCTGGGCCGTGCTCAGCAGCGCGGTACGTGCGCGTGGCGGCCAGGTGCGCATGCTCGACACCCCCGCGCTGCGTGGCAGCGGCTATGCCGTGTGGCTGCTCGGTGCCGACGGCCAACCGCGCTACGCCGGCCCCGCAGACGGCGGCGCCGTGTGCGGCACCGCCGGCACGGCGGATTGGTCGCGCTGGTTACCCGATGTCCTGGCGCGCACCCCGGGTGCCGCGCTGGTGTCCCCTTGTCCCTGTGCCGTGGAGTCGCTGTCATGATGGAACTGTCCGCATCGGCACCGCCGACCTCCACCTACGCCACCCGCCTGGCGATCAAGGCCGACCGGCTGTTTCTGTGGCTGGCCGTGCTGCAGAGCGTCGGCTCGCTGGGCCTGGCCTGGTACCAGGGCCAATGGACCACGTTTCTGGCGGTTACGCTGCCTAGCCTGTTGCTGATGGCCTGGCAAGTGCAGGCCAACCCCGGCACACGCCTGACCCGCATCACCAACGCGCTGGTGCTGATGGCCCTGGTCGCGGCCACCATCCAGCAGGCGCATGGCCTGGTGGAAATGCACTTTGGCGTGTTCGTGATCCTGGCGCTGCTGCTGTACTACCGCGACTGGCTGCCGGTGGTGGTCGCCGCAGGCGCCATCGCCGTGCATCACCTGGCGTTCTACTGGCTGCAATCGCGCGGCATGCCGGTGCAGGCGTTCACCGTCGGCAGCGGCTTCGGCATCGTGGTGCTGCATGCCGGCTACGTGATCGTCGAAACAGCCTTCGTCTGCGTGATGGCCATCCAGCTGCGCCGCCAGGTCGATGCCCTCGACCACGAGGCCGAAGCGCTGGCCGAACTGGCCGACACCCTGGCCACCGGCGCCACCTTGCCGCCGGCCATCCTGCAGCAGCCCTTCCGCAGCGGCTCGCTGGCGCAGGCGCTGGTGCGCATGAGCGTGCAGGTGGAAGAGCGCATCGCCCAACAGCAGCAGCTGCTGCTGGAAAATCGCCGTATCCGCCTGGCGCTGGATGCATCGGCAATGGCGGTGGCCATCGTCGACGGGCAGGGCGCTGCCATCTATCGCAATCAATCGTTCCAGCAACTGAGCACGCAGGTCGATGCGCATGTGCTGCACACCGCACTGGCCGATGCGGTGCAGCTGGGGCATGACGCAGGCAGCAGCAAAACGCGCGCGCTGGCGGCGTTGCAGCTGCAGGAAAACATCACCCCGGTCCGCGATGACGACGGCGCCTCGCTGGGCGTGGTGGTGGAGTGGCAGGACCGCACCCAGGACCTGGCGCTGGAAGAGCAGCTGGCCACGGTCATTGCCCAGGCTGCGCGTGGCGAGCTCGGTGCCCGTCTGCAGGGGAATGCAAGGAGCGGCACACTCGGCCAGCTGGCCGAGGGCGTCAACCAGTTCCTGGCCATCACCGACGACAGCCTGCAGGACATGCGCCGCATGCTGGCGGCGATGTCACGTGGCGATCTGACCCAGCGCATCGACCGCCACTGCGAAGGCGTGTTCGAGCAGATGAAGCGCGACGCCAATGCCACCGCCGACGAGCTGGCGCGCATCATCACGCAGATCCGCAGCTCCAGCACCGCGATCAATCACGCCGCCGGCCACATCCTGACCCGCAACGATGCCTTGGAGCAGCAGGTGCAGCGGCAGTCGGCCACCCTGAGCCGCACCGCTACCCAGATGCAGGCCGTGCTCGGCACCATGCAGGAGCACACCGCGCAGGCCGCCGACGCCGACAAGCTCACCGCCGCCGCTTCCGAGGCCGCACGCAGCGGCGGCGACACCATGCACCAGGCGATGGGCACCATGCAGCAGATGGAACAGGCCTCGCGCCGCATCCAGGACATCGTCTCGGTCATCGACGGCATCGCCTTCCAGACCAATATCCTGGCCCTGAACGCCGCCGTCGAAGCTGCACGCGCCGGCGAAGAAGGCCGCGGCTTCGCCGTGGTTGCGGGCGAGGTGCGCGCGCTGGCATTGCGCTCGTCCACCGCCGCCAGCCAGATCAAGACCCTGATCGGCGAATCGGTCACGCATATGCAGGCCGGCGTGCAGCAGGTACGCCACGCCGGCGAAGGCATGCAGCACATCGTCGCCACCATCGGCCAGGTCAGCAGCACGCTCAGCAGGATCGCCGTCGCCTCACAACAGGAAGCCGGCAGCATCGCGCAGGTGCATCACACCCTCGCCGGCGTAGACGCCGACATGCGCGACGGCGTCACCCGCATGCAGGACGCCAGCGCCGCCGCACGCGCCATGGGCGACCATGCCGCGCAGCTGGAAGATGCAGTGAGTGCGTTTGTGGCCGATGAGCGCGATGGCAGCGCTGAGGCAGCGCAGAGGCTGCGCGTTGCCTGATTTACATCAGCGTATCTGCTGTCCAGCAGCAATTGCCAGCGCCTCAGGCAACGCTGCAAGGCAGATGCTGTGGTGCTGACGCCGGCCGATTACTTGCGCAGCTCCCGCAGCTTGCCAGTGAACCAGGATTGGCTGGATACCGGCGCAGTGTTGCCGCAACGCACCTGATACGGCGTGCCCGACATGCTGCTCTTGGTGGCAGCAAGCTCGATGAAGGATTCGGTAGACGTCACCAGCCCCTTCTTCTGCAAGTAGTCGTACTTGCGCTGCAAGTGTTCACTGGCTTTGGGCGCAGCGTACCACGACCCATTGCGCGAAAACTCGCAGTTGGATTGCGCAAGGACCTTGAAAAGCTGATCGACCTCACGCGTGGTGGCGGGCGAAACCCCTTGGGCCGAAAGCGATGCACAGGCACCGAGCAGGAAAACTGCAAGACACGATCTAACGTTCATCGACCGAATGGTAGCGCATGCCAGCGCTTTGCCGACCGGCAGCGAGGAGCGGTACCGAAACAGCTGCGAATCCGCTGCCATGGCTGCATGTCACAGCGGTTACCAGGCGGTATCAACGTCGGCTCCGGCAGCACAGCGCAGTCGGCGAGCGACATGCGCGTGCCACCTCGTGCCGGCGTCAGATGGCACCACGCCGACGCGCCCAGGCAATGCCGAACACGGAGCCAAGCGACAGCCCCAGGCCGAGGCCTTGCGGCAGGTTGCCCATTGCTGCCCCGAGGGCAGCCCCCACGGCTGCAAAGATGCCAATGCTGATGCCGACCAATTTGGAATAGAGCTTGGTATCTGCTGGTTTCAACATGAGCATTCCTTCGTTGATAGTTGAAGCGATCCACCTGACGATTACATTGCGCAGGCGGGAACTGACGCGCACCACGCGTACCGATTCTAATGTCTTGGGCTCGCGTTGCAACTCCGGAACTCCGCGCTGCGTAGCGGAAGCGTGACATCACGCCAACAAACAAGGCTCATTTTCAGCACATGAGACGGCAATGCACGCTTGCTCAAGCGCATTCGGACTCGTTATAAAAGCGTTGCTTTGCGAGCTCGCACAGACCAGCGGCAACGCAGCAATGGAGTCATCAGGAAGAATGCTCAACATCGGGCGGCGCGTATCGCAGCAGCGTTGAGCCCTCGAAGTAATTCCCGTAGTACTCGCTCGCCCTCAGCCCCGGATTCGCCTCAAAATCGATGTAAGGCTCGGAACAATGCGGGCAGCGAAAAGGATTGAGGTAGGCGTAGCGGGACCCATCCGGTGCCAACGGTAATGCGTCTTCCAGCACAGCAAGCGCTTCGGCATCCGGCTCGGACAGCGCTGCAGGGCTGCCAGGCAGATGGCTATCGACGGTGATGGTGTACTTGCCGGACCCCGAGTAGAAGTATCCCGCGTTGCTAAAACCCGCGTGATAGGAGCGGATCAGGAACGAACGCTGGCAGTGGTCGCACTCACAGGAAAGCAGCACGTTGCCACCGGTGACTAATCCGCTGAAGTGCAGACCCCTTGCAAAAAGCCCCTTGCCTGCAAGTGCGGAACTGCTGACGCTGGCGCCCGGCAGAAAGAACGGCTGAAACCTGATCCCGGATGCTTGGCCATTCGCAAACGCATCTGGATCGAGCTGCTCGGTCTGCGAAATGACACAGTCTGCCTGGCACCCGAGGTTGGGATGCACGCGAACGGAAAAGTGGAACCACCCCGTCGCAGCACCGAGTTCATGTCGGTGCACCTCTCCCGCCGAGTCGGCAAACTCCAGGACGCTGTTGGCCTTCAACCACGCACGGGGCTTGAGCTCGCATGGGACATCGCTCTCGGTAACGTGGCACAACTCTCGCCCATCGGCGCGAACGATCAATAACGGAGCGGCTTTCTTCTTGAAGATGGAGAACATGCTTTCCTTGGCGGCAGTGCGTGAGTGACAGATTGGAACGCTGGGCGCGAGCGCAGCAGAAAAATGGTAGCTCTACCGAAGGTTCGGCGCTGCGCTCGCGGTGTTCCTCTTGAAGGCCATGCCTACACTGGCGGGCGCAGTCAACACGAAACCGAACTGCTGATAGAGCCTGTAGGCCTGACCATCCGCAATCAGGCTGACGTACGCCGATTCAGGGACTTCCTGCTCAATATAATTGGCGATCTCGCCCATCACAGCCTTACCCAGGCCACGGCCCTGATGTTCTGGCAAGACGGCAATGTCCACCACCTGATAGAAACAGCCGCCATCACCGATAACGCGCCCCATCGCCACCGGTTCGCCATCGCAAAGCACCTGCACGCTGAAGAGCGAGTTGGGCAGCCCGCGCTCGGCGGCTTCAAGTGCCTTCGGACTCAAGCCGCTTGCTTGCCGAAGATGCCGATACGCTTCGACAGTCGGTGTTTGATGCACAACGCGGTAGGGCGTTGAATGAGTCATTGCAAATCCCTGTAGCACCGAACGGCTACGCTCATTCGATTTGATAGGTGGATGAGGCTTGATTGAAATTCTAGGACGAATCAGCGGGAGAACCAATAGATGCGCTGTTTGCCTCGGTCACTGGAGCAAGCATTTCCAGGAGAGCTTTAGCCAACAAGCGAACCTGCTCCCAAGCGGGGTGCTGCATTGCTACAAGATTTACGGTGCGCCCCGAGCCTCCTGGTATGTCTCATTGACCGGAACAAGATGTGCCGCAGCCATAAATGCAAGAAGAGCAGATTCCTGCTGCTCTGTGAAGAAGCCAGTAACTATCAGGTTATGTCCGTACAGAGCATCATCTCGTAGCTCCCAAGCGGTGTTGTAGTCGCCCATCGCTTGGCTGCTCCTACTCTGGCTCGACCAACGCCTCTACAGTAAAGGGGAAAGCATTGTATGAGAGGTGTAATGCCTCAATTGCCGACATTTGTGGGGGATCAGACATGGATTTCAATAGCCCGGCTAAGTTGGACTGTTAGGCGTCTTCGGCTTGAGCGAATAGCTAAGTCGATCGGCGAATCGGCTTCGGCTCGAATGAATTGTCAGGCCGCATGCTGATACGTCACGGCGGCAAATCCAATGATTGCTGCAAGGATAAGCATGACAATCCATCCTGACCTCTGATGGAACGGCACTGGGTTGCACCCAATCTGCGCTTCCGCCGCCGAAGCGTTAACTATCCAGCCGTGGGAGCAAACGGGGCAAATGAGCTGGTACTGCTTGGAGATAACCCATCCGAAAAGATGGTAGAAGTGTCCGTACGTGTACTTGAGACGCAGTGTAAAGACTTGCTCTTGCTCGCACCTCTGGCAGTGCTCATGCTCTGCCAGGTCGAAGGTCAGCACTCGCTCGCCCCATCCCCAAAGAATCATCTGTCTCCCTCGAAATATCCTTAGCGGTCCAGCAACTGGATTAAACAGAACCGCGAACTGGATCCGGCTTGAACGACTTGCCCGGCGTCGCCACTAGTCACTGCTCCCGGCACAGCCAGAGTCCCCCGCATCGCAACCGGAAAAACCAGCGTCCTGACCAGCCGATGCGCCACCATCGGATGACAGATAGAGCGGGTCACTTGTATCGGACGACGTGGAGCCAGCTGCCTGAGAAGAAGCAAATGCCGCACAAACCACCGCGCCAATGACTGGAACAAGCCAGATGAGGGCAACTTGCAATGCGCGTTGTGATGGCGACAGCACCGAAACGCGAAGCACGGCAACCGATGCAACGATATTGCCAAGCGCAAGTACCACACCCAATAGAAGCATCAACTTCATCCAAACCTCCAAGTCGCCTGACTATTACCGGGGTTGCCCGTGTGGCGTAAAAACGATCCTCGCCGAGTCGTCCATTGCCGTCAATCGCTGCAAGCCTTTGCAACAAACGCTCGTTATACCAGCGCGGCTGCCCATGACCATGTGCTATGCCATAGTCAAGTTGATCCAATGTGAGATGCAGGACGACGGCCTGGTGCTCCACCTTTGTCCTCCTGCGCGAGAAGCAGTGAGCGCGCAAGGTGTGATGCTAAACGCGTTGCGCTTGATGCGGGCGTTGGTCTGCATGCTGCGCGACGCATCTGCTTAGTCCTTGGGTGCCACGCTGACGACCAGCTCGCCGTTGCGCATGCGGATGTTGAGTTTGCTGCCGATGGTGAAGCCCAGCTGCTCCAGCCAGCGGCCGCGCAGGCGCAGCGTGGGGATGCGTTGGTGGCTGTCGGGGTAGTAGCCGTAGCCGACGGTGCAGTGTTGCGGGGCACGCGGGTGGCCTGGGCGGCGCGGCTTGCTGGGATCGGGGCGGGGCTCGGGGATGGGGGTGCGCTCGAGGTAGCGCCGCGGCGTGATCGTTGGGTCGAGCGAGTGCCAGCCGATCTCGGTGGGCGGTGGCACCGTGGCGCGCTTGCGCGCTGGCTTGGGACTAGACGCGGATCGACGCATGGCAAAGCCCTCCTTGACGAACAGGCCCCGCCGCCGGGTGGCGACGGGATGTCGGGAGGTTAGAAACCGCGTACAGACGGCGGGCTTATTCCCCTTGCGGGTGTTGTATTGGCCGCCCTCCCGACGCAGAGCATCGCGTCGGTTGCACCCGCAGAATCTGCAGGCACAAAAAACCCACCGGTCTTTCGGAGGTGGGTACCGCTGTACGAGGAGTTTCTACGCTCCTTGAGGAAGAGATTGCTGCGTGTTTGTTGGGATGTCAACTGCCTCGACAAGCAGGGAGCCGATCAGCGTCCAACGAAGCCGTTGCCCATACCGATGAGACATCTGGAAAATAACCCCGCCCCCTTATTCTCAATTTTTAGCGGGCTGATGCACCTCAGACTCCGGGCGAAGAACGCGGTATCCGAGAAAGGCGCACAAGACAGCCATAGTGATGAGCAAGCCTTTGAACACCATAAAATTTCCAGCTAGGTCTAACGCCTGAGTTAAGCCGACTCACGTAGCGGTTTCGGCTTGCGTGAGTTGCTGTGGCTCAGCGTTGCTAGAACGTAGCCTGCTAGTGCGTACAACATAGAACGCAAGATACCCCACGGCTCGAGTAACTCACCGACATGCGCACCCAGTGCCAAAGACAGAGCCATGTCCGTCAGCTGTACTAGCAAGAATGCAGCACCTACCTGCCAGGCCCTACGAGTCGGGGCACCAGTGGCAAGGCGCCAATAGCAGACGACTGCGATAAGCCCAGTTG
This sequence comes from Xanthomonas sp. NCPPB 2864, assembly GCF_056675615.1. Classification (NCBI taxonomy): domain Bacteria; kingdom Pseudomonadati; phylum Pseudomonadota; class Gammaproteobacteria; order Lysobacterales; family Lysobacteraceae; genus Xanthomonas; species Xanthomonas sp. NCPPB 2864. Next base: position 210,983 of record NZ_JBWWVS010000007.1, read on the forward strand.
CAACACGCCTGAAAAGGCGGGCTCTCTCTACTAGTTGGTCGATCGTTGCCGGTTCGATCTGTGAATGAGCCACCCAGACTCCGCTGAGAACACCGACACCACTGGTCAAGATCATGAGTAGAGCAGACCAGCCAACGACGCGCTTCCAGTTCACAGCACTCTCCCCCTGAGTTCCAACACCGGAATCAAGCCGACTCGCGAAGCGGCTTCGGCTTGAATGAAGTGCTAGGCGTCAGCTTACCGCCCATTGGCACGACTAGCCTCCTGAAAAAGCGCAGCCAGGTTCGAGCTGGACATCTTGCTGAGCCTGTCATACGCGGATTTGGTGGCGGAATCGGTCCCAGTACCTTCGCCACGCAACTCAATGCCACCGTTCCCATTCGGCGTGAGGATAAAGACGAACGGCGCAGCGGGATTGGGCGCGCTAGCAGCGACCACTACGGAATGCCCGTCAGCGCAGCCATATATCAGCCACTCATTGCCTCCGAACTGCTTCAAGGCCGGTCCAATGTTGCATTGAAGCGCGGGTTGCTCAGTGGCAGGCACAGTCGACGAGCTAGCAGCGAGAAGTGCGATGAATAGAGTTGCGATCATGTCTGCTTTGCTGCCTAGCACCTGAGTTAAGCCGACCCGCGAAGCGGGTACGGCTTGAATGACTTGTTAGGCCCCGGACCTGCGCGTCACCAGCCAGCCAACTATGGAGCTCGCAAGCCCGCCCCAAACCACTCCGATTGGAAACTGCATGCCGATGAGGTATGCAACGCCAGCACCGATCCCCGAGCCCGCTAAAGCAAACCATGCTACTTTACGCTTTCGCGCGAGATAAGCGGTTTCCGCTATACGCTTTTGGCAAATCTGCTCCTGAGTACGCAGATCCGGCCCCAAAATGGTCTTCGCGATTGCGTCGGCTTGTGTCCTTTCCATCTTGCCATGACTCCTGACAGCGGCGAACGCCTGAGTTAAGCGACGCCGCGAAGCGGCGACGGATGGAATGGATTATCAGCCCTGCGCCCGTGCACCTTTGGCCTGCACGAACCGACCGATCACATAGACGACAGCGCCGCAAAGCAGCACCACGCCACCGATGTTGCGGACAATAGCTTGGAGATCTCTATCCGGAAGAAAGAACGAGGTAAAAGCTATCACTCCCAGGGCGACCAAGACCAGCGATCTGCCAATCTTTAAGTAGGGGTTGGAACGGCAAAATCGGGAGTCGCTCATGATCTTTGCCTCAAATGTCAGGTGCGAAAAAGCAGACGCAACGCCTGAGTTAAGCCGAACCGTATAGCGGTTTCGGCTTGAATGGATGGCTAGGCCGCAAGCCGGCGTAGCCTGTCCCACGACTGGCGAAGCCCCACAAGGTGCACTAGACCAATGGCGAAACAGGTCGCCGAGCTCACGACCCAGAACGTGAGGCTGTTGCCAGGGAAGTAGGCCATGACCGGGACAAACGCCACACCGCGAACGATGTAAATACCTGTGACCGCCGTAAGGACTGTTCGACGTAGCAGAAACGGCCGGAATACACCTGCGGCCGAGAGTGCGTACGCACTCCAAATGGCCAAGATGGTGGCGATTGCTAGCGTGACCACTGTGGGGTACCAGCTGCCTTCAGCGTGACGTTGCGCCATCTGCTCTCCGGCGCCCAAGAGGCGGAAGAGCGGTGCGCCCACTACCAAGCATGCAAGATGTGCCAGTGCTGCAACGCCACTCAGTGCGCCGCCGACGATGAGAAGCTTGTTGGTTGGGCCTTCCACGCGATCTCCCTTGCGGACTAACGCTTGAATTAAGCCGCGTCGCGAAGCGGCATCGGTTTGAATGAATTGTTAGACCGCTGCCTATTCACCTTGTCCCCTCATGTTGGTTATCTCAACTATCTCTGTGACAGTAAGGACATGTTTGCAGCGACCAAGGCCACCATAGCTACCTCTGGGACCAAGTCTGCCACGTAGGACAACGTGTGATGTACCCCACGGGCCACTTGCATCTTTCGCGGGAAGTTCAGCTTTTTGCATGGATATGCCGCTGAGGCACCAATCCTCCTTTTTGCCGTCAGGAGTGAAAATGGCGTTCTCGAAGTTGTAGAAGTATTCACCGCCATAGGCTGGATGTTTGGTGGACCCTGAGGAACAAGCTGTCAGTGATGTGCAAATCACCATTGTCAAAATTGCGAAATTCTTCACTGCTGCGCCCTAACGTCCGAATTAAGCCGAGCCACGAGGCGGCGTTGGCTTGAATAAATTCTTAGGATTCATCTGTGGGCCAAACCTCGACCAAGTCACCGTCGACAAAGCCGACACATGCTGCGGTCGCGATGCGAAGCATCGTTTGCCTGTGAGTTAGATGAATTCTCATTAAAAGATCTGACCTATTTAGTAACGCACCCCTGTGCTTGTTCCCCCGGTGCCCGCGACAGAATGTATGAGTACGAATTTGAGTCGCTGAATCGGCTTGAATGAACTGTCAGCAGTCATTACACGTACATTGCCCTAGTGCCAGGTTTGGAACTCGCTACGCGATCTGAAAATCCTGCGTAGAAAAATGGAATGTTGTGACCGGCGTCGCCAGCAATACGCCCGTGTACTTTGCTCCATGTGACTAACGCGATATGACTTTCTGGCTCTCCAACGATCAGAATTGGTTGGTCATACTCGTCGTGCCAGAAGAACTGGCCGCCGAATTGACGATAAACAACATCCAAGATGTAACAGCCAACGCGCTGAACGATTTCTGTGATCTGACCCTGCGGCAGGTCTGAGAAGTAGTTGCAGGCTTCTGCAAGTATCTCTTCAATAACCTCTAGGCTCTGGGAAGAGTAGTTCAATGCACCACCAGCGCGTTCCTGAAGCATCTCAATGCACTCGACAGCCAAGCGCTGTACTTCGCTCCTTGTATCACTCACCAACTTCTCTCCTATGACGGCTAACGACTGAACTAAGCTAGCCCGCAAACCGGGTCTGGCTGACTGAATTGCTAGGTACCGCCGACCCCTACAATAATGCAGATTGCCGGTGTGGTTAAGAACCAAACAACTGGTAGCCAGACGAGCTTACGTGCCCGGAGCCACAGCGGTTTGAGGTGGGGCGGGATAGTAGACGACGGTCGTGCGATCCAGCCTAGCTCACGAAGATTGTTGTGGTAGCCAGGACCAAGACCAGGAAATTGCGTGAGGTATTCCCAGGTGGCTCGATCAACTGCCAGAAGATCTCGACGAAAGCGGATGTTGAGTAGGGTGCCAGCGCCGCCGGCAAGTGCGAGACTACCCACGCTATAGAGCGTGGTCAGCCACTCTCGTGGACCGACCACACCGAAACGCAGCAAAAGAACCAGAGCTGCAAAGATTCCCCATGCAACAAATAGCCATCGAACTTTCATGCAGTGCCTGTCGCCTGAATTAAGCCGACTCGCGAAGCGAGTCCTGCTTAGATGAATTGTTAGACGTGCCTACGCAGACCAGCAATGCAGTGGGCTGCCGAGCACGCCATGGGCGCCGAGGTTGCTCACACTCTCACCCCAAAAGCAATAGAAGCGGCTCTGCTCTGGTTGGTACACGAGCCAGTAGCCTGCTTGATGAGCGACGCATTGACCCGAGACGCATTGACCCGAGATGACTTGGCCAAGCGCCATGTCGGGAAAGCCAGGCGCCATGACTGTAGCGCTAACGGGAAATGGTTTGCAGACGTTGCGCCGGATGCTATCCGCTAGCCCAGCAAAGTAGCTTTTGGCGTTGACGCCGGAATTGACGTACACACCGTAGTGTCAGATAGCTCGACCTACAGTTTCGCAAGTAGCGGGTTATTTTATTGTACATCTAACGCCTAAATTAAGCCGATCCGCGAAGTGACTTTGGCTTGAATGGGTTGTTAGGCGGCGCGCCTAAATAGCAAATGTGGGAATCTTCGAAGTGACCCTTTGGGTCATATGGTATCCTACAGCTTAGCTGTATATCATCTTGTTTCTTGTCATCCAAGATCATGAAATCACTATAGATTTTTCCATTTAGTGTGAAGCATGGACGGATTGGATACCCGTCAATCGACGCCCGAAATTTTCCCGACTGATCCGTCACGGCCGCGAGAGGAGCGGCACCGCAATCAGAATAATCATCGATGTTATGTGGAAGTCTCACCTCTATGCCTGGCGTAGGCTTTCCATCCACCGTGAATAATCCTTCAATCATGCGGCCTGGGTTATGGAAGCCACTGATCGCAATAGCAAATATGAGGGGGAGATATCTCATGTGCGGCCTACACCTGAATTAAGCTGCGTCGCTAAGCAACTTCGGCCTGAATGAATAGTTAGGCATCAGCGTCTCTACGAAAGGTAGCGCAAACTGATGCTCATTGAATACGGTCTTGTAGTGAGCAGGCATACTTAGCAGCTTATTGTGCAGATCTTGAAGTTCGTCCCGGACATCAGGCCTATCCCACAATGCCTTAGTGGCTTGAGCGCATAGCGTATGAAGGGTGTCGCCCTGTACGAGTACGCCAGGGAACTGGCGGCCAAGATGCCCAATCACCGGCATGTTTGATCGGTCTGAGAAAATTTCAACGCTCTCAACGTACATGATCTGATGCCTAAAGTTTGAGCTAAACCGACCCGCGAAGCGGGTTCGGCTTGAATGAATTGTTAGGCCTCATGCTGAGGCTCGGCCCGACGATATGCAACATGGGCCAATGGCTCCAGAGCTGTAGGCACGGGAACAGTAAGGTGCTGCTGGTCCAGTTGCCACTGCGCTGGAAAGTCAGCGATGACCTCGGCGGCGGAGCAAGAGCAACTTTCCCG